>NZ_JAIWJX010000002.1:2488432-3110540 GCF_023149135.1 Fictibacillus marinisediminis | reverse complement strand
GCAGGGAAGGTATTCCTTTATCGGCCTTTCTTGAAACCATTGCAATGGTCGTTTTAGTTGATTTGATACTTGAAGCGATTGTGCGGCTTCCTAAGAGCGTGGGTCCCGCTATTACAATGGTAGGAGGGGTCATATTGGGGCAGGCGGTAGTTGAAGCGAAATTAGTAAGTAATTTGTTGGTCATTGTAATCACCGCTATTGTAATTGCCAGTTCGGCAGTGATCGGAATGCAAAACTCCTTGTACATTCGTTTACTGAAATACCCCATATTAATTTTGGCATCACTTTTCGGTATTTTAGGGGTTTTTACTGGTTTCATTTTCACCATCATATATTTGGCAAGCTTAACATCCAATGATATTCCTTATCTAACGTTTCGTATTGAACAAAAAGGAGACACAAAGTGACGCAGAGGATACAAATTGGAGCAGTTTTCATTATTATACATTTGAGTTTTGGCTATTTGGTCTATCCTAATCTCGTTTATGTATTAACGAAAACAGCTCATTGGGAAGTGGTGATGTGTCAATGTTTTCTGGAATTGGTTTTAATTTGGATTTACATGAAAGGGTTAAATTATTTTCCCGAAAATGATGTCATTGATATTTTTCTTAAAATGGGGAGATGGGCTGTAATCATGTTTCTTACCCCATTTGTAATCCACTTGATTGCGCTAGTTGCCCTCAATATTCGCCTGCATACTGAAGTCATTATTTCGATATTTTTGCCTCGGACCCCTTATTGGTCAATAATGGCACTGTTATTTTTCATTTCGGTATATACAGCTATAAAAGGTTTAGGCACCATTTTACGTTCCTCGATTTTTATATTCTTGATTGTTTTTCCCTTAGTGCTATTTAATATTTTTTCCTCTTTTATAAATTTTGATTTAAATAACGTTACACTTGGTTGGAATTCACCTCCCAAATTCTTGTTAAATAAAAATTTTTGCTATCTTTTAGGATTTTCATCGTTTTTATTTTTGGGATTTATGACTTCCAAAACAAAATTGACGTTCCGCCCTTTTTTTATTGCATGGGTTAGTGTAACGTTATTTTTTCTTTCGGTTGTGTATATACCGTTATATATTTTCGGACAAGAACCGGTTGTGGTCATGACCCACCCTTTTATGGAAGCAATGGATTCAATAGACATTAGCTGGTTTTCGTTCAACCGGCAACCGTTGTTCTTCGGTTTATCGTTGATTGGATTAGTGATATTGGCTAATGCAGTTATACTTTGGATGATCGGACGGATCATGCAGAAAATGTTGAAATGCAGCAAAGGCGAATCCTCATATTGGATTATTGCTTTTTCTGTCATCGCTTTTATTTTCGCGTTATTTATTCCGAACAAAACTTTGATGGAAAAGTGGTTTCTGTATAGTACAGGTGCTCAAGCTTATTTAATGATTATTATTCCATGTACCATTTTTATCTATGGTTTTCTGTCGAAAAGAGGTGTCGTGGGGAATGAAAAAAAATAAACGATATAAACTATTGATCGTATTCATGTCAATAATCTTACTCTGCGGGTGTTGGGATATTAAAGATATAAATAAACGCACCATTCCTTTAGTCCTGGGCATTTCCAAAGAAGATGGTAAAGAGTATAAATTAACATTGCAAATCCCTATACCGAATAAAGACAGCAAAATATCGAGAATTGTAACAGGGAAAGGCGAAACTATAGCAAGTGTGCTTGGACAAATGCGGACAAACTCCGAAGATGCCGTTGATTATTCACAAATACGATTAATCGTCATTCAAAACAATTTGGCACATAACCAACAGGAATTTAAGGGCCTTATAAAATTTTTAATGGATTCAGAAGAAATTCCCTCAAGAGCGTTGGTAGCCATTACAGATGAAAATGTCGAAAATGTGTTATCAAACATAAACGATAAGTTAGGTGTCCATGCTTCCTCTATTTATGATTATTTTAATAAAGGGGCTGGGTGGGCACCTGAGATCTTTAGTACCCCTATTTGGGAAGTGTATCGAAGCCCGTTTTTATATACTAGAGATATCGCCGTTCCGGTTGTTCGTTCCGGAAAAGATACAGTGTTAATCTTTGAGGGCTCCGATATTTTGAAGAAAGGAAAAATAGTGGAAAGAATCAGCCCGGATGAATACCAATTAATTAATGTATTCCAAAACGAAAATAAAAAAGGAAAAGGAAAAATAGAGAGTCTAGGTTTTGCCAGTATTATGATCACAAACAGCTCCATTCAAAATATAACATCAATGAAAGGTAATCAACCGCTGGTGTCAAGCGACTTGAATTTAAAAATACACATTTTAGAAAGAAAAGAAGGAATCACAGATCACATGATTCAAAAAGAACTTGAAAAGATTACTGAAAAGCGGTTTTATCATATACTTAAGCAAACACAAAGAAGCCATACAGATATTTTTGGGTTTGGCCAACAATTTCATCATCTGATTTCTTACCATGAATTAAAAGACTGGAGGAATGAATATTATCCCAAACTGAGAGTGGATTTTGAGGTCCATGCTAATATGGAGTAATGATATGTATTTCGGATACTCTTCAAAAAAATTCGTTCTATTTATAAAAATATTTTTCGCAGCCTAAGAAAAAGAATCTGATTTCGGCGACTTTTCGGAAACTTGCTCCAAACTAGATCCTAAAACAAAAATAAAAACCCTTGTATACCAAGGGTTTGAATGATTATGTATGGTGGAGACTAGCGGGATCGAACCGCTGACCTTTTGGCTGCCAGAGGAAATCTTGAAACAAAACTGAGGTAATTCAGATCCACTAAGATTAAATAAGTCTTATTTAATAAGGTTTTTTAGAAATTCGGATAAATGTCAGTCAATCTAAACCAATAGAATAAATTACGTCTGTGCACTATTTTGTGCATTGAATTTTATTTAAATTAACTTACGCTTTCAGCAGATGGGAAATCATTAACTGTTACTTTAAAAACTACATTAACTACTCTTGATGGTGGATTAAAACTAAAAGCATCTCCTAATCTTGATGTTATGACCTTAAAGACAATGCAATTTCCTTTACTGACGCTACTGTAACTACTAACTAATCTTTTAATGAAAACCCCCTTTTTAGGTTTTTTTTTTTATAAAAATCATAATTCTAATATTTGCTAAGAGGATGTTGTATTACCAAATGTTAGTAAACACAATTGAAATGATAACCGATAAGAAGGTTGGTTTTACCCCCCTTTTTTACTCCCAACAGTATAGCAGAGATGGAGTCAAATAAATATGTGAAGTAGGAAAAAGAAGTATTTTTTAAACGCTACCTAGATAATTTGGTTTAAAACATTAAAAACATATATGTTAAAAAATAGAAAATATTGATATGATTATTAAAAGGGCTTTAAAAGGGGGGAGTAACATGAATTTTATTAAATTCATCTTTATTATTTTAAGTTTACTCTTTTTTTTAGTTGCATATTTAATTTGGAAAAAACAAAGATTATCTTTACTTGCTGGATACACGGAGGGTTCAGTTAGCGATGAAGATAAACAAAGGTTTGCAAAAGTAAATGGAATGATGTTCGTAATCTACGGAATTCTGTTGTTTTTATATGCTTTTATTTATACAAAAGTTAACTTTTATGTAGTGTTTGTTGGCTTCATCATTCTTTGCTTTATACACATTGCTGTTGCAAATATAAAATTTAAAAATAAGAATTTTTAAGTTGAAAACACCCTGGTATCAATAATGATACCAGGGTGTTTTATTTTATCCTACAAGCAAGGTATTAACAAGTTTTAATATGACCTTATCACATTTTGTCCAATAATCCCATTTGTTGACCATAGCCAAGACAGGTATTCGTAGCATACCGTTATTTGTGTAATTACTTAAGTAAAATATTACTATTTTTGTAATTTAATGTTTTAACAAGACGAGCCAGAGTAAACACATCACTGTTGAATTTACAAAATAATACATAATTAGAACCATCAAGCGAATTGTATATTCAATAAAATTCCATCTTGGAGGATTGGTATATGATGAAAAAGGGTATCAAAGCAGGTGTAGGAACAGCGATATTATCTATTGGTTTTTTTTTCTCCTATTGGATCGTATTCTGCTTCAGCAGTCGAGGGGCCTTTTTGATGGATCTGATGAACCGCCTAGCACCCAATGCTATGATTGTGTGGCAAGTGAAATTAGCGGTAATCTATTGCCGGATGAAGGACAGGTTACAAAGTATCTAGGTATTGCTAGAAAGATATCTCCTTTTATTAGGGCCAATTCTGCAGGTGAAGCATATGTAACTGGTACTGCTTCACAAATGGGATTGACAAATGATGAGTATGATCGAGTGGTAAAATCCATCAATGATTCAAATAGTTATGTTATACGTGGTTTTTTAACAAGAGAACATGATAATTCAGGTGTTTATACCTCCTATATTACAAATCAAAGTTTTACTGATTACTTTTTACAAGTTCTTGAGATGGAGAAAAAAGCAAACGGAGGAACTCCACAGTACGCCGATGGAACAACGAAATGGTGGGGATATGCGATAAAATACAGCAATGCTGAAACTGAAATGTACGTAGATTACATGACATTAGGGCTGGAAGGAACGACATTTGCAGCAGCAGTAGCAGCGGCAGCCGGTGTCTCAATAAAATCACATCATATTGCAGCCGCAATTTTGGCTGGAACAGGTTTTACTGCAACTTATATATCCCAAAAAAATGAAGGAAAAGGTGTTACGATTGGGATAACGTGGGCAGGTGTCCCAGTCGTCTATGCAAATAAATAAGAATTTGAAGAGGGAGGGAATGGAATGCAAAAGAATCGCAAGGTGAAAAATCCTTTCCAATTAACATTAACGTTCATTATTTTCGCCGGAACACTCATTACAAATATTGTTGATTTATCTCAGCAAATTGAAAAGACTTTATTAATCATCTTTTTGCTTTTAAGTCTCTCCCTCATAATTGATGCACTTGTACGCCGCAAACACTATTTAAAGTTTACTGGACAAGGAAATTTGAATATCCTGATTGCTGGTGTAGCAGGAGCTAGTCTTATAATGATTTCACAACTCATGAAACTATATTAATGTTTGGAACTAGCCACTCCTTCTCGGTGTGGCTTTTTATATGTGGTAAAGGAGACTCAAAATAGTGAGAAGAAATAAAAATGAAGCTATTTTAATTTGGTTAATAAATGTTGTGCCTTAGAACAATCTTCTTCCTTAACATAAAATTCGTACAAAGTTGGAGTCTTGTAATCATGTGCCACAAAATCTCTGCCTGGCGTAGAACTGTGGTTAGAAAGATTTTTTGCTCTGAAGGGTATATTATTGTTTTTTAGTACATTTACAGCCGCAAAATAAACTTCCTTGCTAGTGGCAATATAAGCTAAACATTTCTTTCTACTCATAAATTGCCTTTTCAAAAATGACACATGATCCCTCCTTACCATTTATGGAGTTACAGAAGTTCTAAAATTATCGTAATTTAAAGATATAGTAAAATGTTGGAATGAAGATGAATAACAAAAGGCAAATTGTTGCAGAGGTGGATTTATGGATACTTTTGACTGCGTTTTTTGGGCGATTTATTGGATTGGTGTAATTATTTGGTCACTTAAAAATAAGGAAAAAGCTAAAGCTGAATTGCTTCAGATAAAAAATAATTGGAAAAAAGGTATTGTTATATTATTTCTCATTTTATTGCCATTCTTAGCTATGGTTTTAACTTTATATTTTTAATAGTTTGTTTCCTTATTCAACTATGGGGTGTTTTTATTGAATAACGATTACAGCCATTCCATTACGAAGCGGCTGTATTTATCGTTAAATAGGTATTTGTTTAGTTTTATTTCTACAAATTATTTTAACCTTTGAGATTACCTACAGCCTTGTTGTGTTCAATCACACCCCAAATTAATCCAATAGAGATGATAAAATCCGTAGGTTGTAAAGAATGAAACAAAAAAAGCACCAGATGAAGAACAACGGCGGTTACTATTATTGTATAAATGTTAATTTTTTTTGGATATAATTCAGCACTTTTTTTCAATAAATACCCTCCTCAAAATGGTATGCTTCATTTTATTTCTGAGTTGAAGTTATTTACAAACTGAAGTATCTATAAACTATTTACTTAATAATATTAACTTTCGTGTTTTAACATCGTATATTTTATAACTAATTTCAAACATATGGTCTTTTGTAACTGTCACCTTACAATAATAAGGAATTGACTTTCCATAAGCATCAAGTACAGGAATATCTCTGAAGGTAAATATTTCACCTGAATCGAGTATTCTAAAGCTCGCTTCAGAAGAACGATCTGTTGAATCTATTTCTATAACACATTTCCCTCTGGCGACATCATATTCCTTTAGAGCCATATATTTTAGGCTTGGGAGAGTAATGGCTAAAAATAAAACACCAAGTAACAAGATTCCAAAGCTTTTACCTACATTCAATATTGTATAATCTTTATTACTATACATAGCAATAAAGGTAAACATTGCCGCTAAAACAAACAAGACTCCAAGTATGAGTATAAAATAAAACAAGAAAATTTCTTGATTTCCCAATCTAAATCCCTCTTTTAGCTTAATCAAAACTTGATTTATTTTGTATAATTTATACGACTTAATTGTAAAGAAGGTTTCACATTGTTGTACTAAAATGCCTCGTTTGCTGAATAAGCTAATTCAAATATAATAGCATAGAAAATGAATATAACCTTATCTTATTTAAAAGCAACAATCCTTACAAAAAGAGCCTTTGCTAAAGAGCAACTTAGACATGGGACGGAATATCTACAAGGGAAATATCCTTCGCGTTTTAATGTTCTAGATTTATAAAATGATAAACCTTTCTTTATTCCGGATCGAAGATGAATGGGGAAAATACTGGCATTCTGTTGATTACTACATATTCTGTTTGCATTGAATGTACCAGTGTATTACCGAAAGAAACAAGATCATCATAGTGACAGTATTTTTACTAATGCTATTTCTAACGGGCTGTTGATTTTTGAAAGTGATGATATAACTAAGAAGCAGCAAAAAGAGGCTTTATTCAACATATTTTGAGCTAATTAATGGGGCTCTCTTAATTTCCTAAATACTTTACTTCAGCCGGAACACCTATTTATAAACAAGAATTAGGTGACTTAAGGTGAGGGGACCATACAAATTCAGCTCACTAATTCATTGGTGATATAGTCATGGAGGTTATTTTAAGTGCAAGAAGTGTTAAATTCTCCTGAGTGGAATTTTCTACAAAAATTTGTTCTTCAGCATTACGAAATATTAAAGATAATTAAGAAAAGGGAAGGTTCGAATGGAATTGCTTCTATAAGTGTTCCTGAAATAGCAAGGATCTTGATGGTTTCTCAAACCCAAGCAACAAAGTATATCAGCCGCTTAAAAGAAAATGGATATGTAGAGAAAGTTGACAGAGGAATGTATAGGGTTCTTAAATTTGAAAGTCCGGAGCTACCAGTGTTTAATCACATATTTCAAGTTGTGGCCGATATTATTAATAGACAGCCTGAAGAGCCAGAACCTTTAAAAGTACAAGCTAATAGATTATCTCTAAGTGTTAAAGAATTACAGACCGCGTTAGGTTATATTAGCTATCTAAATTCCTTGTCTAAATAGAGGAGTGGCCCTAACGGCCACTTTTTAAAACAAAGAAACATGTTCGTCTAGAATGTAAGTTCTAACCCCATTGTTTTCTTCGAAGGAAGGAGTACCAAATGAAAAGAAGCTGCCCAAACTTTAGGCAGTTTCTTTTTTGTATGGTGTGATGTTGTTTAAAATTAATGAAATTGATGATGACTGAACGTATTATTTAATTTTATCAATTTGTTGCAAAGATGCTGGACCCTCGCTAAATAACTTGTCAGATTTGTAACTAACTACTATAAAATATCTTTTGTTTTTTTCAATTAAGTTCCAGACATTTTCACTCTTTATAATAACATTACCCTGCCGATTTTTATTCTCAGTATCTTGGACTTGTACTGTGAATTTGTCGCCATTATGCGCTTTCTTTAGTACCCTGGCTGAAAAAGTAGTACTATGATTCGGCTCTTTATTAAATGAATACACTGTGTAACCTGTTAACAAAACCCCAATGGAAATCAATACAATAAACACTTTTTGGAATTTCATAATGTTTACTCCTATTTTGGTTGGTATTTAAATGTCGTCCAATCACCCCGTGTATCCGCTGAAGCAGAACCCTCATAAGTAACACTAAGTGGACCAAAGCCCAAACCAATGCTCCCGAAGGTACCTTTTATATGGGCATAGTTCGCAAATAGTTGATCGGAACCAGAAGGATTATTTGTTGCTTTTGTTTCGATATTCACTCGTCCATACCCTTTAGCTTCACTAATATTATGAATTAGAAAATTGTTTAAGTCAGCATGCCAGCCAATTCCATCACCAGAAGCGTATGCTACTGCTGTGGTATGATCATCCGTTACCCAATCGCTAGAACTTGTCAATTTGTGTTCGTCATGGTTCACTGAAGTTCCGTCAATTGCTCTCCATTTTGTAGACCATGCTACACCGAAAGAATCGGTTAGCCCCCATGCGGGCGCATTTTTCCAATGATAACTTACATATGCTCTTTGCCTTGTCCTACCGTCTTTTGATTTAATATCAAAGGATTTAACAGTATAATCGAAACGACCCTTTGAAATTGTAGCTTGAGTCGACACTCCCCCTGGTATTGGATCTGGACCAGGTTCAAAAATCGGTCCTTGTTTAGCTAGGTACGTTATTTTTCCTGCTAGTGTACTGGTATCATCATCTAAATTATTGTAAATTGTTGTAGTTGCTGAGTTAAATACAATCCCATCTTCAGAAAGTATATCATTTTTCTCGGAATCACTCATATCAGCTATTAAGTCACCTGGAACCCCAATATTCTTTAACTGAGTATTTAAATCCATGGGTGATGTTCCAGCTGCATTAACCGGCGATACATTAACTAATCCTGCGAACACTGAAGTTGCTAAAACTAATGAACATGCTAATTTTTTCATTTTTATCCCCTGTACTTATGTTTTCTAATCTGAATTCATAATTTTTGTAATTATATTTCTTACTGACCTCCTATTTGATTATTAATTATGATTCCTTTTTATGGTAAACCAAATTAGAAAAGAATGATATTGGGAAAATAGGCATAATTATATGTTATTATTTAATGAATATTTATGCCTATTTTCCTAAATGAAGAAAGTTGTTATATGCAATCTGTAATAAAAAGGGAAAAGGGTTAATCTTTTCCTCTTTTTCGCGAGCCAAATCTTGTACACCATTTGAATGATAATTGTTCATCACGTCAATACTAGAATATAGTGTAATTGGTTCTTTAATTGGAGAGTGAGTAAGATGTTATTATCAATTGGATGGGACAAATATCAACTCGATAAAAAAATTGAAGGGTTTTCAGCATTAACATTAAAAACCTATTCCTTTCAGTTCAATATGTTGCTTCGATATTTTGGAGATATTGATGTTAATAGTGTTACAACAGATCAGCTAAAGACCTATTTAATTGAGGAAGGAGAACACTTAAAGCCCTCAAGCTTAGGCCACCGTGTTCGATTCATTCGTTCTTTGTTCAAGTGGGCTTTTGACGAAGGGTTTATTAAGAATAATCCTGCAGCTAAATTAAGGGAACCCAAACTTGGGAAGAGGATTCCTAAATTCCTTACTGAACTTGAAATCGAACATCTCAGGGAATCTTGTGAAAACGCTATGGAAAATGCATTGTTTGAGTTCTTTTACTCCACAGGTTGTCGCATTGGGGAAGTAGTAAAACTTAATCGTGATGATATTAATTTCACAACAAATTCTGTGATTGTTCATGGAAAAGGTGATAAAGAACGTGAGGTATACTTTAATACTCGCTGTTCTTTATGGTTAAAGAGATACCTAGGTTCACGTGATGATCTTTACCCTTGCTTATTTATTACAGAAAGAAGACCCAAAAGAAGAATGAGTATCGATCTAATGAGATTTATAACCCGTATATCAGATCGTACCGGAATTAAGAAGAGAATTCATCCACACCAGTTGCGTCACAGCTATGCCACTCATATGATGAATAACGGAGCGCCACTTGAGGTAATTCAGAGTTTACTTGGCCATGAGAAAAGCGAAACAACAAAGGTGTATGCACAATTTAGTGGCAAGTTAAGACATGATTTATATAGTAAATATTTTTAAAAGTAATAGCACAATAAAGTATACAAAACCTCGTTTATAAATGAGGAGGTTTTTTGATGTAATCTTACTTGTATTCTTATTTACTCTGAAGGATTGAACGGTATCTTTCTAGAATACAATTTAGGAAAAAATATTATGTTCTTATTCAACAAATGTAGCAGTTTTGTTGAAGAGAAGTGTTAACTTGTGTTCAACAAATGGGTGCGTTAGCTGAAGATTGAAGCTGTCTATAAGGCAGCTTTTTCTTATGGAACTAAAGGGGCAGGTTAATTTAAGTGTAATTATTCACAATCTGTATTTCTAAATGTCCTTTTCCTCCATACAAAAAGACTCCCATCACATGAAAAAGGAGAATGATTTCATTATGAAATCATCCCCTCAAATAGTTTGAAAATGCTTATAGTGATATTACTCCTCAATTACTAGCTAAACGTTTTTCAAATTCAGCCTTAAACAGCAGAATAGCATCAATATTTACAGCAAAATCGTGGTCACTGATATTAAAATTAGTTATAAACTCGTCAGACTTCTCACGAACCATAATTGTCGGAAGGTTATTGTCTCCAATAGTTTCCAGAGTTACACCACTTCCATAAATATACCAGTTAGTTTCAGTAGGCTTATTTGCTGCATTTTTAGATAAATCATTTTTTATTATTTCGCATAAATTATCCATAAAATCTTCATAAAGATTAATGATTTTTCCATGCTCACCATCAACTGATATATCAGCATCTCCATACCAAATATTCCTGCTTGCTCGCCTTCCTTCATTTGAAGTGTATGTTTCATCATACAAAATCTTCATTTTCATTACCCTCCGTAAAATAAAATTACCTTTACACTATTTTACAACAATTAAAATTTTAAGCAAACTTGCTGTTAGTCTCACTAACTTGTAAGAGTCAGCAAGCTTCTTCTTTGTATAGACAGCGAACATTGTGAATAAATGCACTTAAACTAACGGGTGCTTTTGTTGAATAACGAATACAGCCGTTTCGTAATGGAATGGCTGTATTTGTTATGTTATTTCTTTGTTAAATCTTTTTTTTCATCACAATATCCGTTTCTATATATCCTAATTTCTCATATAAACCTCGTGCTGTCTGGTTGTGACCAAAGACGTGAAGTCCTATACTTTTTAAACCTAATTTCTTTGCTACGATTTCTACTTCTTTCATCGCTTTTTTTCCATAACCACGACCTTGATTACCTTCCCAGACGTTTATGTCATAAATAAATCCTTTTTCATTAGACCGTTGAGCCAGCCAAACCATACCCACTTCTTGTTCTTCATCTCGAATAATGTATAAGTTATTATTAGTGGTCTTTTCTCCGTCTGGTAATAGTTTTTCAAATTCTTGAGTTGCTTTACTAAATGCCTCTAGTTCATTCCAATTGCCAGCCTTAACATGTTCGTCTGCATAATTTTTAATAGCATAACTGAGATATCTTTGAAACTCATCTGATTTCATTTCTTCTAATCTAACCAATTTTTTACCCCCCTAGCTAATAATTAGAAATTAAAAACCAACTACCCTTGGCTTTAGCTGAATAAGCTCCTGTATATATAATACCGTAAAAAGTAAATTTAATATTATCTTTTTAACAGCAACAATACTTACGAAAAGAGCCTTTATAATTTAGCCTGAATTGCTTTCCGCAGGTTATCTAAATGTTCTTCAGGGATGTTACGAATCGTACGTTTGCTGGACCCGATGATTCCATTTATCTCCAAATACAGAATGCCGAGATTCGTCAATGCTATACCGACCGGATCAGGTGCTAGATCAAAATCAATACTCTTGATGTTATTATAGGGAATGGCTTCGGTCTGTGCTCCGCCAAAGAACCCCATCTTCATGGAAACAAGATATAGATTGCTGTCTGCAACCACAATAAAACCTGTTTTGGTTAACTTGGAGTCGTCTACCGTAAAGTAATGAATGGTTTCCGTCCCTTCATGTCTTTTCGAAGGGCTTTGAATGCGTATTCATAATGGAGAAGTTCTGTTTTGGGCATGTCCTTCATAGCACCTTTCATTTCCGCAGCCCCTTTCTGAAAATGAAGAGAAAGAATACTTAAGGCTAATGGCCAAGGGGGGATCAGGAGGCCAGAAGCAAACTGATCGAACATAACTTGCGTTTGGTTGCACATATCGTAAAGAAATTTGAGAATACAGGGGAAGATACGGTAGATCTGATTTCCATTGGAACCATTGGACTCATCAAAGCAATTGAAATTTATTCAAGGGGAAAGGCACAAAGTTAGCAACTTACGCGGCAAGTTGTATAGAAAATGGATTCTAATGTCATTAGCACTACAAAGGATATGTTTTATTAGCATCACAATATATTGTTAAAAATAATTCAAGATCTTTACTTACTCTACAGGAAAAACTTAATTCATTACGAGACATGGAAAGTGAAAAAGAGATCATTAATATTGTAAGTTTATATGAAGATAACAAGAAGATTTAAGTTAAATTAAATAAGATAGCGAAGAAAAATAATCAATATAACGATGTCCTTTATATCATCATGGGTAACTTGTACAATGAAAGAGGTAATGATCAAAAAGCATCATATTATTACAATAAATTTTTAACCATGAACCCTAATGATTTAGATTTTTGGTTTTCTCTTAAGTCTCAGGTATTTGCTAAAGTACAGTCATTCCATAAAGAGTAGGTGGCGATTTTGTTAATTAAAAGAGGGTTAATTTGTTTCGTTTTAGTTGTAATTCTTATAGGAGCATATGTCCTTTTTTTTGTTAATGCACAAAACTTAGATATCAAACAAAAGCTTACCAATGGGGTATTGTATTATAATGATGAAAATAAAAAATATGAAATACCAACCAAGCAGGCAATATCCAGTGCAGAAAAAGTTGCTTTATCTATTGGACTTGTACCTGAAGGAAAAGTACCAATATATCTGAAAGATAATAGTTCTTTTGAAAAAATCTATAATTCCAACATGATTGGGGCATATTACGACGCTAAAAAAAATAATATCTCTGTTTTAGTGAAAGAGGGACAGATACCTATTGATTTTAAGAATAGAATAGCTCATGAATATGGGTATTTCATTTTCATTTCTCGACTTAAAAGTCAAAATGTTTCGGCTTCAGATTTTCCAAGATGGTTTCATGAAGGTTTAGCCAGTTATATAGCAAAAAATGAAGAATTTAAGAAAGATAAAATTAATTTTCCGTTTATTGAATTTAATAATCTAAGAACAGCTGAACAGTTTGAGAAGCAAACTAGAAGACCGGGAGACCCATTTATACAGAGCCAATTTGCGATTGAACAGATTATTGACGCAGGAGGAAAAATGGCGGTAATACATATTGTAGAAAAAATAAAACAAGGTATGAATTTTAACAAGGCATTACGGGAAACAACTCATTTAAACGAACAACAATTCAAGCAAACGATTGTAAAAAGGATAACCGAATATAGTAAAAGTAAATAAAAAATTGGTTCCAAAAGGGAGAATCCTCCTCCCTTTTAGACCGTAGACAAACTCCTTTCAATTTATATTGAAAAGGGGTTTGTCCTGTTTTTTTCCATTAGTTTAGGTATGAAGCCGGACATCGACCAAATGCCGAAATGGCTATACAAGATATTTATAAATACGCTTCGAACCAAAAGATTATGCACAAGCAGCTTTAATGTCATCTGGCATTATTAACGGTATTGCAACCATCCATTTAACATTGTTTATTGATCCAAAAGCATCAGTTCTAACTGACAGAGTGGTTAAGAAAGAAAGTAAGTATGTTTTTCTAAAAAGTTACTCGTTAACAATGATATGTTCAAAATTTATAGGTACATTAGTACTTATCTTTATACCTGCTGCATATTATGTTGCTTGGTTTGCTAAATGGATATAAAAAGTATATTCAACAATCGGGCCAGATTGTTGAATAAGGGATTGCTTTACAAAATTAAATTTGAAATAATTGGAATTAAATATCTAATCAAATCTTATTGAATTAGGAGTTATTACAATTAGTGGGTGTGGGGGAAGATTTGGTGCAAATAATCTTATTTATTCTACTTGGAATGATTGTGGCCTACGCGTTAGTTTTAGCAGCAAGTAATTTTGGTTTAATTCTTCTCGGTGGGGCGACATTTGGTGTTTTGTTATATATTGCTATCCATATTAGTAAAAAACAAGGTAAGTAGAGTCCAAGTTTAAGATCCTTAAAGCTGTTCATGTAGCTTTTTCTTAAGCTAAAGTAGCAGGATTGTGGAATAAGGAAACTTTTTGATATATATAAAATTGGGAGCGTCATCTATGGATAAAATACCATCAATTTATATTAAAACAATAAAGAAAGATATAATGTTGCATATGGCGATCTTGGTTATTACCATCTTTACAGCATTTTTATGGCTGGGTTTCCCTTTATATTTTTTTAGTAATACGATCCCTTTCGCTACACCCTTTCTATTCCCGTTAATTTCTGCATTATTATTTTCGATAGGATTTGTTTATACAAATAATAACGTAGCAAAGGAAATACATCAGATTAAAAATTACCGAAGCGTTTTCCAATGGACATTATATTTCCAGTTATGGATTATTATAATTTCATTTTCTCTCATTTTTATAGGATATATCGTTATTTTGTATCTAAATACAACATCCTCCTTTTTCAACTAACGGGTGCATTTCTTCAAGAAGGAGAAGTGCACTTTTTCTTGAAAAAAAGGCGTAGTCAAATCTCTTATATTAGGAGGAATAATAACCTTGGATAAATTTAAGATATTCTCCTTTAAAAAGAATGATTAATTAATTTTACTAAGTTTCTAATGTTTTTACTGATATATGTAAAGTAGCAGTACACTAATAAAGTAATAAGGTTTACTTCAGTAAAATAAGGTATATTATATTTGTTGAATAGATTCTCTTTAAAGATAAGAAAAGTAGGTGAACAAAGTGGGGAAATATCAATTGGATTACAAAGGTCAGGTAGCTGTGACAAAGTTTCATGAAAAACACACGCCTGCCAAATTTGATAAAAAGAAGCAACTTGAAAAAATACGTGCGGAGTATTTGAAAAAGAAGCAAAAACAAACAGATAAATAATAAGAAAAACATAGGAAGATTAAATTCTCCCTATGTTTTTCTTATTCGAAATTTTTTTCAATATCTTCTGCAATCGGGTGCATTTCTCTAAAAAGGAAATCTGCGCTTTTTTATTGAACTTATTATACAAACGGGCAGGATTGTTGAATAAGAGATGGAATTTTCCATTAGAACTCGAATCTTAAAAAGGGCTGTTATATGGGCTTGAGGACATTGATTAATTCAATAGAATTGCAGTAAAAGGTGATATTCTTTTCTTTAATTAAGCATTATAGAATGGGTAAAATCTGATTAAATATTTTGAAAGGGTGAGTATAGTATTTTATCAACTAGTGATTTTAAATCTAAGAATGGAAAAATAAACTGGTTTCATGTCAGTGGCAAATAAAAACCTCTACAATAAGATTTTATTACTTCAAAAAGAATCTACTTCAATTGCCAATGTTTATGAAAAACTGTGGGAACTTGTTGACACCGAAACAGTTGATTTGTTGTTATTTGAAAACCAGGAAATCGCAAAAATAAATAGAAATTTATGGGGAGAAAGTAATTTAATTAACACTGGACTAATGATGAACGTCCTTGAAAACACCCCTTGTAACCTTCCATTACAATACCGTCTTAAGGACATAAAACAACCTACTTTAATAATTACAGGCGTTTTTGACCGTAATACTGGAGTTAATATCTCTAAAATAATTCATAGAGAATTAACTAACAGTACATTAGAATTATTCAATAATAGTGCCCATTTCCCGGATTTAGAAGAAACAGAAAAATTTATAAACGTAGTATTAGAGTTTTTGAAGTCGTAATGCTTTCATTATTAAGCTAACGAAGGCTAATAATGTAGATAGCCATATAAACGAACTAAACCTATGATGTTGTCTATTTGCTTTGAAGTGAATTCCTTGCACAGCAACCTCCCGCAGTGTAACAAAGTTTTGTTAATAAATGATATATAAAGGCACCTCAATTATCTCGGGCAAGAGTAGATAATTGAGGTGCCTTTTTTGTATTTTAACCGGAAATACCGCGATATACCTGCCCTTTAGTTAACTAAAGGTGAACCAAATGTGAACCTATGTGAAGAAACAATTTTATTTTATAAAAATTTGCTCTTTATCAAAAACAAAACCCTTGATTTCTCAAGGGTTTTTGACTGATATGTATGGTGGAGACTAGCGGGATCGAACCGCTGACCTTTTGGCTGCCAGCCAAACGCTCTCCCAGCTGAGCTAAGCCCCCACGATGGTTGTTGCTGACAAGGAAAATTATATAACAGAAGTAGAAAGAAAAGCAAGCCTCTTTATTAAAAATTCTTTCAATGAGATTTTCAAAACGGGATGAGCCTTAACAGGGCTCATCTTTTCAAGTTCTATAAATTTACCAACTTATTGGCATACTTTCTCAAAAAGATGGAAAGCTAACATGGTAAATCAAGGAATAAAGGAGGACATACGTATGCAACAGCAGCAACCGAATCAGGGACAGAACCAGCAGCAGATGTATCAACAGCCGCCGAATGTGATCACAGGGAAAGACTTTAACTACTTAACCGACATGCTTTCATGGAATTTGCTTGGATTTAAGAAGGCGCATTTTGCAGCGAGCCAGTGTCAGGACCAGCAGGTGAGTGCGGCGCTTGAGAAGGCGTGCCACATGCACGAAAAGCATTATCAGCAAATCTTGCAGAAACTTCAATCCGGCGGAAGCCAGAATATGAATCAATAGGGGGAACGGAAGATGAATAACAATCAGAACAAAATTCAAAATCCGGAGTCTCAGGTGCCGAAAACGCCTCAGATGAATGACCGGGATTTCCTGAATGACATTCTTTCCTATGAAAAGTACATGACCGCTTCGTATTCAACAGCCATGAATGAAGCGAGCCATGACGCGCTCTATCAGGAGATTCATTCGATTTTTGATGAGACGAAAAACATACAGCGTGAACTCTATGAGCTTATGTTCCAAAAAGGCTGGTATGCGCTGACGCCGGAACAGCCGCAGAAGCTGCAGCAGGCTGCCCAGCAGTTTACCGGGTACATGTCCCAGTTTCCTCATAACCCACCCATGCAATAAAGACAAAGTTATTAAAAGCTGTGGAGCTCCTTCCACAGCTTTTTTCCTTTATAAGGATTTATTACCACTCTTTTGTGAATAAAGTTAACTGGTATAGACAACTAGAACTATATGGCAGAAAACCTTCCTGGGCCTATTGCTTTGTTTTCGCCTGAGTCGAAAGGAAACGACAAATTCCTCCAGAAAGAAGTATCGTTCATAAAACTAAAGGAGGATAACATGCAATGAAGAAAAGACTAGCGTTTTTATATGCGATGGCCTGTATGCTCGTCGTTGCTTCGTTCCTTGGAACGGTTCCAAAGCAGGCAGCTGCAGAAAGCCATCCTGATCAAAAAGACTTGATCATCTCCAGCAACATTCCACAGGCGTTAAAGGAGGTTAATGGTGATCAAATCCAACTTCATGCTCTTCATGTGTATAAAGTGGACGGCCATTTCATGGAGACGGAAGCTTTGAGATGGTGGTCGGCAAATCCGCGGGTTGCCACTGTAGACCCAAGAGGCCTTGTAACCCTTAAAGGCCACAGCGGCGACACTCGCATTTTTGTGACGGATGGACGAAAGATCGACCATACACAAATCTCCGTGAAAGACCATAAAGGAACAAAGACAGCTGTAATCCAAAAGCAAAAAGGGAAAAAGTACAATGTGATTCCGGCAGCCATCAAACAGATGAGTATGGAAGAAAAAGTCGGTCAGATGCTGATGCCAGACTTCCGAACGTTTAATGGCAAGAACGTAACAGAGGTCACACCAGAGATTAAAGCACTCGTGAAGAAATATCATCTAGGCGGCATCATCTTGTTCCGTGAAAATGTTGTAACGACAGAACAGACAACCAAACTTGTGGCCGATTATCAGGAAGCTTCTGAAAAGAACGGATTGCTTATTTCGATTGACCAAGAGGGTGGTATTGTTACCCGCCTTCAAAGCGGAACAGATTTTCCTGGAAACATGGCACTTGGTGCAACAAGATCTCCTGAGTTAGCTGAAAAGGTAGGGAAAGCGATTGGTGAAGAACTAAACGCGCTTGGGATCAACTTTAATCTTTCACCTTCGCTTGATGTAAACAACAATCAGGACAACCCTGTAATTGGAACTCGTTCCTTTGGAGAAGATCCTCAGCTTGTTACAGATTTAGGAACTGCTTACATCAAAGGTTTGCAGTCCACAAACACCGCGGGTGCAGCAAAACATTTCCCGGGCCATGGGGACACAGCAGTTGATTCCCATATCGGCCTTCCGGAAGTACCCTATGACTTGGAGCGCTTGAAAAAAGTAGAGCTGTTTCCTTTCCAAAAAGCGATGGATGCTGGGGTGGACGCAATCATGACTGCTCATGTGACGTTCCCAAAAGTCGATCCATCCACTGCTATTTCCAAGAAAGACGGCAGCACGATTGCCATCCCAGCCACACTTTCCCATAAAGTGCTGACAGAACTGATGAGAGAGGACATGGGCTATAAAGGTGTCATTACAACCGACGCGATGAACATGCAGGCGATCTCTGACAACTTCGGACCTGTAGACTCAGCCATCCGAGCGGTAAACGCCGGAACAGATATAGTACTCATGCCTGTTGGTCTTGAGGCCGTAGCGAATGGTTTATATGATGCGGTCCATAAAGGTGAAATTACACAGGAACGCTTGAACCAGTCTGTTGAACGGCTTCTTACATTGAAAGTGAAACGCAGCATCTTTAAAGCTGAAAAACCTGCAGATGTAAACAAGCTCATTGAAAATGCCCAACAAGTCGTCGGTTCCCCTGCACATAAACAGATCGAAAAGGAAACAGCAGAAAAGTCGATTACACTCATTAAAAACCAAAATACTCTTCCATTGAGTACGGATGCGGGTGCTCCAGTGGTCGTGATCGGCAACACGTATGTAGAAGATTTGGCTGCTCAAGTGAAACGACTTTATCCAAACAGTGTCATGATTAAAGCTGCAGGCCCATTAACGGCTGATCAGCTTCAAACGGTAAAATCAGCAAAAGCGGTCATCGTTGGAACGTACACATCTTCTGTAGCAGGACGAGCTCCTGACAGTGCCCAAATGAAAATGGTGAATCAAGTGAACAGGGAAAGTGACAAACCAGTCATTGCGGTCGGTATCCGAAATCCATATGACATTATGTCGTTTCCTGATGTAGATGCGTATCTCGCACAATACAGCTTCCGAACAGCAAGCTTTGCAGCAGTGGCGGATACGATTTTCGGCAAGAACAATCCGTCGGGAAAGCTGCCAGTAACCATCTATAACAGCAACAAAGAAACATTGTATCCATACGGGCACGGACTATCTTATTAAGGGGTGAAATAAGATGAAAAAGTGGTTGAGTGCAGGGATGTTATTTGTTTTGGTGATCACCTTGCTGTCGTCAGCGATGGCAGAGGATGACAATCATCATAAAAATTCACCGCAAAATTTTAAAACGGGTGCAGAAGTGCTGCTTCACGACCAACAAGACCTTTTAAAAGGGAAGCGTGTCGGGCTCATCACGAACCCGACAGGAGTTGACGGAAAGCTGAACAGTATCGTCGACGCGATGCACAACAACCCGAACTTTGAACTGAAAGCCTTATACGGTCCGGAACATGGGGTTCGGGGAAGCGAGCAGGCCGGCTCTTATGTTGATTTTTACATTGATAAGAAAACACAGCTTCCGGTTTACAGTCTTTACGGGAAAACGAAAAAACCAACCCCGGAGATGCTGAAGGACATTGATGTTCTCGTCTTTGACATTCAGGATGTGGGTACCCGTTTTTACACGTACATCTATACGATGGCGTACGCGATGGAAGCGGCGAAGGAAAACAACATCGAGTTTGTCGTGCTTGACCGTCCGAATCCGCTAGGCGGGGAAGCAGTGGAAGGGCCGGTGCTTGAGCCGAAGTATGCAACGTTCGTTGGATTATATCCGATCCCGCTCCGCCACGGGATGACGGTCGGTGAACTCGCGATGCTTTTTAACAAGGAGTTCAATATCAATGCGGATCTCAAGGTCGTTAAGATGAAAGGCTGGCACCGCTGGAAGACGTATTACGAAACTCCGCTTCAGTGGGTGATGCCTTCGCCTAACATGCCAACCGTGGACACCGCATTCGTTTATCCGGGAGCAGGATTGATTGAAGGAACAAATGTGTCGGAAGGAAGAGGAACGACGAGGCCATTCGAAACGATCGGAGCACCGTTCATTGACGGAGATGTGCTCGCACAAAAATTGAACGAACTGAAGCTACCGGGAGTGATGTTCCGTTCCAATTCCTTCACCCCAACGTTCTCAAAATTTGCAAATGTGCTGTCGAACGGTGTTCAACTGCATATCACAGATTACAATTCCTATAATTCGGTGGATACAGGGCTTGCGGTTGTGAAAACGATACATGATCTGTATCCCAACGATTTTCAGTTCAGAGCAGAGAACAGCCAGGGAATTTCGTATTTTGATAACCTGATCGGAAACGGCTGGGTACGGGAAGAAATCGAAAAAGGAACGTCTTTACAAGAAATCAAAAAGAAGTGGATGCCTGAGCTTGAACAGTTCAAAAAGGTCAGAAAGCACTACCTTCTCTATAAATAAGGAGATAAGACCTATATTCAGAATTAACAAAATAGTTCGACTGGTATAGACAACTAGTCATAAGCGTGGTACCCTGTGCATAGAGATAATAAGGATGGTGAGTGGAGATGAAACCATTACTGATAACCGGAGGGACCATTTATACAGAGAGTGGCGAGCTGAAAAAGGGGTACCTCATCATTAAAGACCAGCAAATAGCAGAGGTGGGTAAAGGAGCTGATGCGTTAAATCGTGAAGATTATGATGTTCTAGAGCTGCCGGCCACGTCATCTGTTGTTCCCGGCATGATTGATCTGCACATTCATGGTGCTGCCGGCGCAGATGTGATGGATGGGACAGAGGAAGCATTAAAAACGATGGCAGTGACCCTTCCTCAAGAAGGAACGACGGGCTTTCTTGCAACAACGATGACGCAAGGCGAAGAAGAAATTGAAAGCGCACTGCAAAATGTCAGGGAGTATATGGGAGAAGGCAATCCTCCAGGGGAGGCGGAGGTGATCGGCCTTCATTTAGAAGGGCCGTTTATTTCCCCGAAGCGGGCAGGAGCCCAGCCTTTGGACCATATTAAAAACCCGGACGTCAAGCTCTTTAAGAAATGGCAGGAGCTTTCCGGCAATGCAATTAAACTCGTAACCTTGGCACCTGAAGAACCGGGTGGATATGAGCTTTCTTCCTATTTAAAAGAAACTGGAGTTGTCGCATCAATCGGCCATTCTGATGCGGTGTATGAGGAGGTTGTGAAGAGCATTGATTCAGGTGTTACGCATGCGACTCATCTGTATAACGGAATGAGAGGCCTTCACCACCGGGAGCCCGGAGTGGCAGGAGCGATTCTGCTGCATGATGAGATCACAACAGAAATCATCGTCGACGGCATTCATTCCCGGCCTGAGATGGTGAAGTTCGCCTACCGCAACAAAGGCAGCGAGCGGGTCGTACTCATTACCGATTCCATGCGGGCAAAGTGTATGGGCAATGGTTCATATACACTTGGCGGGCAGGACGTAACGGTCGATGGAAACGAAGCGACGCTGGCAGACGGTACGCTTGCCGGCAGTATCTTAAAGATGAAGGACGCAGCCCGAAACATGAGGGAGTTTACCGGGTGTTCCACGGAGGACATCATTCAGATGACCGCCATTAACCAGGCGAAAGAGCTTGGAGTTTATGAACGCAAGGGAAGTTTGAAAGCAGGCAAGGATGCCGATGTTGTCGTGCTTAACGAGGAAAAAGACGTTATCTTCACTTTCTGCCGTGGAAAACTTTCTTATCAGCGGAGGGAGGACGTATAACATGAAAATCATTGAAGTTGCGGATTACGAGGAAATGAGCAGGGTTAGTGCCCAAATTATTTTGGAAAAAGTCAAGAGCAAGGAACGTGTCACACTGGGACTTGCGACAGGCAGCACACCGCTTGGCACGTACAAGGAGCTCGTTAGGGATCATGAGGAGAACGGAACGCGGTTTGACCATGTGCACACGTACAATCTCGATGAATATGTGGGACTGACGTCAAGCGATCCGGAAAGCTATCATTCCTACATGTGCGAGCACCTTTTTAACCGGGTGAGCATTCCGCTCGATCAAACGAACATTCCAAACGGATCGGCTGAGGAACTCCTTCAAGAATGCTTGCGCTATGACTCACTGATTGAGAGCATCGGAGGCGTCGACCTGCAGCTGCTCGGTATCGGGCAGAACGGGCATATCGGGTTTAATGAACCGGGAACGTCTTTTTCATCAAAAACACATGTGGTGGACTTAACTCCATCGACGCTTGAGGCAAACGCGGAGTATTTTACAGATCTCTCCAAACAGCCGACACGAGCACTCACGATGGGCATCTCCATCATTTTGCAAAGCAAGGAAATCCTTCTTCTCGCCTCGGGAGAAAAGAAACAGGACGCGCTGTTCCATCTGTTGCGCGGAGAAATTACAGAAACCGTACCGGCATCGGCCTTGAACATGCATGGAAATGTAACCATTATTGCAGATTCACAGGCATTAAAACTGGTGAACTCGTTAGGGAAGTGATACAGAAATGATTGATAAATACTCACCACTGCCGATCTATTATCAAATTGAAGAAGCGATCAAAGGACGGATTGAAAAAGGAGAACTTCAAGAAGGGGAGATGATTCCTTCCGAGCGGGAATACGCTGAAACTTACGGAATCAGCCGGATGACTGTCAGACAGGCGATCACCAACCTCGTCAATGATGGTTACCTGACCCGCCGAAAAGGCAAGGGAACCTTTGTCGCCAACAAAAAGATTGAGCAAAAGCTGGTCGGCCTGACGAGCTTCACAGAAGACATGAAGGCCAGAGGGCTCTCGCCATCTATCAAACTATTGGATTTTAAACTGAGTGAAGCCCATGGGAAAACGGCCACAGGTTTAGGAATTCAAGCGGGGGCTGCGGTGTATGAGATCCAGCGGGTCAGGCTCGCGGATCAAATACCGATGGCGCTTGAAACCACGTTTCTGTCGGCTGACTTGGTCAAGGGACTGAACGAAAAGATCGTACAAGGTTCACTCTATCAATACGTAGAGGAGGAGCTTGGACTCAGCATTGATTATGCAACACAGGAGCTCGAAGCCTCTGTCGCCCGCGAAGCTGAAAGCGAGATTCTTGGAATTGCAAAAGGATCGCCGGTTTTATTTATTCGAAGATACACCTGCCTGACAGACGGGCGTCCGTTGGAGCTCGTGCAGTCAATTTACCGAGGGGACCGCTATAAATTCATCATCGATATGCAGCGGGGATGATGTAAGCGCTTTTTTACATTTGAACTCGCATAGAAATGATGTCTAGCTCCAGCGTCCAAGGCTGAAAACGTGTTTCTTGTTTTCAGCATAGGCCCTCGAGGGACGAATTGAAAAAATACAATTCGTCTTGGTCGCTTCACTCTTACTCCTCAACACAAAAAGCGTGTTGCTGAGTAAGGGTTCCAGCGCTTGTTGGACCTTAACGGGACGCTTACGCTTTTCTTAAAAGGGGGATAAGATCATGAAAAAGGAACAATTAATGGCGCAGCAGATTATTGAAAAACTGGGCGGCGCCGAAAACATTCAAAGCTTAACGTACTGTATGACACGGCTTCGCGTAACGCCGAAGGATGAATCCAAAGTGGACAGAGCAGGCATCAAAGACATTGACGGGGTCATGGGAGTCGTAGGGGATGAAACCCTGCAAATCATTGTCGGACCTGGAACAGTCAACCGGGTAGCCGATGAGATGTCCAGAAATACGAGACTTCAAGTTTCGGCTCTGGATGAAGATGGAGAAGATGATCTCGCCAAGACTACGAAAGATGAAATCAACCGAAAGAACGCTACACCGTTTAAGCTGTTTCTTCGTAAAATCGCCAGCATCTTTATTCCGTTAATCCCGGCGATTGTCGGTTCCGGATTGATTGCCGGTATTACGAACGTCCTGGTACGAAGCGGAGTTCCAAAAGATGTACCATTGATGCAGATGCTCGATATGATCGGCTGGGGGCTTTTTGGTTACCTTGCGATCTTTGTCGGGATCAACACTGCAAAAGAGTTTGGCGGAACACCGGCACTTGGGGGCGCGGCCGGAATCATGCTCATCAACCCGGCGCTTGCCAACATCACGTTGTTTGGTGAAAAGCTCTTGCCAGGCCGAGGCGGTCTGATCGGTGTTATGCTTGCTGCTGCGTTTATTGCCTGGAGTGAAAAAAGAATACGCCGTTTCGTGCCGGCTGCTGTTGATATTATTGTAACTCCTACTTTAGCTTTGCTGGCTACCGGAATCGCGACACTGTTCGTTCTTCAGCCTGTGGGAGGCTTCATCTCTGATCTGATCACGAAAGGATTATTAAACCTTCTTGATATTGGCGGGATTTTTGCCGGAATCGTTCTTGCAGGTACCTTCCTTCCGCTTGTTGTTACCGGTCTGCACCAAGGTTTGACTCCTGTACACATGGAATTATTGAACTCGATTAAAGTGGATCCATTGTTACCGATTCTGGCGATGGGTGGAGCAGGCCAAGTCGGTGCAGCCTTTGCGATCTATTTCAAAACGAAAAATGCCAAGCTGAAGCGTGTCATCAAAGGCGGACTGCCTGTTGGGATCCTTGGAATCGGAGAGCCTTTGATCTTTGGTGTAACCCTCCCGCTCGGACGTCCGTTCCTTACAGCGTGTCTGGGTGCTGCTGTCGGAGGAGCATTCCAGGCCTTCTTTAAGATCGGTACAGTGGCGATTGGCGTTTCCGGACTTCCATTGGCATTCTTGATTAAAAACACGAACCAGATCGTTCTTTATATCGTCGGACTTTTACTAGCGTATATTTTCGGATTTATCTTCACATGGCTGTTTGGCTACAAAGAGTCAATGGCCAAGAATATCTAATGCAATAAAAAGCAGGGAGTGGCAGGCATGTTAGGAATTTCAGTCTATCTCGGGAAAGATCCTGACCAGAACATAAAGTGGATCCAAAAAGCCGGCTCCTTCGGTTTTCGAAAAATCTTCACCTCGCTTCATATTCCTGAGGAAGACGCCTCTCTTTTGCGGGAGAGGCTGATTTTTCTCGGAAAAGCGGCAGGAAAGGCCGGTATGGCCATCATGGCAGATGCAGGTCCGCAATCGCTGAAGAACATCGGCATCAGCATGGACTCACTCGGTCTGCTGCGTGAATGGAACATTGATGGCATCCGTGCTGATTACGGTTTTTCTGATAAAGAGATCATCACCTTGTCCCAGGAAATGAAAATAGGAATCAACGCGAGTACCCTTGATGAAGGAACGGTGAACAACTGGAAAGATAACGGATTGCTGACTGAAAATGTGGAAGCGTGGCATAATTTTTATCCTCGCCAAAACACAGGCATCCCCTCCTCATTCTTGCGGGAGAAGAATATCTTTTTAAAATCGCTCGGACTTCAAACGGCGGCTTTTGTACCCGGTGACAAGACCCTCAGAGGACCTGTTTTTGAAGGGCTTCCGACTCTTGAAAAGCACCGGAAAGCCAATCCTTTTCACGCCGCTGTCGAGCTGGACAGCCTTCAGACCGATCACATTTTAATCGGTGATGTGGAAGCCAGTGACGAGACGCTGGAGCGACTGTCAGCATGGAAGGACGGCATTTTAACGTTGAGAGTAGATTGGATGGAGGGAGAGGCTGTATCGGGTGTTCATACGAATCGTCAGGACGCCGCACGGGATGTGATCCGTTCCGTGGAATCCCGGTCGTATGCGATGAACAATGGTGAAAAAGCTGCGCCTCAGAATCCGCCGCTGCCCCGTCCGTTGGGAAGTATCACGATCGATAATGAAAAATACGGGAGATATGCGGGGGAACTTCAGATTACGAAGACCGATCTGCCGGCTGATGAACGAGTAAACGTGCTCGGCCAAGTTCGTGAAGAAGATCTGATGCTGCTTCCCTATATTGGTCCGGGACAAAAATTTTTAGTGCTGTGAAAGGAAATTTCATGAAAATTAATCACCTAACAACTGAGAAAAGAAATCCAAATACGTTGGACATCGATGAATGTTCGAGCCTTGAAGTCGTACGAAAAATCAATAACGAGGATCAAACGGTCCCGGCAGCGATTGAAAAGGTGCTGCCTGAGATCGCGTTTGTCGTAGACCAGGTCGTTGCAGCGTTCCGCAATGGAGGACGGCTCATCTATACAGGAGCGGGAACAAGCGGAAGGCTGGGAATTCTTGATGCTTCGGAATGTCCTCCAACTTATGGAACACCGCCTGAGATGGTCATCGGCATTATTGCAGGAGGCGGCCAAGCCATCCATACGGCCGTTGAAGGAGCTGAGGATGACAAAGAAGCTGGAATGAATGATCTGAAAAACCTTGACCTAACAAAGGACGATGTCGTCGTTGCCATCGCTGCCAGCGGAAGGACGCCTTATGCGATCGGTGCTCTGGAGTATGCGAATGAGATCGGGGCGGTGAGTGCTGCATTAGTCTGCTCATCTGATTCCGAAATGAGTAAGGTGGCACAGTTCACGATTGCTGCAGTCGTCGGTGCCGAAGTGGTAACAGGATCTACCCGAATGAAAGCAGGCACCGCGCAAAAATTGGTTCTTAACATGATCAGCACAGCATCGATGATCGGAATCGGCAAAGTGTACAGCAATTTGATGGTAGATGTACAGCCATCCAACAAAAAACTCGTTCAGCGGTCCAAGAATATCGTGGTGGAAGCGACGGGCTGTTCACCTGAAGAGGCAGAACAGGCGCTTTCTCATCATGATGGTTACGCGAAAGGAGCGATTCTGCAGCTGTTAACAGAGCTTTCTCCAAGTGAAACGAAAACACTATTGGAAAAGAACAACGGCATGCTGAAACAGGCGCTCAAGGAATTTAAGGGATAAATTCTCATTATCTAAACTAAAAATAGGGGGGACCTACAATGTTAGGTTTTTTACAACGGATCGGCCGCGCGCTCATGCTGCCGATCGCGGTACTGCCGGCAGCAGGGCTTGTATTAAGGCTCGGTGCCTTATGGCATATTCCGTTCATGGAAAAAGCGGGGAATTCCATTTTTGAAAATCTGGCAATCTTGTTTGCAATTGGTGTTGCGATCGGTTTTTCCAAGGATGGAAACGGAGCAGCAGCACTTGCAGGGGCCATCGGGTATTTTGTTTTAACCAGCGGAGCAACTGCCATAGATAAGACCATCAATGTTGGTGTCCTTGGCGGAATCGTTTCGGGGATTGTGGCCGGACTCCTATATAACCGATTCCATAATATTAAACTGCCAGACTATCTCGGTTTTTTTGCAGGAAAGCGGTTTGTCCCCATAGTCACAGCCGGCGCCATGGTGGTACTCGCAGGGGTGTTTGGGTTTGCCTGGCCGCCTATTCAGGATGGCATTGAAGCGATCGGACACTGGGTGGTTAACGCAGGTGCTTTTGGTGCTGCTGTTTTCGGATTCTTAAACCGTCTTTTGATTCCTCTAGGACTTCACCACGTCTTAAATAACTTTATCTGGTTTGTGTTCGGCGATTACAAGAATGCCCATGGTGATCTATGGCGTTTCTTTGCGGGAGATCCTTCTGCAGGATTCTATATGGCTGGTTTCTTCCCAATCATGATGTTCGGTTTGCCGGCTGCTTGTGTCGCGATGATCATGGCGGCTAAGAAGGAAAAGCGTAAAGCTGTTGCCGGAATGCTCCTTGGTTTAGCATTTACCTCTTTTTTAACAGGTATTACGGAACCGATTGAGTTTTCATTCATGTTCTTATCACCGCTTTTATACGGGATTCATGCACTTCTCACGGCAGTTTCCATGGCGGTTGCGGTTCTATTAAACATTCATCATGGTTTTACGTTTTCCGCGGGAGCCATTGATTACTTCTTAAACCTGGATCTTGCAACACGGCCATGGCTTCTCGTCCTGCTCGGACTTGTCTTTGCAGCGGTTTATTATGTCGTCTTCTATGCTTTGATTGTCAAGTTGAACTTGAAGACTCCAGGCCGTGAAGATGAAGATGATGAAAGCATCGTTGAAGATACGAGTGCAGGAGCAAGCGATGACAAGTACGATAGAATTGCGGCGCGTTATCTTGCTGCCTTAGGCGGTGCAGAAAATCTTGATGTTCTGCATAACTGTGTCACACGGCTGCGATTAAAAGTAATAGATGTTGAGAAAGTGAATGAGCCCGGTTTGAAGAAGGCGGGAGCAAGAGCTGTACTCAAATTGAGCTCCACCGATGTCCAGGTGGTCGTTGGAACGGACGTCGAAGCAGTGGCAGAAGCCATGAGAAAGATCATTTCCAAAGAAGAACGAGTTTCATAGGGTAAGTAAAGGGCTCTCAGCTGTGCTGAGGGTTCTTTTTTGTGGCTTGAAGCTGCGGAATTGAACCAAAATGAGGAGTGATTGAACCGATCTAAATATTCAGACTTCTTATCCGCCGAAATTACTTCTTCAAAGCCACCACAACACTTGTATGTATCAAACAACAAAAAAACGGCCTTCAAAAGAAGACCGGTTTTCCTGATTTTAGTACAGACCCTTACCGCCGAATCCGTACCCATAGCCGAAGCCGCCATATCCGCCATAACCGCCGTAACAGGCGCATCCAACAATAATCAGCAGAATGAATAGGACGACAATTAAAGTAAAGTTGTTAAAGATACCACCAGACATTATCTTCACTCCCGGATTATTTTATTTAAGAGGATGCCCTCCTCCTCCATACATCATATGAATTCATACAGGCTGTGAAACCGAGGCATGAGCGGATTTTTAGCGGCCAGCTAATAGGATTAATAAAAGGGTTACCCCTGTTTTGTGTTGCTGAACGAGCCGACGAGGGAGGCTTTGTTTCGGTAGTTGGTCAGCAGGGAGATTCCTACCAAAACCACGAAGCCAGTGACAATACCGTACATGATCGGATTGGTGGAGGAGAGCCCTTCAATGAGCAATCCGCCGATGACAACGACCGTGCTGGCAAGAATAGAATAAAAACCGGCGTTGGCCGTTGATTTCTTCCAGAAGAACATAAGCAGCACCGGTACGAAGATTGCACCGGAAAGAATGGCATAGGCCACATCAAGAGCGACGAGAACGTCCTGAATCCAAACTGCAAACGTAATGGCGAGCAGGCCGGCAGCAAGTGTAGTCACACGCGAGAGCACCAAAAACTTCTTGTCGCTGATATCTTTAATAAAATATTGGCGCAGAATATCGTTAGTGATCAGTGTGGACGAAGCAAGCAAGGTGCCGGAAGCCGTTGACATGAGCGCTGAGATCACGCTCGCGAGCACAAGCCCAAGGATGCCCGTTGGCAAGATCTTTAAAGCCAGCATGGCAAAGGTATTCTGAGTGTTGTCGATGTTTGGCAGGATAATCAACGCGCACATCCCGATGATGCTGCCTGCCAAAGCATAGGCGATGGAATAGAGGCCGGCATACATGGAACCTTTTTTCGCGATGGATGGGTTTTTGGCTGTGAATACACGCTGCCAGATGTCTTGTGAAACGACCATGCCAAGCGTATACAGTAAAAAGTACTGAAAGATCTGCTGATAGCCGATCGATGTCAGGCTGAGATGGGATTCAGGCAATTTTGTTAGCAGATTGCCAATTCCATCTGCCTTCACAATGCTCATTGGAAGCATGATGGCAAAGATTCCGATGGTCATGACGACGAATTGGATGATGTCTGTTACGGTAACGCTCCACATTCCGCCAAGGATGGTGTAGAACAAAACGATTCCGCCGCCGACAAACATGGACGTTGTCAAATTCCAGCCGAGAAGCACATTGATGATTGTGCCCATCCCGATGACCTGGGTCACCGCGACCATGAGTGTGTAGATGGAGGCGACGATAGCAGTTATGAGCCTCGCTTCGGATTTGTATTTTTTTCCGAGCAGTTCACTGATCGTTGTTACTTTATACTTGGAGATGCGTTTAATAAAAAATGTTCCCAAAAGAATGATGCCAAGGCCGATCATCGTAACGAACCAGATGCCTGAAATTCCGAATTCATAGCCCAGCTTGGCGGTACCAATGGTCGACGCTCCGCCCAAAATAACAGCAGACAAACAGCCAAGATACATGAAAAGCCCGAGGTTGCGGCCGGCGAGAGCGAATTCCTCTGTCGTTTTAGCCTTCGTTGAACCGATGATACCTACCGCAATTAACACTGCAAAATAAAGAAAAATGATAACTGTGTCCAAGATCCCCATTTCAATGCCCTCCTTTTATTCATTTTTGAATAGTTACTGCTGTGCTGCTTGTTCCACTCTTGATGTCAGTCTTGCTTTTTTCAGAGCAATCAATGTAATCATTTCAAACATCACAGTACTTGCGAGCATGGCTGTGATTTCTCCGCTGTCATAGGCAGGAAGTACTTCAACAAGATCAAAGCCAACCAGATTTAGCCCATCAAGATTGCGGACGAGGTCGAGCGCTTCATGGCTCGTCGGACCGGCAGCTTCAGGTGTTCCTGTGCCCGGTGCGTAAGCAGGATCAACGAAATCAATATCAAAGGATACAAAAGCAGGCTTGTCCCCTGTGCGCTCATGGATTTTCCGGATTACCTCATCGTAGCCGAGCTTGCGGACGTCTCTCATAGTTAACACTTCAAATCCGAGATCGCGTGCATCCTGAATATCTTCCTGTCCGTAAAGAGGACCTCTCATGCCGACCTGGATGGAATGTTCGACATCGATCAACCCTTCTTCCACAGCTCTCCGGAATGGCGTGCCATGGGTGTATTTTTCGCCAAAATAGTGATCCCACGTATCACTGTGAGAGTCAAAGTGCACAAGTGCCACTGGTCCGTATTGTTTAGCAAATGCTCTCAGGTTGCCGAGCGAGATGGAGTGGTCGCCTCCCATGATGACAGGAGTCACCCCTGAAGAAAGCAGAGGCTGCAAAAAGTTCTCAATGTTGCTGTACGTTTGATGGATGTTGCCGGGCACTACGTCGATGTCCCCATAATCCACACCGCCGCAATGATCAAAAATGTTAATGTCCTGATCAGGGTTGTACGGGCGGAGCAGGGTGGAAAAGTTGCGGATATGCTGCGGGCCATTCCGCTGGCCTGTACGGTTGGAAGCACCCGTATCGAATGGCACACCAATCACCGCGAAATCGACATCTTCGGTTGTCTGAACATGTTCCAGCCGCATAAATGTCTTCACACCGCAAAAGCGGGGAGAGGCTGAAGAATCTTTTGGTTTATACATGGATACTGTCTCCTTTCAGCTGTTATACATTTTGCAGTTTGCGCCCCGGTAGCCGTTCTGCTTCGTATTCTGCAATCGACTCTTCCAGCATGGCAATGCCTTCGTTGATCTGATCCTGGCTGACGGTCAGCGGAGGAATCATCCGGATGACTTCTCCTTCGTTGCCGCAAAGATAAAACAATACTCCTTTTTCAAGACACTTGTTAAGGATGGAGATCACGCCTTCACCATCTGGAGCACCGGTAGCCGGATCCATGATTTCAATGCCGATCATCAGCCCGATGGAACGGATGCTGCCTACAACCGCATGTCTTTCTTTTACTTCTAAAAGCTTTTCACGCGCGTAGGCTCCCATCGCCTTTGAGTTTTTCACCAGCTTTTCTTCTTTTAGAACTTCAAGTGTAGCCAGTCCGGCAGAGCAGGCAATAGGGTTGCCGCCGAATGTAGTCCCGTGGCTTCCGAGCGGCCATTGTTTCATCAGTTCTTTTGAGGCGACAGTAGCGCTTAAGGGCAGCCCGGACGCGATGCCTTTAGCGATCGCCATGATATCCGGTGTTACACCGAAAGTCTGAGCCGCAAACCATTCTCCAGTACGTCCAAAACCTGTCTGTACTTCGTCAAAAATGAGAAGGATCCCGTGCTTGCTGCAGATTTCCCTCATTTTTTTCAGCCATGCAGCAGGAGGCACAACATATCCGCCTTCACCTAGAACGGGTTCGACAATCATACAGGCGACTTCTTCCGGTGTAACCTGGTGCTTGAAAAGAGTAGTTAAGTCTTTCTCCAGCTTGTCAGCTGCAAATTTGCCAGGGTCCATACCTTTTGGACATCCTTCTGTTGAAGCGTAAGGAACTTGATATGTCAGACCGTTTGGCTGCAAATACTTTCGGTACTTGGCCTTTGATGTGGTGACGCTTAAAGCTCCGAGGCTTCGGCCGTGGAAACAGCCGGTGAAAGAAACGACATACGGCCGGCGGGTCACATGCTTGGCAAGCTTGATCCCTCCTTCAATGGCCTCGGTTCCGCTGTTGGCGAAGAAAAAGCAATCCAATCCTGCTGGCAGGACCGTACGCAGTTCCTTTGCCAGCTTGAGGATGGATTCATACATGATGACACCTGAAGGACCGTGCATCAGTTCATCTGCTGCTTTTTTTATGGCCTCGACCACTTTCGGATGGCGGTGGCCGGTGTTAGCGGTAGCAATTCCAGAGGTGAAATCCAGGTATGTTTTGCCATCCAGTCCGTAGTAATAGCAGCCTTCTTCTCTTAAGACAGGCAGATTTGGGTGGTCCTTGGCCATGGTCGGAGCCAGCAAATCGGAAAGCTCGTTCATCAATGTGTCTAGTTCTTGTGGCACAATCACGTACCTCCTTATGTATTTGATTCTAAGGGGACATTTGCAGTCTTACTTTATTATCTTGCAAGTATTGTGCCAATCTGTTTAATCAATGTCATATTTCTGCATTTTTCGTACGACGGAAGGCTGGCTGATCCCGAGCGCCTCTGCCATCTGTACGGTAGTTTTATAGTCTCTGCGCGCTCTTTGAAGCATCTGTTTTTCCACATCCTCTAACACGTCCTTCAGAGGCTTTAAAAGATTGGAGGGGGGAGCAGGGATAGAATACGAGGCTTTTATGTAATCGGGAAGATGTTCGGTTGTGATAAGTGTGGAGGGGGAAATGACAACAAGGCGTTCTATGAGATTAATAAGTTCACGGACATTACCTTTCCAGTCATATTGAAGAAAATGGTGGAGAACCGCTTCATCGAGCCGTTTTTCCCGTTTATATTTTTCTTGAAAAACATCGAGTACATAGTGGATTAAAGGGATGATATCTTCAGGTCTTTTTCTGATCGGTGGAATGGTTAATGGAACAACGTTGAGCCGGAAATACAAATCTTCACGGAACGTTCTTTCTTGAATGGCCTTGAGAAGATCCTTATTGGTCGCCGAGATCAGTCGGAAATCGACGGAGATCGGCTTTGTTCCTCCTACTCTGTAAAACTGTTTTTCTTGTATACACTTCAATACTTTCACCTGGTGGGCAAGGGGCAGTTCGCCGATTTCATCCAGAAATAAAGTGCCTCCATCAGCCAGTTCAGCCAGTCCCAGCTTTCCCTTCCGATTCGCCCCTGTAAAAGCCCCTGCTTCATATCCGAAGAACTCAGCCTCAAATAAGTTCTCAGGAATTGCTCCGCAGTTCACTTCAATAAACGGTCCTTTCTTCCGGCTGCCTTTGTTATGAATAAATTTTGCGATCAGCGATTTGCCGACGCCTGATTCCCCTAGCAGCAGGACGTTCACATCTACTTCTGCTACTTGGAGGGAAGTGGTAATGACGTTCTTCATCTCTGTGCTGTTGGCAATAATGCCGCTGTCGTAAAGCTGGCGGCTGCGCAATAGATCCAGCTCGCTTTTTACCCGTTCCATTTCTCCCTCCATCGTCTGAAGGAACTTCTTCAGCTCCAGCAGCTCTGTCACATCATGCGAGTAGCTGACCACTCTATATATTTTTCCGTTCTCATCAAGCACAGGGATGCCGGTCACAAGCAATTTCTTTCCGGTATTTGTCGTCTGAACGAACGTGATTTTTTTCTTTTCCTTCAGGACCATCGGGGTAGCGATCGGGGTAAACATGCCTTTTGCTGCCAGGTCATAGACTGATTTGCCGAGCAGACTTTCAGAGGATACTCCGTATACTTTTCCAGTCGCCTCGCTCACTTTCAAAATGGTACCATCAAGATTAGTAACGAGAATATCATCCTGAAGAGAATGGAGGATTGCTTCATTTTCATTCCATGGTTGAGATGTCATGCTTATCACCCTTTTTATTCAAATGTGAATAATTATTTATTTCTGAATATTATAACGGAAGAAATGAAGCCTGCCAACCTAGGTTTTTTCTTGATGGTATAGGCAATAATCAGCACTGCCGACATACAATAAAAAATATGACCAGCAGAACGTATAAAAATAATGGTAACATCATTCCAATACCTTCAAAAATTAACTAAAATAGAAAGTAAAAAGCAGACACTGCAGGCAAGAAGAATGGGATGGAGTGAAGATGATGGATTATATTGTGTATGATCTGGAAATGACGAACAGGTTATCGGAAATTATTGAGATTGGCGCCGTACGGCTGCGTATGGCAAATGGGGAACTAGCAGTGACTGACCACTTTCAATCCTTTGTTCAGCCTAAGATGGATATTTTAAATACGAGAATTACTAACCTGACAGGAATTACGAAGAAAGATTTGATCAATGCCCAGCCGTTTACGGCGGTCATTAAAGAGTTTAGGGATTGGATCGGTGAGGGAGAGTATTATCTGTGCTCCTGGGGGCCGGAAGATAAATGGGCGCTGATTACAGATTCCACGTTCCACAACACTCCGATAGATTGGATCATCAATCACAATGACCTTCAATTTTTGTTCAGTATTCTCCATGACAGTGAGAAGGGCTTCCGCTACGGCCTGTCCCGTGCTTTGAACAAGCTTCAAATTTCTCTGGATGGTTCTCAGCACAGGGCATTGGACGATGCCATGAATACTGCGAAGATTTTTGTCTCCATCCATAAAGACATCAAGATTGAGAAGAATCCGAATTCTTTCTTGGAGTCGAAAATCTTTGAACCTGAGAAGCTGGTTTATCAGTCCAAGGATGAGGAGGAGGATGGAGTGCAATCTCCATTTGCCTCGCTTTCTAAATTATTTGGATAAAACAAAACGTTTTCGGGAACTATATTTATAAAACTTTGGTCATCAACATTTTCTCTCCTAATAGGACAATAAGTTGACAAAAACGACAAAATGCGACATGGTCAATAGGAAAAAGGGTCCGGTAATCCAGAAAAAGTAAGATATGTCGTCATTTGACGAAATGTTTTTGTAGGAAAATGACCTCATATCTTTAATAATAAAGTGGAGGGGGTGATAAAGTTGGAATCCACATATTATATAACGAACAAAAACAACCAACTTTTAGAGCTTATTAATACCATTGACTATATGGCGAGTGAAGCCACAGTTGAGGAGTTAGACTGTATCGTTAAATTAAAGGAAGAATTAATCGCGAAAGACGGCATCCATGTATCACCGGATCAATATAACAGTATCATCTCCATACTTTTAAAATTTGTGCCAACTTACATAAAAGATGTTTGTTAACCTGCAGGAGAAAGTTGCAGGTTTTTATATGAAATAGGAAAAGAAGGACCAGCAGAAAATGCTGGTCCTTCTTTCATTTATTTTTATAAGGAATTAGCCAAAAAAGCGATAACGGCGATGGCTCCTATAATGATAAGAATGGTGCGGATCATTGCTGTTTGTCCTCCCTATAGGTTGTTAATTATGAATCCTACAACGACAATAATTCCGATAATTAATAAGATAGTGCGTATCACTTCTTCAGTTCTCCTTTACTTCTGCTTTTTGTCATTTTCCTTTTGCGTATCTGTATCAACGGATTCCCGCTGTTCGATTGCGCCTTGTTCAAACATATCTTTTATATCTTTCTTAGTTTCTTTCTTTCCATTTTCATTTGATTTCTTCTCATTGTTTTCCACTTGTCATCCCTCCTAAGTTCATTTATTAACGTACCCTTTGTTTCGTTTTATAAACATTCCGGCTGCTTACTTAAAGAAGGACAATCCCTTATCTACAATATTTTTTTCTGAAAAGTGGATAACAATCTTTCAAGAAAGGGAAGCTTGTAAGAGTCAGTGCTACTCTCCTGTTGGAGTAATAATTGGAAAACTCAGTTTTTGTCGAATTGTGCTATAATAGTTACTGTTGAAAATTTCTGATGATTAGGCGGTGTTTATGATGAAAAACAACCAAGAGAAGTCCTCATCCTTTGTTCCCTATGTTCCCTCATCACGTTCATTGCCGGAACTTACCATGGTTGCTATCATATTTGGAATTATTTTAGCCATTGTTTTCGGTGCAGCCAATGCGTATTTGGGACTTAAAGTTGGATTGACCGTTTCTGCTTCTATTCCTGCAGCGGTTATATCCATGGGAGTACTTAGAGGGATTTTCCGAAGAGATTCCATCCTGGAAAACAACATTGTACAGACTATGACAACCGCAGGAGAAGCGATTGGAGCAGGCGCTGTGTTTACCCTGCCGGCATTCTTCCTGCTGGATATTAATCTTTCTCAGACCGTAATTATTTTTATCGTACTGACAGGGGGCCTTCTCGGGGTTTTTATGATGGTTCCTTTACGGCAGATGCTCATTGTCAAGGAGCATGAAAATCTTCCTTATCCTGAAGGAACGGCTTGTGCCGAGGTTCTAAAATCAGGAGAAAAGGGAGGATCCAATGCCAAAACGGTCGCCATCGGGTTTTTGTTCGGCGGACTTGTAAAGGTTTTAGGTGACGGCTTCATGCTGTTTAAAACAGAGATCGAAACTCAGGTCGGAAAGTTAAAGAATACGGTAGTTGGTATGGATATCTTCCCGGCATTGCTCGGTGTGGGCTATATTATCGGTCCACGGATTGCCGGACAGATGCTGGCAGGCGGACTCCTTGCCTGGATCGTGTTAATTCCGGCGATCGCCTTTTTTGGTGCGGACAGCACTGCGGCGATCTTCCCTGCGGAAGATCCAATCGGGAAACTTGATGCTTGGGGTATCTGGGACAACTACATTAAGTACATTGGTGCTGGTGCGGTAGCTGTAGCCGGACTGATTACACTGCTTAAAACGTTGCCGACTCTAATCTCCACAGCAGCCAAAACCATGAAAGGTCTATCAGATGGTGCAACAGGGGGAGGCATTGAGCGTACAGATAAAGATATGCCGTTCCGTTATGTCATCTTGGGAATTGTTGCGCTAGTGGTCATTATTGGTGCAGCACCGATTACAAACGTTGGATTTATCGGGGCAATCGCTATTGCGATATTTGGCTTCTTGTTTGTTGCCGTAGCTTCAAGAATCGTTGGAATTGTCGGCAGCTCCTCGTCTCCTGTTTCAGGAATGACAATTGCTACATTATTAATTGTAACGCTTGTTTATAAAGTAACAGGCTTGCATGGTATGGAAGGGATGAAGGCTGCCTTAACGGTTGCGGCTATCGTTTGTACAGCTCTTGCTGTTGCAGGCGACATCTCTCAGGATTTAAAAACTGGACATCTTGTCGGCGGAACACCTTGGAAGCAGCAAGTGGCCATGATGATCGGTGTTATCGCATCTGGACTTGTGATTGGAGTTATCCTTGTAGTTCTTGATAAATCCTATGGAATGGGTTCACAGCAGCTTCCGGCTCCAAAAGCTGCAATCATGAAAGTACTCGTTCAAGGAATATTTGGGGGAGATCTGCCATGGAGTTTAATCTTTATCGGTGCAGCGGTAGCAATTGTTATTGAGTTCCTTGGCCTCAACTCATTAGTTGTTGCTGTTGGTTTATATCTTCCGATTCATGTATCGGCACCGGTCATGTTTGGTGGAGCGGTACGCTGGCTCGTTGATGTGAAGGCAAAATCAAAAGAAGAACGCCAGGAAAGATCTGATAGAGGTGTTTTGTTTGCCTCAGGGCTGATCGCAGGAGAATCTCTGCTCGGCGTCTTAATTGCAGTGCTAATCTTCTTTAAGGTCGATATTCCAACGACACCAATGACTGATAATCGATTAATTCCATTTGTGATCTTCTTGTTCGTCTGCTGGCTGCTCTATTGGTTCTCTGCCAGAGCGAAAGTGAATAAAACAAAATAATGGGTCTTTTCACATCACGTAAAAAGACAAAGAAAAACCTTTTAACAATGATCCCTCAATTCAAGCAGGGCATTCATACAGAGACACGGAAGGACGAAAAGGTATACCTGATGATTCCCCGGACCAATCCTTTAGAAAGGCTGTCTATCCGTTTTTTTAAACAGCCTTCGTTCCTTCCGGTAAAGCTCGATGCGCTCGGTGCGTTCGTTGCAGCGCAAATCGATGGAACAAAAAAGATCGAGGATATCGCTGCCGGTCTGGAGAGAGCTTTTGGGGAAGAAGCAGCTCCTGTTGTTCCTAGGCTTGCTAAATTTATTGAAATGCTTGAAATGAACGAATGGATCATCTGGAGAGAAGAGAACTAGATTTCTCTTCTCTTTTACTTTTTGCCATGTCTCATATCTTCATTCTTTCATTCATATAAATGAGAAAAAGAAGAGGAGTGGGAATATGGGTTCCTTTGTTCTTGTGCTTGTGCCAGTTTTTTTAGTGTGCGGAGGCGCCGCCCTGCTGATCAGTTCTCTCGTAAAATCTGATACCGGCCGTTATGATATCGATAATTTGTGGGAAGACCGGGAGTATACATCAGATGACTATAATTTGAAGTAGAGAGAACTCCTTGATAAGAGGAGTTTTTTCTATAAACTTGCAAAACCATGTAGCCAACAGGCGCGGAATGGGAAATGATGAATTGATCATTCGAAATATGCCATGAAACTTGAAAAGATGCCGGATTGCTGTTTTAATGGATTAGCAAAAGGGAACTCAGTAACATAGCTGAACGTATGTTTTTTACAGCTTTATGGTTATCAGATAGAGGAGGATTTTTTTGGGGAACCGAAAAAAGGTGATTTATACCCTTAGTGCTGTTGTTATTGCAGCAGCCATTCTTTTTATCTTTTATTCTGTAAAAAGTCATGAAAAGAATCAGGGGAATGAACAAAAAAAATCACCAAACACACACATTAAACAACCTAGACCAAAACAATTAAGAATTGTCGCGCTTGGTGACTCTCTGACTTATGGGAGAGGAGATCCTCGGCGGAAAGGGTATATCGGCTTAGTCAGACAGGGCATGCAAAAGGAATTGAAGCGCCCGGTCGTGCTTAACAACTATGGGATCAGCGGCCAGCGGTCTGATCAGCTGTACAAGCAATTAAGCAATGGAATGGTGTCACGATCCGTACGCCAGGCGAACTACATCTTCTTGTTTATCGGAACGAACGATTACAGAAAAACGGCGGGGTGGAACTTCAGGAATATTAATCAGAAGGAAATGGCGATCGGCCAGAAGGTTCTGTATAGCAATCTGGAGAAGATAACTGCCGAGCTTAGAAATCAGAATAAGAGGGCACATATTTATATTCTCGGTTTGTATAATCCTTACACGGAAAACTTTTATGATGAGGTATCCTCCCGTGTCATCAAGCGGTGGAACGGATCCATTCAGCAAGTCAGCGCAGAGACACCGAACTCGACTTACATTTCCACCTATGAACTGTTCCTAGGCATTCAAAAACAGGAATATTTCTCAGATTCCATCCACCCGAATCCGAAAGGGTATTACCGGATCGCACAGCGGGTGCTTGGTGAACTGAAACTCAGATAATATTCTTATCATGCAAAACCCCGGACAGGCTTGGCCTATCCGGGGTTTTCTCGCTAGTAAAGAGCTTAGTGTTAAGCGAAGATCATGCAAATCCCAATCCTCAATAATATTAGCATCATTGACTAGAAGTACTTATCGTTCTTTAAGTATTAACGCTTGATATCGTTTTCAAGCTTGCCGTTCATATCAATCATAAAGCCGATTTCACGGCCAAGGAGCTGGCTTAATTCTTTTGCCTTCTTTTCACTTTCATTCTTAATCTGCTCTATAGTCAACTCACCTTTTAGTCGGGAAGATCCTACAATAATACTTAAATCTCCTTTTTCAAAAAAAACAATTCTCATCGTCCTGCCTCCTATTTAGGAATTTCTGTCTATTCCTTATATATTTCGCCCTAATGAAAAAAGCTGTCGGGGTAAATCTATGATTTAATTGAGGAGCATGACTCTATTCTTCCCCCAAAGTTAAAAAGATAAAAAGAGATTGGTAAATATTTTTAGTTTGTGGATAAAATCCTCATTCGATTTGTCCTTTTTTTATGCTGTCTTTTTTCTGAATCAACGTAAAATTTTACCTTTCTGCATGGAAAAGATGGTATCATGATAGATAGAAATTCTTCTGTCAGGGGGAAATAGAGTGGATCAACTTTGGCAACTGATCGTATTGGTGAGTAAGCTGTTATGGGCAAAAGCTGCAGCTGGATTTTTTGCGCTGGGCGTGCTGATTGAAGTTTTATTTCAAAATTTCTGGGTGCAATTTTCAGCTGCGATTTTCATCGGGATGTTAACCGTGAAAATCATTGAGCTTTCCATCCGTTATTATTATTACCATAACTTTGTGCATCGTAAATTAAAGAACAGCCTAGGTTCGCCGGCGGATTTAGATCTTTTTCTGCAAACGTCGATGAAACGTGAGATTTCACGGGGACTGCTGCCGAACCTAAACTATTTGCGCAGCCGGTTAATGCAGATGAGGCCGACTGAACTTCGGCTGTTTCATACGTACTTAAAGACCAATACAAGAACGATGAAGAACGGAAAGCCGGTCGGCTATGCCATTGGGATCCTGATCGGATTGTTTACCAGCTTCGCGATGGATATCCTTCACCTGGAAGGTCTTTCGTTTTCTCAGGAGAGTACAGTAAAAACCGTTCTGCTCCTGCTCGTTTGGTTTGTGATTGCGCATTTGTGGATGAATAAAAGAATCCGTACATTTGCTCAGCTCGACGGTGTTGTGCTGGCCTGTTTAAATGAAAAGCTTCACGATCCGTTTGAACCGGATGAAGAACCGTCTGATGATCCTTATTTTGAAGAAAAAATGATGAAAGAGCATTCCTGAGCGGAATGCTCTTTTATTTTGATACATAGATGTTGTCTTTGATCCAAAAACGATAAGGATAGTGAACCGCCTCTCCTGCATAATCTACGTTAATTCGCGGCCCGGAGACAATGTCTTCGTCAGATAAGCTCTTGTATTCTTTCAGGTAAAGATGTTCCGCGTTGAGTTTCAGCCCGTAGTCGTTTAACGATATTCCCATCGCTTTGCACAGTTTTCCTGGACCGTTCGTCAGTTTCTTTAATTGTCCAGGTTTCCAGGCTCCATTTTCCAAGACAGGGATTTTCATGGATCTGCGGTGCATCATTATGGGAATCCCTTCTTTCGGCTCAAGGGCACGGATCAAGATGGCTTCAGGCTTATGGAGAGGACCGGAAACAATATTAAAGCATGTATGCATGCCGTAAATGAAGTAAACATAAACATGGCCTGGCTCTGCATACATGATCTCGGTTCGCGGCGTTCTTTTGCCTCCAAATGAATGGGCGGCCATATCTTCGGGCCCCATGTAGGCTTCTGTTTCTACGATGATGCCAGAGGCCAGTCCTTCATCTGTTTGATGAACCAGTTCCATTCCCAACAATGTTTTAGCCAGCTTTAGTGTAGGGAGTTCAAATAGTTTCTCATTCATAAGTAATCCTCCAGTACGAATAACAAATGCTTATCCTTTTTTATACCCTTATTTTAAGTGGAATCCTGTCGAATCAGCAGATTTGCAATTGTCAGAATTTTGGGTATGTTTAAAGAAGGAAGTTAGAGAGCAAGGTAGAATTCTATAGTGTAAAGACGGGAGGCATTAATGATGGATGGAAAAGTAAAGAAAACGGGCATCTATGAAAACCTTTCGAAACGACGCTATGAATATTGGTATGTTAGCAAGTCTGGATTGAAGACAATGGTATCTTGGCTGTGCTGGAGTGCTCCTCAATCCGTAGTGGAAGAATGGAGCAATTCTCAGGTTAAATAATGGGATCCCTTCTATGGAAGGGACTTTTTATCTTGAAAGGAATGCAAAATGTAAAAGCTGGAGAGAACTGTATATAAAAACGAAAGGATACCTGTTCAATGATGAATGTTCCTCAAGGACAATTGCGTCGGGCGGTTGAAAAACGAAAACAGTTTCTTATCCAGAAGTTGCTTCACCATGGCTTTATTCTGCAGGAACACCGGCTTTTGCAAGAATTTACATTGTCCGAATTGGAAAGAGAATGGAGTTCTGTGCAGGGCAAAGACAATGTTAGCATGTAAGGGCTTTGGAATTACCATATTTTGAACACGCCGTTCTTCCCTTTATCCCTATATAATAGATGGAGGGAGGGATTTCTATGAATCAACTGTGCGATGCTGACAAGCTGTTATTGGCCGATCTTGCGTTAACTCAAAAGTATGCGAAAGAACTGGTTCAATCTGAATTGATGGAAATCGAACTCGGCTTAAGAGAAGCGGAAAATGACCGGGTAAAGAAATTGAACGACTTGCTTATGGTATTACATAAAACAGGATATTGAAACGAAAATAACCCCTTTTTAAAAGAGAGGGGTTATTTTTTATGAATCCAGCAATCCTTTTCGACGGGCTTCCATTCTCCATTCCGCCTCTTTTACTAATCTTTTAGGAAGCTTCCCTTTGTTTTTTAGAAATGACCAATAGGTTTTGTACTGTTTGGGCCGCATGTTGGGAGATACTTTTCTTGCATATTCCCACCACGTCAGTTCATTGGATTCTAGCATTATTAAATACAAATCATCTTCTCTTCTCATGCATTTCACTCCTGTTATGCTTTGTTTCTATATCTCTCGCTTAGTATGCACAAATCCTTGGATCGTAAATCGTTTCCAACAAATTTAGTTTATGCAAGGGTATTGAAGCGGTACAGGGCAATACGGATTTTTTAAATATAGAAGGTATTTTAATCTTGGGGTTGAACTTAATAACTATCGTTTGTGAATCAACATAAGAAGATGAAAAAGCAAAGGAGGATGAGGAATGGAACATATTGTGACGTTTGCCTCACTTTTAACGCCTCTTGTGACGGGCTTGGTACAGCTGCTAAAACGTACTTTCCCTATAAAGAAAAGATTCATTCCATTAATCAGCTTTTTCATTGGAATATTTGTCGGAATCCTTGCTTATCCATTTACCGAAATGACGGTTGTTCTTAGAGTATGGTCCGGAGGAATCGCCGGACTTGCCGCTACTGGATTGTATGAACTGGGTAAAAGAGGCTCAGGGAAAGCAAGCCGGAAAGCAGGATAGATCGTCTTGTATGATACGACTATAGCCATAGTCGTATTTTTTTGTGTGGGAAGATAGATGTGATTTCAGCAAGAATACAAGGAATAGACGCATAGATGGAGAAATACTGAAACATCTAAAAATGAAAGATTCAGAAAAAGAGGTTTTCCTTTGCTGCATTTAAGGAATGTTTTACTTTAAGTACACATTTTATTAAAAAATACAGGGTGGTGAACCGATGTGAAGTATTATGCAACCAGTTTTTTAATAGCAATGTTGGCTGTTTTTGCTTCTCCAAACTATTTGACAGATTCACCTGGTTCTAAAGGTGAGCCGGTATCATTTATAGAACAGCGTGCTCTGGCAGAGGAAACAACAGCTTCTAAACCGGATGCCAAATTATTATCCCAAGAATTTATTCATAAGCTTACTCCTGAAGTTGATGATCAATATAAAGTGAAAGGTTATTCCAGTAAAGAGGAACTTATTCGTAATTTGAGCCACATCGCTTCTAAAAAAGTAGCAAGCGATTATGTGAATGGAATGTTCGAAGAAAAAAACGGTAAACTGTATATCATACCTACAGATCTTCCTCCGTGGGTGGAGAAAGACAAACCTTATGAGCTGAAGAAATTATCTGATACATCTTATCACCTCATTCAAAAAAATAAGAGTGATTTATATGGGGAGTATAGTATAACACTTGGATTTGAAAAAGTTAATAGCCATTGGGTCATTACTTTTGCTTCCGTGACCTGATGCCAAAAGACGCATGAGATCTCTCATGCGTTTTTGCCATGTTAAGCATATTGTTGAATTTCTTTCCTATCAAGCATCGCATTCTGATGCTTGAAAGAGACCCTCAAGTCTTTTTCAGGAGAATGGATGGGATAGCTGACGACAGTTGGAGTCAGCGGATCTTGTGGAAAAAAATGAAGAGCTTGAAAAGCAGACGTGGAAAAGTTCGCTTATCCGCATCTGCTTTTCAATTGGCTCTTCAATCCCATCCCCCTGTATTCGCCATTGAGTTACTAAAGATCATTTCATAAAAATGAAAAGAAATTAAAATAATAGTCATGATTGTCTTTTATGAGATTGGACAAATACATGCTTCCTTCTTTACAATGAATATAACCTAGGGATTTGGAGTAACTAAACAATGGAACCGATAATTTTTAAAGATTACTACGATAATACGGTAAAGCTTTCCTTTGAAGATCACCCGTTCTCAAAAGATCCGAAGCACGTCTGGGTGCTGTGCCGTTTCAGGGGCCAATGGCTTTTGACTGAACATCCGCGGCGCGGAATTGAGTTTCCGGGCGGCAAGGTTGAACCTGGAGAAACAGCGGATGAGGCTGCAGTCCGGGAGGTTTTTGAGGAGACCGGAGGCCACGTATCTTCCCTTCACTATCTAGGACAATACAAGGTAGACGGAAAGGGCGGCCTTATTATAAAAAATATCTATTACGCTACCGTAGATAAAATATTGCTGAAAGAGCGCTATTATGAAACAAATGGTCCGGTATTCTTTGAAACGATTCCGGAAACCTTTGATGGCAGCAGGAAATTCAGTTTCATGATGAAGGATCAAGTGCTGATCCAGAGTCTTCAGCATACAAAAGAAAAATTTTTATAAAATAAAACAGCAGCTGTATTAGCAGTCTGCTGTTTTTTTGTCTATTGGTTATGATTCACGGTTCTTGATTAATTTCTTTTCAAGTGCCTCAACCAGCTGATACATGATCGTCGCTAAAAATGCAATAATCAGAAGGCTCATCAGTACAAGCGTGAAGTTGAAGACCTGAAACCCATATATGATGAGGTACCCCAGTCCTTCCTTCGATACAAGAAATTCTCCGACAATGACTCCGACCCATGACAAGCCAACGTTTACTTTTAAGGAGGAGATGATGGCAGGGAAGCAGGCGGGAAGGATGACTTCTTTAAAACACTGAAATTTAGAGCCGCCGAATGATCGAATGACCTTTACATAATTCGGTTCAACATTCGTAAACGACGTGTAGATGACGATTGTGGTAATAATGACTGAGATCAGCACACCCATGGCAACGATAGACGAAAGGTTCGGCCCCAGAGCAACAATTAGGATGGGACCGATTGCAACCTTAGGCATAGCATTTAAAATAACCAGGTACGGATCAAGTACTCTTGACAGAAAAGGGAACCACCAGATCAGTGCAGCCAGTGATGTTCCGATCAACGTTCCGAGCAAGAATCCGATGACTGTCTCTGTCAGCGTCATGCCAATATGCACAAATACGCTTCCGTCAGAAATTTTTTCCGCCAGCAAGGCAGCTATTTTTGCAGGCGAGCTAAAGAGGAGAGGATCGATCCATTTATGATCCGAGCTGTATTGCCATAAGCCAAAAAATACAACAAAGATGAGAAGCTGTGTAAGTCTGACTTGAATCGTTCTTCTGCGCAAATTCAGTAAGTAGTCGGAGTGGGCTTTATTCAGTATCGTTTTGCTCAATTTGCTCCAGCTCCTCCCAAATTTGTTGAAACATGACCGCGTATTCCGGATGCTGGCGAGCTTCGAACGGCAGGCGCTTACGCAGATGGCCGGATACAGGAAACGTCCGGAAGATACGGCCGGGTTTCGTGGAAAACAAGATAATACGGTCGCTCATGGCGATCGCTTCACCGATATCGTGAGTGACAAGAATGGCGGTTTTGCCATGTTCATTGAGTGTAGAGGATACCAGGTCTTCCAGCTTAAGCTTAGTCTGGAAGTCTAGTGCTGAGAAAGGTTCATCCAGCAAAAGGATCTGGGGATTGGTCGCCAGTGTCCTCACTAAAGCGACGCGCTGCCTCATCCCGCCGGATAATTCGCTCGGATACTTGTCGAGTGTATCGTACAGTCCAATTTCCTTCATAAGAGAAAATGTATAGTGTAGTCGTTCTTCAGTAAGGCAATGCTGAAGCTTCAGCCCCAGCATGATATTATCCTTGATGGTTTTCCAAGGAAACAAGTAATCTTGCTGCAGCATATAACCGATCTTGGGATGAGGTTCTTTAATGATCTGATTTCTTAGTGTAACGGTTCCTGCTGTGGGCTTAAGAAGTCCCGAGATGATGGATAGCAGTGTTGATTTTCCGCATCCGCTCGGTCCAAGAAAAGAAACAAACTCTCCCTCGGATACAGAGAGAGTGATGTCCTCCAGTGCAGTCGTGGCCGTATGCTTGGAAAAGTAGGTTTGACCAACCGATTTTAATTGTAAGAAGGCCACTGTGATCCCTCCATTACTATTTAAGGTTTATTTCGTTGCATCACGGGAAAAAGTGGTGTTAACCAGTTTGTTGTAATCAGCTTTCTTTGGAAGTTCTCCCGCTTCTTTCATAACAGCTTGCAGGTTGCTCCATGCTCCTTCTTCAAGGATCGGATTGACCGCATAGCTGTGCTGTCCTTTATAGCGGTCGACTACCTTTTCGATGAGATCAACCGATGTATCTTCAAAATACGGAGCAATGAGAGTGGCGGTTTCTTTTGCAGAATGTGTTTCAACATACAGCTGGGCTTTATAGAGGGCCTTCGTAAAGCGTTTCAGTACATCTCCGTGTTTTTTTATATAGCTTTGTTTTGACATGTAAGAAGTATAGGGAAGCTTGCCGGATTCTTCACCAAATGACGCAACAACATGGCCGATGCCCTTCTGTTCAAAAAGACTGGCTTGGGGCTCGAACAGCTGTACATAGTCGCCGGTTCCTGAGGCGAAGGCGTTAGCGATATTCGCAAAATCGATGTTCTGGATCAGCTTCACATCTTTATGAGGGTCAATGCCGTGCTTCTTCAAACTGAACTCGCCGGCCATCTGCGGCATTCCGCCTTTTCTCTGTCCGAGAAAGGTACTGCCTTTTAACTGATCCCATGAAAAATAGTTTGGCTTTTTCCTTGCGACCAAAAAGGTTCCGTCCGTTTGAGTCAGCTGTGCAAAGTTGATGACCGGATCACTGGAGCCTTGGGCATCAACGTAAATGGAAGTTTCAGAGCCTACGAGGGCAATATCAGCTCCGTTAGACAGCAGGGTCGTCATCGTTTTATCGCCGCCCCACGTGGTTTTTAAATCGATATCAATCCCCTCATCTTTAAAGAACCCTTTTTCTATAGCAACATATTGGGGAGCATAGAAAATGGAGCGGGTCACTTCGGCAATTCTTACTTTATCGCGTTTTTGCTTTTCGGAGTTATCAGATGAGCATGCCGACAATAGCAGACAGGCAGTGAGAAGTAGTGTTAAGCAGAGCATGATATGAGCTTTTATCCGTTTCAAGCGGTGTGCCTCCTTTATGTTCGAATGAAGTTTTGCATTTCATGTAATACTTTATGTGAGTTGAAAAATTGTGTGTTGGCCTAATGAAAAAAAGGAGGAATGCGTGTTGTTAGGAAGCAGCCTGATCACTCATGCACAACGATTTCCATCACCGCATCCACAGATTACGTTATTCAAGATTACATATAAGAGTGAAGGATTAACCGTAAAAGGGCTGTTAGCTATCCCTGAACATCAGACAAAGCATCTTCCTGGATTTTTATATTTACGGGGAGGGATTAAAAAAGTAGGGATGGTACGGATTCCGAGAATCATCCAGCTTGCTTCACAGGGGTTTGTTGTGATGGCTCCGTTTTATCGGGGAAATGAAGGGGGAGAGGGACGAGAAGATTTCTGCGGGGAAGACCGGTGTGATGCATTTCATGCGTTTGAGGTGCTCCGTTCACTGCCTTCTGTTGATCAGGATCAGCTTCATATCTTTGGGTTTTCCAGAGGCGGTCCAATGGCGTTTTTTACAGCGTTAAAGTTTCCTGAAGCCCGCTCACTCGTCATATGGGGAGGCGTTTCTGACATGACCCTTACCTATGAAGAACGAGTAGACCTCCGCAAAATGATGAAAAGGGTCATCGGCGGATCACCTGCTAAAAATCCGGAGGGGTATAGGACACGTTCACCTGTATATTTCTGCGAAGAACTTAACGTTCCGCTCTTATTAATCCATGGAAGCCGTGATGAAAATGTTGGAATCAAGCATTCTATAATGCTGAAAGAATGCCTGGAGCCAAAGAAAAACGTAGAAACCTGGTTCTACCCGCAATATACTCATCATTTTCCGCCGCAGGAAAACCGGAAAATAACCTATGCTTTTTGTGAGTGGATGAAAACGCAAAACAAAGAAAAGCCGGAGCTGTCACCTTTGTGACAAGTCCGGCTTTTGTACGTTGAGCATCATTTTTAAAGTGGATTCAAAAAGATCCATCTGTTTTCCGGTACGCATGAGGCCATGGGTCAGACTAATCGCTGAAATGGCTAACCCATCAAGAAAGCTAATCATGAACCGGCTAATATCATCAACGGGGGCAATCGGTTTAAACTCACCGGCGTCCACACCCCTTTGGATTAGCACGCTAAAAATACCGGCAGCACCTTCGTATCGTTTTTCGATGTAATCTCTGTTTTCCGGTTTTCGCCAATGCGTAATTCCGTACTCAACGATTGCCGCACTAAAAAGATTTTCCGTATCTTCGTATTCAGCCTTTCTGTAGTCATCCAATATGGTAAGGAGAGTTTTCCAAACGGATCCATTATTCTTTTGAAGGAGCTCATCCAGCTCCGTGCGGTTATCCTCCATCATTTGTTCCAATAGAGAAAGAAAGATGTGCTCTTTGTTTGAGAAGTAGGCATAGATCCCGCCCCTGCTAATGGATGTGGCATCCATGATGTCTTTAATAGAGGCAGCTTCATAGCCTTTTTGGGCAAACACTTTTTTAGATGCCATTAAAATTTCACGCTGTCGTTGTTCCTTGTGCTCGTGAGGCACTTTCGGTGACATACTGATCGCTCCGTTCAATCGATTTTCGTAAAAACAATGCCGCTATGCTTATTGTAACAAGTCCAGCGCCAGAAACAATAAATACGGAGATCACTCCGAATTGATTTCCAGCCAATCCGCCAGTCACCGGGCCTATAAGTGTCGCTAGCATTATAATGCTTCCCGTCAGGCCAAATACTCTTCCTGTCATATGAACGGGTGTTAGTCTCTGAACGGCTGTATTGAAAGGGATGAAGATTAAACCTGCACCTGAGGCAGCTAAGAAGGTTAGCGAAGGAGCCCAGATAAATGGGTGGGGAAGCTGGAGAGAAGCCAGATATCCCATGATCATAAAACCGCCTCCAAGCGAGAAGATACCGATCGTCATTGCCAGCCATGGAGATCTGATCTGCCATTTTGTCAAACATAAGCCGGTTACGAGAAAGCCAACTCCTGAGCAAGTGACCACTAAACCTACCAATGCCGGGCTGCCCGTCTCGAGTAATCGGATCAGAACGGAAAACTGGGCATCCGCCATCTGCAAGATCAACATGGAAACAAACATGAGACCAGTGCCAAACAAAATAAAGCGTACGGTTTTTATATATTGAAAGCCTTCTTTTAAATCTGATATAACAGATCCTTTTGTGCGTTTTTCTTTTTCGTGAAGCGGTTTAACACCTGGAAGCACGAACAGCAGCAAAGCGGACAAGAGAAAGCTGGCTGAATCAAGAATAAAAACGCTGCTGATTCCAGCCGTGGTTACTAAAAATCCACTGATGGCAGGACCGATAATCTTCGTCGCGTCCTGAATGACAGAGCTGATCGAAGCAGCCTGCTGCATATCGTCATCGGACACGATTTCTTTCAGCATGCCGCTTTTGGCGGGAATAAAGAGAGAGGAGAAGATTCCCAGAAGAATGAGCAGAATGTACACATGCCAAGACACAGATGCAACGATCAAACCAAGAATAATGATACAGCGAAAAAAATCAGAACAGACCATGATGGTTTTACGGTTCATGCGATCGGCGATCACGCCAGCAACCGGTCCAAGAACCGTCATGGGGAGTCCAAGTGAAATAATGACAAATGACATCTCCAGCGGTGAGGCGTTCCATTTAAAAGCCATCAATGAAAAAATAGCCATGATGCTAAGCCAGTCACCAAGATTGGAAATGACCTGTGCCGACATTAAAAACATAAAAGATTTGTTCTGACTTAATGTATTACCTGCTTTCTTTTCCATGAGATCACTCCTCAGAATTAAAATGACACTTATGTCGTTATTATAAGCGACATAAGTGTCGATTTCAACCTTTTTATGGAAAATAAAAACCGCTTCGGCTGGGAAGCGGTTTTAGATGGGTTTTAGTTGATGCTAGTTAGCAAAGCGGTCCTGCACTTTTAATTTCTGCTGGCACATTGTTGAATTTTTCGAAGTTTTCCTTGAACTTACCTGCAAGTTCTTTTGCTTTGCGGTCGTAATCTTCCGGGTTCTCCCAAGTCTTTTTCGGCTGAAGTACTTGATCAGGAACACCTGGGCAATGTACTGGAGTATGCAGTCCAAAAATAGGGTCGGTTACCGTCTCTACAGATTTTAATTCCCCTTGAAGGGCAGCCTGAACCATGGCTCTTGTGTAGGAAAGGTTCATGCGCTTGCCGACACCATATTCTCCGCCTGACCATCCGGTATTCACCAGGTATACTTCTACTTCATGATGATCGATTTTTTCTCCAAGCATTTCGGCATATACAGTTGCTTCCAATGGAAGGAACGGCGCACCGAAGCATGTTGAGAAGGTCGCTTGAGGAGAAGTGATTCCTCGTTCTGTTCCGGCGAGTTTGCTCGTGTAGCCGGAAAGGAAATGATACATAGCCTGTTCTTTTGTCAGTTTGCTGATCGGAGGCAATACGCCGAATGCATCAGCTGTCAGGAAGATGATCGTGTTCGGATGACCAGCAACACTTGGCTGGATAATATTCGGGATCGCCTGAATTGGATAGGCAGCCCTAGTATTTTCAGTCAACGTACCGTCGTTATAATCACCTACGCGTGTTTCATGGTCAAGAACGACATTTTCGAGAACGCTTCCAAAACGGATTGCATTCCAGATCTGCGGTTCTTTTTCTTCAGAGAGGTTGATGCATTTTGCATAGCAGCCGCCCTCAATATTAAACACACCAGTATTAGCCCAGCCATGTTCGTCGTCACCGATCAATGAACGATGCGGATCAGCAGAGAGCGTAGTTTTCCCGGTACCGGATAATCCGAAGAACAGAGCTACATCGCCTTCCTGCCCGACATTTGCGGAGCAATGCATAGAAAGGATCCCTTTTTCAGGAAGAATGTAGTTCATGACTGAGAAGATAGACTTTTTAATTTCTCCTGCATATTCAGTTCCTCCGATCAATACGATACGCTTCTCAAATGATATAATAATAAAGGTTTCAGAATTGGTCCCGTCTACAGCAGGATCTGCTTGAAATCCAGGTGCAGATACCACGGTGAATCCCGCTTCGATTCCTTTTAGTTCTTCAGCAGTCGGACGGATGAACATTTGGTGGGCAAACAGGTTATGCCAAGCGAATTCATTAATCACCTGAATAGGCATCCTGTACGCGTGGTCGGCACCAGCAAATCCTTTGAATACAAACAATTCCTCTTTTTGTCCTAAGTAATGAAGTACTTTTTTATAGAGCTGTTCAAATTTCTCTTCGTTAAAGGGCTTATTGATTTTGCCCCAGTTTATTTTATCTTGTGTGCTAGCTTCATCCACGATGAATTTGTCTTCAGGAGAACGTCCAGTATATTTTCCAGTAGTGGCCCTGAGAGCACCGGTTGAAGATAAAATGCCTTCATTTCGGAGCAGCGCCTTTTCAACAAGCATAGGTACAGGTAGATTTTCATGAGTAGCAGCGCTGGATAGAATGTCATCTAAAGTCGTCGTTAAATCAACCGTATTCATGTTCGCAAAACCATCCTTTTAAGAAATATATTTATCATTAATATCGTAAGTAAATTCGAAATTAGTATAACACATTGGAACAAATAATGTATACTATTTTATTTAACAAATTGTAAATTGGTTCATAAATCAGGCTCTTTGTTTTTAAAAGCTTAATCTTTCATATATAATAGGTACTAATTCCGTTTGAAGGATCGCCTATTCTCCCGCTGGAGCGGGAAAGTATAGCTTTTCAAGTTGACAGGTTTGTCGAACTGCGCTATTATATTTCGGGAACGGCTACTCTTATTCCGAGTAGGTGGAGGGACAGGCCCTATGAAACCCAGCAACCGACACTTCATCATCACTATGCACCTTGTGCAGTGAAGTGAAAAGGTGCTAACCTGCAAGGTGAAAAAACCTTGAAAATAAGAGGTGAAGGCGTAGACATAAGACCTTTTCCCTCGTGTATTTTAGGTCCAGGGAAAGGCTTTTTTTATGTCTAAGAACAGTTTGAACCTGAATATTTTACAAAACAAAGTATCCATATAGGAATGAGTACCGTATCTTATAAAAAAATTGCTCTATGCTTTCAATAGAGAAGGAGGATCTCAATTGTCTAAAAGTCGTCGTCTTTTTACATCTGAATCAGTTACGGAAGGGCATCCGGATAAAATTTGTGACCAAATTTCCGATGCGATCCTGGATGAAATCCTTGCAAACGACCCGAACGCACGTGTCGCTTGTGAAACATCCGTAACGACAGGCCTTGTGCTTGTTGCTGGTGAAATCACCACTTCTACTTATGTTGATATTCCAAAAGTCGTTCGCGAAACGATTAAAGAAATCGGCTATGACCGTGCAAAATACGGTTTCGATTCTGAAACATGCGCAGTTCTTACATCCATTGATGAGCAGTCTGCGGATATTGCGATGGGTGTTGACCAAGCGCTTGAAGCTCGTGAAGGCTCAATGACTGATGAAGAAATCGAAGCGATCGGTGCTGGTGACCAAGGTCTTATGTTTGGTTATGCCAACAATGAAACACCTGAGCTTATGCCACTTCCGATCTCTTTGGCACACCGCCTGTCCCGCCGATTGGCTGAAGTGCGTAAAACCGAAGAAGTTCCTTACCTTCGTCCGGATGGTAAAACTCAAGTAACGGTGGAATATGATGAGGATGACAAACCGGTTCGTATCGATACGATTGTTATCTCCACTCAGCACCATCCGGAAATTACACTTGAGCAAATTCAAGCCGACATTAAAGAACAAGTCATCAAGCCTGTTGTACCTGCAGAATTGATTGACGAAAAGACAAAATACTTCATCAATCCGACTGGCCGTTTCGTTATCGGCGGCCCACAAGGTGATGCTGGATTAACTGGCCGTAAGATCATAGTTGATACGTATGGCGGATATGCTCGCCACGGTGGTGGAGCATTCTCCGGTAAAGATGCAACTAAAGTTGACCGTTCTGCAGCGTACGCCGCTCGTTACGTAGCGAAAAACATCGTTGCTTCCGGACTTGCTGACAAAGTAGAAGTTCAGCTTGCATATGCAATCGGTGTAGCACAGCCTGTATCGATCGCAGTTAACACATTCGAAACAGGAAAAGTTTCTGAAGAAGTATTGGTTGATCTTGTGCGCCAAAACTTCGACCTTCGTCCTGCGGGAATCATTAAAATGCTTGACCTTCGCCGTCCGATCTACAAACAGACAGCGGCATACGGACACTTTGGCCGTACAGACGTTGAGCTTCCTTGGGAAAAAACAGATAAAGCAGAAGCACTTAAAGATCAAGCAAACGCGTAATATTAAGAAAAACCGGCCTTTGGGCCGGTTTTTCTTAGTTTTTAGTCGTTTGTTAAGGTTTTGGTTTAGCGAATGGGTAGGGGAAAAGCTTGAATAAGCGTCATAATTGGAAGTTTTTTAACTCATTAAGTGTGGAGAACTAACTTTATTAAATGATTTTAAGTTTTTATTTTCAAATTTTTTGTTTTATGTTCAAAAAACTAATTTTATGTTCAAAAAATCAAATTTATGTTCAAAAACGGAACTTTTATTTTCAATTTGTTAAAGCGCGACACATTTCGACTGTTTTTGACTTGTTTATTTTTGAAAGGTGCCTGGCACCTTTTCAATTAAATCTGGAGGTTTATGCACAAAGGTTTTCATGAATACAGGAAGCTTGAAGATTGCTGCTAGGTCGATTCTTGGTTTGAGATTCGGACTGATTTCTTGCACAATCATCAAACGGTTTTCCTGTGGTGCTTTTTTCATGAAACCCCTCCTAAATTTTATAAAAAGTAAGGAACGAGATAAACGTTGAGTAAAAACACGGAAAAGATTCCTGAGCTGATCCCGAGGATCATACCGGCGAGCACGTCGGTTGGGTAATGAAGGCCTAGATACATACGCGAGATGCCAACAGACAATCCGAGCGGAAGCAGTAAGGTAAGCAATCCGGGATGGATGAAAGCGAGCGGGATGATGACCGAAAAGATCGCGGTCGTATGCCCTGAAGGGAAAGAATGGTCTTTCAGCGGATTACTGAAGGTCTTAGTACCCGGGATCATCAGATAAGGGCGTTTCCGGGGATAGCATTTCTTTGAAATCGCAACAGGAATATGGCTGAGAATAAGAGACAGGATTCCTGCAGCAGCAAATTTCTTCAGATCTGCAGGAATGGTAAGCAGGAGAAGCAGTGTAGTTAGAATGGTGCACGTTGCTCCGCCAATGTGTGTGATCACATTGAAATACTTATCCAGCAAACGGTGCTGCAGTCTGCCGTTCACCCATTTAAACACATCACATTCCTTTTCATAGATCCAGCCGGTTACTCTTGCCATGGAAGTCCTCCTTGCTTGATAACGATTTCCCTTTCAGATTACAAGAGGTTTATTGCCGCTGTTTAAAGGCAGTGTGAAGAAATTGTAAATAAATGAAAAAAACCGCCTGGATGAATTCAAGCGGTTTGCAGCTTCCGGTATAAATGAGGTTAAAAGAAAACCTTCTGATCACGCTCTTCTTTTAGAATTTCAACAGCTTCACGGAACCGCATAGAGTGGATGATCTCCCTTTCCCTCAAAAACCTCAGCCCGTCATTGAGGTCTGGATCATCCGACATGTCGATCAGCCATTGATACGTAGCACGTGCTTTTTCCTCTGCTGCAATGTCTTCGTACAGGTCAGCGATCGGATCTCCTTTGGCTTGAATATAAGCTGTAGTAAATGGCACACCGTCTGCATTATGATAAAAGAGCGCGCTGTCATGATTGGCATAGTGGGTATCGAGCCCTGCATCCTTCATCTGCTGGGGAGTGGCATCCTTTGTCAATTTATAGATCATCGTGGCAATCATCTCAAGATGGGCAAACTCCTCTGTTCCTATGTCGGTGAGCAAGCCGATGACCTTGTCAGGGATCGTATACCGCTGATTCAAATACCGTAATGCAGCAGCAAGCTCACCGTCTGCCCCCCCATATTGTTCAACCAAAAACTTAGCCAGCATCGGATTGCATGTGCTGACTTTAACGGGATATTGCAGCTTTTTTTCATAAATCCACATAGTTGCCCTCCCATGCTTTTACTTTTATACCTGCCACGGCCAAGGGCCTTTGTTCCAATCCCAGGGAGCACCTGAATAACTGTTTCCGTATTGCTGCATCGGCCCATATTTTGACTCAATGGCTTTCTTCAATTTTTTGCGTTCCTGGGCGTAATGATTGAACTGATGAATGCTGGCTGTGTCATTTGGATGGGTATCTAAATACAGGGTTAATTCAACAAGCACAAAATCAACCGCCTGTAATTCCTCGAGGAGCTGATAATACTCAGCTGGAAGGCCTGTTTCCATTCCTGATCAACTCCTTCTTTCATAAGGATTTTCATAGTAATCATAAAATGCCGGCCAAAGCGTTCCTTTTTTTAATGCTTCCTGTGGTGAGAACTGCGGCAGGTTATAGGGCTGGAATGTCATATATAAGTGAGGAGGAGTAGAATAATACTTTCTTCCGATCGGCTGGCATGGATCGAACCTGCTATGGAAAGGAACATAGGATTTTACATGTTTCAAAGGATTTCACCTCCGACAATCGTACTTTTACTAAATTATTTTCTAACGGTGGCGATTATGTGGATTTTATCAGGATAGAGCCTACAATTTAAATAAGAAAACATCTTATGGTATGATTTATCAAGAAAAGAAAAGTGATGAACGGAAAATAAAGAGGAAAGAAAGGGGAAGCCATGTACGAAGGAGTCCATCATGTCTCACTAGTAGTTACTGATTTGAAAAAAGCACTTTATTTTTATGAGGGAATCTTGGGTTTTTCAGCGAGCAAAGAGCGGCCTCAATTCGGCTTTCCAGGTGTTTGGTACGATTTTGGGGCAACACAGCTTCATTTGATCACAAACGTAAAAGGCAAGGCTTTGAGAGGAACAGATGAATTGGATAGCAGGGATGGCCATTTTGCCATCCGTGTTACAGATATTCCGAGACTGTTAAAAAAGCTGGACCACCATCAAATACCTTATTTAAATAAGCCGGATAATAAAACACCGTGGCATCAGGTTTATGTCAGTGATCCAGATGGAAATTTAATAGAATTTAACGGAGAGCGTCAGTCTGTTTCTGAAAGTGATTTATAATATTGCCCTTTTTCTTGGTATTCGCGGCGGATCCTGTCCATGTCGGCAATATCTTCTGCGTTCAGTTCCCGGATCACTTTGGCAGGACGGCCGAATGCAAGGGTGTTCGGCGGAATCTTTTTGCCCGGAGGTACGAGGCTGCCGGCTCCGATAAACGCTCCTTCACCGATTTCAGCGCCGTCAAGTACAAGAGATCCCATGCCGATCAGTGCGTTTTTTCGAATGATGCTGCTATGTAAGATCACGCTGTGCCCCACGGTTACTCCGTCTTCCAGAATAAGAGGCCGATTAGGGCTCTGGTGAAGAACAGAATTATCCTGAACATTGACGCTATTACCGATAATGGTAGGAGAAACATCTCCGCGTATCGACGAGTTAAACCAAATAGAGCTGTATTCACCGATCGTAACATCGCCTGTAATGGTTACATAATCCGCAATATAGGCAGTCTCTGAGATAACCGGGTGTTTGCCATTGTAAGGGTAGATCAAAATATCACATCCTATTTCGTATAAAATAATAAAAACAAAGCGCTTCAGCTTTTCAACCTATTCTATCAAATGAAAGTTTAATTGAAAATTATTTCGAGAAGGGGATGGGGTTATGTGGAAGTGGGAAACTAAGGACGAAGCTAAGGGTGTCGTCATTATGGTCCATGGCGCTGGAGAATACCATGGGCGCTATGAATGGGTGATTCAGCAATTTAATCTGGCTGGCTTTCACGTCCTGATGGGAGATCTTCCAGGACAGGGGACGACGACTCGCCGCAGGGGGCACATCGACTCGTTTGATGAATACATCACGGCCATTGAGACGTGGATTGGTGAAGCTGCTCACTACTACCTGCCCGTATTTCTCTTCGGCCACAGCATGGGCGGGCTTGCTTCGATCCGTGCGGTTACGGAAAGATCCTTTAATATCAAGGGCATCATTCTTTCGTCTCCATGTCTCGGACTCGCGAGCCAGCCGTCGAAGGGAATTGACACCTTGTCAAAAGTATTGAATAAAGTGGCGCCATCTGTTAAATTTGCTGCAAACATTGAACCTGTAAATAAAACAAGGAATGAGCAGGTATTGCTCCGGGATTCAACGGACACCCTTCTTGTAGACCGTGTATCTGTCAGATGGTACCGGGAGCTTGTGAATGCAATGAAGATGGCCAATACACATACCGGCCGGTTTCCAAACATTCCGCTGCTCGTCATTCAGGCAGGAGATGACCGGATCGTGGACAAACTGGCTGTCCGTGACTGGTTTAACCAGTTAGAACTGCACGACAAAATGTACAAAGAATATCCCGGACTGTATCATGAAGTACTGAATGAACCGGAAAGGGACGACGTGTTTAAATTTATTAAATCCTATTTGAATCTGCATTTTTGATTTTTTGATAATTGCTAGGGGTGGGAATTGAATGAGTGTACCGAATCAACCATGGGCATTAATGTATCGCATCTATCGCAATGTTCTGCCCGATGTTTCTCTCTTTCTTGAACAATGGCGTGAAAAAGCAGAATTGATTCCGAACGAAGAACTTAGAAAACAAGCATTGATGAGCATTGATACGAAGGAATTTCACTGCCAGGGAGGAGCGATTCTGGCCCTCCTGGCCGGAGATCAAAGAAAAAGAGTGATCGAATTTGTAGTGGCTTATCAGACGATCAGCGACTATCTGGATAATCTTTGTGACAGAAGCACATCGCTGGACCCGCTGGATTTTGAGGCTCTTCACGAATCCATGATTCATGCGCTTACACCGGGTGCAGAACGCAAAAATTATTATCGCATGAGGGATGATCAGAATGACGGGGATTATTTATGGAGCCTTGTTCAAACCTGCCAGACCATTCTTAGTGAAATACCGCATTACGATTCAATCTCAGATTCATTGCTTGATTTGGCTCACTATTATTGTGATCTGCAAATACATAAGCACGTGGTCATTGAAGAAAGAGTTCCGCGGCTGCAGGCTTGGTTCAGCAGCCATAAAGATTCTATCCCAGCGATGAGCTGGTATGAGTTCTCAGCTTGTACAGGTTCAACGCTCGGTATTTTTTGCCTCGTTTCGTATGCATCACAGGAAAGCCTTACGAAGGAACAAGTGAAAGTCATTAAGAACGGCTACTTTCCGTGGGTGCAAGGCCTTCATATTCTGCTCGACTATTTTGTGGATCAGGAAGAAGATAAAGAGGGCGGCGACCTTAATTTTTGCTCTTATTACGAAAACGGCAATCAGCTTCTTGAGCGGTTTGGGCATTTCGTCCAGCAAGCGGATAACAGCATTGACCGCCTGCCAGACCGCAAGTTTCATAAATTGATCAACCGTGGTCTATTAGGCATCTATCTGGCTGACCAAAAAGTCGACCGCCATCCGGGAATTAAAAAGACGGCAGGAAAAATCATGAGAATGGGCGGAAGCTATACTCTCTTTTTCTATATGAACCGAAGACTAATGCAAAGAGTAAGACCTTCCATCTAAAAAAGGAGCGGAAACTGCTGCGGCAGATTCCACTCCTTTTTATCTTTTCTCAATGGCGACAATAAAGGGAGGATCGTTCTTTTGGTTGATGAATCCGTACTGCAGGACATGAGCCATTTGCTGATCGAGGCCCTGAGCATATTCCATAACTGCGTCTCTTTCCGTTTTTCCTTCCGGGTGTCCGTGGTAGATCACCAATACAGCAAGGCCTCCCGGCGCCAGCAGATCAAAAAGCTGGTTAATGGCTTCGATGGTGGATTCACTCTGAGTTACAATTTCTTTATCTCCGCCAGGCAAATAGCCGAGATTAAAAACAGCACAGGCTATTTTTCCGTGAAACGAATCTGGGATATATGATTTCATATGATGATGTCCGGTGTTAAAAAGCGTTACATTATTTTCGGCCTCATGCTCCAGCAGACGTTTTCTAGTGTTTACAATCGCCTCTTCTTGTATATCAAAACCAAAAACATTGCCCTCTCTTCCGACGAGGCGGGAAAGGAATAATGTGTCATGGCCATTTCCGCATGTGGCGTCAATGACAGCACTGCCTTTTAGAACCGCACTTTCCAGCAATGTCCGTGCAAACGGAAGTATACCCTGGATCTTCATAGTGGTTGTACCGTTTCCTTTTTATAAAATTTCCCTTGAAAGCTGTCCCTGCGTTCCATTTCGGATTCAATGGCATTCAGTACTTTCCACTTGTTCATGCTCCACATCGGCCCAATCAGCAGATCAGGCGGTCCGTCACCAGTGAGACGGTGGATCATCATGTCAGGGGAAAGGATTTCGAGCTGGTCGCAAACGAGCCCGACATACGTATCAAAATCTAAAAATTCCAGCATTCCCTGGTCATATTGCTTTACCATCGGCGTTTTTTTCAACAAGTGCAGCAGATGGATCTTTATGCCCTGCACATCGAGCTTGGCGACTTCTTTCGCGGTCTCCATCATCATTTCAGGTGTTTCCAGGGGAAGCCCGTTAATAATGTGGGAGCATACACGAATATTATGCTTACGGAGCTTATTAACGCCATCAACATACGTTTGATAATCGTGTGCACGGTTAATAAGCAGAGCTGTCCGTTCATGGACCGTTTGCAGACCAAGCTCCACCCATAGATAGGTCCGTTCGTTCAGATCAGCGAGATATTCAACTGCATCATCAGGGAGACAATCCGGGCGGGTCGCGATCGCAAGGCCTACTACACCTTCCTGTTCCAAGACCGTCTCAAACATTTCGCGAAGTTTTTCAACCGGTGCGTATGTGTTGGAGAAGGCTTGAAAATACCCGAGATATTTCCCCTTTTTCCATTTGAGGTGCATGCGTTCTTTAACGGTGTTGAACTGGGTAATCAAGTCATCCCGCCGGTCTCCGGCAAAATCACCGGACCCGCTCTGAGAACAGAACGTACAGCCGCCATAAGCAGCTTTCCCGTCACGATTCGGGCAGTCAAACCCGCCATCCAGCGGAATCTTAATAATCTTCTCATTAAAATGGCTCCGCAGATGCTGATTCCATGTATAAAAACGTTTATCGCCATAATGGGCGGGAATAATCGATTGAGACATTGTGTCACTCCTTAGTTAGAAAAGCTGAAAGGGCCGTTTTGAGCTGAAATCCCGCATTCGGGCGCCTGAGCTATACCCAAGCCCCTTCTTACACACTACAAGCCATTTTAGCACGGGGGGAGCAAATCTCCAACAGGAAGAAAATGAGTGATTTTATGGGAAAAGGCGTATCTGCGGATTGTCACCGGGCATAAAAAGCTCTACAATACTTAGGGGTATTTCTTTCTTGTTAGGGGGGCTTTGATTGCCTAGACCGCTTTGGCTGCTGGTGATTGGAATGGTCCTGAATGTTACGGGAGCATCGTTTTTGTGGCCGGTGAATACCATTTATATCCATGAGCATCTTCACAAGTCATTGACAGTCGCCGGCATCGTGCTCATGTGTAACTCAGGAGCGGGGGTTCTCGGGAATCTTGCCGGGGGTATTGTGTTTGACCGTCTTGGGGGATACAGAGCCATACTCACTGGTGTATCTGTCACATTGGCAGCCCTGATTATGCTTGTTTTTTATCATGATTTTATGTTCTACGCTTCTCTCCTGGCTGTCATCGGTTTTGGCATGGGTATTACTTTTCCATCGATGTACGCGATGGCGGGAACCGTTTGGAAAGAAGGAGGAAGAAAAGCGTTTAACGCCATCTATGTCGCTCAGAACGTCGGTGTTGCTGCCGGTGCGGCATGCGGTGGGCTTGTCGCTTCCTATTCCTTTCAATGGTCTTTTGTCGGTAACGCATTGCTTTGTGCGCTGTTTTTCCTGCTCGTTCTGTTCGGGTATAAGGGTATCAGCAATAAAGCTTCCGAAATTGCACCAGAAACGATTTTAACGCAAGATTCTAAGATTAAGAACAAAACCATCTTTACCGGGCTTCTGATTTTGTGCGGCGGTTACTTGCTGGCCTGGATCAGCTATGTGCAATGGCAATCGACCATTGCCGTTTTTACGCAGGAGGCGGGGATAAGCCTGAAGCTTTACAGTCTGCTTTGGACAGTTAACGGAGCATTGATCGTATTGCTGCAGCCCGTGCTGGCCTACATATTAAAACACTGGATTACTTCAACAAAAACTCAAATTCTCGTAGGCTATCTTATTTTTATCGTTTCATTTGTAACGGTCAGCCGTGCCGAAGCATTCTCAGGTTTTATGGGAGCCATGGTCATTTTGACGATAGGTGAAATGTTCGTCTGGCCGGGTGTGCCGTCCATCGCCAATGATCTGGCTCCGGCAGGAAGGGTAGGTTTTTATCAGGGAATCGTCAACAGTACGGCAACGGCCGGGCGGATGATCGGCCCGTCTTTTGGCGGAATTCTTGCAGATGTGTGGGGAATGAAGTCTGTTTTCGGCGTGATTTTTGTTTTGTTTATGATCAGTATTGTGCTTACTCAAATCTATGACCGGAAGATTGCTGTTGGAGGCCTTTCACAGAAAAAGACAGGTTAGATAGGAGAGCTGAATGGAAAACTTCTTGGCTTTTAACTTACAAGAGATGCCTTTTGTCATTATTTCATTGGTTATTGCGTTTACGGTTCATGAATTTGCTCATGCTTATGCAGCGTATCTGTGCGGTGATTCTACGGCTAAAGACCAGGGCCGATTGACGCTTTCACCTGTTGCCCATCTTGATCCGATCGGTACGATCCTTTTATTGATCGCCGGTTTTGGCTGGGCTCGGCCAGTGCCTGTGGACCGCAGGAATTTTAAACGTCCTCATTTATATAGCATTCTCGTATCAATCGCGGGACCTCTGAGCAATATTTTAATTGCAATAATAGGAGTTATCATCTTTTATGCCCTCTTTTCAACCGGTGTAGTGGACAGTGTGCCGGAAAAGGGAGTCGACTTTATCGACAAGATGATCAACATGCTCGTTTATTTGAATGTTCTGCTGTTTGTGTTTAATTTATTGCCGATCCCGCCTTTGGATGGCTATCGTGTATTGGAAGACTTGGCACCTAACCGAATCAGGGCCAAGATGATTCAATATGAACATATTGGTGTGATCATTTTTTTGATCCTTATCATTACGCCGCTGGACAGATATACCATCTATCCGATTTTTAATACAATTGTTCCTTATGTGGCGAACTTGGTGGACAGCTTGATCCGGCCATTCTTTGAATCTGGTATATAACTAGGAAAAAAGGGCTAAGCTGAGTAGCAAGCAGACTTGACATTTGACGTTTGAATTCATACAATACAAGTTAAATATGGTAAATTACGATGATAAGGATCAGTAAAAAAGCAGAAGGATATAGAGAGTTGACGGACGGTGCAAGTCAACCCTGAACCTTTTTGAACTCACCTTGTAGTTGCAAAAGTGAAAAGAAAGCTTTAGCTTTTGCCGTACACCCGCGTTAAGGGACCAATGAGCGAGCGTGTTCTTTTGCGCTAATGTGGGTGGTACCGCGGCAGGTTATGATGACATAAACACAACCTTTCGTCCCTGAATGATTTAGGGGCGGAAGGTTTTTTATTTTGCCTTTAATTTGCTAAAGGATGAATGTAAGTGACAGGGAGGAAGAGAAAATATGCATTACGATCACAAAAAGATTGAGCCGAAATGGCAGCAGTACTGGGAAAAGAATAAAACGTTCAAAACGGAAGAGGAATACTCCAAGAAGAAATTCTATGCACTGGATATGTTTCCTTACCCGTCTGGAGCCGGTCTTCACGTAGGACATCCGGAAGGTTACACAGCAACGGACATCCTTTCCCGAATGAAACGCATGCAGGATTATAACGTGCTACACCCAATGGGATGGGATGCGTTCGGTCTTCCGGCTGAGCAATATGCGCTTGATACCGGTAATGACCCTGCCGAGTTTACTGAAAAGAACATCAATACATTCCGCCGCCAGATCAAAGAGCTAGGCTTCTCTTATGACTGGGACCGTGAAGTAAACACAACTGATCCGGAATACTACAAATGGACACAGTGGATTTTCATCCAGCTGTATAAAAAAGGATTGGCCTATGTTGATGAAGTGCCTGTTAACTGGTGTGAAGCGCTTGGCACAGTACTTGCCAATGAAGAAGTCATCGACGGCAAGAGCGAGCGGGGCGGCCATCCCGTCGTCCGTAAGCCGATGAGACAGTGGATGCTGAAAATTACGGCTTATGCGGACCGTTTGCTTGAAGATTTGGAAGAGCTGGATTGGCCTGAAAGCTTGAAAGAGATGCAAAGAAACTGGATCGGCCGTTCAGAAGGTGCGGAAGTTCATTTTGGAATTGACGGACATGACAAACAGGTAACGGTGTTTACGACTCGTCCGGATACGCTTTTTGGGGCGACGTACCTTGTCCTTGCTCCTGAGCACTCTTATGTGAATGAAATTACAACAGAAGAGCAGAGTGAAGCAGTAGAACAATATAAGAATGATGTAGCAACCAAATCCGATCTTGAGCGTACAGAGCTGGCCAAAGAAAAAACCGGTGTGTTCACAGGCGCATATGCCGTTAATCCGGTAAACGGCAAGAAGGTGCCAATCTGGATCGCTGATTATGTACTTGCCACCTATGGTACAGGTGCGATCATGGCCGTTCCTGGGCATGATGAGCGTGACCATGAATTTGCTGTGAAATTTGACCTTCCGATTATCGAAGTCGTAGAAGGCGGAGACGTACAGACAGCTGCCTACGCAGGAGACGGCAAACATGTTAATTCAGATTTCTTGAACGGTCTTGAAAAAGAAGAAGCCATTGAGAAAATGAACAGCTGGCTTGTAGAGAATCACAAGGGTGAAAAGAAAATCACTTTCCGTTTGCGTGACTGGCTGTTCTCCCGCCAGCGTTATTGGGGAGAACCAATCCCGATCATCCTTTGGGAAGATGGAACAATGACACACGTCCCAGAAGAAGAGCTTCCGCTGCGCTTGCCAATCGTCAAAGAGATCAAGCCGTCCGGCACAGGTGAATCCCCTTTAGCTAACGTAGAAGACTGGGTGAATGTCGTTGATCCGGAAACCGGCTTGAAAGGACGCCGTGAAACGAATACCATGCCGCAATGGGCAGGAAGCTGCTGGTACTATCTAAGGTACATCGATCCTAAAAACAGTGAAGCTTTGGCAGATCCAGAGAAAATCAAGCACTGGCTGCCGGTGGACATCTATATCGGCGGTGCAGAGCATGCGGTACTTCACTTGCTGTACGCGCGATTCTGGCATAAGGTTCTTTACGATCTAGGCGTAGTTTCCACAAAAGAGCCGTTTCAGCGGTTGTTCAACCAGGGAATGATTCTTGGTGAAAACAATGAAAAAATGAGTAAATCCAAAGGCAATGTGGTTAACCCGGATGAAATCGTAGCTTCCCACGGAGCAGATACTCTGCGTATGTATGAAATGTTCATGGGACCGCTAGATGCATCCATCGCATGGAGTACGACCGGCTTGGATGGATCCCGCAGATTCCTTGACCGTGTATGGCGTCTGCTTGTTGCAGATAACGGTGAGCTTAACACGTCCATTCAAGATCAGCATGGTACAGATTCCTTTGAACGTGTATATCATCAAACGGTGAAAAAGATCACCGAAGATTTTGAGGGGCTTCGCTTTAACACAGGAATCTCTCAATTGATGGTATTCGTTAACGAAGCCAATAAGCAAAACGTACTTCCTAAGTATGCTGCTGAAGGGTTTGTGAAGCTGCTTTCCCCGATCGCTCCGCATATTGCTGAGGAGTTATGGGAAAAGCTAGGGCACAGCGGGTCTATCGCATACGAAGCTTGGCCGGTGTGGGACGAAGCGAAACTAGTGGAAAAAGAAGTGGAAATCGTTGTACAGATCAACGGTAAAGTAAAAGCCAAGCTTAGCGTACCGGCTGATATAACGAGAGAAGACATGGAGCAGGCAGCGATGGATAGCGATGCGGTCCAAAGCAGCATCGAAGGCAAAACGGTACGTAAAGTGATTGCGGTTCCTGGCAAGCTCGTGAACATCGTAGCCAATTAATAAAAGACTTTGACAGAGGTGAATATAATGGAAGATCAAATCAAAACGATCACTCCCGAAGAAGTAAAAAGCAAGCTGAAAAAGGGTGAAACAATTTCTCTCATTGATGTTCGTGAGGATGAAGAAGTCGCTGAAGGAAAAATTTCCGAGGCGAAGCATATCAAAATGATGGAAGTTCCAAATCGTTTAGACGAGATCAACAAAGACGAGGAGCATATCCTCATCTGCCGCTCAGGAAAAAGAAGCGAGAATGTAGCTCATTTTTTACAGGAAAACGGTTATAAAGTGAAGAACATGGTTGGCGGTATGATGGCCTATGGCAAGGATTCAGAATAACTTTAGTTAAGACATAAAAGAACCGGCTGCTATTGAGCAGCCGGTTTTTTTCATGCAGTTTTACTTTTTACATAAATTACCTTTATTTTTTCTTCAATAAACTTAACGAATGAGCCGATATAAGAATATAACGACTCTGGAGGATAGACATGCATAAACAAAACCTACACTATTTTTTCATACTTCTATTCGCAGCCCGCATGTTTATTGAACAAACTGGCTATTTGCAAAACAATCTGGCTGACCTTTTATTTGATGCAGTGTTTGCTCTTATTCTCATATTTATGTATTTCCGGGTTGCTAACAAACATAAGCAGAACAGCGCTTTTCTTGAAAAAGAAATTGAAGAGCACAAGTCCACGATGGATGAGCTTAGAAAAAGCCGGGAAAGGCTTCAGGATATTTTTGATACGATTGATGTTGCCATCTGGTCACATAATCTTAAACAGAACAAACTGATGATCACCCCGGGAATTGAAAAACTTTATGGATACAGCTTGGATACGTTCATTCAAGATGTTGAGCTTTGGAAGAAAGTCATTCATCCTGAAGATTATCCAATCATTGAAAAGAGAGCGAAGAAGATAGCACGCGGAGAAACGGTGACCAGCGAGTACCGTATTACGAGGCCAAACGGAGAAATACGATGGATCCAGGACCGTGGGATTCCAATCCTTGACGAATCTGGTGAACTGGTTGACTTCAGTTCAATTCTTTATGATATCACCAACCGAAAACAAGCAGAGAGCACGATTGACCACATGGCTTATCATGATGATTTGACTGGATTACCGAACAGGCACAGGTTTCAGGAAGTGCTGGAACAGAAAATGTTTGAAGCAGACATCAGCAAAAGCAGGATCGCTGTGATGTTTGTTGATTTAGACCGTTTCAAAATAATAAATGATACGCTCGGCCACCGCTTTGGTGACTTATTGCTTCAACAGGTTTCCTTTCAGCTGAAAAATCTTGTCCGCCCTACGGACCACGTGTTTCGCCGAGGCGGAGATGAATTTATTCTATTGATTGAAAATACGGACGAAGCGGAAGTGAAACAGCTTTCTTTGCGTATTTTGAATCAGTTTAAAAAGCCCATCCTGATCAGAGGTCATGAGATTTTCACTACGCTTAGCCTTGGTATCTCCTTTTATCCGGGACATGGACTTGATGTGGACGAACTCATCAAAAATGCTGACACTGCCATGTACGATGCAAAAGAAAAAGGTAGGGATAATTATCAATTTTTCAATGCTTCTCTTAACGAATCAATGAGGGTGAAGATGCATCTGGAGAATGGCCTTCGCAAAGCCGTTCATCGTCAAGAGTTTACCCTTTGTTACCAGCCCTTAATTTACCTGCCGACGGGGCGGATAATTGGTACAGAGGCGTTAATCCGCTGGGAACACCCGGAATTCGGCAACATTCCGCCATCTGATTTTATTCCGGTGGCTGAAGATACAGGGCTGATCATTCCCATTGGTGATTGGGTGATAGAAGAAGCATGCCGGCAAAATAAAGTTTGGCAGAACGAAGGGCATGAAAAACTGAGCATCGCTGTGAATATTTCGGTGAAACAGCTGGAGGATCCGGGGTTTCCTGACAGGATAAAAAAGATTCTTGCTTCTTTTGATATGGACCCTTCTTTTCTTGAACTGGAGATCACAGAAGGGATGATGCAAGACTTTGATTCTTCCATTCCTAATATCAAAAGACTGAAAGATCTAGGTTTGAAAATATCCATCGATGATTTTGGAACCGGCTATTCCTCATTAAGCTACTTAAAGGTACTTCCGATCGACACTTTGAAAATCGATAAATCATTTTTGGATGATAGCCTCGAAAGCTTTCGGGGGCAAGCGCTTGTCAAAACGATTATTGATATGGGAATCAACTTACAGTTTAATGTGATCGCAGAGGGTATAGAAGATCGGATGCAGGTGGAATTTCTGCTTTCTCAAGGCTGTTTGATCGGGCAAGGATATTTTTACAGCGAGCCGTTATCTCCGACAAAATGCGAAGAATTCTTCCAGAAACACTTATCACCAAGGTGAATATAAGATAAATTTCATTTTTCCTTGTCGACAAAACGGAGATCACTCTTCAAAACTAGTGGAGTTTTTACAAAGGATTCGACTTAAGTGATAGGGAAAACATACCCAGGAGGTGCTGGAGTATGCTGAAAATAAAGTTGTTTGATGAAGAACATGAAGCTGACCTGGAAGAAGCGGTTAACGGCTTTTTGGAGAACCTCCATGAATCGAACATCAAAGATATCAAGTATCAGGTTTCGATCAGTGACAGTTTAAGGGAGGAAGAGGAACCTACCATATACTCCTATTCTATAATGGTTATTTATATTGAATAAAAAAAGGGAACTCCCTCGGCATGAGCTGAGGAGGTCCCTTTTCTTAATGTATTGCAGCATTCGTACCTGCCAAATGTCCGGTTACGAAGGCAACCGTTATGTTATAGCCGCCAGTATAGCCATGCAGATCTAAAACTTCTCCGCAGAAATAAAGTCCTTCTTTCATTTTTGAGGCCATGCTCTTTGGTTCAATTTCCTTGATGGAAACACCGCCGCCTGTTACGAACGCTTTCTCGATGGAAAGTGTACCGTTCACTTCAAATGAAAATCGTTTAAGCATTGAGACGAACTGGCGCAGGCTTTGTTTGTTAAGGTGTTCACTCGTCACATCAAGCGATATGTTCGCTTTCTCCAATAAGAACAGCAAATATCGTTCTGGCAGAAAGCCTTTCAGAACATTTTTTATCGCTTTTTTCGGATCTTCTTTTAAGAGGCTATTTACGGATTGAAACAGTTCTTCTTCTTTTTGATCCGGAAAAGAATCAATGGACATCGTTATCGATTTGGTTTCAAACTTCTTCAGTGCTTTTACAACATACTGGCTTGATCGCAGGGCAGCAGGTCCGGATATTCCGAAATGCGTGAAGATCATGTCCCCTCTATGAGATTTGATCAGCTTTCCCTTCGGATTCCAAACGGAAAGCTCTGCCTGGCGGAGAGAAATACCCTGCAGTGTTTTGGATTTAACATAAGGTTCCGAAGAGGTGATCGGAACCTCTGTAGGATACAGCTCTGTAATGGTGTGCCCTGCTTTTTTTGCCCAGGCATAGCCGTCTCCTGTTGAGCCGGTATGAGGGACCGATTTTCCTCCGACTGCAATAATGACAGCTTTCGCAGGAATGACGGTACCGTTTTTTAGAACAACTTCTTTTACATGATCGTCTGTGTAATTGACGGTTTCTACTGGGGTGTTTGTCCAGATTTTTACGTTCAGTGATTCAATTTTCTTTAAGAGTGCAGCCACAACATCGCCGGCCTTGTTGCTGACAGGGAACATCCTCCCGTTGTCTTCTTCTTTCAGAGCGATACCAAGCCCTTCAAAAAAAGAGATGATGTCTTCATTGTTAAAGATTGAAAACGCACTGTATAAAAAACGCCCGTTGCCGGGGATATGTTTAATAATTTCATCAATCGGGAGCCGATTCGTTACATTGCACCGGCCTCCTCCTGAAATAGCAAGCTTTCTGCCAAGCTTGTCTCCTTTATCAATGAGCAGCACGCGGCTGCCCTTTGATGCTGCAGCGACCGAGGCCATCAAACCGGAAGGGCCTCCTCCAATAACCACTACATCATATTTCATGTATGCACCTGCTTCCTTTTATTACAACCAAAAAGATACCATAAATTTTGTGAAATGAAAAACTCTGTCTCTGCAGAGTGCTTATGTTACAATACTAATGTTGTTCAAGAAGACCAAATTAAAGTATGCTTATTTGCAGCACTAAATAGTAGGAGATGGATTCATGTCTCGGTTATTGCGAGGAACGTTAATTTTAACTGCAGCAACATTCTTTTCAAAATTTATCGGATTGATTTATATTGTTCCGTTTAATGCTCTTGTGGGAACAAAAGGTCTTGCACTATACGGATACGCTTATAATCCTTACACGATTCTTCTAAGTATCGCAACGATGGGCGTACCGCTGGCCGTTTCAAAGTTTGTATCAAAATATAACGCTCTCGGCGATTACGCCACAGGCCGGAAGCTGCTGAAATCTGGATTGTTCATCATGACGTTGACCGGCTTTGCCGCATTTCTTGTCCTTTATTTCATCGCTCCCGTGTTATCGTCAAACATCCTTGGAAAACATGGCGGGAACGGAAATACTGTAGATGATATTACCTTTGTTATTCGGATGGTAAGTACTGCTCTTATCTTTGTTCCTTCCATGAGCCTGATCAGAGGTTACTTTCAAGGATTTCAATCCATGGGACCAACAGCAGTTTCCCAGGTGGTTGAACAGATCATACGAATATTATTTATTCTTATTGCGAGCTACGTTGTCATCCATGTGCTGAATGGCACCTTGACCACTGCGGTAGGCCTTGCAACTTTTGCTGCGACGGTAGGGGCAGTGGGAGGACTGCTTGTTCTCCTATGGTACTGGAACAGACGGCGTCCTTATTTGAAAAAAATGTACGAACAGTCCACTGTGGATTCGGGGGTTTCACTGCCAGCAATCTACCGCGAGATTGTTTCGTATGCGGTGCCCTTTGTAGCCGTTGGACTTGCAATCCCGCTCTATAAAATTATTGATCAGTTTACGATTGTTAACACACTGCAGCGGACAGGCTACAGCCAGCCGAAGGCAGAAGATGTATTTGCGATGGTCACACAGACATCACATCAGCTTGTTATGATTCCGGTGTCCCTTGCGACGGCATTTGCTCTAACCCTTATTCCCATCATCACAAAGTCTTATACAGAAGGGGATTATGACGCGTTAAACAAGCAGATCACACAATCTTTTCAGATCACTTTGTTTTTAACAGTGCCAGCAGCAGTCGGTTTATCGGTCCTTGCGTATCCAGCCTATGGAACGCTCTTTACACTCAACGACATCAAGCTGGGCGGCGAGCTTCTGCGCTGGTATTCTCTATCGGGAATATGGTTTGCGATGTTTACGGTTACCGCGGCGATCATGCAGGGGTTAAACCGGCAAAAATACGCGCTGTTCAGTCTTTTAGTCGGCATCTTGTTTAAGCTGACCCTAAACATTCCTCTCATTTATTTATGGAAAGGCGTCGGCTCAATAATTGCTACCAACATCGGGTACACGGTTTCCATTTTAATCAATCTGTATGTGATTAAGAAATATGGAGAATTCTCGTTCAAATGGGTATTACGCCGAGCCATCCTGATCTTTGCTTTCGGTTTGGCTATGGCAGCCGCTGTTTATGTCATCAAAGCTCCGATTGAAAGTTCATTTCATGGGGTTTATACGAAGACCAGAGGCATTGCCGTTCTGGCAGCTGGAATTCTCTCAGGAGGGCTCGTTTATTTCGCCCTCTCCTACAAATCTGGTTTGATACAGATTGTCTTGGGACAGCGGTTCAGTTTCCTGAAAAGAAAAAAAAAGAAAGCAACGTAAAAAGAAGGTCCTTTTGGGCCTTCTTTTCTGGGATAAAAGAGGTTGGCATTGAAGTAGTGTCTAGCTTTCCTTTAATCATTTTGTTCATCGTACCATTTCAGCTGATTGCCGATACTATAGCCTTCGAGTGGTACTTCAAACTGGAAGCCGGCCTTAGCCAGCTCTGGCTGAAGATGTTCTCTGTAAACCCAGCCTCCATGCAAATAAACAGTGCATTCTTCCGGTTTTTCATGGTTTAGCAGCTCTTCTACGACTTTCCGCGCCCAATCGTGCTTTTCCTTTGAGGAAAAATTCTTAATCGAAACATTATAGGGCTCGATCCACTGATCCTGAGTAAGAAACCCTTCTTTTGCGCTGTAAAAATAAAATGCGTCATAATTCTGCTTTGCAAAATGAACAGATTTTAAGAACAAAGGACTTATGTATAAATCTATAGCTGCTGCGGGATGGTTCAGTTTCTTTCTGGCAGTCGCCAGCAGGCCGATTTTCCGTTTCATCTAACAATCTCCTCCTATAGTACTAAAATACCCGCGTTTACTAATTATAAAGCAAAATTTTGTAAATTTATAGGAAAATATACTTATAAAAAGAAATGAGGTCCAAGAAAAAAATGAGAATCGATAAATTATTAGCCAATATGGGATTCGGAACCAGAAAAGAAGTGAAACAGCTGCTAAAGAAGGGTGCTGTCCTCGTGGACGGAATACCTGTGAAAGACAGCAAGACAAAAGTGAATCCTGAAATGCAGAAGGTTACTGTACACGGAGAAGAAGTGGTCTTTAAAGATACCATTTACCTCATGATGAATAAACCGCCTGGGGTGATATCGGCAACGGAGGATCACGTACAGGAGACGGTCATCGATCTTTTGGAGGAGCAGGATCAAATTCTTTCACCTTTTCCTGTCGGCCGCCTGGATAAAGATACAGAAGGTCTCCTCATACTAACGAACGACGGACAATTGTCCCATTCGCTTTTATCCCCCAAAAAGCATGTACCTAAAACCTATTATGCGAAAATTGAAGGGGTTGTAACACAGGAAGATGTGGATGCGTTCAATGATGGAGTAACTCTTGAAGATGGATACAAGACCAAGCCTGGAGCTCTTTCTATCCTTCATTCTGGAGAGGTGTCAGAAATTGAGCTTATCATTACAGAAGGGAAATTTCATCAGGTGAAAAGAATGTTTGAAGCGGTCGGGAAAAAAGTCACCTATTTAAAGCGCATTCAAATGGGAGGACTTAAGCTTGATGAGAAGCTGAAGCTCGGAGAATACAGAGAACTGACAGCAGAAGAACTGGAACGTTTATTGGAGAGAGAGGTTTTTTAAAAAGAAATATCGGGTAATAGCTAGAAAAAGGAGGAATGTTTTATGCTATTAAAAGCTAACGATTTACTCGATAAAAAAGTCAAGCACTCAGAAACAAAGGAAGATAACATTGACTTAAGTGGCATTCTTCTGAATAAATATGATTTTTCGCTCTGTTACCTGTCGTTTGAGGAAACAGTTCCGGCCGATCCCGGAAATGAAGAATCATTTGATCCTATTGATAAAAATGTGCTGAACATGCAAGCAGCAACGAGCGGCATCGGATCACAAAGCACACCGCTGAGCGGTACAGGCTATCCGGTCGCTGCAAGGTCTTATTATAAAGAAACGTATTATATTCCATGGCACGATATCATTTCACTTGATGACGACATTGTCTACCAGGGTAACGAACGTCAAATCGAAGAGCCTGTAGAGTGCATGGCCTCCTCCATATTTGATGGGTGGACGGTTGAAACCATTGACGGAGAAAAAATCGGCAAGATTAAAGATGTCATCCTTGATACCATTTCAAAAAAAGCAGTTGCCATTGAGATCGCTGAAGGGTTTTGGTCAAAGCTTTTAGGTGAAGGCAACAAATACATGCCGATCGCAGGCGAACCAAACTGGGTGGAAGAGAAGTGGATCGTTGAGCCTGAGCTCAAGGACCACTTAGTGAATGAAAAGGAAGACATAAAGCCGCTTTTTTAAGAATAACAAACAAAAACCCCCTTTCCATGTGGATGGGGGTTATCTTATTAGAAAAGCACTTTACAAGATGTGATGTCTGGCTGCAGCGCCCTCGAGGACTTAAACGGGGTGCTTTTTACTTTTCCAAGTTAAGATACTTTTACTTTTTTAGAAGTTGTTTGCCACAAGCCTCTGCTCGGGCTGGTGACCAGGTTGTTATAAGCCAATACATTTAGATCCCTCTGGATAGTGCGCTGCGTAGTCCCAAATTCTTCAACCAATTCTCGTGTTGTAACAGTCCCTTTCCTTTTTATAAAAAGATACATGGATTTTACACGGTTCAACATACGGTTAGTTGAAGGACTCAAAAAACCACTCCCTATACAGTATTGTCGTTCATAATAAATTATAGTAAAAGTTCTTTAATTTATTATGATAAAATGTTTAAATTTTCATTAAATATGAGATTAAAATAAAAAGCGAAGACTCCACATACCGGTTCTTCGCTGCTTGGCCATGATTTCATATCATGATTTCTCTCTCTATTTCTCAGGTGATTGGCGGCTTCGCAGCATGTAATGACCGCTTGTTTAATAAACAAAACAAAGCATTCATCGTTTACGTTTTAACAACCACACCTCCTATTTACGCGATATTATACTTTATTTCAGAAAAAAAAGCAAATGAGCAGTCTTTATATCGGCATTATTCTGCGTTTTTTTACCTTTTTGGTAATATAAGCTAAAATAAAGAGTGGTTTTTCGTTTGAACGAGTACCTAGTAGGACTGAAACATGAGATGATACATAAGAATTGAATGGAGAAAGGTGAGCAGTATGAAAAATGTAAATTGGAAAGAAGAAATCGAAAAAAGGAAGGAAAATCTGCTTCAGGATACACAAGGCCTGCTGCAGATCAGGAGTGTGCTGGAGGAAGATAAAGCCGCTGATAAAGCTCCATTTGGGCCGGGGATTGAAATGGCATTGGATTATATGCTTGAACTGGGCAATGCACAGGGTATGCAGACTAAAAATGTTGACGGCTTTGCCGGCCATATTGAAATAGGAGAAGGACAAGAATTAATCGGAATTTTGTGCCATCTTGATGTTGTTCCCGAGGGTGATGGATGGACGGTGGATCCGTTCGGAGGAGAAATTAAGGATGGTAAGATCTTTGCCAGGGGTGCCATTGATGATAAAGGTCCAACGATGGCTGCGTTTTACGGGATGAAGATGATCAAGGAACTTGGCCTGCCTTTATCCAAGCGAGTCAGGCTGATCCTTGGAACGGATGAGGAAAGCCTATGGCGTTGTGTGGATCATTACTTTAAGCATGAAGAAATGCCTTCATCCGGGTTTGCGCCGGATGCCGATTTTCCAATTATCCATGCCGAGAAAGGGATGCTTAACATTGATTTAAAGCAGGGAGCTGCCGCAGAAAACTGCCAGCATCCTAATGTGCTTGAATCCTTTTCTTCTGGACTCAGGCTCAATATGGTGCCAGATCAGGCGGAAGCGGTGATCTCAGGCAGTGAAGAGCTTGAAGAAAGCTTTCAACAATTTTTAAAAAGCCGCAATTTAACTGGGTCCTCCTCCAAAAATGATGTTGGCCTGATACTAACTCTAATCGGGAAGTCTGCGCACGGAAGTACGCCTGAATTCGGTGTGAATGCGGGAGTCTTGCTTGCTTCATTTTTAGCTGGAGCAGATCTTGATGAACAGGGAAAAGCCTACATTGGTTTTGTTAAGGATCATCTTGGAAGCATTTCAGGTGAAGAGCTTGGGATTAAGGCAGAGGATAATGTTAGCGGAATTTTAACGGTAAATCCAGGGGTGTTTGATTACAGCCGGGAAGCGGGGGGGACCATCGGTCTGAATATAAGGTATCCTGTCAAGCATTCAGGTGAAATGGTATTGGATACACTTCAAAAACTGGTGGATGTAAAAAGTTTTTCCTTAGAGGTGACAAAGCATACGAAGCCTCATTTTGTAGATGAAAATCATGAGTTGGTCCAGACTTTAAAAAAGGTGTATGAAGAACAAACGGGCCAGCCTGGTAATCCGATCGCTATCGGAGGCGGGACATATGCACGGTCATTAGAAGCGGGTGTGGCGTTTGGGGCATTATTTCCTGGGAGGGAAGATGTTGCTCACCAAAAAGATGAATATATGTTCCTGGACGATTTATTCAGTGCTGCAGCCATTTATGCACAGGCTATTTATGAATTGGCCAGATAATCTGTGTCCATACGTTTGATTGAGAGAAAAGGGATTGGGGAGAAGGGACAAAAGTGGTTAGTCAGAAAAGAACTTCTTTAAGCATGAAATGTTTTTATTTATTTACTTTCTTTGCCTTTGGAAGCTTGTTTCCTTTGCTCGGCATTTACTTCAAGGAAGAAGCAGGGCTTTCGGGAACTGAGATCGGTACGTTAATGTCATTGAGCCCTATAGTGATGATTTTTGCGCAGCCGATGTGGGGAATTATTACAGATTATACGAAAAAGCCAAAGCATGTACTCGCTGTATCGCTTCTTCTTACGGGATTAATCGGCTATGCCGTGCTGTTTATTGGCACGTACGGTTGGCTGTTCATCATACTGATCCTGCTGGCGTTATTTCAAAGTGCGATCGTACCGATATCAGACAGTATTCTTTTGAATTACGTAAACCAGACTAAGCAGGAGTACGGGAATTACCGGCTGTTTGGGGCGATTGGTTTTGCAGTAGCTGTATTTATTATGGGGAAGTTATCGGAAATGTCGGGCATTTCCATCATCTTTTATTCTTTCGCTCTAAGCTTGCTTCTTTGTTTGCTGCTGATTAGAACCATGCCGAGAGAAGGTGAGATGCTAAAAGTGGATTTGCGTTCTGGCCTTTCAGCCTTGATTAGAATGCCGAAGTATATGGTATTTTTAGTCACCACGTTTCTTATTTTTGGTCCTATCTTTGCGAACAATTTTTATTTCAGCTTTTATATCCAGGGAATTGGCGGAACCTTGACTGGAGTGGGTATCGCATTCCTGCTTGCAGCCGGCAGTGAAGCGCCATTCATGAAACTGTCGGGCATCGCCCTGAGAAAGTATGGTGTTATCCAAATCATGATGTTTGCGGCAGCGGTTTCCGGTTTAAGATGGACCTTTTATTTCTTTCAGCCGTCAATCACTGTTGTGCTCTTAACGACTGTTGTTCAGGGCTTTTCCGTCGGTTTGTTTATTCCGGCGGCTATGGAATACATTCGGGAAAATACTCCCTCTGATGTGCGGGCTACAGCGGTTTCCTTATATACTGCCGTAGGTAATGGACTCGGTTCATGGTTCTGTACGTTTTTGGGAGGCATGATCTTTGAAAAGTATTCAATCTTTAACACCTATCTTTTCTTCGGTATTCTTTCTTTTGCAGGCCTCTTTATGATTGGAATATTAATGCGGCTGCAGTCCAGAGATAAGAAGCTTGGGCTCAGTTCTGGAGTATAAAAAGGCGGCTCATGATCCTGCATGTGGACCTTGAGCCGTCTTTTTTCTTTTTATTCGAATTGGAACAAATCACTGGATAGATAACGCTCTCCAGAATCACAGGTGATACAGACAACAACGTCATCCTTGGAAAGCTTTTGGGCGGTTTGAACGGCACCATAGACTGCTGCACCGGACGATGGGCCGACGAGGATGCCTTCTTCTGCAGCGAGTCTTCTGACGGTCGTATAGGCCGGTTCATCCTCTACTTTTATGATTTCGTCATAGACGTTCTGATTTAAGATTGACGGTATGAAACCAGGGCTGGTTCCTACCAGCTTATGCTTGCCTGGTTTGCCTCCTGATAAAACAGGAGAACCCGCCGGCTCAACCACATGCACCGTCATGTCGGGGAAAGCCGCTTTTAGTGTTTCGCCAGTCCCGGTAATGGTACCGCCCGTGCCGGCAGGAGCAACGAAGGCGCTCAAGGACTTTTTCAGCTCTTGCATCGCCTCAATGATTTCAACGGCAGTGGTCGTGCGGTGGGCATCTGGATTGGCCGCGTTTTCGAACTGCATTGGCATAAAACTGTTTTCAGGGTTTTCGGCCAGCAGTTCTCTTGCCTTATTGATGGCCCCAGGCATCTTTTCATCTCCTGGTGTGAGAACGACTTGTGCACCATAAGCTTTGAGAAGATTGATTCTTTCGGTTGTCATTGTATCTGGCATAACGATCACTGACTTGTATCCTCGGGCTGCCGCGTTCATCGCCAGACCGATTCCCGTGTTTCCGGATGTCGGTTCAATAATCGTATCCCCAGGCTTTAATTGACCTGATTTTTCCGCTTCAATGAGCATGTTATAGGCAGCCCGGTCCTTTAGGCTCCGGCTTGGATTATAATATTCGAGTTTCACGTAGACGGAGGCCCCGTCTGGGTCAGGTATATGATTCAATCGGACAAGAGGAGTATCACCAATTAATTCGGCTATGTTTTGAACAACTTTCATAATTTGCACATCCCTGTCTTTAACTAATTACAAAAAGTATAACAAATTCAACTTTTAAAATAAAACATGAAAGCTTTTGGATGGTTGTACGGTGATGCTTTTTGGTAAGATAGGAATAATTCCTTTTTAATGGAGATGAAAGAATGTATGAATAGACATATTTTTGCTGCCGTTCCAATTCCTTCTCATGTAAAAAGCACGATTGGTGAATTATCCGAAGTGCTCAAAGAAAAGCTTCCTTTTAAACAATGGGTTCATCAAGAGGATCTGCATCTCACGCTGGCTTTTCTTGGACAAACCAGTCAAAATCAGCTTATCAATCTAAAAGAATCGTTTCATATGAATCTTCATGATCTTCCATCTTTTTCTCTCACGGTATCAAGAGCAGGATTTTTCGGCAAGCTGGACCAGCCCCGTATATTCTGGCTCGGAGTAGATGAGGAGGCGGGCCTTTTTACTTTGCAGAAAACAGTACACGGCCTATGCCAGAAAGCGGGCTTTCCGGTAGAAACCAGGCCGTTTTCCCCCCATATTACTCTTGCTAAGAGGTGGGGGGACGCTGATGCTGCCATTAATAGCGTTTTTGATGAAAACATGATCAATCCGGTTGCCGGGCTGACGTTTGAAGTTCGTTCCATTGTGCTTTACGAAACTCACCTGGATAAAAAGCCTAAGTATAAAGTCATCGAAGAGTTTAATCTTAAAGGAGAGGACGAACATTGAAAGCCTTTGTGATTGTATTCCAGATTGGTGTTCTGTATTTGTTTCATATGCTTGGTGTTTGGATATCAGAAAGCTTGCATTTATTCATTCCGGGAAGTGTCGTCGGAATGATTTTATTGTTTATAGCCCTCTGTACAGGGAAATTTAAAAGCACCTGGGTGAGCTCAGGTGCGCAATTTATGCTAGCCTATCTGCCGCTGTTCTTTATACCTGTCACTGTAGGAATCATGAACTATCCAGCCCTTTTTTCCGTGAAAGGACTGCTGCTCATAGCCGCAACGGCGGTATCTACATTTTTAGTTGTAGCTGCCACAGGCTGGTCGAGTGAACGTCTCATGTCAAAGAAGGAGTCTGTCAGCAATGTTTTGGACTAGTCTTATCTTTATTCTCGTAACTGTGCTCCTTTTTATCGCTATGAAAAAGGTATATGAAAAATGGAACTCGCCTTTTCTTATCCCTGTTCTGACGACGACGTTTGTCATGATCCTGCTTCTCCTTATCACTCATATTCCTTATGAGAAGTACATGGCAGGAGGAAAATGGATTGAAGAGCTGCTCGGACCTGGTGTGGTAGCTCTCGCTTATCCTCTGTATTTATACAGAGAAAGTTTAAAACGCCACCTTGTATCCATAATTGCAGGCGTATTTACAGGTACCCTTGTAGGTGTTCTTACTGTTTTTCTCTTTGCAAGTGCGATCGGAACGAACAAAAGGATCATCCTCTCCATGCTTCCGAAATCTGTAACCACACCAGTTGCGATGGAGATTGCCCGATTAACCCATGGCTCACCTGCACTTGCTTCTGTTTTTGTAATTATTGCCGGAATTTCCGGTGCCGTGTTTGCGCCAAGGTGGTTCAACTGGCTGAGGCTGAAGACTCCCCTGGCCAGGGGATTAGGAATCGGAACGTCATCCCATGCGATCGGCACATCCAAAGCGATGGAGTTCGGTGAAGAAACAGCTGCATACAGTTCAGTGGCAATGGGATTGAGCTGCATTATTGCTTCTGTTCTCGTGCCGCTTTTTGCGGCATGGTTTTTATAGAATCACTTTAATATAAAAAGGAGAGGGAGATGGCATTTGGCTCAGCTCGTAAAACTTGAAGACTATGTGTCTCGGTATGAATTAAATCTTTATCACTACCAGAGCCGATTCGTTGCGCTAAAAAAAAGACGGGCTGAAGAAGGGAAGAATCACAAGACTTCCATTTCAAGAAAGATTTTTACCTCCCAGCTTAAGTGGGCAAGCTCGACGGTTAAAGAATTCTCAAATTTGGACCCAGCCTATTTGAACGACGAACAGCTGCAATTTTTTACTTCTAAAATTCCGGATAGCTATTTTTTATTTTACAAACCAGCTATCCTGCATAAAGCGGCACCGGTAGAATTGGAAGTCATTCTGGCTGGGCCGGGGGCGATCTGGTGTATCGCTCTGCTGGAGGGGAAAGATGCCATTTACCAGGAAGACACAAAACACTTTTGGAAGCGTACTGAAGATGGACAGAAGAGTAAAAAGGTAGTCAATCCTTTTATCGCACTGGAAAGAATGGATTTTGTGCTTAAGCCTTATCTGGAGCCCTTCAAAGACAGGCTGCAGCTGAAAAAAGCAGTTTTATGCCAGAACGGTTATGTCGATATCCATCCGAAGTGGAGTGATGTCCAGGTGGTCGATAAGCGTACCTTTGGATCCTGGTTTGCCAGATTAGCTAGTGATCCAAGCCCTCCGAAGAGCCACCAATTAAAATTCATCGATGCCCTGCTTAAGGCTTCTGTCACTAACTCCCTGCTGCAGCCGGAATGGGAAGAAAACAGCGGATTAGAGGAGTAATGACGGTCTATGTCGAATTCTATCTTATTCATGTTTAAAGGATAAGGAATGCAAATGAAACTCTATTTATTTATTATTCATGCAAACAATAAAAAGGCTCAAAAAACCTGGAAGGCCGTAAAAGAGATTCTTTCGGCCGAGGATGTTCCTTACCGCTCCTACTATACGGAGAGTGAGGGTCATGCGCTTGAAATTGCCAAAAAGATCTCTTACATCAATCGGGATCAGATCGAAGCTATCATTACCGTAGGCGGGGATGGGACCATCCATGAAGTAATCAACGGACTGAAGGATATGCCTGAAGTACCTGTCGGCTTTCTCCCAGGCGGATCTGGCAATGACATTATTCGGGGATTGGGGTTCAATAAGAAAAAGAGTCTGGCTTATATTTTAAAAAGACGCCTTTTAAATAAACGGAACCCTAATAAAATCATCGACGCTGGAGTTCTCAGCTTTCCAGGCAATAAAAGACGAAAAGAATTATTTGTGAGTACAGCCGGAATCGGGTTTGACGGGGAAGTGACCAAGCTGACCAATCGATCATGGTACAAGAAATGGTTCCAGCGCTTCGGTGCAGGAAACTTTGCCTATACCGTAAGCATGTTCCGTCTTCTTTTTTCCTATAAACCGGTCGATGCTGCCGTTACTGTGGATGGCTGCGAGCACCAGTTTTCATCGGTTTGGCTGATTGCTGCCGGCAATATGCCCTATTATGGGGGAGGAATGAAAATATGCCCTTCTGCAAGGCCTGATGATGGCCTGCTTGAGCTGTGTATCGTCCACGGCTTGCACCCATTAAAGCTGCTATTTCTCTTTGTTACCGTATTCTCGGGTAACCATAAGGAGCTGGATGGTGTAACCATTCTCGAAGGAAGACGGATCTCCATAGCAAGTAAAGTGCCGTTAACGGTTCAGGCGGATGGAGAATTGCTCGGCACAACACCTGTTGAATGTTACGTTATTCCCTCTGCACTGTCTATAAAAGTTTAATTTCGCGGGAAAGTTGAGCAAAGTGAATTCTGTTTTTCTATCATTTGGATAAAATAAGAAGAGTGTATCGTCTGATAGGCTCTTTTTTTAGACAAAAAACCCGACGAGCCTGTTATACATAGACTGTATTGAACGGTGAATACTGCAGGATTCTCGGAAAGCATGGGTTATTTAGGGGGTGGATCGGCATTTTAAACAATCATAAATGTGTTGTGGAAGCAGAACAGATCGAAGCTTATCTTGATACATTTACAATGGTCACACTCGTCATTTTTACCGAAGTGCCGAGGGAGGCCTATTTTTACGTGACGGACCTTGAAAGGGTTTACCCATTAAAAAAGATTTCTGAACAGCGGTTGGAGGACCGGCTGCTTTTTCATATGGTGCTTGATCAGAAAATTCCTATCCACCGGGATTATTGGGTTGTGTGCCCTAACGGAGGAAGGATCCCGTTAAAGACGGGGGCGGTTGTAAGAACAAAAGAGTTTGATGAAGTCTTCGCGTATGAAAAAAGTGATCTTGGCACTTTGTATACCTCTGAAAAAACCATTTTTAAAGTTTGGGCGCCGACAGCTTCTTCTGTACGGCTGAAGCTGTTTACAAGTGTAAGTACAGCCTTTGAACACCCGATGAGATTGGGAGATAGAGGGGTATGGGAAACGGAGGTAGCAGGTGATTGCCATTTAAATGAATATTGTTACCTTGTCAGAGTAAATCATGCGGTTAATGAAGCTGTGGACCCCTATGCGAAAGCCGTAACGATCAATGGAAAAAGGGGAGTTGTGATCGACTTAAGCAAGACTGATCCTGAGGGCTGGGATACTGCTCTTTCCCCTCCTCCCATCAAAAAGACGGACAGTATCATATATGAAGTCCATGTCAGGGATTTTTCCATTCATCCGTTAAGCGGCATGCAGCATAAAGGTAAATTCCTTGCGTTTACAGAAACAGGCACTGCAGGTCCTGGCCATTCAGTTACAGGAATCGATCACTTGAAAAAGCTGGGTGTTACGCATGTCCAGCTTTTGCCCGTCAATGATTACGGCAGTATTGATGAAACAAAGGCAGATACGGAGTACAACTGGGGTTATGATCCACTGCATTTCAATGTTCCTGAAGGCTCTTATGCGACCGATCCCGCAGATCCGATTTCAAGAATCAAGGAATTTAAAGCACTGATTTCATCTATGCACGTAAATGGTCTTCGTGTCATTATGGATGTTGTTTATAATCATGTTTTTATCAGGGAGACATCTGATTTTGAAAAGATTGTGCCTGGCTATTACTTTAGGTTTGATTATGGGGGGAACCCTGTCAATGGAACAGGCGTAGGAAATGATACAGCCTCAGAACGATATATGATGAGGAAATTCATGATGGATTCAGTGATGTTTTGGACGAAAGAATATAAAGTAGATGGTTTCCGATTTGATTTAATGGGTATTCATGATATCAAAACGATGAACGAAATTTACAGGGAACTTTCGGAAGTAAATCCTGCTGTATTTATTTTAGGAGAAGGCTGGAAGATGAATACGTGGCTGGATGAAGACCAAAAGGCATGTATTGATTCTGCAGATAAGATGCCGGGAATCTCATTCTTTAATGATCGTTTCCGTGACCATGTTAAAGGGAATATCTTTCATGACGCACTTGAAGGATTTATTAATGGGGACGCTTCCCAAATTGCAGGGATGTATGAAAATGCATCGGGAAATTCGGGAGAGCACGGATTGTTCATAACACCGGGCCAAAGCATTAATTATATTGAATGCCATGATAACCACACGTTATGGGACCGGCTTCGTGCGCTGCATCCCTATGAAGAAGAGACAGTCCTGCGAAAACGGCATTTGCTCGGTACAGCACTCGCTATCTTTTCACAGGGAGTTCCATTCATTCATGCCGGCCAAGAATTTTTCAGGACAAAACAAGGAGACGGCAACAGCTATAAATCGGGTGATATTATCAACAGGCTTGATTGGGAACGGAAAGCAAAATATGAAGCAGACGTACAATATGTGGCTGAACTCATTCAAATTAGAAAGAAGCATCCCGCCTTCCGAATCGATGAACCTGAGATAATTGCCGACTGCTTATCTCTTCTTCAATACCTGCCTGATGGATTGTTCGGGTACATGATCAAAAACATAGGCGAGCTGGATTCATGGAGACATATTATCCTTTTATACAACGGCCATCAGATCGAGAAGGTTTACCAGCTGCCGTTTCCAGGCCAATGGACAGTTACGGCAGAGGCAATGGAAGTGAAAGAGGATGGGCTGTATAAAACAGATGACGAGACGCTCATCATTCCGCCACTTGGATTTACAATGGCCGTTCAGTATAGCGAAAAATTTTAACGAAACATAAATATGTACGATTTTTCTTCAGGCTGTGTTAAAATAATGTATTCGTAGAGGTTTTAAATTTTAAACAAAGTGTAAGTTAGCCGATATAAAAGAGGACATAATAATTTTCCGCATGAGATTGAAGGTGAACGTTTTGGAACACATACTAGGCAAGGGCTGGCAGATTATGCCGGCTGGTGGGGCAACAGGAGAAGCATATCAAGCTAAATATGAAGATCAGACTCTTTTTCTAAAGCGCAATTCGTCACCTTTTCTCGCGGTACTTTCTGCGGAAGGAATTGTTCCGAAATTATTATGGACAAAAAGATTGGGCAACGGAGATGTAATTACGGCACAAAAGTGGCTGAACGGAAGGGAATTAAAAGCATCTGAAATGCTGAATGATGGCATAGGGAGACTTTTAGGCAGAATACATAAGTCTTCTGAACTTCTTGATATGTTAAAACGCTTGGGTAAACAGCCGCTCACTCCTGATCTGATTATTGATGATATTGAAACGAAAATCCAGGCTGAACAGGTATGTCCTCCAAAAATAAAGGAGGCTGTCCGTTATTTAAAATTGCAAAAAAACGTCATCCAGCATGACGATAAAGTCGTCTGCCATTGTGACGTTAATCATAATAACTGGCTGCTGAGCGAAACCAACGAGTTATATCTTATAGACTGGGATGGTGCGATGATTGCTGATCCCGCACTTGATCTTGGTATGCTTCTATACTGGTATATTCCTCGTGAAAATTGGTCTAAATGGCTGTCCACGTATGGAGTCGAACTAACGGTGGACCTTCAGCGGAGAATGCATTGGTATATTATCGCACAAACCATTTTGTCGGTATTTTGGCACAGTGAGAGAAAACAGGAAGCTGAAAAAGAATACTGGTACAATTTTTTAAAGCAAGTCTTGCAGGAAAGCTATTATATAAATTAAAAAAATCGACAATTTCCATTTATTGCCCGGGTAATCCCTGTTAATTTGCTATGAAATTTGAATGGGTTGAATGGTATTCAGCCAATTTTCGATATGGGGCTTATGATTTGTTATATGTTCTTCAAGGTTCTCATGAGTTGAACCATCGTGACTGTACGTGTTAATGAGACCCAAGACATCCTTGATTTCATTATTTAAACTCCCATGCTGCATCAGCCGGGTAGCCAGGCGTTCCAGTTGGGCGCATTCCTGAGGCGTGCCCTTGCAATCGGTGTGATGATCTTGAAGAATGTCTCTTAACAGTGTCAGTTGATGGGTATAATCAAGCGGCATATATCTTCACGTCCTTCTTTTAAACTGTTGATGAAATTCAGTAATCATAGGGTATGGAATACGGAAGAATTTATCCGCGACGTAAAGCTGCGGATTCTTTTTTTTGAACGCAGGCTTTATTGAAGCCTTTTTCTGAACAGCGTTTCATGTTAAAATGTCGAAGGTGTTAAATGGTATTTGATGTTAGAAAGGGAGATCAGTATGCGTCAGCGTTTTAAACCATGGGCAAAAGAAAAGCTAAATGAGTATCCAGAGGTTGTTGCCCCGAATCCTGCTGATTTAAAAGGCAAATGGCACGATTATTTTGGGAACGATCATCCGATTCATATTGAAGTAGGAACGGGTAAAGGAAGTTTTGTTACAGGAATGGGAAAGGCTCATCCGGATATCAACTATATCGGCATGGAAATTTACGATAGCATCATTGTCTCTGGATTGGAAAAAATTGTTACGGAAGAGATCGACAACGTTAAACTGATCAGAGAAAATGCCCAAAAGCTGACTGATTTTTTTAAGCCGGGTGAAGTGGACAGAGTATATCTTAACTTTTCGGATCCCTGGCCGAAAAACAAGCATGAAAAGCGCCGTCTAACGTACGAATCGTTTCTTTCCATTTTCGAAACCATCCTTAAAGACGAGGGGGAAATTCATTTTAAAACCGATAACCAAGGATTATTTGAGTATTCTCTCCACAGTTTCTCAAAATATGGCATGATTCTAAAACAAGTCTGGCTTGATTTGCATAAAAGTGATTATGAAGGCAATATCATGACGGAATACGAAGAGAAATTTTCTTCCAAAGGCTTCAGGATCTATCGGACTGAAGCGCAATTCCGTTCAAAAAAGTAACCCGGGATAACTCCCGGGTTTTTTTATGTTCCAGACATTCAGCAGGTAGCTTGCATTAAAAAAAGTATGGTACACTGAATTCAGATTATTTTTAATGTTGCAAAGGAGAGTCTCACAATGGATCAGTGGAAGGTAGGCAAGTTAACGTTAACTTGGCTGGATGGCGGAGTAACCCATATGGATGGGGGAGCCATGTTTGGAGTGGTTCCAAAACCGCTATGGAGTAAAAAGTATGCTGTGAATGAGCTGAATCAGATTGAATTACGAACAGAACCGATTTTGCTGCAGGGATTCGGAAAGAATATTCTCATTGAATCAGGAATAGGCAGCGGGAAGTTAAGTGACAAACAAAAGCGGAACTATGGCGTTCATGAAGAATCAGTGATTGAAGAAAGTCTTGAAGCTTTGGGCATGTCAGCGGGGGATATTGATATTGTTTTGATGACACACATGCACTTTGATCATGCCTCCGGATTGACGAAAATGGCAGACGGCGAACTAAAGCCCGTTTTCGAAAACGCTGTCATCTATACCTCTGAAACCGAATGGAAGGAACTGAAGGATCCGAATATCCGTTCAAGAAATACATATTGGGAAGAAAATTGGAGGCCGATCGAGCATCAGGTGACAACGTTTAATGAATCCTTTGAGCCTTTGCCTGGAATCAGGATGATTCATACCGGAGGCCATAGTGACGGCCACAGCATTATTGAAATACAGACAGAAGGAACCGTGCTCTATCATCTGGGTGATATCATGCCGACCCATGCGCATAAAAATCCGCTTTGGGTGCTTGCTTATGATGATTATCCGATGACTTCGATTTATGAAAAACAAAAATGGATCAAGCCAGATACGTGGTACTTTTTTTACCATGATGCGGTATACAGAGCAGTCAAGTGGGATGACCAAGGAAAGATGATCGAGGGCATTGCTCGCCCAAAGGATTAGGTTGTCAAAAATCCGTCACATTATTTCCAAATTCAAGTGGGTAAATAAAAAGGAAAAATATGATATGATGGAAGAGATTAGAATTAGAATTGGAATTGTACTGAAAGCAAGGAGGATTATAATGAAAAGGAAGATTATTGCACTATTATCCGTTTTTACTCTTGTTTTTTCCTTTGCCTCGATCGCTTCTGCAGCTGGAGCGACAGCAGACAATGAAATGAAAGCAGCCATTGAAAAAGGCCTGAAAGAAAAGCACTACGATTACAAGAAGGGCAGTATTGAGATTACAGATATAAAGACTGTTCCGAACAATGATCCAAAGCTTGATACTTCTGAGATCGTCGTAGGCATGGGTTCCTACAAGACACTTAGAGATAACATTTTTTACTTCAAGCACAAAGATATTGTCTTTTACAATGCGAAAGACAATAAGATGCTGACAGAGCAGGAAGTGGCAAAAGCCGGCCCAGAACTGCAGCAGTACAAAAAAACACATGAGGATCAAGTAGGCACGAAGATGGATTTTGTTGTGATCATACTGCTTCTTTCCCTTGTCTTGCTTGTACCGCTATACCTCCTTGCCATTTGGGAGAAAGGCCAGTACCTAACAACTAAATTTAAAATTAAAAACAACTTGTACAATCATATGAAAAACTTCAACTAAAAGCTCTGTTCGTCTATTTTGATTTTGGTGGGGTATGATTGAACCGGCTCTTATCATCGCTAGCTATCACCCCTTATTATTGGAGAAAAAAGACTTGAGGGTCTCTTTTAAGCATCAGTATGCGATGCCCAATCTAATTGAAATTCAACAATATGCTTTTAACCAAGCCTAACTAAAAAAGGCGCCGCAGTGTTTGCGGCGCTTTTTTGTGTCTATACCATTACTTTAGTTTTTTCACCGTGTTTAGAGATATCAAGGAGCGTTCCGGTTTTGGCATCAATCATGAAATCAAATTGAGTGAGGGTGGAGTTGAGAGTGCTGGAAAGGCCTCCTTTGTATACTGTAAACGGCAGCCCGAAGCGCTTTACTTCCTCAGGTTGTACGCTGATCCATGAACCGGTAACCATAAATTCGTCCTTGGTCAGGCTCTTTACCAGTTTTAATGCTTTTTCAGGAGTCAGGTTCTGAGGTGCTCGCTTTGCTGCTACATATCCTGCTGCGAAGCCTGCGACTCCGGCAAGAATCCATTTGCTTGCTTTCATTTTCAGCATCTCCTTTTCTTATGTAAGCTTTTCCACATTCAGTATAACAGAAAGCTTTAGTTTTTCTGACTTTTTTGCTATTCTTAAAAGGCAGTCAATGAATGAGGGTTCGAAATTCCCACCCCTCGCTAAAAAAAAAACTAGGGAGCGTGGAAACTTATAAAATCTTTCACTCTCTCCCGATACGTCTGTTTGTATGGGGATTTTTTTATTGGTTATCCATGTTCTTGGAAGGATGGAAATATATGGAGTTTGAAATTCCAAAGAAGGTTCAAAAAATAGATGAAGATATCGAGCGAAGCAGGCTGAAGTATCATCATAAACGGGTTGCTGTAACGAAAGAATTTACATTTGACGCCGCCCACCACCTTCACTGCTATGAAGGGAAATGCAAGAACCTGCATGGGCATACGTATAAGCTGGTGCTAACGATTAGCGGATTCGTTGACCCTGTAGGAATCTCAATGGATTTCGGGGACATAAAGAAAATTTATAAAGAGGCGATCGAGAGCAGGCTTGATCATCGTTATTTAAATGAAGTGCTGCCGCCGATGAACACAACGGCTGAAAATATGATCGTTTGGATCTGGGAAGAGTTTGATAAAAAATTAATGGAATATCATTGGAAAGATAAAGGATTTCGATTGGAAGAGATCGTTTTATATGAAACACCCACGAGCTATGCGACCTTAAAAAGGGAGTGGATGGAACATGACGAATCACTTTAACTTGCCATCCTCTGATGTCTACTCCCAGTGGAAAGTCCCGATGGTAGAGATCTTCGAGACTATTGAAGGCGAAGGGATGGCCGCAGGCTTTCCAACCATTTTTGTACGTGTATTTCATTGTAACTTACGCTGCACATGGTGTGATACTCCTTATAGCTATGCGCCAGCCAAGCCGGAATTTGAGGCAACGATTGAAGAAATCATTCAGAGAATCAATTCTTTTGCATCAAAACGGATCTGCTTTACGGGCGGGGAGCCGCTGATCCACAGAGAAAAATCGGCTGCGCTCTTAAAAGCGATGGCGGAAATTGAAAGAATTGAAGATATTCATATAGAGACCAATGGTGCTATTGCTCTTGAAGCGTTTCAGTTATTAAGGGAGAGCGAGCCATTAATTAAAAACAAAGCAAGGTTTGTAATGGATTATAAACTGCCGGCTTCTGGAGAGATGGATCGCATGGTTCATGAGAATTTTGATCATTTGGAGCTGCAGGACGAAATTAAATTTGTAATCGGCAGTGATGAAGATTTTGAACTTGCTGCATCTGTAGTCAATCAACATCACAAACAAGGACAGGTATTGTTCAGTCCGGTCTGGGAAACAATGCCGCCTGAAAAGCTTGTAAACAAAGTACTTGAAGAGCGCATGTCAGATGTCAAAGTCAGTATGCAGCTCCATAAAATCATTTGGCATCCGGATAAGAGAGGGGTATAAGATGAAAAAAGCGGTTATTGTATTAAGCGGTGGATTGGACAGCACAACTTGTATGGGAATTGCGGCAAATGAAGGGTATGAGCTTTATCCGCTAACCTTCCATTATGGTCAGAGGCATAGCCGTGAGGTGCTTCAGGCCAAAAAGGTAGCCCAACATTATAACGTGAATGAACACCGTATTGTGGACATCGCGTTTCTGAATCAGATCGGCGGCAGTGCATTGACAGATTCCTCGATTGATGTGCCGACTGAAAAAGACGACAAGGAAGAAATTCCATCAACGTATGTCCCGGCCCGAAATATGATTTTTCTTTCACTGGCGAGTGCTTATGCGGAAGTGATTGGTGCTGAAGCTGTTTATATCGGTGTGTCAGCAGTTGATTACAGCGGATACCCGGATTGCCGTCCTGAATTCATTAAAAGCATGAATGAAACCATCAACCTGGCAACAAAAGCAGGAACAACTGGTGACAAGATTTCAATCTGCGCACCTCTTATGCATTTAACAAAAAAGAGACCATCGAAAAGGGTCTTGAACTGGAAGTCCCGTACCGTCTGACGACCTCTTGTTATAACGGAGAAGAAGAGGCGTGCGGAGAATGTGACAGCTGCCAGCTGCGTTTAAAAGGATTTGAAGAAGCAGGCGCCGCTGATCCGATTCCTTATAAATAATTATAGGTACAACCGCCCTATTGCTGCATTGGAAAATTATTGTTTCCAGCGTTACAATAGGGATATACATATACTAGCTTTCCGAAAGGAGAAACAATGAATACTGAAACGCTGGAGTTGTTTAGAACATTAACAGAGCTTCCTGGCGCTCCGGGATTTGAGCATGAAGTCCGGAAGTTTGTCAGAAGAGAAATTGAACCGCTGTCAGATGAGATTATTCAAGACGGACTTGGCAGCATCTTTGGTGTGAAGCATGGCGAAGGGCCAAGAGTAATGGTCGCCGGCCATATGGATGAAGTCGGCTTTATGGTAACAAGAATTACAAAAACTGGTATGATCCATTTTGAAACGCTTGGCGGCTGGTGGAGCCAGGTCCTGCTCGCACAAAGGGTTCAGATCATCACGGATCAGGGTCCTGTCGTTGGTGTGATTGGTTCGGTACCACCTCATCTGCTTCTTGAGGAGCAGCGGAAGAAGCCAATGGATATCAAACACATGTATATTGATATCGGTGCAGACAACAAGCAAGATGCTGAGAAAATCGGCATCCGTCCAGGACAGCAGGTTGTGCCGATCTGTCCTTTCACCCCGATGGCCAATCCCAATAAGATTCTTGCTAAAGCATGGGATAACCGTTATGGCGTAGGCCTGGCGATCGAACTTCTAAAAGAAGTAAAGGATACGAAACTGCCGAATCAGCTCTATTCAGGAGCTACAGTCCAGGAAGAAGCTGGTCTCAGGGGCTCGAAAACAGCCGCCAATCTGATTGAGCCTGATATTTTCTATGCACTGGATGCAAGTCCGGCCAACGACATGACAGGCAATGAAAACGAGTTTGGCCATTTGGGAAAAGGGACTTTGCTTCGTATCCTAGATCGTACGATGATCACGCATAAAGGGCTTCGAGACTTTATTTTAGATACGGCTGAAACCAACAAAATTCCTTATCAATACTTTGTTTCGCCAGGTGGAACGGACGCAGGAAGTGTCCACCTTTCAGGAAAAGGAGTTCCTTCAGCGGTAGTAGGTATTTGTTCACGTTATATTCATACGCACGGATCCATCGTCCATATTGATGATTATGCCGCAGCAAAAGAACTGCTGATCAAGCTCGTAAAGAGCACAGATCAAACAACATTGAACAGTATATTGAACGATTAACAGCAAACAAGGGTGATGTTATGAAGTTTGCAGTAGGTTCAACAAATCCCGCAAAAATAAAAGCGGTTGAACATGTAGTGAACGAGCCTGTTCAATCGATGGATGTGCCTTCTGGCGTATCTCCCCAGCCTTTATCTGACGAGGAGACAAGGCTTGGAGCCGTTAACCGGGCAAAGGCTTGTGTTAAAAATGGTGCAGAGCTTGGATTCGGCTTAGAAGGCGGAGTTTCAGAGACTGAGGGAACACTCTATTTATGCAACTGGGGAGCTTTGTCTGACAGGGAAGGGAACGTTCTCGTGGCAAGCGGTGCAAAGATTCCGCTGCCGGAGGAGATCGCTGAACCAATCAGAAAAGGCCATGAACTAGGTGATGTGATGGCCAGCTTCACATCAGATAAAGACATTCGAAAAAAAGCGGGTGCCATCGGAATTTTTACGAATGGCCTGCTTTCGAGAGACGAGATGTTTGAACATATTGTCAAGATGCTCTACGGGCAATACAAGTATTATCAAAAAAGATAGCAGAAAAAAGCTCCCTTTTTCGGGAGCTTTTTTCTTTTCTATTTTACTTCTTCATCGTCCTCATTGTTAAGGGGAGGATTCAAAGATATCTGATCACCGTGATTCAACTCTTCTTCACTCTCATCATAGGAAACTTCCTCCTCATGCTGAGCAGGAGCCGCTTCAAGGAACGCTTCTTCTACAGCTTCAAGGACCGTTTGCTCTTCGATATCATGATTAGCTGATTCTCCAAGATGGAACTGCTGAACTTCATTCTGCAAATTAAGCGCAATTTCCTGTAGTTCGTTTGCAGCATAGTTCACTTCATTGATCGCCTGTTTCTGGTGGATACTTGATTCACTGACTTGTTCACTTGTAGCCACTGATTCTTGTGAGATGGCACTGACTTCATGAAGTTTTTCAGAAAGGCCGATATTCGCTTCACCAACATGCCGGATCGACGTCTGGATCTGGCTGATCTTTCCGTGAATCGCAGCAACATTGGTTACGATGGACTCAAAGGCCTGCTTGGTCATGGAAACAGACTGAAGCTGCTCATTACGGTAGTCCTCAAATCTTGCTGTTTCCTGTGCAAGATTATCCATCTGGCCTCCCATCAGTTTAACAAGCTGCTGAATCTGCTGTGCTTCATTTTTGGAGCGTTCAGCCAGCTTTCGGACTTCAGCCGCTACAACGGAAAAGCCTCTGCCAGCCTCGCCGGCTCTCGCGGATTCGATGGCAGCATTTAAAGCAAGCAGATCAGTGCTTCTCGCGATTTCTTGGATAGTATGTACGATGGAATGGATCTGTTTGGACTGTGCATTGGCATCTTGTATTTCAGAAATAAGATCATTCGCGAGCGAAATGAATTTTTCAGAGTGTATATTGAGCTGCTGAACCGTCTCCATTCCAGACTTACCGTCCTCTTCCGCCTGAAGGGTATCTATTGCGATCTGTTCACTGATGGAGGCAGTTTCTTGGATGGCATCTGTGACTTCCGTCAATAGCAGAGTGCTTTCATGCAAATGATCCGCCTGGCTTTGTGCACCGATGGATACTTGCTGTACTGCGTCTGAAACTTCCTCTGTCTGTGCGGTCGTTTCTTCCGATATCGCGGCAAGGTGCTGGGAGGATGCAGCCAGCTGTTCAGAAGCACGCTGCACTTCACTCATGGACCGCTGCATTTTTTCTGCCATGGCGTTAAAGGTCTCAGCAAGCTCACCCATCTCATCATTGGAGGCCGTTTGTACCCGGTAATCTAGATTTCCGTTGCCGATGACTGTTGCTCCTTCTTTTAATAATGAAATGGAGCGGGCGATAGAACGGGTCAGCCAGATTCCAGCAACAGTCATGCCTGCAATAACGATTGCAGAGATACCGATCAAGAGCCAGGTGAGCAATGATTTTAATCCGGATTGTTTGTCTGTCAGCTCTGCTCGCTTCTGATCATTGGATTTCTCGATTTTCATGATGGAAGTCTCAACATTGGCTGCAATCGATTCAAATTCACTTGTCATTTCTTTGATCTGCTTAGATGTCGTTTGGATATTACCAGCCGAGGATGTGTATTTTAACAGTTTTGTTTTGAAATCGGATAATTCATCTTCCGGAAGAGAGGATTTATCAAGCTCTTTTTCAAACATGCCAGCAGATTCCTGGAATTTTGCTACATTCTCTTCGTTTAAGGACAAATAAAATTCTTTTTCGTATTTGTTCATAATGAGAAACTGATTATATAGTTCAAGGTCCTTCATACCGGAAACTTTCTTCTCAAAGGTTGAAGACGTTTCAGCCATCAAATCTTTCAGCCCGCTGATCTGAGCAGCCATGGAAGAAGTAGAGTCAAAGGATGTACCATATTGATCAATTTTTTTTGCGATATTTTTATATTCTTTCTTTATGGAAGCATTATTTGCTTTCTTTGAATAATTTTCTACTTTCTTTTGCAATGTAAGAACAGAAGAGTTGATGTCGTTTGCTTTTTCTGTGGAAGGCAGCCGTAAATAATCTTGTTCTTTTTTGCGGATGGTTGTTAGTTCACTGTATATTTCTTTGCTATGATTGCTATTTTGCTGCAATTGTTCCTTTTCATGATCCATTTTCCCGCTTAACCAGACATAACATGCCGTGAATCCAATCATAATCAGCAATCCGATCAAGCTCATAAATAGCATGGTTCTTACCCTGTTACGTATAGACATGTTCATTGTGTTCCCCCTTTATATCCTTACTATCGGAATCTTTTTAATTTTGTTTATTAAGCTATTGGTCTGTAATGTGAATTTTTCGACAAAATCCCATCTGTCTTTACAGATGTTATTACTCTTGTATAATAAATGAGTTGTGTTTGAACTTTTTCATCAACCATTTAAGAAAAAAGAGGAGAATAAATGTGCGTCATTTCATGAAAAGAAAAGGGGTTTCCCTTTCACCAAAAGTTTACTTTATAACCGGCTTCAGTTACTTTGCCCTTGGTTTGATGTCGTCACTGGTGATCGGCTTGATCTTAAAAACAATCGGAGAGCAGGCACACTGGCCTTTCTTTATAAAAATGGGCAGTCTTGCCATGACGCTGCTTGGTCCGGCAATTGGCGCAGCTGTCGCATATGGGCTAGAAGCTCCGCCCCTCGTCCTGTTTGCTTCAGTCGTGGCAGGTTCTGCAGGAGCCGAGCTTGGAAGTGTAGCCGGCTGTTTTGCTGCAACATTAGTCGCGGTTGAAGCCGGGAAACTGGTGTCCAAGGAAACAAAAGTGGACATCCTCATTACTCCGGCAGTGACCATTTTGGCCGGTTATTCAGTGGCCTATTTTGCAGGGCCGGGCATCGAACAGTTCATGAAAGCGTTCGGGCACCTAGTCATGTGGGCAACCGAACAGCGGCCGCTGATCATGAGCATCCTGGTGGCGGTACTGCTCGGTTTGGCTCTTACTGGCCCGGTCTCGAGTGCGGCAATTGCTATCATGCTTGGATTAGAGGGCGTGGCTGCGGGAGCGGCTACCATCGGATGTGCAGCACAGATGATCGGGTTCGCCACCATCAGTTACAGAGACAATGGGTTTGGAGGATGGATCACACAAGGAATTGGAACTTCGAAGCTGCAGTTTCCGAATGTTGTCCGCAATCCGAAAATATTAATTCCCCCAACCCTGGCAGGAAGTATACTGGCCCCAATCGGTACGCTGGTATTTCATATGGTCAACATTCCAGCAGGAGCGGGGATGGGGACCAGCGGGCTCGTTGGACAGATCATGACGCTTCGGACCATGGGGTTCAGTTTGCACGTAATCCTATACATTCTTCTGCTGCATATTGCTGGACCAATACTGATCAGTCTGGTAATTTCAGAATGGATGAGGAAAAAAGGATACATTAAGCCAGGAGATATGAAAATAAACCAGTAAGAGGAGAGATTTTTCATGAGAACGCTTGAATCATTCGGAGAATTTAAAGAATTGACGAAGCAGGGAACCGTTATTGCTGTTTTCTCTGCAGGCTGGTGTCCGGATTGCGTGTTTATTAAACCATTTCTTCCTGATCTCGAACAGGAATTCAGTCAATATACATTTGTCTTTGTTGACCGTGACCAGCATATCGAACTTTGCCAGGAATTTGATATTTTCGGCATCCCAAGCTTTGTCGCTTTCCATGAAGGAAAAGAAATCGGCAGGTATGTAGACAAGGAGCGCAAAACAAAAGAGCAAATCACTGCATTTATAAATAATTTGCCTGTAAACGCCAACGAATAAGAGAAATATGTTAAAATCGTAACAGTACGTTTATACGTCGGGAATTACATTTAGAGAGGGCGTTTAATAATGGCAAAGGTAGAAGTAAATCATAAGAAATATGAAGGCATTCGTTTTGATATAGAAGATGAAAGCGTCATTTTGGTCGATATTTTAGAAACCATTCCTTACGAGTATGCTGGCAAGGATACACTGGTTACCATTCCAACAACAGAGTTTACCTCTGTTTGTCCATGGTCCGGCCTTCCTGACTTTGCGGACATCATCATCAGCTATATCCCGAACGAAGATTTAGTAGAGATGAAATCATTAAAATACTATCTGACTTCTTACAGAAACGTAGGGATCTATCAGGAGCATGCAACAAACAAAATGAAGGAAGACCTAGTTGACCTTCTTAAACCAAAGTACCTTAAAATTGTCGCGACATGGAATGCACGCGGAGGATTAGGCACTGAAGTTGTTGTAGAATATAAACAAGACTAATGTGAAAAGCGCAGTTTCCTGATTAAGAACTTGCGCTGGACATCACATCAACGAATTTACTTCAAAAAACCTCCGTTCAGGAGGTTTTTTATGCTTTCATAACTGGAGGGATAACATGAGTACAAGCCTTAAACTGAAAAAGGTGCTTGAAGAAAGGCTGAACCGGCCTGAATGGCAATTGTCGTATGACCGTGAAAATGAACAGCTTAGAATAGAACATAAAGAGCATCAGAAGGGAATTACCCTTTCTCTTCCTGGGCTGACTGTGGAATGGCAAAATAAAAAGGACGCCTTTTTGGATGAGCTTGTTTATCATGTGGAAGAAGCTCTCCATGCCATCGAGGCATCTAATGAAACCAAAAAGGAAAGGAATATCTTTCCTGTCATCCGGTCAACTTCTTTTCCGACAGAATCGCCGGAAGGAGACTCTTTAATCCATGAGGAGCATACAGCTGAAACATCCGTCTTTTATGCTCTGGATCTTGGGAACACGTACCGGCTTATCAGTGAAAAAATGCTCCAGGATTTAAACTTCAGCAGAGAACAGTTAATGGAGATCGCCCGTTTTAATGTTCGTTCCCTGGATACAGAGATGAAGAGAGATGAGGTTGCGGGCAACACCTTCTACTTTATCAATCATAATGATGGATATGACGCGAGCAGAATTCTCAACTCAGCGTTGCTTGACCGAATGGAAAAGGAAGTGTCAGGTACTCTTGCTGCTGCCGTTCCGCATCAGGACGTCCTCATCTTGGCAGATATCCGGAATAACCAGGGGTATGATATCTTGGCTCAGATGGCGATGCAGTTCTTTATGAACGGCCGAGTGCCAGTAACCGCCCTGCCTTTCCTTTATGAGAACGGTGAACTTGAACCTGTTTTCATCTTGGCAAAAAACAAGCCTGTCGATGAAACAGAAGGAGAGTAGGGAACAAAAGAAATTCTTGGTAAAAATGGCTATAAAAAAGTCATAAAAGCTTGTCTTGGACCGAAATTTATTATAAGGTATGCTGAAGATAAGCAGAATTACCCGAATCTTGCTGAATGACAGGAAGTTTTAGGCGGCTTTTTTCCTCCAGTTTAGGTTGGCTGTTCAATGGCCGGTAAGCTCGCCTTTATCCATAACCGCTAGAGAAATCTAGTGGTTTTTATATTTTTTGAATTTGTTGGCAATTTTTTCTTAAAGAATGTGACAAATTCCGCTACAATAAAAAGATAGACCTAGAAAAAAAGAAGGTGATGGCAATGTCGTGGTTTAAAAAGATGATGAATTTTATGTTTGATGATGAACCTTCTGAAACAGAAGAATCAATAAATCCAGAAATACATAAGCAAGAGAAAACAGGATCTGCAAATCAGCGAACGGTTGGACGTTTTCAGAACGGCCAAAACAATTCTGCACCTCGGATGGTGAGCCGCTATCCATCAGAAGGGAAATTTCGTTTTCCGCTCGTATCAGATGAAGAAGATCTAGGTACATACAGGTCAGCCAGAGCGAATAAACCCAGCTATTCAAAGGCACCAGCTTATAAGAATGTGAAAGAGACCTATCAACCTGCGTTAGAACAAAAAAAAGAAATCCCCAAAAAGGAAAAGCAGGCACCGGCATCCAAAGAAGAAAAGGCAAGAGTATTCAAGCCTTCTGAGATCCCTTCGCCCATCTACGGATTTGGCAGCAGGGAAGGGCGAATTGGAAAGGAAAGCCCGAATATGGCTGATAATCGAAACAGCAATCCTTCTTCAAAAAGCCAGTTTAGGCCAACCGAGATTCCTTCACCCATTTATGGGTTTGGCAGCAGGGATAAGGGCAGCAAGAACAATAAGGAAGTAAGCATTCCAACTGCATATGAGGAACGGCCAAAAAGCAATTTTAGGCCGACACAGGTACCATCTCCAATATACGGTTATGGTGAAAGAAGACCTGACACAATTTTAAATCCGGGGCTATGGAAGCTATCAGAAATTCAAAAGAAAAAATTCCGGATAATGAATTGATGGAAGAGCTGTTAAAAGAACCGATTACCGTTAAAGAACCTGTCGTACTTCAGAGAGATGAGGAAGTTGAGCCGCCTGTATTGCATGAAGAGAAGGAGGAACAAACGCTTGAACTCGTCCGATCCAAAGATGAACCGATTCTCCTGCTTGATGAATTTAAAAAAGATACGATCGAGCTTACTGAACCATCCGAACCAGTAATTCAGCTGGAGAGCTCCCCGGAGCTTAAGACAGAACGAACAGCAGTTGAACAGAGAATGGAAGAAAGTCTTCCAGCGCTAGAAATGGAAACGGTTTATGAATCTGTGAATTCAGAACCTATAGTAATGGAATCTGCATCTGCAGAACCAGATTCAGAAACAGAGCTAGAATCAGAACCAATGGAAGAGGATTATGAACAGCCAGAAGAAATACTATCAGCCGCTGTTGAAGAGAAACAACGGGAAGTTGTTGAGCACCAAAAAGAGCCCGTGAAAAAGCCTGGGGGCTCCTACGTTCCCTTTAATGTTCTGATGCTGAAAAAAGACCGCAAACCGGCAGATCGGAAGCCAGAGGTGAAAAATTCGCCTGTGAAGAAAGAACAAGCTGTAAGACATTCGCCGGAACCTGTTTCCGCTTCCTCATTTCCTCAGCTGGACCTGCTGCATCATCCGCCCGTACAGGAAGAGGATGACAGCCTTTGGATGGAAGAACAGCGAGACCTGCTTCAGCTGACGCTTGATAACTTTAATGTGAACGCCAGAGTAGTAAATATGACCAAGGGCCCTTCCGTTACAAGACTGGAAGTTCAGCCCGCACCCGGCGTAAAGGTTAACAAAATTACGAATCTTAGCGATGACATTAAATTAAGCTTGTCTGCTAAGGATATCCGGATTGAAGCACCGATTCCCGGAAAAAACACGATAGGAATTGAAGTTCCAAACCGTCACAGCCAAGCCGTGTATTTGCGTGAAATTCTGCAGAGTGAGGAATTCAGGGAAAGCTCTTCTCCACTTACCGTGGCACTGGGGCTGGATCTTTCAGGTTCACCTATCGTGACCGATCTGCAGAAGATGCCTCATGGACTTATTGCAGGAGCAACCGGATCGGGTAAAAGTGTATGCATCAACTCCATTTTGGTTTCTTTAATGTATAAGGCATCACCAGATGATGTTCGCCTTCTTCTGGTTGATCCTAAAATGGTGGAGCTGGCTCCTTATAATGCCATACCGCACCTCGTAACTCCTGTTATTACAGATCCAAAGGAAGCGACAACGGCCCTGAAATGGACAGTAGAGGAGATGGAGCGCCGATATGAAGCCTTTGCCAGAAATGGCGTTCGCGATATTAAACGATATAATGACAAAATGAAGAGTGAACAGCTCTATGCCAACAAGATGCCTTACATCGTGGTGGTGATTGACGAACTGGCAGATCTTATGATGGTCTCACCGCAGGACGTGGAAGAAGCGATTTGCAGGATTGCCCAAAAAGCAAGAGCCTGCGGCATTCATCTCCTGCTGGCAACCCAGAGGCCTTCCGTTGACGTCATTACTGGCTTGATTAAAGCGAATATCCCGACTCGCGCAGCGTTCGCTGTGTCTTCAGCGATTGATTCCAGAACTATCATTGATATCAGCGGGGCAGAACGTCTGCTCGGCCGCGGAGATATGCTGTTCATGGAAAATGGTTCCAGCAAAGCGGTCCGCATTCAAGGAAACTTTGTTTCGGATGAAGAGATCGAACGAGTTACGGCTTTCGTCAAAGAACAGTATCCGACCCATTATTTGTTCAGCAGAGAAGAATTGATTCAGTCCAATCAGACGGTTGAACAGGAAGACGATCTTTTTGAAGAAGCATGTTATTATGTACTGGATGTTGGCGCAGCCTCGTCATCAAGCATCCAGAGAAGGTTCAGGGTGGGCTATAACCGTGCCGCCCGCCTCGTAGAAATGATGGAAGCGTTCGGTCTTGTATCAGAAGCGATGGGAAGCAAGCCGAGGAACGTCCTCATGTCACAAGAAGAATTCCAAAGCAAAATGTACAGCGAAGCAGAAGTTTAATTCTGATTGTTAAAAAAGGTGTCCTGGGACAGCCAAGCGGCTTTCCAAAGGACGCCTCTTTTTTCGGCTTCATTGCCAGCAAGGATACTAATCAGTTTCTCTTGTTTTCTGAAGGGTAGTTCTATATTATAAGAAAGTATGAGTCTTGCAGGTTTTATTAAGATAAGGAAAACAGCAAATTGCAAATTTCTTGACCAGGTGATGAGGAGTTTATATGAAAGAGATTGAATTGAAGTTACAGGGAAAAATCAAACGCTTGACCAATCAGACGTTCAAATTTGATGAACGGGCGGGTGACGGCTGGTTCTCGGCTGTGTACTTCCTGAAAACATGTGAAATCGTAAAAAAATTCAAGCCCGACAATATAGTAACGATGCAATTTTTTCAAAAAAACGAGGCTGTTCTTTGCGGAACAGATGAAGCAATTGCCTTAATCAAGACATTTGCAAAAAACGCGGATGACCTGGAAATATATTCATTAAAGGATGGCGATAAGATTTCTCCTTTGGAGACGGTCTTTACCATTACCGGGCCTTATCAGCATTTTGGATTCCTTGAAGGGATGCTAGATGGGATCTTAGCGAGAAGGACGTCTGTGGCGACAAATGTATATAACGTAGTTAAAGCGGCCAGTATATCGGGTGTTCAAAAGCCCGTTATCTTTATGGGGGACCGCGACGACCACTTCGCTCAGCAGGCGGGTGACGGATACGCTGCATACATCGGCGGTTCAACAGCTCAGGCCACCCATGCGATGAATGAATGGTGGGGGAAGCAGGGAATGGGAACGATGCCTCATGCTCTTATTCAACTGTTTGGCGGGGACATTGTTGAAGCAACAAAAGCTTATCACGAAACCTATCCGGAAGATGAACTGATGGCACTGGTCGATTACAATAATGATGCGATCACAGACGCTCTGAAAGTAGCGAGAGAATTTGGCAGTGTTTTAAAAGGGGTGCGTATCGACACATCCCGAACGATGGTCGATCAGCATTTCTTCCGCAATCCTGAGGTTTTAGGCAGCTTCGATCCGCGGGGAGTAAACCCCGAACTGATTTTTGCAATGAGAAAAGCGCTTGATCAGGAAGGGTTTCATCATGTTAAAATCGTTGTCAGCGGCGGCTTTACTGAAGAACGGATCACTTCGTTTGAAAAACATGGTGTACCAGTCGATATATATGGAGTAGGGAGCAATCTCCTTAAAATTAATATTGGGTTTACCGGGGATAACGTCTTGATGCATGGAAAGCATCAAGCGAAAGCGGGCCGGATCTATCGCCCAAATGCCCGCCTTGAAAAAGTAGAGTAAAAACTCTTAGATTTATGTCTAAGAGTTTTTCCCTCATTCAGGACTATATAAATTTGGAAAACGAGAGCAAAATAGGAAAGAATCTGTAACCAAATGCCTCTTTTGGCCAATCCTCCAGAAGTAATGGAGATAGAGTTTGTTTTTTGCTATAATGAGAAAATGAGTCGGTTACCGCTTTGCTTTTTGATGATTATCATTACTTTAGAAGCAAGCATATACTGACAGAAAATAGGCCTTGAAAAATGGACTGCCTGAACAGGCGGTTCTGAGAAGGTTTTTGATTGTGGAGGTCTTAACTATGACACATTATCACTTTGTAGGAATTAAAGGTACCGGAATGAGTGCTTTGGCTCAAATACTTCATGATATGCAAAATGAGGTTCAGGGGTCTGACGTTGAAAAGTATTTCTTTACCCAGCAGGCTCTTGACGAGCGCGGGATTACAATACTTCCTTTTGATAAAAACAATATTAAAGAAGGCCAGACGATTATTGCTGGAAATGCGTTCCCGGATGACAATGAAGAACTGATAGCAGCAAGGGAGCTTGGCTTGCCGATCTATCGTTATCATCACTTCCTTGGCGACTTTGTTAAGAAGTATACAGGCGTTGCCGTAACAGGCTCGCACGGTAAAACATCAACGACAGGCCTGCTTGCTCATGTTCTTGGAGGAGCGAAGCCGACTTCGTTTCTTATCGGTGATGGAACGGGCAGAGGGGTAGAAGACAGCGAATATTTCGTATTCGAGGCTTGTGAATACCGCCGCCATTTTCTTTCCTATGAACCCGCATACGGAATCATGACGAACATTGACTTCGACCATCCTGATTATTTTAAGGATATTGATGATGTGATCAGCGCGTTTCAGGCCATGGCCATGCAGGTAACAAAAGGAATCATCGCTTGCGGTGATGATCAGCATCTGCAGAAAATCCATGCAAACGTACCCGTCGTATTTTATGGCCTTGGAGAACACAACGATTTTCAGGCAGCCAATATTAAGCGTGATGAGAACGGCACTACATTTGATGTTTTTGTGCGCAACACTTTTTATAACACATTTACGATTACTGGGTATGGAACACACAACATTCTCAATGCGTTAGCGGTTATTGCGTTGTGCCACTATGAGGATGTACCCGTTGATATTATTTCTGACCGTCTAAAAACGTTTGGTGGTGTAAAGCGCCGTTATTCTGAAAAGCCGTTTGGCAATCAAGTATTGGTCGATGACTATGCCCATCATCCAACAGAAATCAGTGCTACAATTGAAGCGACTAAATATAAGTACAAAGACCGTGATGTTGTGGCGATTTTTCAGCCCCATACTTTCACGAGAACGAAAACGTTTCTGCAAGAATTCGGTGATAGCTTAAGCAAAGCCGATTATGTTTATCTGTGTGATATCTTCGGTTCCGCACGTGAAAATGCGGGTACACTCACGATAAAAGACCTGCAGGACCTAATTCCGAATGCACAGCTTCTCACAGAGAATGAAGTAGGCATTCTGGAACAGCACAAAGACGGTATTCTATTGTTTATGGGTGCAGGAGATATTCAAAAGTTTCAAAAGTCCTATGAACAGGAAGTTGAAGAAAACAAAGGGAAAAGTACACGAATTGGATAACGATGAAAAAGGGGACTCGGGAAGAGTCCCCCTTTTTTGATTCTATACTTATGCTCTTTAAGGCAATGATCGTAATTTTGCGTGCGGGGTTTGATTGAACCGCCGTTAGAAAAGCAGAAGGGATTAAGCTAGCTTATTCGGCTCTAAATTAGCATCAGTATGGTTTTTTTAGTATGAATGAAAATGAACTCCAGTAAAAAAAGCGCCGGAAGGTTTATCCTCCGGCGCTTTTAATATCATTTATTTAAGGTTCTCAGGGTTAAGCTTTTCAAGCTCAGGAAGAACAAAACGTCCGTCCTTGCGGATCAATACATCATCAAAATAGATTTCTCCGCCGCCGTAGTCAGGGCGCTGGATCATAACCATATCCCAGTGGATATTAGAGTCATTGCCGTTATATGCTTCTTCATATGCTTGTCCAGGTGTGAAGTGGAAGCTTCCGTCAATCTTCTCATCAAACAGGATGTCTTTCATCGGATGCTGGATGAAAGGATTTACACCGATGGCAAACTCTCCTATATAGCGTGAGCCTTCATCTGTATCAAAGATTTTGTTGATGCGCTCTGAATCATTGGCAGTCGCATTTACGATTTTACCATTTTCGAAAGTAAGAGATACGTTTTCAAACGTATAGCCTTGATATGGAGAAGGAGTATTGTACGTGATCGTTCCATTTACAGAGTCGCGCACTGGCGCAGTGAATACTTCACCGTCTGGAATATTGTTGGCCCCCGCACAGCGGATTGCCGGAATGTCTTTAATAGAGAAAGTAAGATCGGTTCCAGGTCCTTTAAGATGGACTTTATCCGTTCTGTTCATAAGATCTTCCAGAGATTTCATCGCTTCGTTCATATTGCCGTAATCCAGGTTGCATACTTGGAAGTAGAAGTCTTCAAAAGCATCGGTGCTCATGCTCGCAAGCTGAGCCATGGATGCGTTAGGGTAACGGAGAACGACCCATTTGGTTTTCTTGATACGAATATCGCGGTGCATTGCGAAGACCGTTCTTTCATAGAGCGCCATTTTTTCAGAAGGCACATCAGAAAGTTCATTGATATTGTCTCCAGCACGAAGACCGATGTACGCATCCATTTGAGACATGAGATCGCCTTCATGCTTCGCGATCAGCTTCATCTGCTCTTCAGATGCTTCCATGTATTGAGCGCGCATCACGGAATGGTCTTTAAGCAGCACGAATGGATACCCGCCTGCTGCATATGCTTCCTGGATGAGAGCATTGACAAGTTCTTTTTGAAAGCCGAAGTTTTCAATAAGAACCTTTTCACCTTTTTGGAGATTGACGGAGTATGTAATAAGGTTTTTGGCTAATTGTTGAATACGTGGATCTTTCAAAGAAATTTCCCCCTTGAAATATATTTAATAGTCTTACCAGTCTATTTTAACTCAATTTAAACAATTTGTAATGTTCAAACCCTTAATCCTAGAAGGAAATCCTAAAATATTATAGAATACTAGGATACATGTTTAGTTTTATGGGCATAGGGTAATTTTAAAACCAATCATATTCAGGAGGTGTCGCGGAAATATGAACGTACTGATTCCAATTAGTGTCGCAATCATTGCCCTCGCATTTGTTGTCCTCGTGTTTTTCTTAGCCCGTACTTTAAAATCTTTGCAGGGAACACTTGATAACGTAGCGAAAACATTAGATGGGCTAGAAACCCAATTAAACGGAGTGACTTCAGAGACAGCTCAGCTGCTTCACAAAACAAATAAACTTGCTGAAGATGTCCAAACCAAGGCAGATTCCTTGAACACCGTGTTTTCTGCCGTACAGGATTTAGGAAGTTCTATTCATAATGTGAATCAATCTGTCCGTAAAGTAACAGAGAAAATTTCTACTGGTGCTGAGCGGCAGTCTGAGAATATTTCCCAGGTGGTCCAATGGGGTAACGTTGCAATCAACCTTTGGGAAAAATGGAAGATTAAAAAATCCAAATTGGAATCTTCCCGAAGAAAACAATACCAATAAGGAGGAGAATCATGAGTAACGAAAACAACAACCAAAACATTAACAGTAAAGATTTTATTATTGGTGCTCTTGTGGGTGGAATTGTAGGTGCTGCTTCTGCACTATTGATGGCTCCTAAAAGCGGTAAGGAATTAAGGAATGACATCAATGAGCAGGCAGGCACAATTAAGGATAAGAGCACTGAATGGTCTGCGATGGCGAAAGATAAATCATCCAATATTGCCCGTACCGTTTCCGAACAGTCCAATCAAGTGGCTGGCAAGGTGAAGGAGTTAACGACCAGCATCCGCCGAGACCTTGATAATTGGAGAAATAAAGGCAAAGATGTGTTGGATGAGAGTGCTGATGCATATGGTGAAATTACAAGCCAAGTAGAAACTGAAGATAACCGTCGGCCGAATAAAGTAACTGAAGAAGAACTTGTTGAGCACAAATATTGATACCATCTGAATAAATGTGAAATGATAAACGGAGAAGATGATCTTCTCCGTTTTTCTATATAAAGGAGGGACCGATATGCCATTAACGAAAATTTCAGATTCTGAAGCTTTTAAAAAGGCGATAAGCGAAAATGGGAGAGTGTTTGTACTTAAGAACAGCACAACATGCCCGATCAGTCATGCGGCATTTGAAGAGTACAAAAAATTTGCTGAAGATCAAAGTGGGAACTTATACTACTTGAACGTTCAGGAAGCGCGGCCGCTTTCCAATGAAATTGCCGAGGCTTATGGAATCAAACATGAATCTCCCCAGGTTTTGCTTTTTGAGAATGGTGAGGTAAAATGGAACGATTCCCATTGGTCCATCACCTATTCTGCTCTGCAGGATAAGGTAAATCAATAATATATCCCTGTTTTGCACGGCTACAGTTCGAGCAAAACAGGTTTTTTTTATATTTATACAGGTGACAGTTCCTCTTGGTTTCGCTATGCGGGGCGGAGCTTTCAAGCCAAGAACGTCACCTTATGATTTTCAAGGTCTGGGAATTGAAGGTCTTAAGTTATTGAGGCGAGCCGGTAACAATCATGGCTTGGCTGTCATAAGCGTGGGCTTGCGGCTGCCATTGAGGAATTTATTTATAGTGCTGAATATGTTCGGCACAGCAAAGGAATCCTCAAGAATTTCAACTGTTTGTCGATGAGCTAAGCAGCAGCGGTTTATATAAAAGAGCGGAAATCTACGCTTAACCAAAGGCTTTTTTCTAAATTGTTGCTTTGGGAACTTTTTTGAAAAGAGTCTTCATTGACAAGTTGATTGGAGTGCAAGGTGCGAGACTCCTCGAAAATGAATTTCATTTTCTTCGTGCGATATAACGCTGTCGAAGCCTTCCTTGTCCTGCGGGACATGCGGGACAGGTGAGACCCACAGGCGCCATGCGCCGAGGAGACTCAGCGCCCGCCCCGCGGAAAGCGAGCATCCTGAAACGGAAATCAACTACTCCTAAGAGCAACAAAGGTTACGAAAACAAGGCTAACCAAAAAGCTCCCCCTAGTGGAGGGTTTTTTCATTAATATGGTTGGCCATGAATATAAAGGAAAAGAAAAACAGCAATACCAGAGCATAAAAGAGCATATGTAAGGAATTTAAAGAATCGCTTCAGTCAGACATGTACTATCTTCATATGAATGTTTATTTGCCTGATAATCAAGATAAAGGTATTTTTACTTCTTGTTTGAACTGCGTATAATGGGTAGGGTGAACCAGAAAATGACTGCAAATTGGTCAATTTGTAGCAATGTCCTTACCTTTTAGAGGAGGGAAAACTTGATGAATAATCTTGAATCAAAGACAAAAACAACAACGAAACAATCACTGCATTTTTTCCTGCTTGCCGTAACAATGCTTTGGATTAAATCCTACTTAGCCTTTCAATTTGGATTAAATCTTGATCTTGAAAATGTTATGCAGCAGATTATTTTGGTTATTACACCGCTAAGTTCTGCGATTTTCTTTCTGGGCTTGAGTTTGTTTGCACCGATAAAGAGCAGAAATAAAGCATTATTAACCATTCACTTTATCATGTCATTTATTTTATACGCGAATGTTGTATACCATCGGTTTTTTGATGATTTTATTACCATTCCAGTACTGTTTCAATTTAAGAACTTTGGGGATCTCGGCGGCAGCGCACAAAGCTTAATGCACCCGCTTGATGTTCTATATTTCTTGGACTTTCTACTGTTATTGACCATCGTATTGCTTAAAAAAGTTAAACCTGCTGAAAAGATTAAAAAGAAAACCATTGGCCTTGTATTTGCATCTGCTTTAAGTATCTTTATTGCCAACATCGGTATGGCAGAAATTCAGCGTCCAGAGTTGTTAACAAGGACGTTTGACCGTGCCATACTTGTAAAGCTAATGGGGATATACAACTATCATGTGTATGACGCAGTAATGAGCACGAAATCGTCAACACAGCGGGCGTTAGCTGACAGCAACGACCTTTCAGATGTTAAGAACTATGTGGATTCCGATTATAAAAAACCAGACGATAAAATGTTTGGTGCGGCGAAAGGAAAGAACGTAATCCTCGTGTCGATGGAATCAACACAGAACTTCCTGATCAACAAGAAAATAAATGGGCAGGAAGTAACGCCATTTTTGAACGATTTAACGAAAAGCAGTTATTACTTTGATAATTTTTATCATAATACCGGACAGGGTAAAACGTCCGATGCAGAGTTTTTGATTGATAACTCGTTATATGGGCTGCCAGGCGGTGCCGTTTATACGACAAAAGCTCAGAACAAATTTCATGCAACACCTGAAATTGTAAAACAGAAGGGCTACAATCCTGTCGTTTTTCATGCAAATAATAAAAGCTTCTGGAACCGCGATATTATGTATGATACGTTAGGCTACAACAAGTTTTATTCAAAGCCTTATTTCCATGTTACGGATCAGAACTCAGTAAACTATGGCTTAAAAGATAAGGAGTTCTTCAAGCAATCCATGCCGATGCTTGAAAATCTCAAACAGCCGTTCTACAGTAAATTCATCACATTGACAAATCATCATCCTTTCATTTTGAACAATGATCAGGAAAAGTCGATCCAGCCGGCTAACACAGGAGATCCTACAGTGGATAATTACTTTGTTACGGCTCGATACCAGGATGAGGCATTAAAACAGTTCTTCCAGCAGCTGAAAGCTTCAGGGCTTTATGATAACTCAGTTGTCATCTTGTACGGAGACCATTATGGTATTTCAGAAAACCATAATAAAGCGATGAGCAAGATTTTAGGAAAAGAAGTTACACCTTATGAGCATCTTAAGCTTCAAAAAACACCATTGTTCATTCATGTTCCGGGTCAAAAAGGAAAAACGATGCATACGATCGGCGGAGAGGTTGATTTGAAACCGACCATTCTGCATCTGCTCGGTATAAAAACAAAAGGTGATATTCAGTTCGGCTCTGACCTTTTCTCTCCAGAACGTGATGATTTCACCGTTCAAAGGGACGGAAGTGCGATTACGAAAGATTATGTCTATTCCGGAGAAAAAGAAAAATGCTACAATCAGACAGATGGAAAAGAAGTGGCTAATAAGCTTTGTAAGCCTGCAAAAGAAAAGGCTGAAAAAGACCTGAATCTGTCAGATAAAGTGGTTTATGGAGATTTACTCCGATTCTTTAAGGACGGAAAAATTGTCCAAAACCAAGAAACAAAATAACAGTAAAATTAACCGGCTGATTTCAGCCGGTTTTTGCTGTTTTGTATGTACTTACGGGGAATGGAGAAAACTATAAAAAAGAATTTGTAAAATATTCACTTTTTCCCGCTGGATTACAGCGCTGTCACTGCTTTTCGTTGCCTAACTGCAGTCCTTTACTGTATGATATCAATAACATTACATAACCTGTCTGGATTGTGGAATTAAAGGAGGATTATCAAATTGAATACAACAATTTATGATGTGGCCCGTGAAGCAGGAGTCTCTATGGCAACTGTTTCACGTGTCGTAAATGGAAACCCAAATGTAAAACCATCTACAAGAAAAAAGGTGCTTGAAGCAATCGAACGCCTAGGATATCGTCCTAACGCTGTTGCAAGAGGACTTGCGAGCAAGAAGACAACAACAGTAGGTGTGATCATCCCTGATATTGCAAGCATTTTTTTCGCTGAACTTGCTCGTGGAATTGAAGACATTGCTACGATGTATAAATACAATATTATTTTGTGTAATTCGGATCAAAACAAAGAAAAAGAAATACACCTTCTCAATACATTGCTTGGCAAGCAAGTGGATGGAATCGTTTTTATGGGCGGTAAAATCACAGAAGAGCTTGTAGAAGAATTTAAAAAATCACCTGTGCCGATTGTAATGGCTGCAACGGTTGATATGGAAAAGGAAATACCATCCGTTAACATTGACTATCAGCAAGCCGTGTATGATGCAGTGGAGCATCTTCTGAAATCTGGCCATGAATCAGTAGCTATGGTCACTGGTCCTCTTGAAGACCCGATCAATGGCTACCATAAGTTTACGGGTTTCCGTAAAGCGATGGAGGACGCAGGAAAAACAGTTGACGAAAAGCAGATTTTTGTTGGCGATTATACGTATGATTCCGGTATTGAAGCAGTTGAAACATTCCTCGAGAGCGGAAACATGCCTACAGCGATCTTTGTCGGCACGGATGAAATGGCACTTGGTGTTATCCACGGCGCACAGGATAAAGGATTGACTGTGCCGGGGGACCTTGAAGTAATCGGTTTTGACAATACAAGGCTTGCAACCATGGTCAGACCAACCCTTTCAACCGTCGTACAGCCGATGTATGATATTGGTGCAGTTGCGATGCGCCTATTGACAAAATTGATGAACAAAGAAAAAGTGGAAGAGAACACAGTCGTTCTTCCTCACCGTATTCAGTTCCGCAACACAACAAAGAACAACGATTAACTAATGAAATAAAGGTGGGAGAAGAATTTGAGAATTGGCATAATTGGGGCCATGGATGAAGAAATTCATTACATGAGACAAGCCCTTGATATTTATGGGGAAAGCGTTCATGCTAAAGGTAAATATTATGAAGGCACCTATGGAACTAAAGAAGTGGTTCTATGTAAATCAGGTGTGGGAAAAGTGAATGCTGCGATTACCACACAGGTTTTGATCGACCGTTTTAAAGTGACTCATATTTTATTTACAGGAGTTGCAGGAGCTCTTCATCCTGAGCTTGAGATAGGGGATATTGTCATCTCCACCAGCGCACTGCAGCATGATATGGATGCTTCGGCTCTTGGGCCGCATTTTCCACAGGGGACGATACCGATGTTCGATTACGAATCTGATTTTACAGCTTGCCCGAGCCTTGTGGAGCTTGCTGAACAGGCAGCTGCAAAGATTCCGGATATTCATGTCCGCAAAGGAAGAATTTTAAGCGGGGATCAATTCATTGCCAGCCGGGAAACCGTTGAAAAGTATTTTCAGCAGTTTGATGGAGCATGTATTGAGATGGAAGGCTCAGCTGTAGCGCAAACTGCCTTTTTAAATGATGTTCCGTTTGTGGTCATCCGCTCGATTTCGGACAAAGCCAACGGGGAAGCAACGGTAAATTTCACAGAATTTACTAAGCTTGCTGCCGAACGATCATCCTCCATTGTTGAAGAAATGCTAAAAACGATTTAATAAAAAAATGAAACACCTGATTGAGAGAGTCCATCAGGTGTTTTTTGTATAATCTCGAATATGGTGAAGTGCCTTCGAAAGGGTCAGCGCATTTTTTTCTGTGATCTCCTGTTTGCGGGGAATCGGTTTATACAGCTTGTCAGGATCCTCCCAAGTAAGAGGAAGCGTGACTGGTGCTTGTTTTTGCCACTTTTCCACCCACTCCATCGGCAAAGATCCTTTTAATTCGATATCGTTCATGGCAAGCCAGATCTCGGACCATGCCCGCGGCACGACACGCCAGATGTCATACCCGCCGCCGCCTGTAGCAATCCATTTTCCACCGCAGTACCGGTCTGCTGCTTTTTTCGCAATCCTCGGTATGGCGTGGAACGAGTTCATCGTAACTGACAGGTGTGTCAGCGGGTCAAAGTAGTGGGCGTCAGCACCGTTCTGGGTCAGGATCACATCGGGCTTAAAGAAGGCGGTTACTTCATTCAGAGCGGTTTCATAGAGGCTGAGCCAGGACTCATCTTCCGTAAAGGCGTCTACCGGTAAATTGAAAGAGTAGCCGTATCCGTCACTCTGGCCTTTTTCTGTCACACTTCCGGTTCCGGGAAACAGGTATCTGCCTGTTTCATGAATGGATAGCGTACAGGCATCCGGATCCTCATAGAACGCCCATTGAACTCCGTCACCGTGATGGGCATCAGTATCCACATACAGCACTTTCACGCCATACTTCTTTTTTAAATATGCAATAGCCACCGCGCTGTCATTATAGACGCAAAAACCGGATGCCTTCCCTCTGAATCCGTGATGAAGGCCTCCACTGGCGTTGAAACCATAAGAAGCTTTACCCTCCATGACCATATCTGCCGCAGTTAAGGTAGCTCCGACAATAAGCGCACTCGCTTCATGCATGCCGGGAAAAATGGGCGTGTCCTCTGTTCCAAGACCGTAATTTTCAGCTGATACAGCATTTAGTGTTCCTTCTCCTGCTTTTTTTACTGCCTCAATATATGCTTTGTCGTGTATGAGGCTAATTTCTTCGTCTGTAGCCATCCTCGGCTTTACGATCTGGCTGTCCTCCAAGGCACCGGAAGAGCGCAGAAGTTCATATGTTAATTGGACACGCAGCTGGTTAAAGGGATGATCTTCATTGAATTTATAGCGAAGCATATCCTCGGAATAGATAAAAACCGGTTTCTTCATCTTTCCACTTCCGGTTCCTGCGGCCAAATGACGTCATAACCATTCTGCCTTAGTTCAGAAGCAATGCGGTATGGATTCATCGTCCCGATCCGGAACACCAGAATCTTTTGGTTTTCTTCTTGTTTGTCCGGATAGACGAGAACACTGTTGATGTTGATTTTAAAATTCTTGATCAGAGAAGCAACATCAGCCAGTTTGCCAGCGATATTTTCAACCTTAACTTCAAGATGTGAGCTGGGCTGATGAGCGCCTGTAAGCTGTATGAGAGTGTACAGCATGTCCCGTTCAGTGATGACCCCTACCAGTTTTTTCTTCTCAAGGACGGGGATGCAGCCGATCTGATGCTCGTAAAAAACACCAAGAAGGTCTTCCGCAAAATCAAGTGAATGTGCTGTGATCACATCACTTTTCATAATCTCAGAAACGGGCCGCTGAAATTCTTCAGGATGATCGGCAGCATCAAAGATGGACGGGCTGGCGTCTCTTAAATCACGATCAGAAATAATGCCGACAAGCAATCCTTCTTCGTCAACAATCGGCAAATGGCGGATGCGGTGAGTTTTTAAAAGAAGCAGAGCTTCCTTAATCGTCGTCTGTGGCATGGCTGTAACAGCCTGTTTATTCATCATGTCCTGAACAATCATCTTTATTTCTCCCTTCTCCGGTCAATACATAAAGCGGTTCTGGAAACGGATTTTATCGAATTGCTGTACCGAATTCATCGTTATTCTTTTTCCGACCCTGACCATTAGACAGTTTGCAGGATGTGAGCTGATCTCCGGATCGTCAGTTGCCATATATTCCAGGCCTCCGGCATTCATCATTTTCTCCATCACTTTCCGGTAATCCCAAACCGACAAGCCGGTTCCTTTCAGATCCCAATGCCAATAATATTCAGTTGTGATAATGATGTAATCTTCCATCGCATCATCCATCATCGATACTTTTAATAGGCTTTTCCCTATTTTACAGTTGCGGTAATCCGCAATGACTTCAATAGCACCGAGTTCAAGCAGGTTCTCCATGTTTCCTTGTGACCATCTTTCCATCGGATCAGGATAGACATAGGTCACATAGCCGATAATTGTCTCTTTGTTTCTAGCGATAATGATTCTTCCTTCATCAAGGCCTGCAATCTCAATGAGAGCTTCACGCTGCTGGTGCGGGGGCCTGAACGCCTTTAATCCGGCATGAAATTCGTAGCCTGCCAGATGTTCAGGCGAAATCGGCCCTTCGATAATGACCTTGCCCAAAGGTGTATCAATGGCAAGGCAGTTGTATGTTTTCTTATGGTTCATTTATACACCACCCAATTTGAAGTTATCCTATTCTATTATACATAAACGAAATCATTTGTAAGGGCTTTCAACTTATTTGGTGTGACAATTCTAATAAATTTAAAAATTAAGAACGATTATGATATAATGGCTTTGAATATCTTGGCATAGGAGGAGATTGACTAATGAAAGTGGAAACGCTTCCGAGTGTAAAGGGTAACTTTAACCTTGAAGACTATCAAGCAGCATATAACGCATTTGACTGGAAAAGCATAGAAAAAGAATTTTCCTGGTATGAAACGGGGCGAGTCAATCTAGCCTATGAAGCGGTTGACAGACATGCAGAAGGCGATAGAAAAAATAAAGTAGCACTTTATTTCTCAGATCAGAAAAGAGACGAGAAGTATACATTTAAAGAGATGAAGGAACAATCTAATCGGGCTGGCAATATGCTCCGCCAGCTTGATGTTGAAAAAGGGGACAGGGTGTTTATTTTTATGCCGCGTTCTCCTGAGCTGTATTTTTCACTGCTCGGGGCAATCAAACTGGGAGCCATCGTCGGCCCGCTGTTTGAAGCATTTATGGAAGGAGCAGTCAGAGACCGTCTGGAAGACAGCGAAGCTAAAGTACTGATCACGACTCCTCAGCTATTGGAGCGCGTGCCTGTCAGCGAACTTCCTCATTTAAAACACGTTGTGCTCGTTGGTGAGGACGTGAAGGAAGAAGGGCCGTATGTCAATTATTTCAGCCGAATGGAAAAAGCGGACAAGGAGCTCGATTTGGAATGGGTAGACCGTGAAGACGGGCTGATCCTTCACTATACATCAGGCTCAACCGGTAAACCAAAAGGCGTCCTCCATGTTCATAATGCGATGATTCAGCATTATCAGACCGCTAAATGGGTACTTGATCTTAAAGAATCCGATGTTTACTGGTGCACGGCCGATCCCGGCTGGGTGACAGGAACCTCCTATGGTATTTTCGGACCTTGGCTGAACGGCGCCTCCAATGTGGTCCGAGGCGGCAGGTTTAGCCCGGAAGATTGGTACGGTACGATCGCAAAGTATGGCGTAACGGTTTGGTACAGTGCACCAACCGCATTCCGTATGCTTATGGGAGCCGGGGATGAGGTCGTAAAACGCTTTGATCTTTCTTCGCTCCGACACATCCTGAGTGTTGGCGAGCCGCTGAATCCTGAAGTAGTCCGCTGGGGCATGAAGGTCTTTAACCTGCGCATCCATGATAACTGGTGGATGACGGAGACAGGAGCTCAGCTCATCAGCAATTTCCCGGCAGTTGAAGTTAAGCCGGGCTCAATGGGCAAACCATTCCCGGGCATTGAAGCGGCTATCATCGATGATCAGGATAATATCCTGCCGCCTAACCGAATGGGGAACCTGGCGATTAAAAAAGGATGGCCTTCCATGATGAGAGCGATCTGGAACAATCCGCAAAAATATGAATCTTACTTTACCCCTGGCGGCTGGTATGTGTCTGGAGACTCAGCCTACATGGATGAAGACGGCTACTTCTGGTTCCAAGGCCGTATTGATGATGTCATTATGACATCGGGTGAAAGGGTAGGGCCTTTTGAGGTAGAAAGCAAGCTTGTCGAACACCCTGCAGTTGCAGAAGCTGGAGTAATCGGGAAGCCAGACCCGGTTCGCGGTGAAGTCATTAAAGCATTCATCGCACTGCGTGAGGGTTATTCTCCGAGCGAAGAATTGATTCAGGAAATCAGATCGTTTGTGAAATCTGGTTTGGCCGCTCACTCAGCGCCAAGAGAAATCGAGTTCAGAGACAAGCTTCCTAAGACAAGAAGCGGCAAGATCATGCGCCGGGTACTCAAGGCATGGGAATTGGACCTGCCGACAGGCGACTTATCCACGATGGAAGACTAATCATTTAAAGCAAAAAGCCCGCGAATTAATTCGCGGGCTTTTTTGGTTTCTTTTTATCATCATTTTGGGCAGGAGGAGGATCCTTTGGCTTTTTCCCTGCCGTTGGATCATCCGTTCCCGGTTTGTCTGGTTTCTTTGGATCTGTTTTTTCTTTGCCGCTTTTAATCTTCTCAGATGGCGCCGATTCCTTGCCCGAGACGTCTACTGCTGTAACAAACAGCACGCCTGATGGGGCAGAAAGAGAGGTTTTATCTGATGTTAGACTGCCGATTTTCTTAAACGGACCGTTTCCGGTAGCAGAATAATAGACACGGTAGCCAACTACATCACTTTCTCCTGACGCAGACCAGGAAAGCTTCCCGCCTTTGGCTGACAGTCCGCTGACTGTATCAGGGTTTTTTCCGTTCTCTGGAAGATTTGTCTTAGGAAGAAGATGGTCAGAATTTTCTTCTCCGGTCACTTTCTTCAAGTCGACTCCGTCAAACAGAGCATCGTCAATGAGGACGCCTTTTTGAGTAAATTCTTTTGGTGTCGATTCGGACGCTTTGTATTTCTTTCCGTTTGCAATAACATAAAGCCCGGTATCCAAGCTGTTATCTGTTGAATCTGGAGCATATTTTACATTGAATAGATCTGTTGTGACAAGACCTGCTGACCGGCAGAGATCAGATGGAAGTTTTCCCGAGATCCCGCAAATCTCTTTCCTGACAATTCCCGAAGGCATGGGGAAAAGATGCTTCGGAGCCATGAGTGATGGCGCGTATTTATAGGCATCATTGGCAAAAGCTGCCCACAGGGTCTGGCTAATATGCTGTTGTCCTGTTGGAAGGGCTTCAGGTTTATCATATCCGTGCCATACACCAAGCGTTACGTTAGGATTGGTTGCTACAAACCAAGAATCCTTGGCTGAGGATGTGGTGCCGGTTTTTCCGGCCCAATCTGCATAAAAGTTCAGTCTTCCTGGAATGCTTGCTGCGGTTCCCCCTGGCTTCAGTACATCCCTCATCATATCAAGGATAAGATAAGAGGTTTGCGGAGAATATACTGGCACCGGCTTAGATTGATGTTTATATAGAACTTTTCCATGTTTGTCCTCAATTTTTTCAATGAGGTAGGCATCCACAAACTTGCCTTGGTTAGCAAAGGTTGCGAAAGCGTTCGTATTCTCTTCTACGGTTACCCCGTGAGTCAATCCGCCGATGGCAACAGATGTAGCCGATCTGTCTGTATCAGTAATGGTTGTGAATCCCATTTTCTCCAATCGATTGAAGGCATCGGCCCGATTCGCTTTCATGAAGCTGCGCAGTGCAGGAATATTATAAGACTTGGCAAGTGCGGTCCTTGCGGAAAGGAGTCCATGAAAACGGTTATCATAGTTGTTTGGTGCGTAATTGCCAATGGTCAGCGGTGTATCAGGAATGATGTAACCCGGCTGCACTTTACCTTCCTCGATGGCCGGAGCATATGCGAGCAGCGGCTTCATCGTTGAACCATTCTGTCTTAATGCCTGAGTGGCATGGTTCAGCTGTTCACGGTTGTAATCACGCCCACCGACAAAGCTGATGATGGCTCCTGTTTTATTTTCGATCAGTATGGAGCCTACTTCCTGCGGCTGCTTTTCATAGATCCATTTTCCTTTGGCGTTCTTCACGCGGACAAGGTGGGTAGAGCCGAAGAGATATTTGTTCTTCGCTGTTTTCTCCATTTTCTCATAGATCTTTTTATTGATGGTCGTATGAATTTTCAGGCCTTTTTGGCGCAGCTGTACAAAAGCATTCTGACGGTATTCATCTTTTGTGTTCTGCTTAAGCTTGTCAAAGTTCTTGCCGTCTTTTTTCGCCCCGATCCTTGCAAGGATATCTGCTGAACGGCGCTCGACTTCAATGCTTAAGTAAGGATATTTTTCGTAAGAAGATTCCTTCTTCGTTACAAAGTGTTTTCTCACATTATATTTCAGTGCTTTATCGTATTGTTCAGGTGTGATGGCTCCATTTGTCAGCATGCGGTTCAAAACCGTTTTCATGCGGTTGGTACCATATGTAATATCTTTTTTAACTGCACCTTGTTGTGTAAATGGAGAATAGACAAACGGGTTTTGCGGCATGCCTGCAAGGAAAGCTGCCTGCGGCAGGTTCAGTTTGTCAGCGTCAACACCGAAAACTCCCTGAGCGGCCGCCTGGATGCCGGCTACGTTTCTGCCGGAGGAGTTACGGCCGAATGGAACGATGTTTAAATATGCTTCAAGGATTTGCTCTTTTGTAAACAAGTGCTCGAGTCTGAGTGCGAGCAGGATTTCTTTCGCTTTTCTGTCGAAGGAAACCTCGTTCGTTAAGATCTGGTTTTTAATGAGCTGCTGAGTAAGTGTACTCCCGCCCGAACGGGTATCGGAGCCTGTTACTTCCTGAAGCGTTGCCCTGAGGATAGCCTTTGGAACAATGCCGTCATGCTCATAGAAATATTGATCCTCCGTTGAAATAACGGCATCTTTTACGAAAGGTGAGATATCCTTTAAAGAAACCTCCTGGCGGTCAAGGTCAGCACGCAGCTTGCCGATCAGCTGCTCTTTGTCAAAATACATTGTACTCGTTTCTTCGTAATTGTAAATGTTATCCTTCATGGTGCTGTAAGCTCTGACTGGCTCGTTTTTTACAAGCGAGGCCAGAAAGCCAGCTCCTGCTCCAGCAGCCAAACAGCCGCCAAGCAAGAATAATACCACGATAATTAAGAATAAGTTCCAGGTGAATGTGTATGTTTTATCTGCGGCCTGTATAATTTTTTTCTCATTTAGATACGCAATAAAGCGCCTCCATTTTTCCTTAATTTCCTCTAGATGAGACATTTGTAAATTCCCCCCTATCTGACTAATTATATCATATCCCTTGTCGTTTGAAGGGGGACTTAAGACAATTTTGTCAGTGGATGAGGAATTGACAATGCGTAAAACCTGTGGTAAAAATGAAGAATATATGTCAATTGGATAAAGCAAAAGCGAAGATAGGATTTAGTAGTAACCGTCTCCCTGTTACAGAAAGCTGGTGGCCGCTGCAAACCAGTACATAGACAGTTTATGAATTACACCCTGGAGCTTTCTTTGTGAAATGAAAGTAGCAAAGACCGGTTGAAAAGCCGTTAATGGATATGAGTGGGAGGAAATACGTTTCCTTCAACGAGGGTGGTACCGCGATAATCACGTCCCTTATTACAGGGGCGTTTTTTATTTGTCTTCATCCAGAAACTGAAAGGAGCAACTATAATGACAATTTTACAAGACTTGGAATTTCGAGGTCTCATCAATCAAGTGACTGACCGGGAAGGTTTGGAAGAAAAGCTGCAGAGCGGAAAAACCCCTTTTTATTGCGGTTTTGACCCGACAGCAGACAGCCTGCATGTGGGCCATCTGCTTGTGATCATGACGATGCGGCGCCTTCAGCAGGCAGGCCATCAGCCTATCCCTCTTGTGGGCGGAGCGACAGGAATGATTGGGGACCCAAGCGGGAAGAAGGCAGAGCGGACGTTAAATGAGGCCAGTGTGGTTCAACAATGGAGCGAACGAATTAAACAGCAGCTTTCAAAGTTTTTGGACTTTAACGCTCAGGATAATCCTGCGAAAATCGCCAACAACTATGAGTGGATCGGCAGCATGGACGTTATTTCATTCTTGCGTGATGTAGGTAAATACTTTCCGCTGAACTATATGCTTGCAAAAGATTCTGTAGAATCCCGTTTGGAAGCTGGGATTTCTTTTACAGAGTTTACGTACATGATCCTTCAGTCGTATGACTTCCTTCAATTGTACCGCCAGGAAGGGTGCCGTATGCAGCTTGGCGGAAGCGACCAATGGGGCAATATCACAGCTGGTCTGGAATTGATCCGCAAAGCCGGAGAAGAAGAGAGAGCATTCGGATTAACCATCCCGCTCGTAACGAAGAGTGATGGAACAAAATTCGGGAAAACAGAAGGCGGAGCGATCTGGCTTGATCCGGAGAAAACCACTCCTTACGAGTTCTATCAATTCTGGATCAACACGGATGACCGTGATGTGATTAAATTCTTAAAGTACTTCTCATTCAAGAGCCATGAAGAGATCAACGAACTTATTGAACAAGTGGAGAGCGCACCTGAAAAACGTGCTGCGCAAAAGGCGCTTGCAGAAGAACTTACTGCTCTTGTGCATGGAGAACAGTCATTGGAACAAGCCATCAAAATCTCTCAGGCACTGTTCAGCGGACAGCTTTCTGAATTGACTGGAGCTGAAATTGAGCAAGGCTTTAAAGACGTGCCTTCCTTTGAAATGGAGTCTAAAGAGGATATCGGTCTGATCGACCTGCTTGTAGCAAGCAAAATCTCTCCATCAAAGCGCCAAGCTCGTGAGGATATAACCAATGGTGCAATCTCTATCAATGGAGAGCGGTGCCAGGACCTTGACAAAGTGGTGGGAAGCAGCTCTCGTATTGATGATCGATTCGTCGTCATCAGGAGAGGGAAGAAGAAATACTTCTTGATCCGATACTAATTTTGCTGAATAAGGAGAACCGGCCCTTGTGATTGGGCCGGTTTTTTGTGTTCGATAATAAAATTCGATTTTCGCTAATAAATGCCGAGAGATGCCACTATTGAGGGGTGAGAGCTATATTTTGGACTGTCTGCTGAAATATGCAATAAAAAAAACGCCCCGTAAAAACGGAGCGTTTTCTTAAACTTAACGAGAGTAGTACTCAACGATAAGCTGTTCTGAAATTTCAGCCGGTAATTCAGAACGCTCTGGTAAGCGAGTGAATGTACCTTCTAGTTTGTTTTCGTCAAAAGTCAAGAAGTCAGGAACAAAGTTGTTCACTTCGATTGCTTCTTTAATAGCGCTAAGATTTTGTGACTTTTCACGAACACCGATAACTGAACCAGGTGCTACGCGGAAAGATGGAATATCAACGCGCTTTCCGTTTACAGTAACATGGCCATGGTTTACCAATTGACGAGCTGCACGGCGAGTGCGGGCAAGACCAAGACGGTAAACGATGCTGTCTAAACGAGACTCAAGAAGGATCATGAAGTTTTCACCATGAATTCCTGTCATTTTGCCTGCATCGTTGAAGATACGGCGGAATTGACGCTCGTTTACACCATACATATGACGAAGCTTTTGCTTCTCTTGTAATTGTAAACCGTATTCAGAAAGTTTTTTACGTTGGTTAGGACCATGTTGTCCTGGAGCGTAAGGACGCTTTGCTAATTCTTTTCCAGTTCCGCTTAGGGAAATACCTAAACGACGGGAAATCTTCCATGTAGAGCCAGTATATCGAGCCATGAATGACTCCTCCTTCACGTGTTTTGTTTTTGTAAAACACAACAGTGACTGTTTTCTTTTCATCTGCTTATTTTATTTGCCTATACCTTCACTTCAGCAGCCTTTGAAGCTACGAGATATACCATGCTTCTTCAAACATGTAACAAAATAAAACAAATGACGAACACAGTGCCGCTTTATTTTACACAAAGATTAGTATATGTTTTTTCGGGAAACAAGTCAAGGGCTAGTCTTAATATAAAGGCGCCATGGCAGTGATGGCTGAATACAATAATGGCAAAGCGGAAGGAATAGCGTTTCTGTGGGAGAAAGTTTATAGAAAGCGCTTACAAATAAAAAAGGGGTGCATATCTATGAAGTCCAAGTATTTTGAAACCAATGCCATACACGTTGGGTATGAGGACAGCCAGCATGGGGGAAGTCTGTCTCCGCCGATCTACCAGACCTCGACTTTTGTTTTTCCGGATGCAGAAACGGGCGAGCGGAGATTTGCCGGAAATGAAGCAGGATATGTTTATTCCCGGCTGAAAAATCCGACAGTGGTTATCTTTGAGGAGCGAATGGCAGAACTGGAAGGCGGGGAGAAGGGTTTGGCTTTTGCATCCGGTATGGCCGCAGTTTCAGCAGTATTGCTCGGCCTGTTGAAAACAGGGGACCATATCCTTTGTTCGGAAGGGGTCTATGGATGTACCTTCGGACTTCTGCAATATATGGAAGATCATCTTCAGATCGGGCACTCGCTTATTCCAATGGAGAATGAAGCCGCTATAGAAGCTGCGATTTTGCCGAACACCTCACTTATTTACATCGAGTCGCCGATCAACCCGACGATGAAACTTGTAGATTTAGAAATGGTGTCTAGAGTTGCCAGAGAAAAGAACATTCCAGTCATTGTGGACAACACCTTTTGTTCTCCTTATTTGCAGCAGCCTCTGAAAATGGGCTGTGACATTGTCGTGCACAGTGCTACGAAGTATCTTTGCGGCCATGGTGATGTCATCGGAGGTGTTGCAGTTGGAAGGGAGGACGTGATGCAGCAGATTGCAATGACCGCCCAGAAGGATATCGGTGGGATCATGTCCCCTTTTGAAGCATGGCTGCTTTTAAGGGGCATTAAAACGCTGCCTGTCAGAATGGACCGCCACTGTGATAATGCCGAAAGGATCGCTGTTCTTTTAAAACGCCATCCCTGTATTGAGTCTATCTTTTTTCCAGGAGATCCGGACTTTGCTCAGTATGAGGCAGGGAAGAGACAGATGAAAAAGGCTGGCGGAATGATCAGCTTATTGATAAAAGGAGGCAAGCAGGAAGCTCAGCAGATGATGAATGCATTAAAGCTTGTCAAAATTGCAGTAAGTCTTGGGGACGCTGAGACGCTTATCCAGCATCCGGCGACGATGACACATGCCGTAGTGCCCGAACAGGAACGGGAAAAGATGGGGATCAAACAGAATCTGCTGCGCTTATCCGTGGGGCTTGAAGCCTGGCAGGATATATGGGCAGATCTCGAGCAGGCTCTTCAGAGTGTTTATCAAAAAGAAAATCAGGTCGTAAGATAAAAAGAACGGCCCGGAAGGTTTCCGGAGCCGTTCTTTCACATAGAAGTAATGTCTAGCTTCATCCCTGGTCTTCGGAGGTCAATCTAATAAATCACAATTCGTCTTAGGTCGCTTACGGTTTTCTATATATGCTTGTTCAGTTCATCAACAAACCGCTCGAGCCAAACTTTGTCGATCTCATCAAACCTGTTTTTTTCAGGGCTGTCAATATCAAGTACGCCAAACAGCTGGCCATTTTTTACAATGGGCACAACAATCTCGGATTGGGATGCAGCATCGCATGCGATATGCCCGGGAAACTGGTGAACGTCTTCCACAATCAGTGATTGCTGGTCTTTTGCAGCCGAACCGCAGACACCTTTTCCCAATGGAATTCTTACGCAGGCCGGCAGTCCTTGAAACGGTCCGAGGACGAGCTGGTCTGACAGTTCTTCATATTCATAAAATCCAACCCAATTAATAGCGGGGAGGAACTGGTTTAATAGCGCTGAGGCGTTCGCCAGGTTAGCGGTAATGCTTGTCTCGCCTTCTAAAAGTGCACGGAGCTGCTTGAGGAGCAGATCATATCCCTCTTCGCGATTTTGACTGTATTTTTCGACTGTAAACATGAACATCCCCCTTTTTATGCTAGCGGTCTTTCCCTATCTTATCAAAAATTGTAGAAGATTACATCAGAACAGGTGTATTTGTCGAGCGATTGTTAAAGGGAATATCAGGTTTTCCAACGAAAAAAGAAGTAATAAGAAGGGTGGTGGATACTAAATGTCAAAAGATCAGATGGCTACCAAAATTAAAATTGCCGAAGCTGCGATTGAATTGTTTACAAACCAGGGGTATCAGGGCACCTCGGTCAGGCAGATTGCCAAGAGGGCGGGTGTTAACCTTGCTCTCGTTTCCTATCATTTTGGCGGGAAGCAAGGCTTGCTTGAAGAGCTGATTTCATCATTTTATGAAGGGTATATCCGCAAGATTGAAGTGGTGTACCATACATCGATGGACTATACAGTTAAAGATCAGCTTTTGACCATGATTGAAAGTGTCCTGCATTACCAGCTGAAGCAGCCTGATCTGTCACGTTTTGTCCATCGGGAAATGACGCTTGATTCTACATTGGTAAGGGAAGTGATGACCACTTACCTCTCTAAAGAAAAATATTTTTATGACACCCTATTTGAAAAAGGCATGAAACGAAGAGAGTTTCATAAACAGCCTGTCATGCTCCTGACCATGCAGCTGAGAAATCTGCTCATCATGCCTTTCCTTCATCCTTTATATATATCTGAAGTCTTCTATACGGCTCCACATGATCCCTTATTCGTTACGTCTTATGTGAGTTTTATCAATAAATGGCTGGAGCAGTCGGTTTGTATCCCGCCTAAAAAGAATCCGCTTCTGTCCGCTGTGCAGAATCCGCTATTTTCTTTGCAGGGAAAGTGGAACGGATAAAAGCTCTTGGTGGATGAGTTTATCATACCCTTGTCCCAATCCCTTTGCACTATGGGCATCTGAACCATAGACAAAAGGGATTTTCTGTTTTATGGCCTCCTCCATCACCCAATGGGGAGGATAGGACTCTCCACACAATGGCTTGAATAATCCCGCGCCATTGTAGTCAAGTTCGTAGCCGTGCAGCTTAATCAGTTCCAAAATCGTTCTGATTTCTTCCCGATAAGATTGATCCGTTTGATACTGCTTCTGAAATTTCTGGGCAAGGGTCATATGGCCGATCCGTTTTGGCTTGTAATTTCCCAAGTCTGATGTGATGGACTTTGATAGTGTCTTATAATAGGCACTGTATACTTTGTCTGTGCTGCCGAATGAACGAACCATTTCACCGAACATGTCCTCGCTGTAATCAATGCAGAAATAGGAGCTTTCCTGCTTAATGAAATGGACGGAAAGAATGGCATCATCGAGCCGGGGACCGACTTCATTTAAGAAATCCTTTGTTTCCTTTTCAAATCCATCAATAAAGTCTACTTCTAATCCGATATTAATGGAGATCGCCTTTCTGTAATATTGTTTTGCAGCTCCCAGTTCGTCCAAGTAGGAAGAAAGCCTGCTCAATTCCATGCCTGAATCTTTTTCTGGTACCGGATCAATGAACCCTGAAGGCAAGGGGGCATGTTCAGTAAAGGTCATTCCGGATAATCCTAATTCAATTGCCCGTTCAATATATAGGGAAAGCGGATCGGCGGTGCCATGCGGACAATACGGGGTGTGGACATGTCCATCATAAAAAGTAGACATCGTTAACCTCCTGCGTTGTGTTAAAGGATAAGAAAGCTTTGATATTTATGGAAAAAAATTATGGTTTTTTTCATTTTTTTTTAGTCAAAATTCAGTTTTACATGTTATCATAAGAACATTGAGTCAGCTTCGGACAAGTGAAAAGCACAGTAAAACGCTGGCATTCAATAAAAAAATTGCACTCATTAATTATTACAATTAAAATTAAACAATTGTAACATCATTATTACATAGATTTTGCAGTTTTGCAGAAAGGAAGAAAGGGTGCTTCCTATGACATACATAATTGCCGCAGTAGTTGTTTTAATAGCTGTCGTTGTTTTTGGCTCCTTTTCACGCAAACGGATTTATAAGCAGATTGACCGTCTGGAATCCTGGAAAATGGATATCATGAACCGTCCGCTAACAGAAGAGATTTCAAAGGTAAAAGGGCTTACAATGGTTGGCGAAACAGAAGAGAAATTTGAGTCATGGCGCAGCGACTGGGATGAGATGGTCACAGTTGAACTTCCAAATATGGAAGAGGCTCTGTTTGATGCCGAGGAAAGTGCGGACAAATACCGGTTTGGAAAGGCAAAAGGGATTCTGCATCATATTGAATCCCGGATGCAAGCCATGGAAGAGCGAATCAAAGCCATATCGGCTGAGATTGACGAACTGATCACAAGCGAAGAATTAAACAGGGAAGACATTATTGAGGCCAAGGAACAATTCAGTGAGGCTAAGAAGTATTTTCTGACACATTCCCGGTCTTTGGGGAAAACAGCCGTGCTGTTTGAAGAGGAGTTTACAGAAGTCAATGCAAAATTTGTGCAGTTTGATGAATTGACCTCACAGGGCAACCACCTCGAAGCCCGAAAAATTCTCGTTGAAAGTATTGAAAAATTAAAAGAAGCCAGATCGAAAATGGAATCAGTTCCTGAACTGCTAGTCATGCTTTTATCTGATTTACCTTCAAGCCTTAAGGATCTTCAGGATGGATTCTTTGATATGGAACAGCAAGGCTATGTTCTCAATCACATTGGGATCGATAAAGAAATTACAGCGATGAATGAGACGATCACCAAATTGCTCGAGAAGGTATATGCACTGGAAATCGATGAAACGCAAAAAGGCATTGAACAATTAAACGCCGAAATCGATCAATTGTACGATCTCCTTGAAAATGAAGTGGTCTCAAAACAGTTTGTGATTAAAGAGAAGGAAGTCATCCTTCAATCACTTTCTGATTTACAGCTGGATATGGAAAAGATCCGTGCCGAAGCTGATATGGTAGCGCTCAGTTACCAGCTTGACCACTCCGATGTAGAGGTTCATAAACGGCTGGAAAAATTGTTCACTAAGCTCCAAACGAGGTTTTCCATCATTGAACAGTCTATCGAAGAAAAGAAGGACTCGTATTCGGTCATCCGTGAAATGATGGAAGAGATGGCGGTTCAGCTGGAAGATGTGAAAAAATCAAACCATGAGTATCAAGAAAAACTGATCAGCCTGAGAAAAGATGAGCTGCAGACAAAAGAAAAGCTGAAAGAACTCCGCAGGAAGCTGCTTGAGGCAAGAAGAATGGTACAAAAAAGCAACCTGCCAGGACTTCCTGATCACTATCTGGTCACGATTGAAAAAGCAGAAAGCTATATTATAGAAGTTTCTAAACGGCTCGATGATAAGCCTTTGGAAATTTCAGATGTAACAGAAGTTCTCGAAAAAGCACTGGAAGCCGTTGAAGAAGGCTACAGGGAAACTGCTGAGATTATCGAAACAGCGCTGCTGGCAGAAAAGCTTATCCAATATGGAAACCGGTACAGAAGCTCTTATTCATCTGTTTCAGTACGGCTCATCGAAGCGGAAATTGCTTTCCGTAATTACCAATATGAAGAAGCACTTACCATTGCAGGTACTGCCATCGAAAGCGTACAGCCGGGAATCCTAAAAGAAATGGAAATCAATTTAAAGCAAAAGATTTGATGTAAAAGCTGGGACCTCAAAGTTCCAGCTTTTTCTGTGCGTAATAGTATGAGTACAGCAGCTTCAGGAAAGCGGATTCTGAAAATCAAAATATCCTTTTGATTTCATTGATGCCATCCATTAATTTAGAGGGATTTATGGAAGGATAAAGAGAGATATGCAAAAACAGTTTTCTGTGTAAAATACAATTTTTTCTTTTATTCGGTTGTGGTATTATAGATTGATGTGTAGAATAAGTGAGCTAGGCGGAGGAGTCAACCATGATTTATTTTGACAATAGTGCAACAACGAAACCATATAAAGAAGTACTGGATGCATTTGTTACTGTTTCTCAGAATTATTTCGCCAATCCATCCTCCATTCATTCCAAGGGCGGAGAAACAGAACGGCTTATATTCCAGGCTCGAAAAACAGTAGCAGGACTGCTGAAAGTAAAACCAGCCGAAATTATATTTACTTCCGGAGGAACGGAAGGCAATAATACAGCCATTAAAGGAATTGCATTAAAGCATCAGGAGCGCGGCAAACATTTGATTACAAGTGAGGTAGAACATGCTTCCTCCTACGAAACATTTCATTATCTGGAGTCGCTTGGCTTTGAAGTGACGTATCTGCCAGTAAACTCTTCTGGAGAAATTTCCTTGGAAGAACTGGAAAAGAGCATCAGAAAAGATACAATTCTAGTCTCACTGATCCATGTAAATAATGAAGTCGGCACGATACAGCCAATCGTAGATGCAGGAAAAATCCTGAAGAATTTTCCTAAGGTATTTTTTCATGTCGATCATGTTCAGGGAATTGGAAAAGTACCATTGCCATTTAAGGAAGCATCAATCGATCTTTGCACGATGTCTGGGCATAAATTCCACGGTTTAAAAGGAACGGGTATCCTTTACAAAAGAGAAGGTATTACCCTTTCACCCCTTCTGACTGGTGGAGAGCAAGAAGCCAGCGTGCGTGCGGGAACTGAAAATGTCGCGGGTATTGTTTCCATCGCGAAAGCGCTGCGCATGACGTTTGATCGCATGGAATACGGAATACGGTCCATGGAGACGGTTAAACAAAAAATGATGGATGAACTGTCTGTAATGGAAGGTATAACGATCAATACACCATCAAACTCTGCTCCGCATATCATCAATTTTTCGATTCATGGAGTAAAGCCAGAGGTAATGATCCATACACTTGATCAAAAGGGAATTTATGTTTCCACACGCTCTGCTTGTTCATCTAAACAGGCAGGAGCGAGCCGGATTCTGCTCGCAATGGGGCTTGGGGAGAAGAAGGCAGGTACAGCTATACGGATGAGCCTGTCGTTCGATAATACATTAGACGAAGCAGAAGTTGTGCTTAAAGAATTAAAAAACGCAGTGGTTCAGCTGCAAACAGTAATGGGGTAAATAGAATGCAATATAATCACATTGTTATCCGTTTTGGTGAGTTATCATTAAAAGGGAAAAACCGAAGACATTTTGAGAGCCAGCTGAGGGAAACGGTACGCAGAAAGTTATCTGTATTTCCAAATGCAGTGGTTCTAAAATCATATGATCGGATTCTTGTAGAGATCAATGGAGAAGATCACGAGAAGATGATCGCTAAATTGCAGGAGGTTTTTGGGATTCATGCCATCAGCCTGGCGATCAGAACGGAAAGTGAAATTGAAGCAATCAAGGAAGCTGCATTAGCCGCTTTCCTTGAAAACGGGGCTGCTCCAAAGACATTTAAGGTGTCTGCGCGCAGAAGCAATAAGCATTTCCCGGTCGGTTCGATGGAGCTCAACCGTCAAGTCGGCGGTTATATTTTAACCCACACAGAAAATGTTTCTGTCAATGTCCATCATCCGGATGTTGAAGTTAAAGTGGAAGTTAAAGATAACGGTACGTTCATCAGCTGCCAAACCTATCCTGGTGCTGGAGGATTGCCGATCGGAGTTGGCGGGAAAGCGATGCTGATGCTGTCTGGTGGAATTGACAGCCCTGTTGCCGGGTATTTGACCATGAAACGCGGTGTGCGTATAGAAGCTGTCCATTTTCACAGTCCCCCGTTCACAAGTGACCGTGCCAAACAGAAAGCAGAAGATTTGATGCAGGAATTAACACGCTTTGGCGGTAAGATGAAACTGCATGTGGTTCACTTTACAAAAATACAGCAAATCATAAAAGATAAAATTCCAGCAAGCTACAGCATGACCATTATGAGGCGCATGATGCTCCGCATTACTGAGCGGCTGGCTGAGGAACGAAATGCGATGGCGATCACAAACGGAGAAAATCTTGGACAGGTTGCTAGCCAGACGATGTACAGCATGCATACGATCAACGAAGTGACCAACATTCCCATCATACGGCCGGTCGTTACGATGGATAAGCTCGAGATCATTGACATTTCTCAGAAAATCGGGACTTATGATATTTCCATCCGTCCTTATGAAGACTGCTGCACCATTTTTGTTCCAGCTGCTCCTAAAACAAAGCCGAAACGCGAAAAAGCCAATCGTTTTGAGCAGAATATCGATAACATGGAAGAGCTGATTGAAGAAGCGCTTTCTACGATCGAAACCATCTCTTTTGAAGAACAAAAAGAAGCTAAGGAATTTGAAGATTTATTTTAGCCTGCAGAATCTCTCTGCAGGTTTTTTTTTGGTACTTCATTTAATATTTACCACGGTTGCAATCCTTGTTTCCTTCACAATCTATAGGTACAGGAGGTGAAACAACATGGCAAACAACAACTCAAACCAACTTCTTGTACCTGGTGTACAACAGGCGATTGATCAAATGAAATTCGAAATCGCTTCTGAATTAGGTGTAAACCTTAGTGCTGACAACTCTTCCCGTTCTAACGGTTCTGTAGGAGGAGAGATCACAAAACGCTTAGTGGCAATGTCTCAGCAGCAATTCAGCGGATCTCAACAAAAATAACCAATTGAATACAAGATGGCTTAGGAGCGGGCTGCTGCCCGCTCCATTTATGTTTCTGTGTACTCCTGCAGTAAATGTTAAAAATATTCTAAAAATATTGTATACTAAAGAAGAACACGTTTTGCATACATAGAGGAGGATTACGGAAATGGAGAATCTTTTAGATTTACAAGCACCGCCTGTCTATAATGTAACAGAGGAAATGGAGAAATTCGCACAGGATGCTTCACGCAAAGCACTGATCTGGAAAGACGATAAAGGAAACATCAAGGAATTGACCTATAAAGCTCTCTTTGAAGCATGCAACAAAACGGCAAATGCACTTAAAAAGCTCGGTTTGTCTAAAGGTGACAGAACTCTTGTTGTGATGCCGAGAAAGATTGAAACGTATGTTGTATATCTGGCATGCTTAAAAGCGGGTATTGTTGTCATTCCTTCTTCAGAAATGCTTCGGCCAAAGGATTTAAGCTACCGCATCAGCCATAGTGAAGCAAAGGCTGTCATCTCGGACCTTGCTTTCCTTTCCAGTATCGACACCATCGAAGATGAATTGCCTTCTCTTCAACACAAATTGTCTGTTGGCGGACAAGCGAACGGCTGGGCCTCACTTGATGATTTATCACGGAATGAAAGCGGTTTCTATGAAGGGGAGAAAACCGAAAAAGAAGATATGGCCTTTTTATCCTATACATCCGGAACGACAGGCCAGCCAAAAGGTGCTGTACATACACATGGTTGGGCTTTTGCTCATTTAAGGACAGCTGCAAAAGGATGGCTTGACATCAAAGAAGGAGATAAAGTATGGGCGACAGCCGGACCAGGCTGGCAAAAGTGGATTTGGAGCCCCTTTGTGTCTGTGTTGGGCTGCGGAGCGACAGGATTTGTATATAATGGGAAGTTTGATCCTTCAACGTATCTCAGCTTATTGCAGGAACAAGAAATTTCTGTTCTCTGCTGTACACCGACAGAATACCGACTGATGGCGAAAGCCGATGGCCTTGAACAGTACTCGCTGCCGCATCTCCGCAGTGCGGTCTCTGCAGGAGAGCCACTGAACCGAGAAGTGATTGACACGTTTGTCCGCTGTTTCAATGTCACTGTACGAGATGGATACGGTCAAACGGAAAATACACTTCTTGTCGGCATGATGGACGGAATGGAGCTCCGTCCAGGTTCTATGGGGAAACCGACGCCTGGGAACCGGGTGGAAATCATTAATGAGGATGGAGAGCCTGCCGGAATTAACGAAGTAGGAGATATCGCGGTGCATCAAAGTTCACCAGCTCTTTTTAAAACCTATTATAAAGATCCGGAAAGAACGAAAAGGGCGTACCGCGGTGAATATTACTTAACGGGAGACAAGGCGAAGAAAGACGCTGACGGGTATTTCTGGTTTGAAGGAAGGGGCGATGATATTATCATCAGTTCAGGTTATACGATTGGGCCGTTTGAGGTAGAAGATGCTCTTGTTAAACACCCTGCGGTTAAAGAATGTGCGGTTGTAGCCAGCCCTGATGAGATCAGAGGCCATATTGTGAAAGCCTATGTGGTGCTGAAAGATGAGATACCACAAAATCAGGAGACTTTGATAAAGGATTTGCAGGACCATGTGAAGTCATTAACAGCTCCATATAAATATCCACGCAGCATTGAATTTGTTTCAGATCTGCCAAAAACGACTTCCGGAAAAATACGGCGCATCGAACTGCGGCAAAAAGAAGTAAAAGGGAGCTGAAAATGAAGGCAGGCAAAAGGCCTGCCTTTTAATGTGCGGAAAAATATCGCGGCGTGCTAAAATTGTGGTTAAATAAGGGAAAGCTTAGACATAAAGAGGTGTGGCATGGGAACGTTATATTCGAATGGCATCATTTACACGCTTGCTCAAGAAGGTGAGACCGTAGAAGCGGTATATGTAGCAGGCAATACAATAAAAGAAACTGGAACAGCTCAGTCGTTATTAAAAAAGTACAGCGATGAAATTGATTCATCTATTGATCTGGGAGGAGCTGTGATGTTTCCTGGGTTTGTAGACAGCCATCTTCACATCATCGGACATGGAGAGAAGCTGATCAGAAGAGATCTGTCTCATTTTACTTCAGCAGAAGAGATGGGAGACTATCTAAAAAGCGAGGCAGAAAAAGAAAAGCCAGGAAATTGGATCATCGGTGATGGATGGAATGAAAATAATTTTTTGGACAGAAAGATCTTCCATAGGCTTGAGCTTGATGAGCTGTCACCTCATCATCCTATGCTCCTTTCACGTGTTTGCCGACATGCTTTTTTGGCTAACAGTGCAGCCTTGGAACTTGCGGGAATTACGAAAGAAACAGAAAATCCTCCGGGAGGCATTATCGTCCGCGATGTAAACGGTGAGGCAACAGGTTATCTCCTGGACAGCGCTGCAGACCTTGTCAAAAAGGCTGTGCCGCCTGTTACAGAAAAATACATATCGAATGCCTTAACAGCTTCTGTACATGATTTGCTATCATTAGGGCTTACAGGAGGACATACCGAAGACTTAGGGTATTACGGCGGCTTTGAAAAGACGGTGTCCGCATTCAGGAAAGTGCTGAATGGTGATTCTATAAAATTTAAAGCACATCTTCTTGTTCATCATAATGTGGTCAGTGATTATCAAGTATCAAAGCTTTCCGAAACAGATTCTCCGTATATTGAATTTGGGGCCATGAAAATCTTCAGTGACGGAGCGTTCGGAGGCCGAACCGCGCTCTTAAGCAAACCGTATAATGACGCTCCAGATACTTCTGGTGTTGCAATCCATCATCCGGAAGAGTTAAAAGAACTTGTTCACCTTGCAAGAAATCATATGATGGCTGTCGCTGTCCATACGATAGGTGATCTTTCATTAGAATACACACTTGAGGCGATCCGGGCACATCCGGCTGTAACTGAGAAGAGGGACCGGATCATTCATGCTGGACTCGTCAGGCCTGATCTAATTGAGCAAATGAAACAGCTGCCGATCGTTATCGATATACAGCCAAGCTTTGTTCCGTCTGATTTTCCATGGCTGATCGAAAGGTTAGGCCAAGAAAGAATACCGTATGCATTAGCATGGAAAACCCTCATTGATCATGGGCTTCACTGTGCAGGCGGTTCCGATGCTCCAATAGAGGCAGTGAATCCATTAGAGGGTATTTACGCTGCGGTCACAAGGAAAAAACCGGATGAGAACCATGAAGGGTATCAGAAGGAAGAAAAACTTACAGCCTACCAGGCGGTTCAGCTGTATACCGCGGGAAGTGCTTATGCGATCAGCAAAGAACATACAAGAGGACGGATCGAAGCTGGATTCGAAGCAGATTTTACTGTGCTGGACAGAGATATCCTTGCCAGTGATCCGAATGAAATCCTCGAAGCAAAAGTCCTTTATACGATCATTGATAATTCGATCGAATTCAGCGCCTTCCACCACTAAGCCATATACAAAAACAACCAACCCGCAACTACCGGGCTGGTTGTTTTTGTTAGAAGCTATCTTTGAGCTTATAGGAAACTTCTCCTGACTTTATGCCAAAACGAGTTGTCTTTGAGTTTAACCGTTTTTACTTTTCGATCGGACAGCTCAAAACGGATCACTTCTGAATGCCTGATGCTTAGCGCTTCATTATCAATGCCGATGATCGGGTACTGGTTATTGTCCTGTTCAAACTTAAATGTCAGCTTTCTCTCATTGCTCAAAATAAAAGAAGATCCGAGCGTGCGGTAAAGGTTGTTGTTCAATGACGCCATCTCGCTGACCTGGTAGCACTGGAGCTTGGGATCAACGACGGCACCAGTGACTGATTTATTGTATGCCGTGCTTCCGGTAGGGGTGGAAACGATCATGCCGTCACCTCTGAACGTTTCAAAATACAAATCATCAATAAACACATCCATGGCGAACGTTTTGATAATGGAAGAACGGATTGAGCATTCATTCAGGCAATAAAAAGTAGAATCGTCATGATCCATCGACACGGCCAAGGTTGGATATTTTCTGACCTCAACTTGATCATTATCCATAGCTGATATCATTCCCTGGTGGTCATCTATTTTAAAGTCACAGTAGAAACCCAGTTCTCCCGTACTGACACCCACATACAGACAGTCTTCACGGAAACCCGTTTTTCTGACGGCCTGTAAAAATGCTCCATCTCCTCCGATAGAAGCAATGATATTAGCTTTTTTATGATCATCTACAATCTTAAATCCATAATTTTCAGCAAAGGCAATTAAAGGTTCTACTTTTCTCAATACTTCATCTTCCTGCTTATAAAACAAGTATAGATTTCTGCGTTCGTCTGCCATGTAAAGTCCTCCTGTCGATGTTTCTGTCACTATATCATGTTCTACTTTCACTTTGTAAATCCTTTTGTGAATCGAAACAGGTTTATTTTTCTCTATGCCGACCATAATGGGAATGAAAGGAAGTATGGCCTGTGATGATTTTTTTTATCGTACTCATTATTTTACTGCTCTTATTTATCATTCTGATTTTTTCAACAGTACACGTTTCCTTTTTATACACACACAAAGGGGACGATGATTTTTTGCGTCTTAAAGTATCCCTGTGGAAAGTGATCTCCTATTCCGTCGTGGTGCCCGAGGTTAAAGTCAATGCTTCCGAAAAAAAGATTGAAGCGAAAAAAAAATCAAATGGGGCTGCAGGGGTAAAAAAGAAGAAAACAAAAATCACCGTACAGACCATTAAGGAAAGCTCCAGGAAATACAGCAGGCTCCTTGCCCATGTGACGGGCTTTTATAGAATTCTTCGCCGATTCTTAAAGAAAGTTACAATTTCTCAGGTAAGGTGGGACAGCCGGTTTGGCCTTGGAGATGCGGCTTCAACAGCTGTTGCATCGGGCATGGTCTGGGCTTTAAAAGGCAACGTGCTTGGCATGCTGTCGCACTTTGTCTCTTTAAAAGGAGTGCCTTCCATTCAGGTCATACCTGTTTACCAAGGGACTCTTACGCAAACAAGGCTGTCCTGTATGATTTCTTTTAAAATCGGGCATGCTATTGTCGTCATGTTACAGATGTTGAAACATTGGAGAAAAATAAGCTCCAGCAAAAGTAAAAAATCAAAAAAATATATAGCAGGAGGAACATCACATGTCTGAGCATCCTATTGAAGGCCTTATGAAAACGGCGATGGAAAATCTAAAACAAATGATCGATGTGAATACCATTATCGGCGATCCGGTAGAAACGCCTGATGGAAGTGTAATTTTAACTGTTTCCAAAGTGGGTTTTGGCTTTGCAGCAGGAGGAAGTGAATTCAGCAGCGGTGATCATCAAAACCAGGGTGGAGGCCAGCAGGGCCAGCAGGATTCCAGTGAAGAACTTCCGTTTGGCGGAGGTAGCGGCGGCGGTGTTTCCATCACTCCGATTGCCTTTTTAATCGTTGGTTCAACAGGTATCAAAACCATTCATTTGGATAACAGCACTCATCTTTATGAACGCCTTCTAGATTTGGCTCCAAGTGTTGTGGAAAAGATTCAGCATATGATGAACAACCGAAACAGGCAAAGAAACGTTCAGCAAAACCAAAATCAAAATCAACAGCAAAATCAAAATCAGCAGCAAAATCAAAATCAACAGCAAAACCCTTTTTAAGTTAACTGTTCATCAGTTAGCTTTTTCTTTTCATCTTTACCGCCTTTCGTCTCTAACCAGGCGCTTCAGCTTTTCTTGATCCAGCTTCAGCGCCTAGAGACTTTGTCACTTCGCTCTCTGCCAGAAAACAAAAAGCGTTTTATGGCAGAGACCTCCAGTGCCTTTCGTCTCTAACCAGGCGCTTCAGCTTTTCTTTATTATTTGCACAATCGCTTTCTTCGCTATATTATGAAATATGTACATAATCAAATAAAGGAGGCTTTTTCATGGGAGTAACATTTAAGGAAAAACCGGTTACGTTAGCAGGGAAGCAAGTAAAGGTTGGTGACCAGGCTCCAGATTTTAAGGTTCTGGCCAACGACATGTCAGAAGTGACACTAGCGGATTCTAAAGGATCTGTTCGATTGATTTCTGCCGTACCTTCCGTTGATACAGGCGTTTGTGATGCGCAAACCCGCCGTTTTAACGAGGAAGCGTCGAAATTGGATAATGTTAAGATTTTAACTGTCTCAGTGGATCTTCCATTCGCTCAAAAACGCTGGTGCGCCGCTGCCGGTGTAGAGAACGTGCAGACACTTTCTGATCACCGTGATTTGTCTTTCGGCCAAGCTTACGGAGTGGCGATTGAAGAATTACGCCTCCTTGCACGGGCTGTTTTCGTAGTAGACAGTTCGGACAAAGTCACTTATGTGGAATATGTGGATGAAGTGACCACCCATCCAAATTATGAAGCTGCCATCGAAGCTGCAAAAGCTGCTAATTAAACGAAAAACTCCGGAGGCATGCTCCGGAGTTTTTTAACGGTGTTTCATCTCCCATGAAACGCTTCATTGATTTAAATAGAACGAAACGCATGCTGAATGCGGGGTAAGGATATAGGAGGAAGTAATATGAGCAGCCTTTCGAATGTAGAGAAGCTTTTTACGGTTATTGATCAGTCATCTGAGAGAATTAAACAAGAAGAAGAATTAACCTATCTTGAAGCGCTTGTGGATACAGGTGAAAACTTATTTCATCAAGAGATACCAAAAGACGTATCACAAGTGACAAGAGCTTTTTTAGAAAAAGAATACGCTAAAATCAATCTCGATACGATGGGAGCGGAAGAAATTCGGAAAGCATTCCAGCTTGCCGTCTTAAAAGGAATGAAAGAAGCCATACAGCCGCATCATGCCATGACACCGGATGCTGTAGGTCTCTTTGTTGGTTACCTAGTACAAAAACTCATGCAGCAGAAGAAAGAATTTGTGCTTTTGGATCCCGCAGTCGGATCGGGCAACCTGCTTACAACCGTTTTAAACCAGTTTGGCGAAGAAGTCCAAAGCTTTGGTGTTGAAGTGGATGAGACGTTGCTGCGATTAGCTTGGATCGTCGCCAATCTGCAGAAACATAATGTAGAATTATATCATCAGGACAGCATTAAGCCGTTGTATGTAGATCCTGTAGATATCGTAGTTTCGGATCTGCCTGTTGGCTTTTATCCAGGGGATGAAACTGCGCAAGAATTCAAGGTATTTGCAGAGAAGGGCCATACGTACGCACATCATTTACTCATCGAACAAAGCATCAACTATTTAAAAGAATCCGGCTTTGGCGTTTTCCTTGTGCCTAATTCGTTGTTTTCGAGCGAACAAGCTTATTTGCTTCAAGACATGCTGAAGGAACGTGCAGTAATTTTAGGTATGATCCAGCTGCCCATGTCGCTCTTTAAACAGGAAAGCCATGCAAAAAGCATTTTGCTGCTGCAAAAAAACGGAGAACACACCATCAAACCAAAACAGGCTCTCCTTGTTAATTTGCCATCCTTTTCTAAAAAGCAAGCGATGGGGAGCGTAATGAGCCAGATGAATGCGTGGTTTAGCTCTGAACTAAAACGTTCATAATAAAAATGATGAAAAACACCTTCCATGGAAACGAATTCATTTCTGAATATAATGAATATGCCTGGAAAACGCTTAACAAACTTGAAATAAGTGTGCAAGGGTGTTTAAATGGTTAAGGATATTATGAATTTATAATGGGCAAGAAGTTCATGTCATTCATGCACTTCTTTTTCATTGCAGTTAAGGAGCTAAAAAGAATGGCTAAAATTATCGCAATCAACGCTGGGAGTTCTTCACTGAAATTTCAGCTGCTTGAAATGCCTGAAGAGCAAGTTCTAACAAAAGGTGTAGTTGAGCGTATCGGATTAAATGACTCCATTTTTACCATTGAAGTAAATGGAGAAAAAATAAAAGAAGTAACAGAAATTCCTGATCATGGGGTAGCGGTAAAAATGCTGCTTGAAAAATTGACGGCCCACCAGGTCATTTCTTCTTATGATGAAATTGAAGGGATCGGACACCGTGTTGTTCATGGCGGTGAAAAGTTCAATGATTCAGCTGTAATCACTGACCAGGTCTTGGAGGAAATTGAGGAACTGTCTTTCTTGGCACCTCTTCATAATCCGGCTAACGTTGTCGGTATCACAGCGTTCAAAGAAATTTTGCCGAACGTACCGGCTGTGGCTGTTTTTGACACGGCGTTTCACCAATCCATGCCTGAACAATCATTTTTGTATAGTTTACCATATGAATATTATGAAAAGTACGGCATCCGAAAATATGGTTTCCATGGTACCTCTCATAAGTATGTTACAGAACGTGCAGCTGAACTGCTTGGCCGTCCGGTCGAACAGCTTCGCCTTCTATCCTGCCACTTAGGTAACGGTGCGAGCATTGCGGCCATTGAAGGCGGAAAATCCATTGACACTTCTATGGGCTTCACGCCATTGGCGGGTGTTACGATGGGAACGCGTTCTGGAAACATTGACCCAGCATTGATTCCTTATATCATGCAAAAAACAGGCCAAACGGCTGAAGAGGTACTAAACGTTTTGAATAATAAGAGCGGAATGCTAGGTGTATCAGGCTTCTCTTCTGATCTTCGTGATATTGAGCAGAAGGCAAATGAAGGAAATGAAAGAGCAGAACTTGCTCTGGAAGTTTTTGCTTCCCGAATCCATAAATACATCGGTTCTTATGCTGCTCGTATGGCTGGCATCGATGCGATTATCTTTACAGCTGGAATCGGTGAAAACAGTGATACCGTCCGTGCGCGTGTCCTTCGCGGTTTAGAATTTATGGGCGTATACTGGGACCCTGCATTAAACAAAGTACGCGGAAAAGAAGCATTCATAAGCTATCCTCATTCACCGGTTAAGGTTATTATCATACCTACGAATGAAGAAGTGATGATCGCAAGAGATACAGTAAGACTATCTAAATAATAATGTTTATTGAGCTGGTGTCAGGTACCAGCTCTTTTTTTGTAGGTATCCAGCTTTCACTTTTCATGTTGGGATATGTGGCGTTGGTAAAACTCTTCTGCGGGTTTTTTGTTTTTACGGAACAAAAGAATGTATAATACTATTAAGAAAAGCTTCAGTGCCTTGCTTAGGCACTGAAGTGCAAATGGCAGGAGGTTGAATTGTGAGCTTAACTTCAAGAGAGGAAAAAGTATGGCAATCCATCACCCAGTGGGAGTCCAGTTATTTTGATTATGAGTCGACAGATTTTGAAGCGACCTATGAACGATGGATTAAAAATCAGCTGAGCCAACTGAACCCGGCTCTCATTGAAAAAATGAATAATTTCATTGATTCTGCATTGTTTCATGTTCACGCACTGATTCAGAATTCAAGATACCAAACGGATGTAAGAGAGAGGCTGCTGTCAGAAGCACGTATTTTTAATCCCGAAGTGGAGATTATTGAAGATTTACAATCATGTACGATTGATCAGCTTACATATATTGCGCAACAGCAAATCGCAAGAAGCCGGATGCTTTCTTTAGCGCAAGGAGGGCTTTCTGGAACAGGGGGACTCTTGCTGCTCGGGATGGATATTCCGGCAATGATTGCTTTGCAAGTACGGTCCATACAATACATCGCAATGAATTACGGATATGATATACAGAAACCGTCTGAAATGATGATGTCGTTGAAGGTATTTCATGCTTCCACACTTCCAAAACGGTATCAGTATGAAAGCTGGAACGAACTCCTTGAGGAGATCTCAAGCGGGGAGCGTGATTCGTTCTTTTATGTTGGTGATGAATCCGTTGCCGATGTATCCTGGCTTTCTATGCCGCTTAAACAGGGAATGAAGGGAATCATTATTACCATGCTCAAGAAAAAGATGGTACAGGGTATTCCTTTGCTTGGTGTTTTGTTTGGAGCTGCCATGAACTATCAAAAGTCCAGAGAAGTAACAGAATTCGCTCAAAAATTTTATCAAAAGCGTTTTCTATTGGAGAAACAATCATAATTAGTATGCATACAACATACAAAAACACCCGGAATCAATATCCGGGTGTTTTTGTATCCAATGATGTAATGGATAGCTCCATTGCAAGGATTTTAACAGGGCATTTCTGCTATTCTTTTATAAATGCAGCTTTAAGTTAATATCTTGATGGGTTCTGTACCAAAGCCATAAATCATTAATTACAGATGCTAGTTCAGCGATCTCCCAATTGAGTTCGCATGAGCGTTCGAAGTTTTCTTCAACACCGAGCTGATCCTGTTTTGTATTGATGATCTGTTCAATGTCGTGGATACGGTCAGGAATGGTTCCCCGTATTGATTCCCATTGTGCCAATATTCCTTCCTGTCTGGCGGGAGCGTAGTCTTCCCAAGCCATTTGCAATAAGGGAAGCTCGATGCCAAGCCGTTCATTAAAAACAAATTCGGTTGCCACGTGTATCACCTCTTCTTTATTTTACATGATAAAGCATGTTGTTGCGAATGAATTAAAACTAATATTTATACATTTTTATAAATAATTATTGAAAAAATACTCAAATGTTGTTATAGTGGTTTCAGAAGATATAATCTGAAGTTGCAGTGAGCAGCTTCTTTTATTTTTACTTAGGAATGTATAAAAATTTATAATTAAGTATTTTAATTCAAAGGGGTTTTATAGATGGCAAATAAAAAAGTGGTATTAGCGTATTCAGGCGGATTGGATACTTCAGTAGCAATTAAATGGCTTCAAGAAAAAGGATACGATGTGATCGCACTTGGTCTTGATGTAGGTGAAGGAAAGGACCTGGAGTTTGTTAAAGAGAAGGCTCTGATGGTTGGAGCGATCGAATCCATTAGCTTAGATGTTAAAAAAGAGTTTGCTCAGGACTATGTACTGCCGGCTCTTCAAGGCCATGCAATGTATGAAGGGAAATACCCAGTACTTTCAGCGCTTTCCCGACCGCTGATCGCTAAAAAATTGGTCGAGGTTGCAGAACAGTACGGAGCTCATGCTGTAGCCCATGGCTGTACCGGAAAAGGAAACGATCAGGTTCGATTTGAAGTTTCCATTTCTGCGCTGAACCCTGATCTTGAAGTCATTGCTCCTGTACGTGAGTGGGGATGGTCGCGTGATGAAGAGATTGAATATGCAAAAAAACATAATATCCCGATTCCTGCGACACTGGACAGTCCTTATTCTGTCGATCAAAACCTTTGGGGAAGAGCCAACGAATGCGGCATATTGGAAGACCCATGGGTGGCTCCCCCGGAGGATGCATATGATTTAACGGCTCCTTTAGAGGAAACACCTGACACACCGGATATGATCGAAATTACATTTGAAGAAGGTGTTCCGGTAGCTTTAAATGGCATTCCTTACAGCTTGGAACAGCTGATTCAGCATTTGAATAAAGTGGCCGGAGCCCATGGCATCGGACGTATCGATCATGTAGAAAATCGTTTGGTGGGAATTAAATCAAGAGAAATATATGAATGTCCTGCTGCGGTGACATTGCTGAAAGCACACAGCGAGCTGGAAGACATCACGCTTGTGAAAGAAGTGGCACACTTTAAACCGGTCGTTGAGAAGAAGCTTACAGAAGTTATTTATGAAGGTCTTTGGTTCTCTCCAATCCGCCAGGCACTGCAAGCCTTTTTACAGGAAACACAAAAACATGTGACTGGTGTTGTACGAGTTAAGCTGTTCAAAGGGCATGCCATCGTAGAAGGCCGTAAGTCACCGTTCTCTCTCTATGATGAAAAACTTGCAACCTACTCAACAGAGGATACATTCAACCATCAGGATGCTGTTGGTTTCATCTCCTTATGGGGGCTTCCGACAAAAGTAAGCAGCAAGGTGCAGCATAACGGGGTGAAAGTATGACAACAAAATTATGGGGAGGAAGATTTACCGAAGCGGCTGAACAATGGGTCGATGAATTCGGTGCTTCCATTTCATTCGATAAAGAACTGGTAGAAGAAGATCTCGCGGGAAGCATTGCCCATGTTACAATGCTTTCCAAATGCGGAATCATTACAAAGGAAGACTCAGAGACAATTAGAGGCGGACTCCAGACGCTGTTAAAAAAAGCACAGAACGGTGAACTGGAGTACAAAGTGGACTATGAAGACATCCATCTTAACCTGGAAAAGCTTTTGACAGACGAGGTGGGCCCTGTTGGCGGTAAGCTTCATACCGCAAGAAGCAGGAATGACCAGGTAGCCACTGACATCCACCTCTACATGAAAAAGCAGGTCTCTTCGTTCATCGAGCAGATCAATCAGCTTCAAACAGTATTAGTTTCTCTTGCTGAAGAGCATGTGGAAACCATCTTGCCAGGTTATACACATCTTCAAAGAGCACAGCCTGTATCCTTTGCTCACCATATTATGGCTTATTTCTGGATGTTTCAGCGTGACAAGGAACGTCTTTCTGACAGCATGAAGCGTATCGATTTATGTCCTCTTGGTGCCGGTGCTCTGGCGGGAACGACTTTTCCGATCGACAGAGCGTTCACAGCTCAGCTTCTGGGCTTTGAAGATATCTATCAAAACAGCCTAGATGCAGTAAGCGACCGTGACTTTTTGGTGGAGTTCTGCAGTAATGCTTCCCTTGTGATGATGCATTTGTCACGTTTCTGCGAAGAGCTGATTCTTTGGTCATCTCAGGAATTTCAATTTGTTGAGATCAGTGATTCCTTTGCAACTGGAAGCAGCATGATGCCGCAGAAAAAGAACCCGGATATGGCTGAACTGATCCGCGGCAAAACAGGCCGTGTATATGGAAGCCTTACCTCGTTGCTTACGGTGTTGAAGGGACTTCCACTAGCTTACAACAAAGATATGCAGGAGGATAAAGAGCCTTTATTTGATGCGGTTACAACATTAAAGGGTTCATTGTCCATCTTTACCGGCATGATAGAGAGCATTACGGTCCGCCAGGAAAACATGCAAAAAGCCGTCTCATCCGATTTTTCCAATGCCACGGAACTTGCTGATTATCTTGTTAACAAAGGCATCCCATTCCGTGAGGCGCATGAAATTGTCGGTAAACTCGTGCTGGCTTGTATCCAGAAGAACGTGTACCTTCTGGATCTTCCGTTTGATGAATACCTAGCGGCTTCACCATGTTTTGAAAAGGATGTGTTTGATGTCCTTCAGGCGAAGACCGTTGTTTCCAGACGGAATTCTGCAGGCGGAACAGGATTTGAAGCTGTTCGAGCTGCGCTTAAGATTGCTAAAACTAAGATCTGATTACCCAGATTGTGGCACACTATTTTCTCCTTCATTAGAGAACAATATGGTTAAAATCATGAAGGAGGATGAGCATGCCAGAAAAAAAACCAGCATCATTTGTGGATTTTGATCAGGAAAATGAAATTACCGTACAGCAGCAGATCAACGAATCCTACCAAAGCGGGGTAGTGGACTACCTCGATCAAGGAAAGTCTGAATCAAAAGCTGAAGATGAAGAAAGCCTCCAATAATTAGAAGGACAGAAAAAGCAGGATGACCTTTGTCATTCTGCTTTTTTTATTTCACCTTTTTGTCTGTATTCAATATCGGATCGCTATGGTCCTGAATAGACTTAGTTATGTGGAAATGGTTACAATGATAATGAAGAAGTAATATAAGACATTCAGACATTATTATTACACGAGGCTTTTGGGAGGTGGAACGGTGAGGCATGCCATTGTTACAGCAGGAACTAAAGGACTGGGCAAAAAAGTGTCAGAACAGCTAATCATGCAGGGGTGTTCCATCACTGTAAACTATCGAAGTGACGAAAATGCGGTGAGTCAGCTAAAGCGGGAATGGAAAAGCGATGAGGACCGGATCCAGTTTATAAAAGGTGATGTGACAAAAAAAGAAGATATCCGGTACATTTGTGAATCTGCAATGGAAAGGTTTGGGCGCATCGACTATCTCATCAATAATGCAGGTCCTTATGTGTTTGAACGGAAAAAACTTGCCGATTACCAAGACCATGAATGGTATGAGATGATCGATGGCAATCTGAGCTCCGTATACCATTTCCTCAAATTAACAATTCCTGTGATGAGAAAAAATGGTTTTGGCCGCATCATCACCTATGGATTCCAGGATGCAGAATATACTCCTGGCTGGGTGTACCGTTCAGCCTTCAGCGCAGCGAAAGTGGGTCTCGTATCTTTAACGAAAACGATCGCACTAGAGGAAGCAGAGCATGGCATAACGGCGAATATGGTCTGTCCAGGAAATATTATCGGTGACATGAAGGAAGCCGGAATTGAAGAAGCGAGAGTTTTAAAAGATAAAGACACTCCGATTGGACGTTCTGGCACAGGGGAGGATATCGCCCGCCTGATCGCGTTTCTCTGCGAAGAGAACTCAGACATGATAACAGGCAGCATCATTTCAGCTACCGGGGGGCTCGATGTGATCAACAGGCATCGTAAATAATTAATTGGTTTTTATATTATTTTTTTAGTGGTATGTTAACAATAGACATTGACACGTTTTTACATAAATAATCATTGGCTTACAATGAGGAGGATGAAAAAATGAAGATCGGTGTTCCTACAGAAGTGAAAAATAATGAAAACCGTGTGGCAATGACACCCGCAGGCGTCCTGAACTTAGTGGCTTCCGGCCATGAGGTATACATTCAGACCGGTGCGGGAGAAGGTTCGGGTTTTCATGACAGCGAGTATGAAAAGGCAGGCGGTACGGTTGTTCAGACCGCTGATCAGGCATGGTCCATGGATATGGTCATGAAGGTGAAAGAGCCCCTTCCTGAGGAATACGGATACTTCAGGGAAGGACTCATTCTTTTCACTTACCTGCACCTTGCTCCTGAACCTGAGTTAACAAAAGCGCTGATTGACAACAAAGTAGTGGGCATTGCTTATGAAACGGTACAATTGCCCAACCGTTCACTTCCTCTTTTGACGCCAATGAGTGAAGTGGCAGGACGGATGTCTGCACAGATCGGTGCTCAATTCCTTGAGAAGCCAAAAGGCGGAAAAGGAATTCTGCTTGGCGGCGTACCGGGAGTAAAACGAGGAAAAGTAACCGTTATCGGCGGCGGTGTCGTCGGAACGAATGCAGCGAAAATTGCAATGGGTCTCGGGGCAGATGTTACGATCATTGATTTAAGCCCTGAAAGGCTAAGACAGCTGGATGACATTTTTGGTGCGGAAATCAATACCCTGATCTCCAATCCTTTAAATATTGCACTGGCGGTCAGTGAATCAGACCTGGTAATTGGTGCAGTTCTTATTCCTGGAGCTCGTGCACCAAAGCTGGTTACTGAGGAAATGATCAAATCCATGAAGCCGGGATCAGTGGTAGTTGACGTAGCCATTGACCAAGGCGGAATTTTTGAAACGGTAGATAAGATCACGACGCATGACAATCCAACCTATGAAAAGCATGGTGTTCTTCATTATGCTGTAGCCAATATGCCTGGAGCGGTGCCTAGAACTTCAACGATCGCTCTTACGAATGTAACCGTCCCGTATGCCGTGCAGATCGCCAATCTGGGATATAAAGAAGCTTGCCGGAAAAATGAAGCTCTTTTAAAAGGAATCAATACATTGGAAGGGTATGTCACATACGAAGCCGTAGCAGAAGCTCATGGACTGGAATATAAATCTGTGCACGAGTTTATCGATAAATAAGAAAAGCGGATCCTTTGCGGATCCGCTTTTTTTTGTTTGTTCTTATTTAACGATTACCAGTTCTTTCGTAAACTGAGTGAGGCACTCATGGCCGTTTTCAGTGATATACACATCATCTTCAATTCGGACGCCGCCAACTTCTGGGAGGTAAATCCCTGGTTCGATTGTGTAGACCATGCCTTTGGTCAGCTTATCGTTATTTTTTTCGTTCATGGAAGGATGCTCATGAACATCAAGACCAAGGCCGTGTCCGATGCGATGCGGGAAATGTTGGCCATAGCCGGCATCTTCAATCACTTTTCTTGCAGCAAGGTCGAGATCTCCGACACGGGTGCCGGGTTTACTGAGATCAAGAGATGCCTGCTGTGCTTTCTTAACGATTTCATAAATTTCTTTTTGCTTTTCAGAAACAGACTGATAAGCGACTGTTCTTGTAATATCTGAACAATATCCGTCCACGACTACACCAAGATCAAACAAGACAAAATCCCCGGGCTGGATCTCTTTCATTCCAGGGTTTCCGTGAGGCATGGCCGATTTTTCCCCTGCCAGAATGGTGGTAGAAAACGACATTTCTGCTGCTCCCTTTTTCTTAAGTGCGTACTCCACGGTAGCAACGAGTTCAAGCTCAGTAACGCCTTTTCCGATAGCAGCAATGCCCGTTTCTACTCCAAAATCTGCTAGGCGGGCTGCTTCACGAAGAATAGAGATTTCGTCTTCGCTTTTGATCAGCCGCATGGCATTCAGTTCATGCTCCACTGAAACGAGGGATGCATTAGGGAACAGGTTCAACAGCTGCATGCCGCGATGATAAGAAAGGTGTTCCTTTTCTACGGCGATCGAATCCACTGAAGTAATACCGCGGTCTGTGATTCGTTCAGACAGCATTTCCCAAGGGTTGTCGGTATCAGAGAAACCGATGATCTCATGCTTCCATCCGGCGTTTCTTGCCTGCAGCTCTTCCATTCCGGGACAGACAAGAATTGGTTCTTTGTCCTGGAAAACAAAAACTCCCAGAAGGCGCTCGTGAGGAAAACACCGAAAACCGGACAAATAGTAAACATTGGCCGTTGACGTAACAAAAGCCCCTTGAATATTTTGTTCTTTCAGCCAAGTTGAGAGTGCTTCAATTTTTTGCATGATCTTTATCTTCCTTTCTTATGTATGACGGATTACATTGATAACGATGGAGACATCCTATACTTTCAATGTATCACTATGGATATGGGATGTAAACGAAGCGTCTCAAGAAAAGCGGCGTTTAAGAAGAAGAAAAAACGGAAATGAGAAGGAAATGAAGGTACTGTTTCGAATTGTAGAAATGAGAAAGTAAAAGGAGATGTTGAACATGAAGCTGACTTTTCACGGACAATCTGCGGTAGAGATCCAGACCGAAAAACATTCCATCTGGATTGATCCTTTTATTAAAGGCAATGATACTGCTGTGGTGGATATTGAGGATGTAAAGCCGGATGTCATCCTGCTGACACATGGCCACAATGACCATGCAGGCGATGCGGAAGAAATCGCAAGAAAGAATAACAGTCTAATTGTTGCCCCATTTGAACTGGCTGAATATTTTGGAACCAAGGGGCTGAACGTCCATCCGATGCACATCGGAGGCGGCCATCAATTTGAGTGGGGCCACGTGAAATGGACCCAGGCTTTCCACGGCTCCAGCTTTACGGAAGAAGACGGCACGGTCGTATACACCGGGATGCCTGCAGGTGTTCTGTTTTCTGCTGAAGGAAAGACCATCTATCATGCAGGTGACACAGCTTTATTTTCGGATATGAAGCTGATTGGTGAGAGAAATAATGTTGATGTGGCGTTTTTGCCGATCGGTGACAATTTTACGATGGGGCCGGAAGACGCTGCCACGGCTGCTGAATGGGTGAACGCCAAGCTTACGGTGCCTATCCATTATAATACGTTCCCACTCATCGAGCAGGATGCGGATCAGTTTGTATCTTCTTTAAAAGTGGAAGGTAAAGTTCTGAAACCGGGTGAATCCATCGAAAGATAGCTGTATGTTTAGTCTGCCTCCTTGTTATGATGCATAAGCATGGGATAAGGAGGTTTTTATTATGGCCAGTAACCGTACGTTAAAAGCTTTATGTCTGTTGGCTCTTCTTGTATATGGAATACCCCACCTGCATTTTTCAAAGTCCGGCAGTCCTTCTTTTGTATTTTCTGTCATTTGGCTCACATTTGCCTGCATTGCTTTTATAGCACAGACGAAAGGTTTTTGGATGGCACTGGGGGAATTATCGGAAGATCCAAAACAGCGAAAGAGTGAATATAATGAGGATTCTAGGGAAACCTGCCTTAAGAATCATTGAGTTTCTGTTTTATTGTCTGTATAATCTGTATTAATCAATCTTAGTAGAACAGATAAAACAGAAGCCAAAGGAACGGTGGAAAAACGTGGCTACCAAACATGAGCAAATTATTGAATATATTGAGTCTCTAGAGATCGGTTCCAAAATCTCGGTCCGGCAGATAGCGAAAGCCTTATCTGTCAGTGAAGGTACAGCTTACCGGGCAATCAAGGAAGCTGAGAACCAGGGAGTCGTCAGCACGATTGAACGAGTGGGGACGATACGGATTGAACGGAAGTTAAAAGAGAACATTGAAAAACTGACCTTTGCCGAGGTTGTTAATATTGTGGACGGCCAAGTGCTTGGCGGCAGGGAAGGATTACATAAAACACTGAACAAATTTGTGATCGGTGCGATGAAGCTCGATGCCATGATGAGATATGTCGACCCGGGCAGCCTTCTGATTGTCGGGAACCGGGAGAAAGTCCATGAGCTGGCATTAAACGCCGGTGCAGCGGTACTGATCACGGGTGGATTTGATACGACAGAAGAGGTGAAAAGGCTTGCTGATTCACTTAAGCTTCCAGTCATTTCAACGAGCTATGATTCATTTACAGTAGCAACCATGATTAACAGAGCCATCTATGACCAATTGATCAAAAAGGAAATCGTTTTGGCTTCCGATATTTTGATACCGGCTGAGGACACCCATTTGCTGACCACCGCAGATGACATAGAAAAGTGGTATGAGCTGAATCATGAAACCAAGCATAGCCGGTACCCGGTCATTGACAGTCAGATGAAGGTAGTCGGCATTGTTACGTCAAAGGATATCATTGGAGTGGACAGGTATACTCCCGTTGATAAGGTCATGACCCGTTCGCCGATCACAGTGAACCATAAGACTTCGGTGGCTTCCTGCGCTCACATTATGATCTGGGAAGGGATCGAGCTTTTACCTGTAGTTAATAACAGCCAAAAACTGCTTGGGATTTTGACAAGGCAAGATGTCCTGAAATCTTTGCAGATGATTCAAAAGCAGCCTCAGGTCGGTGAAACGTTTGACGATCTGATCACCGCTTCCATCTCAGAGGTTAAAGATGGACAAGGCCCAAGGTATAAATTCGAAGTGACTCCCCAGATGACGAATTACCTGGGAACGGTATCCTACGGCGTTATGACAACGCTGGTTATTGAAGGGGCAAGCCGGGCACTGAGAAAGATAAAAAAAGGTGACATTGTCGTCGAGAATCTAACGTTTTATTTTATCAAACCTGTGCAGATGGAAAGTACAATTGAGATTGTTCCGCGGGTACTTGAGGTCAGCAGAAAGTTTGGAAAAGTGGATGTTGAGCTCTATCATGATGGAGCGGTCGTTGGCAAGGCGCTGCTCCTGGCACAATTGATCGGTCACCGGTCATAAATAAAGGCTCTTTTCTAAAAGATTGTTGCTTTGGGAACCTTTTTATAAATAGGCTTCATTGACAAGTTGATTGGAGTGGAAGGTGCGAGACTCCTCGAAAATGAATTTCACATTTTCTTCGTGCGATATAACGCTGCCGAAGCCTTCCTTGTCCTGTGGGACTAGCGGGACAGGTGAGACTCAAGTAGGCGAGAAAGTAGGCGCTTGCGCCGGTAAGGCTCACCGCACACCCCCACGGAAAGCGAGCATCCTGAAACGATCAACCACTCCTAAGTGCAACAAAGATTACGAAAACAGCCTAAATAAAAAAGGATGGCTCAAGCTTGTATATCACTTGAGTCACCCTTTTTTTTTATTCATTGAACCGAACGGGAATTCTCAGCTTCTTCAATGGCCAGGGGAAGAAAATGCTTGTACATTTTATAACCGGCAACCATCATAAACAAGCCGTACACTGAAAAAACGATAGCGATCCAAAGCTGGATCTTGTCATCCACCATTGTGAATTCATTCAGTCCGAATGAAAGTAAGAATACGCCCAGTGCCACTTTTGCTTTGGAACCAATCCAGCTTTTTTCATAGGAAGCTTTAGATCGGACTTCTTTTACTTTATAAAAGATGTAAAATGAAAGAGAAACCACAATTAAAATTACAAATAACGGCATATATCTTCTGACCTCCATGTAAGTAATCCTATTCCATTGTAATCGTTGAAGAAAAGAATTGCCAGAAGCTTAGGAAAGAAAAGGGAGAGATATTCGATGAAAGACAAGATACTGGAAATGATTAAAGCTTACGATAAAATCATTATACACCGGCATATACGGCCAGATCCGGATGCACTTGGTTCACAGGGAGGACTTGCCGAGATCATCAAGGCAAGCTTTCCGAAAAAAGAAGTTTATCTGACTGGTGAGGAAGATCCTTCACTAACCTTTCTTGTAAAAATGGATGAGATTACAGATGAGACCTATAAGGGTGCGCTGGTCATTGTCTGTGATACAGCAAATTCACCACGAATCAGTGATGAACGGTTTAAACTGGGAGAGAAACTGATTAAGATCGATCACCATCCTAATGAAGATCCATACGGCGATGAGATATGGGTCGATACGGGGGCCAGTTCCGTGAGCGAGATGATTTATGAATGGTACGAACATGGGAAGGAAAAAGGACTGGTTTTAACCAAGGATGCTGCACGCCTGCTGTACGCGGGAATTGTAAGTGATACCGGCCGATTTTTATACAGCAATACGACGGTGAAAACCTATTATGCAGCAGGAGAACTCGTAAAGAAGGGGATCAATCCTCAGGAGATATTTGATAATCTTTATAAAGTTCATGAGAATACGGCAAGGCTGAATGGATATGTTCTGCAGCACTTTAAAATTATTGATGGATGTGCGGGGTATATTCATCTGCCGGCGGAGATTTTAAAAGAGTATGGCGTTACGGTCAGTGAAGCTTCTTTGCTTGTCAACGCGTTTGCCAATGTGGAAGGAATGCTGGCGTGGGTGTTTTTCGTTGACGAGCCCGGACAGATCAGAGTACGGCTTCGCTCTAAGGGGCCAGTGATCAATATGCTTGCGATGCGTTATAACGGGGGAGGGCATCCGAGGGCATCAGGTGCTACCATCTACAGTGAGGAAGAATCAAAACGGCTGGTCCAAGACCTGGTAAAGCTATGCAAAGATTATCAATCTGCAAACTGAAAGCAAACAAAAAGACCCTTCAAGCGAGGGTCTTCTTGTTTTAGGATTTTTCCGGGATGAACCATGAACCGATATCCGTCACATCTTCATGAACGGGAATATTCAGCTTCATCAGTTCTTTTTTTATGAGTTCGGCTACTTCTTTTGTTTCGGCAAAGGCAGAAAAACCGTTCTGTATTTTTTTGACCTGCTCACGCGCGATTTCTTTACGATTAATAATCAAGCAAAATACCCCCTCTGTCTTGCTTTCTTTTCTTATATTTTAAACAATCCTGCATAAAAATGCTATCAGATTGTTTGAATTGTCACAAAACAGTAAACTTGATTATTTTCAGGACAGGCCGGTTCATCCTTCGGGTATGATTTTCACATGAACTTCCACGGTTGTGTATAAAAATAACTGATCGACGACAACTTTGTATTTTTCGCCATCAACTTCATAGTTCTTGTTTTCAATCGCCTTATAGAGAAGCATCCGCGTTTTATAAATGGATTCAATATCTTCTCCAAGCAGGTTTTCAAGCTGATCCTGCACAGATTCAGAGATCTCGTAAATCGTTAATTGTGAAAGTTTAAGTGTTTGATTGTTGGTGACGAATACTTTTATTTTTTGTACGCGCAGCATTTTTTCATTGTCTTCGTTGCTTTTTTCATAGGTGCTCTTCCACTGGGCAATCTGCTCTTTAAGATCAGCGATATGATGGGATTGTTCCTTTATCGTGCTGACGTAATGTTCGACAGTCATACCGTACTGCATTAAGAAGAAGAGCCATCCGATAATGAATCCAAGCATCATTCCTGAAAAGAAACGCTGATAGCCTTTTCGATTGAAATAAGGAGGAATTCTCATCTTAGTTCAAATTCTCCTGAGTCAGCCATTGCAGCAGCAGCATCGCTGTGTTGGCACCTGCCATCGCGATGAAAATGATGACCAGCTGTTTCACAATTTCATAGGTAGCACCGTTTAAAAAACTGCGCTCAAAGTTTGTTATAGTATCAAACGTACCGCCCATTGCAGCAACAATTGCCCAGATCTTCAGCTTTTTGGCCAGGTCGACTGTTTCCATCAAGGGGGCTTTTCCAACAAGAAAAGAAGCAAGGCCGCCGATGATGGCTCCTCCAAGAATGACGCCGAATGCAATAAAAAAAGTAATAATGATAGTGGACAGAAAATCCCTCATACGCCATCCTCCCTTTTGTATTATTTTTATGGACACTCTGAAGGGAATATGCTTGTTTTCTATACGTTGGGATGATGTATTATAATAAGAAGTAAATGAGATGTTAGGAAGTGGTGCAATGACATTTGTTCCGTTGCATATACATACAGAATACAGTTTGCTTGAAAGTTCCTGCCGGCTGAAGCCGCTTATTCATCGGGCAAAGGAACTTGGATTCCGTGCTCTTGCCATAACGGATAAGCTGAACATGTACGGGGTTATCCCTTTTTATAGAGAATGTATGAAGCAGGGCATCAAACCGATCATTGGGCTTGAGGTAAATCTCCTGCTCAGCCCAGTGTTTGACAAACGGCAAAAACCGGAGATCGGCAAGCTCCTGCTTTATGCCAGAAATAATGAAGGATATCAGAACTTATTGAAGATCAGCACGAAACTCATGCAAGAAACGTCTGCGGTGCCCTCATTGCAAAAAGACGTGCTGAAGGGCCATAATGGCGGGCTTCTGGCCATTTCTTCCGGAGCAGAAGGGGAAATTCAGCAGTTTATCGCAAGGGGAGAAGAAGAAAGGGCGAAAGAGGCTTGCCGGCTATACCGGAATTGGTTTGGCCCTCATTTTTATCTAGGGGTAGAGGACCATGGAACAGGAAAAGAAAAAAATATAAATTTTGAGATTGAACATTTATCGAAAGAAGAAAATATTCTTCTCGCAGCCACTCATGAAACATTCTACATCCATCCAGAAGAAGCCGAATCACACGAAGTCCTGCTCTGCATCAAGAACGGGCAAAAGCTCAATGAACCAGAGCGGGAAGTTCTGCCGACGGAGGAGTTCTATTTGATCTCTTCTGAGGAAATGGAACGGCGGTTTAATCATCTGGCTGGTGCCATCGACGCAACCGCGAAGATTGCTGCCGACTGTAATGTGGAATTGTCGTTCGGCCAGCAGCTGATTCCCGAGTTTCCTCTTCCTGAAGGCACTGATTCTTCAGTATATTTGAGAGAACTTTGTCTGCAGGGGGCAGCAGTACGATACGGTGAGACAAATAAAAAGGTACTTCAACGGCTCAATTATGAACTGGACATTATCCATAAGATGAAGTTCGATGATTACTTTTTAATCGTCTGGGATTTTATGAAATTTGCCCATGAATCAGGAATGATAACCGGACCGGGGCGGGGATCAGCAGCAGGGTCGCTCGTAGCTTATGTACTGCGTATTACGGACGTTGACCCGATTAAGCATGATCTCCTGTTTGAACGGTTTTTAAATCCTGAAAGGGTCACGATGCCCGATATCGATATTGATTTTCCGGACATCAGAAGAGATGAAGTGCTTCAATATGTAAAAGAAAAGTATGGGAATGAGCGTGTAGCACAGATTATTACGTTTGGGACACTCGCGGCAAAAGCAGCGATCCGTGATACAGCAAGAGTGCTTAATTTGCCGGGAAACTTGGTGGATTCGGTATCCAGGCAGATTCCTTCTCGTCCAGGGATGACCCTGTCAAGGGCAGCAGAGGAATCATTCGGACTGCAGAAGCTGTTAAAAGAATCACCGCATGTCCAAAAACTCCTTGAAGTTGCAGGCACGCTCGAAGGGCTGCCCCGTCATGCTTCCACCCATGCGGCGGGCGTTATTATCAGCGGCCGCCCGTTAACCGAATACACTCCTTTGCAGGCTGGAAATGAAGGGATTCCTCTGACTCAATTCAGCATGGAATGGCTTGAAGAGATCGGACTGCTGAAGATGGATTTTCTTGGACTGAGAAATCTTACCTTGCTGGAAGAAATATGCTCGCTGGTACAGAAAGGAACAGGAAGAAAGATCAATCTTAGTGAAATACCTTTTAATGATTCCTCTACATTTGAAATGCTGAGCAAAGGAGATACGACTGGCATTTTCCAGCTGGAATCAGACGGAATGAGAAGGGTGCTTCAGCAATTAAAGCCGACAGAATTTGAAGACATCGTGGCAGTAAATGCGCTTTACAGGCCGGGTCCGATGCAGAACATCCCGGATTATATTGCCGGAAAACATAAGCAGCGCAGTGTGGAGTACCGCCATCCCGACCTTGAACCGATCCTGAAACCCACTTACGGGGTTATCGTTTATCAAGAACAGATCATGAAAATTGCTTCGGAAATGGCAGGTTTCTCCCTTGGTGAAGCTGACCTTCTGAGGCGAGCGGTAAGTAAAAAAAAGCGGGATGTACTCGATCGGGAACGGGAGCACTTTGTGCGGGGCTGTCTAACAAAAGGACATGATGAGCATACCGCGAATGGCCTCTATGACTTAATCGTCCGATTTGCGGATTACGGGTTTAATAGAAGCCACGCTGCAGCATACAGTGTCATCGCCTACCAGCTTGCTTATCTAAAAGCCAATTACCCGCTCTACTTTATGGCCGCTCTATTATCAAGCGTCACCGGCAATCCTGAAAAAATTGAACAATACATTAAAGAATGTGCAGAGAAAAGCATCACGGTAAAGCCTCCTTCGATTATTAGCAGTTTTCTCCATTTTACTGTTGAAGGAGATTGTGTTAGATTTGGTCTGTTGTGCATAAAAAACGCCGGTTATCAAGCAATTAAACATGTTATTGCCGCAAGGGAACAGCATCCGTTTTACGATTTGTTCGATGTTTGTGCCTTTTCTCCTGCCAAGGCTGTAAACAAGCGCACGCTCGAATCGTTGATCTTCGCGGGAGCGCTTGACGATTTTGGACAGGATAGAGCTTGTCTTCTCGCCTCTTTGGACCGGGCGATAGAGTATGGCGATAAAGTGCAGGCTTATCGTGAAGAAAATCAATTTCAGCTTTTTGAAGAACAGGACAGCATCAGAAAGCCGGAATATGTGGAAGTTCCTCCTTTTCAAGAGACAGAACGCTTGAAGTTTGAACAAGAGGCGCTCGGGTTTTATCTATCCGGCCATCCTCTGAAAAAATATAAGCCTGTCCTTGGCAGATTCAGTGCCGTTTCGATCGGGCAGGCACTAAGTCAAAATGCCAAATCCGCAGTGCGTTTAGGCATCATGGTGACGAAAGCAAGAACCATTAAGACGAAAAAAGGCGAACTGATGGCTTTCTTATCGGGAAGCGATGAGTCTGGAGAAATAGAATTTGTCGCCTTTCCTAAGGTTTACAAAGCCTATCACGACCTTTTGCAGAAAGGTGAATTTCTGCTAGTTGAAGGTACTCTTGAGGAGAAGGAAGGAGCATGGCAGGTACTGCTTAATAAAGCGGGTCTGCTTTCCTCCCTCAATGAACGGGAAGAAGTTCAAGAACAGCAGCAAGTGCTGTATTTAAAAATACAAGAGAATCCGTCTTCCACCCGCTTGAATCATCTTAAGGATCTTCTGCGTTCCAGCCATGGAAATGCGGAAGTCATTCTGTATTATGAACAGGACCGCAAAAGCGTAAAGCTATCCCAATTGATTGCCCCCACCACAGAGCTTCTCTCGAAAATTAAAGAGCTTATTGGGGCTGAAAACGTGGTTTTAAAAGGGAAGTAATGTCTTTACAGCCTGCATGCATCTGTTATAATAAATAAGTCAATGAATGGTGGTCTGACCACCAATTAGATTGTTTTATGATGGATATAAGCACACATTGCCGATTAAGGACATTGCTTCACCAAACCATTTGATATTACTTAACTTAATAAAATTAGGAGATGAAATGATGTCTATTTTACGAGAAGAAGCCCTGCATATGCACAGAGTGAACAAAGGAAAGCTGGAATCTACTCCTAAAGTTCCTGTCAGAAATGCAAAGGATTTGAGTCTTGCTTACTCTCCGGGAGTGGCAGAGCCGTGCAAAGATATCTATGATGACAAGTCCAAGGTCTATGAATATACGATGAAGGGCAATACTGTTGCTGTAGTTTCTGATGGTACAGCTGTTCTCGGACTGGGAAATATCGGACCGGAAGCAGCATTGCCGGTCATGGAAGGAAAAGCAGTTCTTTTCAAAAGCTTTGCGGGCGTAGATGCGTTTCCGATTTGTCTGAACACAACAGATGTGGATAAAATTGTTGAGACTGTAAAGCTTCTTGAGCCTACATTCGGCGGTGTAAACCTGGAAGATATCGCGGCCCCTAACTGCTTTCTTGTGGAAGAACGTCTGAAAAAAGAGACCAATATTCCGATCTTCCATGATGATCAGCATGGTACAGCGATCGTTACATTGGCAGGTCTCGTTAACGCTCTTAAACTCTCTAATCGTTCGATGTCAGAGATTAAAGTTGTCGTTAACGGCGCCGGAGCTGCAGGTATCGCTATTATTAAGCTGCTGGACCGTTTCGGTGTAAAAGACATCGTGATGTGTGATACTAAAGGTGCGATCTATGAAGGCCGTCCTTTTGGAATGAACAGTGTAAAAAGCGAAGTGGCCAAATTTACTAATCGTTCCAAAAAAGAAGGTTCACTTAAAGAGGTTATTGCCGGAACCGATCTATTCATCGGAGTATCCGTTGAGGGAGCATTGACTGAAGAGATGATCCGTTCCATGAATGAGAACCCGATCATTTTTGCGATGGCTAATCCGAATCCGGAAATTATGCCGCAGAACGCCAGAGCAGCAGGCGCGATGGTCATTGGTACAGGTCGTTCCGATTTTCCTAACCAGGTTAATAACGTGCTAGCCTTTCCAGGGATTTTCCGGGGTGCTCTTGACGTAAGAGCAACACACATAAACGAAGAAATGAAGATTGCCGCGGTTAACGCGATTGCTAATCTTGTGGCCGAAAGTGAATTAAATCCGGACTATGTGATTCCGGCTCCATTCGATCCGCGTGTTGCGCCTGCTGTTGCAGCAGCCGTTGCCAAAGCAGCTATGGAAACAGGAGTTGCACGGATTAAAGTAGATCCTGAGAAAATTGCTGAAAAAACGATGCGGCTTTCATTGATTGGAAAAGAATAAAGGGTTCTCAGGGGAGGCTGGACAGTTGTCAGGCACATCTGAAAAAGTCTATGTTGAGATCATAAAGAAGATTAAAACGATTATTGAAGAAGATAACCTTCAGGCCGGTGACAAGCTGCCGTCAGAACGTGAACTCACAGACCGTCTGCATGTTGGACGGTCTTCCGTAAGAGAAGCCTTAAGGTCTTTGGAGCTTCTTGGACTGATTGAAACGAGAAGGGGAGAGGGCACGTTCATAAAGCCCGCTACAGGCCACCGGCTTGTAGAGGTTCTTGCTTCGTTTATTTTGCACGACAAAAAAGCGAAGCAGGATCTCTTAGAAACAAAATCGATTATCATCCGTGATTGTATAGAACTTGCTGTACAACGAATCAATGATGCAGATGTTGAAAGCCTGAATGATTTGCTTCACCAAATAAACGAAGCGGATCATCCCGATCAACTTCAGCAACTTTCTTATCAATTTAAGGATACTGTGATTAAATTATGCGATAATCATTTGCTTTACAGGCTCTGGATTGAATTGTCGGGTTATGGTTCATCGCTGCATGGGAATACATTTCTTCTTGATTCAGGGGAATGCTCACAGATTGTGGAGCATTTAAAAAACGGGGACAGCAAGAAAATCATTCAGCTAATGTCTAGTGAATTGTGACATTAAGTTTATAATATAGGTGGTGTTATTTTGTTAAAGGATTTTTTCGCCAAGAAGAAGAAATATGCCACAATTCCAACCGAAAAAATGAAACAGGATGTGCCTGAGGGACTCATGACCATGTGTCCTGAATGCAAACACATTATGTACACAAAAGAGCTGAAAAAGAATCTGCTCGTATGCCAATCCTGCAACTATCATTATCCAATGTCCTCTTATGAGAGAATTGGAAGCCTTGTAGATGAAGGCAGCTTTACAGAATACGATCAGGATATGGTCTCAGAAAACCCGCTTGAATTTCCGGGTTATCTTGAAAAATTAGACAATGACAGAAAAAAAACAAAGATAAACGAAGCTGTTGTTACAGGTGACGGCACGATTAACAGCTTTCCGGCCGTTATCGCTGTCATGGATTCACGCTTCAGGATGGGCAGCATGGGATCGGTCGTTGGAGAAAAAATTTCACGAGCGATCGAACAAGCCATTGAAAAAGAGATTCCGTTTCTTATTTTCACTGCCTCCGGAGGAGCCAGGATGCAGGAAGGAATTCTTAGCTTAATGCAGATGGCCAAAACAAGTGTGGCACTTAAAAAGCTGAGCGACCGCGGACTGTTATTTATATCGGTCATGACGCACCCGACTACCGGCGGCGTTTCCGCAAGCTTTGCATCGGTTGGAGATTATAATTTTGCAGAGCCTAAGGCATTGATCGGTTTTGCCGGCCGCAGGGTCATCGAACAGACCATTCGTGAAGATTTGCCAGAAGATTTCCAGACATCAGAGTTCTTGCTTAAGCATGGACAGCTTGATAAAGTTATTCCAAGAGACGAAATGAAGGATACATTGACTACAGTATTAAAAATTCATTCAGGAAGGAGGGAATAGACATGGTCGGAGAATTAGAATTCGAACGTCCTATCACAGAGCTTAAAAAGAAAATCGCTGAGTTAAAGTCATTCATGCAGGAAAAAGGCATCGATTTAACTGATGAAATCAGCTCTTTGGAAGAGAGGCTGAGCGCTCTTCAAAATGATACGTATGAGAATATGACTCCATGGGACCGTGTACTAGTTGCCCGCCATCCTGAGCGTCCAACAACACTAGACTACATCCCTTCCCTGTTTACAGACTTTATTGAGCTTCATGGGGACCGTCTGTTTGGTGAAGATGAAGCCATTGTCGGCGGTATCGGAATGTTCCATGGCCAGCCGGTAACGGTGATCGGACAGCAGCGCGGAAGAGATACGAAAGAAAACATCCGAAGAAACTTTGGGATGCCGCATCCGGAAGGTTACCGCAAAGCTCTTCGATTGATGAAACAGGCTGAAAAGTTTTCCCGCCCGGTCATTTGCCTTCTTGATACGAAAGGAGCATTTCCCGGGAAGTCGGCTGAAGAAAGAGGACAGAGCGAAGCGATCGCAAGGAACCTTATAGAGATGGCAGGGCTTACTGTACCGATCATCTGCATCATCATCGGTGAAGGAGCCAGCGGCGGGGCCTTAGCCCTTGGAGTAGGGAATCACGTTCATATGCTGGAAAACTCCTGGTACTCCGTTATTTCTCCAGAAGGAGCCGCTTCAATCCTTTGGAAAGATTCTACAAAAGCAAAATTGGCTGCAGAGTCTATGAAAATTACAGCTCCTGATCTAAAGAAACTTGGTGTAATCGACGAAGTGATCGAAGAAGTTAAAGGCGGCGCCCATCATGATTCCGCTGAACAGGCAAGGCGCATCGATGCTGTTTTGCAGCAATCACTCGCCGACCTCCAAAAAATGTCAGAAGAAGAGCTTGTTGAACAGCGATATGAAAAATACAAAAAAATGGGACAATTTACGTTTGTAAACGGTTCCATTGCGATGAAATAAGGAATGTGCTTTCTCCCTAGCGAGAGAGCGCATTTTTTGTCTTTTGTTGTCTATTGTGCTGAAGTTTTGAACATGATATTTTAATAAGATGAGAATACTTGAGAGGTGGAAACTAGATGAAGCGAATTGGGGTTCTTACAAGTGGAGGAGATTCACCAGGTATGAACGCTGCCATTCGTGCTGTAGTTCGAAAGGGGATTTTTCATGATCTTGAAGTTTATGGCATATACAATGGTTATGCAGGATTAATCGCTGGTAACATTACAAAGCTTGAAGTTGGTTCTGTTGGGGATATCATTCACAGAGGAGGCACGATGCTTCGTACCGCACGATGTGAAGAGTTCAAAACACCTGAAGGACAAGCTAAAGGGATTGAACAGCTGAAAAAATATGGTATTGAAGGCCTTGTTGTGATCGGAGGAGACGGATCGTTCCAAGGAGCAAAGAAACTCACTGAACACGGTTTTCCTACGATTGGACTTCCTGGTACGATTGACAACGATATTCCGGGCACCGATTTTACCATAGGATTTGATACTGCTTTAAACACGATCATTGAAGCGATTGATAAAATTCGTGATACTGCAACTTCTCATGACAGAACCTATGTTATTGAAGTGATGGGGCGTGACGCGGGGGACCTTGCTTTATGGGCTGGTCTTGCCGATGGCGCAGAATCCATTCTTATACCTGAAGAAAAGCATGAAATGGAACAAATTATTAATCGATTGAAACTTGGAATTGAACGCGGCAAGAAGCACAGTATTATCATTGTGGCTGAAGGTGTGTGCAGCGGCGTTGAGATTGGCAAGCAAATCGAAGAAAAAACAAACCTTGAGACACGGGTTACTGTGTTGGGGCACATCCAGCGCGGAGGATCTCCTACGGCATTTGACCGCGTGCTTGCAAGCCGTCTGGGCGCCAGAGCTGTTGAATTGCTGCTCGAAGGAAAAGCTGGGCGAACAGTTGGTGTGCAAAAAAATGATTTGGTAGATCATGACATTACAGAAGTATTGGCAAGCAAACACCAGATCGACCAAGGCATGTATCGTCTGTCTCAAGAACTATCTATCTAATTTAACTAAATGCATGTTTTATGAAGTGCAAAATACAGGAGGAAGACCCATGCGTAAAACAAAAATAGTCTGTACCATCGGACCTGCAAGTGAAAGTGTGGAGAAGTTAACACAGCTCATTGAAACAGGTATGAATGTGGCTCGTCTAAACTTTTCCCACGGAGATTTTGAAGAACATGGGGCGCGTATCAAAAATATTAGAGAAGCGTCTGCCAAGCTTGGTAAGACTGTTGCGATTCTTTTAGATACAAAAGGCCCGGAAATCCGTACACAAACACTTGAAGGCGGAGTTGCGGAACTTCAGTCAGGTGAAGAGCTTGTTATTTCTATGGAAGAAGTAATGGGGACAAGCCAGAAGATTTCTGTAACCTACCCGGGACTTGTTGATGATGTTCATGTCGGCTCTAAAATCCTTCTTGACGATGGCTTGATTGAGCTTGAAGTTACACACGTTGGTTCCAAAGAAATAACGACAAAGATTTTGAACAGCGGAACTTTAAAAAATAAAAAAGGCGTAAACGTTCCAAACGTAAGCGTGAAGCTTCCGGGTATTACAGAAAAGGATGCTAAGGACATTGAGTTTGGTATCGAGCAGGGAATTGATTTCATCGCTGCTTCCTTTGTACGCCGTGCAACAGATGTTCTAGAGATCCGTGAGATCCTTGAAAAACACAATGCACAAAGTATTCAAATCATCCCTAAGATCGAAAACCAAGAAGGTGTCGAAAATATTGATGAGATTCTGGCAGTATCTGACGGCTTGATGGTTGCCCGCGGTGACTTAGGCGTAGAGATTCCTGCTGAGGAAGTGCCTCTTGTACAAAAAATGCTGATCAAAAAATGCAATGAACTAGGGAAACCTGTCATCACAGCAACCCAAATGCTTGATTCCATGCAGCGCAACCCTCGTCCGACACGTGCAGAAGCAAGCGATGTGGCTAACGCAATCTTTGACGGTACAGATGCGATCATGCTTTCTGGTGAAACAGCTGCAGGAACGTATCCTGTTGAAGCGGTGCAAACGATGCATAAGATTGCTAAACGTGCAGAATCTGCATTGGATTATCGAAACATCCTGTCTCAGCGCAGCAAGGAAAGCAAAACAACGATCACCGATGCCATTTCTCAATCGGTTTCCTTTACAGCTTTAAATCTTGAAGCAGATGCGGTGATCACTGCGACTGAACGCGGAATGACAGCGCGCATGATCTCTAAATACCGCCCTAAGGCACCTCTTATCGCGGTGACAAGCCATGAAGATGTAATGAGAAAGCTATCACTCGTATGGGGAGTACACCCTGTTAAAGGGAAGAAAGCCAATACTACGGATGAAATGTTCCAGATTGCAATCGATTCTTCACTTGAAAGCAACCTGGTTGAACATGGAAATTTAGTCGTAATTACGGCTGGAGTTCCTGTAGGCAAAACAGGTTCGACCAACCTTCTGAAAGTTCACGTTATCGGTGATGTACTTGCGAAGGGACAAGGCATCGGACAGCAATCTGCAACTGGTAAGGTGGTTATTGCACGAAATACGGAAGAAGCTTCAAACGTTAACGAAGGCGACATCCTGGTAACCATCGGAACAGACCGCGAAATGATGCCAGCAATAGAAAAAGCTGCGGCGATCATTACTGAAGAAGGCGGTTTGACCAGCCATGCAGCAGTAGTCGGCATCAGCCTGGGCAAACCAGTTATTGTGGGCCTTCAAGACGCTACAAAGCTTCTAAAAGACGGACAGGAAATCACAGTTGACGCTTCTAAAGGCGATATCTACGACGGGCATAAAAACGTTCTATAATTTATAATAAAAAGAGAAGGTGTCCAGCCTTCTCTTTTTTCTTAGGCTTTGTTAAAGCATATTGTTGATTTTCAAAATGGAAACCTTTCTAAAAGGAGCAATTTTTATGTTCAGGATCTTATTTGTATTGCTGCTGATCATACCCGCCGCTGAAATAGGAATATTGGTGTGGGTAGGGAATCTGATCGGCCCGATTCCTACCGTAGCATTAATCATTTTCACAGGCCTTTTAGGAGCATGGCTGGCCAAGAGAGAGGGGCTGAACGCTCTCAGAAATGCACAGAGCCAGCTGCAAAACGGCCAGGTGCCAGGCACCGTACTGATTGACGGGATCTGTATCCTTGCGGGAGGCGTATTTTTGTTCACCCCAGGGTTCATCTCTGACATTTTCGGCTTCCTGCTGCTTTTTCCGCCGACCCGATCTATAGCCAAAGTTCAGCTATTGCGTTATTTTCAGCGGAAAATTAAGTCCGGACAGTATAATTTCTATTGGAAACGATAAAAGAGCATCCATTCGGAGGCTCTCTTCTTTTTGGGGGGAATAAGGCGGGGTTCTGGGAGGGGTATAGTAGAATACCCACGGAAATGAGTGATTTACCCGCCGAAACGAATGAAATACACGCCAAAATAAATATTTACCCGCTAAAATCACCCATTTACCCGCCAAAACATGATTATGGTAAACTACTTCCATTTTGAATCATTCAACGAATTCAGCTCTTCCCTTTAATAAAATAATACACTTCATGAAAGAACTGAGCCTGGTGGAGGGCACGGATGATAACAAGGAAGGCTGGTCCAATCAGAAGGCCGAGGAACCCGAACCATTGGAACCCGACAAACAGAACAATGAGTGTGGCAAGAGGATCGAGCCCTATGGTCGAGGAAAGGATTTTTGGTTCAGTCAGCTGCCGCTGGATGATGAGCACGCTATAGAGGACGGAAAGCCCGACGGTTAACGGGTAATTGCCGGAAACAAAAGTATAGGCGATCCAGGGCATGAATACCGCTCCTGTTCCTAAATAGGGCAGCAGGTCCACCGCACCAATTAACAAAGCAATCGTAATGGCATATTCTATCCGAAGAAGCAATAGGCCAATTAATACGATAAAGGCTGTAATGGAAATGAGCGTCAATTGAGCTTTCGCAAAACCAAACAGTGCTTTGCGGAGCTCGATATAGACGGTTCGGGTACTCGCTATCCACTTATCGGAAGAAATCTTTCGGAGATATCCGGAAAAACGATACCAGTCTTTGCAAATAAAAAAAGCAGCGAGAATTGAAAATATTAGCACGGAAACAAGGCTTGGAAGACTGACAAGAACAGCAGAAATCAGGTTGACGGTATCCTGCGCCAGGTTGCTGACTGTTGTAGTAATGTGGGTTCCGACTGCATCGATATTTTTCATGATTGTATGCTGGTGGCCGTTGTCGAGATTGTTAAACATGCGGTTGATGTCATTATAAAGCGGCAGGATTTTATTTTTGAAATAGATTTCCATGTATTGTACCAGCGTTTTACTGTAATCAGGAAGAACATGTGCCAAGTAGGCGAAACCTGAAAAAATTTCTCGCATCAGGAGCAAAACCGCTCCTGCCAGTGCGGCAATAAGAAGCAGAAGAGCTGTAAAAACGGCAAATCCCCGGTGCATTTTACCCTTTTCTTCTAAAAAGTTAACGAATGGATTGATCGACATGGCGATGATTCCACCAAGGATAAAAGGGTACGTCACTTTGGAAAGAAAAAAACAGGCAAGTAAGACAATGGAAAATAAACATACTATGAGGAAGAAGCGCAGAATTCGGTGCAAATACTCATTGTTCATATCTTCACCATCCGTTCCGGTCACTAGCAAAATAGAAAGAAGGGCTACCCATCATGCAGTCAACATTATTTTTGGTCATCTTGCTGGCCATTGGAATCATAGCGAAAAATCAGTCCTTGATTATTGCTCTCTCTGTACTGCTTGTCCTTAAATTTACAGGCATTGGAGAAAAGGTCTTTCCGCTGATCCAGCAGAAAGGCATCAATTGGGGCGTTACGATCATCACGATTGCTGTTTTGATTCCGATCGCTACAGGTGACATCGGATTTAAGCAGCTTCAGGAAGCTTTGAAGTCCTCCTTTGCGTGGATTGCCTTGCTTTCAGGAATTTTTGTAGCCATCATCGCATCAAAAGGGATCACCCTTCTTCAAGATGATCCGCATATAACAGCAGCTCTTGTTTTCGGCACCATTCTTGCTGTTGCTTTCTTAAACGGAGTTGCTGTAGGCCCATTAATCGGGGCAGGAATTGCGTATATGGCAATGAAAGTTGTCGAATTTTTCAGTGCGTAAACAACGAAAAAAGGCATTTCCATTCACAAAGCCCTGTTTATTGTTTATAATTGACTTATATGTTCCAATTCCTTTAAATAGTCTACATTTCTTTATACGCTAGAAATGTAAGCTCTTACTTATAAGAGTTTTTTGGTTTTGTGCTTTTCTATTAAAGGAGAAAGAGAATTTAGAAAGGGAGAGATAACCATGACAGCAACAAGAGGATTAGAAGGTGTAGTAGCCACAACCTCATCTGTCAGCTCAATCATTGATGATGTACTGACATACAGAGGGTTCAGTATTGATGACTTAGCAGACCACGCAACATTTGAGGAAGTAGTATATTTATTGTGGAATGGAAAACTTCCTAATGAAAAGGAACTTAATCAATTCAAAGCAGAGCTTGCTGAGCAAGCCGCTGTATCTGATGATTTAATCCAGCATTTGAAATCGCTTCCTTTAAAAGGTGTACATCCAATGGCCATTCTTCGTACAGCGGTTTCCATGCTTGGAATGTATGATGAAGATGCTGAGGATATGTCTACCGAAGGAAATTACAAAAAAGCGGTAAAACTTCAAGCGCAGATTTCAACAGTTGTTACAGCGTTTGCAAGGATCCGTGAAGGAAAAGAACCGGTTGCTCCGCGCAAGGATCTCGGTCTCGCGGCAAACTTCCTATACATGCTTACTGGCAATGAGCCAGACGAAGTTGCAGTGGAAGCGTTTAACAAGGCTTTGGTTCTTCATGCCGACCATGAGCTAAATGCTTCAACATTTACAGCACGTGTTGCGGTCGCTACATTATCTGACATGTATTCTGGTGTTACTGCAGCAATCAGTGCCTTAAAAGGACCTCTTCACGGAGGAGCAAACGAGCAAGTTATGAAAATGCTCAGCGAAATCAATAGTGAAGAGAACGTGGAAAGCTACTTAAGAAATGCGATCGATAACAAACAAAAGATCATGGGCTTTGGGCACCGTGTATATAAGAGCGGGGACCCTCGCGCGAAACATCTTCGTGAAATGAGCAAACAGCTGACAACAACAACAGGCGAAGAAAAATGGTATAATATGTCTGTGAAATTAGAAGAACTGCTGAAAGAAGAAAAAGGACTTCTTCCGAATGTAGACTTCTATTCTGCAAGCGTATACCACAGCCTTGGCATCCCTCACGATATTTTCACACCGATTTTTGCGGTGAGCCGTGTATCCGGCTGGATTGCCCACATTCTTGAACAATATGAGAATAACCGCCTGATTCGTCCGCGTGCAGATTATACCGGACCATCCATGCAAAAGTACACACCGCTTTCTGAACGCTAATTCTTAAAAAGAAAAGAGAAGAGGGGTTACTCTTCTCTTTTGAAAGTTATTTTAGTAGGATAGAAAAGTAAGAGATTTTAGATAGGAGGACGAGCAACATGTCAAATGGAGAGCGTATTACAGTAGATAACGGGGTATTAAATGTACCTAACCAGCCAATTATTCCTTTTATTGAGGGAGATGGGACTGGCCCTGATATTTGGGCGGCAGCATCACGTGTTCTTGAAGCAGCAGTAAACAAAGCATACAATGGCGAAAAGAAAATCGTCTGGAAAGAAGTTCTTGCCGGAGAAAAGGCATTCAACGAAACTGGTGAATGGCTTCCGTCAGAAACACTTGATGTGATCCGCGATTACATAATCGCAATTAAAGGACCTCTTACAACGCCGGTTGGCGGAGGTATCCGTTCATTAAACGTGGCGCTTCGCCAGGAGCTGGACTTATTCACTTGTCTTCGCCCGGTTCGTTATTTCCAAGGTGTACCTTCACCTGTTAAGCGTCCGGAAGATACAGACATGGTCATCTTCCGTGAAAATACAGAAGATATCTATGCTGGAATTGAATATGCGAGCGGTTCTGATGAAGTGAAGAAGGTTATCTCTTTCCTCCAGGAAGAAATGGGAGTAAAGAAAATCCGTTTCCCTGAAACTTCAGGTATCGGAATTAAGCCGGTTTCTTCTGAAGGGACAAAACGTCTTGTTCGTGCTGCCCTTCAGTATGCAATCAGCGAAGGACGCAAGAGCTTAACACTTGTCCACAAAGGAAACATCATGAAATTTACAGAAGGTGCTTTCAAAAACTGGGGCTACGAGCTTGCTGAACAAGAATTCGGCGATAAAGTATTCACTTGGGCTCAATATGACCGCATTGTTGAAGAGCAAGGAAAAGATGCTGCGAATAAAGCACAAGCTGAAGCAGAAGCTGCTGGCAAAATTATCGTAAAAGATTCTATTGCTGATATCTTCCTTCAACAGATCCTTACTCGTCCTGCAGAGTTCGATGTTGTAGCGACAATGAACCTTAACGGAGACTACATTTCTGATGCACTTGCTGCACAAGTAGGCGGAATCGGAATTGCTCCTGGAGCAAACATCAACTATGAAACTGGACATGCGATCTTTGAAGCAACACATGGTACAGCTCCTAAATATGCGGGCTTGGATAAAGTTAACCCTTCTTCTGTTATCCTTTCAGGTGTATTAATGCTTGAACACCTTGGATGGCAGGAAGCAGCTAAACTCATTACAAATGCTATGGAAAAAGCGATTGCCGGCAAAGTAGTCACTTATGATTTCGCTCGTTTGATGGACGGCGCTACAGAAGTGAAATGTTCTGAGTTTGCTGACGAACTCATCAGCAACATGTAATAAAAAATGGCCCCGGCTCGCCGGGGCCACTGTTTAAATCACGGAAGTCAAGTGTAGCTCCAGCGCTTGTCAAACCAAAAAATGAGCGCTTACGCTTTTCTAAATAGAACCAGGATAATTTGGAGGGATTCTTTATGGCAGTGAACACACGCAAAAAGATTTCAGTCATTGGTGCAGGTTTTACAGGAGCAACAACAGCATTTATCGCAGCACAAAAAGAACTTGGGGATGTAGTGCTTGTTGACATTCCTCAAGCAGAAAATCCTACTAAAGGAAAAGCGTTGGACATGCTTGAAGCAAGCCCAGTACAAGGATTCGATGCGAACATCATCGGTACTTCCAACTATGAGGATACAAAAGATTCCGATGTAGTAGTTATCACTGCAGGAATTGCACGTAAACCAGGTATGAGCCGTGATGATCTTGTGAACACAAATGCAAAAGTCATGAAAAGCGTTACACAGGAAATCGTGAAATATTCACCGAACACTGTAATCATCGTTCTAACTAACCCGGTTGATGCGATGACTTACACAGTTCTAAAAGAATCCTGTTTCCCGAAAAGCCGTGTAATCGGCCAATCCGGTATCCTTGATTCTGCTCGTTTCCGTACGTTCATCTCTCAAGAATTAAACCTCTCTGTAAAAGATATTACCGGTTTTGTTCTTGGCGGACACGGGGACGACATGGTGCCGCTTGTACGCTACTCTTATGCTGGCGGAATTCCATTAGAAAAATTAATTCCACAAGAACGTTTGGATGCGATTGTTGAACGTACTCGCAAAGGCGGCGGAGAAATCGTAAACCTTCTTGGAAACGGAAGTGCTTATTACGCTCCTGCTGCTTCATTGGTTGAAATGGTGGAAGCGGTATTGAAAGACCAAAGACGTGTTCTTCCGACTATCGCTTACCTCGAAGGCGAATACGGCTATAATGGAATTTGCCTTGGCGTTCCTACAATCGTAGGCGGAAACGGCCTTGAAGAAATCATTGAGCTTGAATTATCAGCAGATGAAAAAGCAGCGCTAGACCGTTCTGCAGAATCTGTGAAAAGCGTAATGAACGTATTAGCATAAATCATTAGGTAAAAAGGTTCGGGTTTTTCCGAATCTTTTTATCACATCACAAATGTAAGCGTTTACTTTAGGCTTAATGAGGGGTGGTCTTGTATGTTGTTAGGAAAAAAGCGTAAACTGGGCAGAAAAATAGAAGAGATCCAAACAGGGGAAAAACTTGAACTTTCCGAAACGATTGAAGATAAGGATTTGCTTTTATACCTCGGACTCACCAATGACAACAACCCTTTATTCATTCAACATGATTATGCATCCATGACGCCATTTAAAAAACCGATTGTTCCGCAGGTTATGCTTATTGGCATGGTAACAGCTGCGGTGTCCAAGTATTTACCTGGACCAGGAAGCAGCATTAAAAAACAATCTTTATCTTTTCCAAAACCTGTTTATCATTACGGCAAAGTTCATTTTTTGTTTCAGGTGACAGATATTGACCGGGAAGCTTATTCCATCAAGATGAGGGTCGAGGGGAAAAATGAAAAAAGCGAGCTGGTAATGGAAGGGGAACTTGAAATATGCCCTCCATATCAGCCGAAATCCATAACCTCCAATACGTTGGACAACTTCTAGACCGGGCAGCCGGTCTTTTTTTATTGAAGGAAAGTATAAGATTTTGTTGGCATATAGAAGTAGTGTCTAGTTTTAGCGCCCGAGGACGAAATATAAACACATTTCGTCTTTGCTCGCTTAAGCTTTTCTTTTTAAAAATTTACAAACTTTACGAAATCTTTAATCTGACCCTTTTGTGCTTGGAAGAAAAAAATAGTATGATTGTAATGAATAAGGTGAAACGTAACTAAAAAAGGGTGGGAAAAGATGAGCCAGAAAATCATGGTAGTCGAGGACGAATTATCGATCTCAACATTATTGCAATTTAATTTAGAACAAGCTGGTTTTGAAGTGATCACCGCAATGGATGGACGAAAGGGCCTTGAATTGGCTGAAATGGAAAAACCGGATTTAATGGTTCTTGATCTTATGCTGCCTGAAATGGATGGTCTCGAGGTCTGTAAAAACTTGAGACAAAAGCAGCTTTTTATTCCCATACTCATGCTGACTGCAAAAGACGATGAATTTGATAAGGTGTTAGGCTTGGAATTAGGGGCAGATGATTATATGACAAAGCCGTTCAGTCCCCGTGAAGTGGTTGCCCGGGTGAAAGCCATCCTTCGGCGTGCCAAGCAGGCGGCTATCGAGGAACCTGCTCAAACAGAGGAACCAGAAAAGCTGACGATTGGAGAAGTAGAAGTTTATCCCGAGAACTATGAAGCTTTTTATAAAGGGACTGCACTTGAATTGACTCCGAAAGAGTTTGAACTGCTGGTGTACCTCTCAAAGAATAAAAACAGGGTGCTCACCAGGGAACAGCTTCTCTCTGCTGTCTGGAATTATGATTTTGTCGGCGATACAAGGATTGTTGATGTGCATATCAGCCACCTGCGGGAAAAAATAGAAGAGAATACAAGAAAGCCGGTCTATATTAAAACCATCAGGGGAATGGGCTATAAGCTTGAGGTTCCGCAATAATGCCAGATTTTAAAAACCGGGTACTCTCTTTTTTCCTGGTTGGAATTATGCTTGTTTTTATCCTGCTTGCTCTAATTGTCGGAGGTCTGGTGCACTATACCGTAAAGGAAAAGCGTCTGCAATCTTACCAAAGTGAGCTCCAGCTTGTTTCCCTTGCTGCTGTTAATAAGGATACTGGCCTCTTGGAAAAGCAGTTGGGTCGGGCTGAAAAAGACTTAGGTGGTAAACTTCTCTATCTATCTCCCAAAGGCAAAGTTTTGGCGCAATCAAAAAGTGAGAAAGAAGCTGTTCCTGATCAGCCTTTAAATGGATTGGACGAATATAAAGGCAGTTCACTGGTTTCAACGAAAGATATGGACCGTCTCGTTTATACACTGCCTGTTAAAAATCAAACATCCGGTTCACTTGAAGGATATGTCCAGCTAGTTATTCCTGAAAAGACAGCCAACAGCACGGAGAGATCCATTTGGCTTGCCATGTCTCTTGGTTTTCTCATCAGCTTAGTCATCATCCTCTTTGTCTCTATCCGTGTGCTGAATCGGATTGTTAAACCAGTAGAAGAGGCAACGAGCACAGCGAAGGAGCTGGCGAGAGGGAATTTTAAGGCAAGAACCTATGAATATAAGGGAGATGTCGGTGAACTGAACTTTTCTTTAAATGTGCTTGCAAGAAACCTTGAGAAGATGACAAAGTCCTATGAATCACAGCAGGACCGTCTGAAGACACTGATCGAGAACATGGGCAGCGGTCTCATTCTCATCGATTCTGATGGCTACATCACGATTGTTAACCGAGCCTTTAAGGAAATTTTTAAAGAGTACACCGATTCCTGGACGGGCCACTTGTTTCATGAAGTCTTTCCGTATAAAGAAATTAAAGAAATCGTTGAAGATACATTTATTATGGAAACCAACATACGAAAACAAGTCGTGCTTCCTATTCATATTGAAAGAAAGAACTTTGATGTTTACAGCGCACCGGTCCTCAACAGTCTCGGGAAGCTCCGCGGCATTGTTCTCGTTTTTCATGACATTACAGAATTGAAAAAACTTGAACAGATGAGAAAGGATTTTGTTGCCAACGTATCCCATGAATTGAAAACACCGGTCACTTCCTTGAAAGGTTTTGCTGAAACGCTGCTGGATGGAGCGGACGGCAATCCGGAAATCCGTAGAAAATTTCTTACAATCATGTGGAATGAGAGCGACAGGCTGCAGCACCTCATTCAAGATCTGCTTGATCTGTCTAAGGTGGAACAAGGATTTTCATTGAACCTGCAAAAAGTCAGCCTGTCGACGATTGTAGAGGAAGTGATCGTCATGCTTGAAACAAAAGCGCAGGAAAAAGAGATAACGATCAAGTATTCTGCAGAAGGGAACACCATGATTGAAGGTGATTCACCGAGATTAAAGCAGGTTTTCATCAACCTTATTAACAATAGCTTAAACTACACTCCAAAAGGCGGCAGGATCACGATCCGCCTGAAGGAAAGCAGTGAAAAAGTAACCTTCAGTGTATCCGACACCGGTATTGGTATCCAAAAAGAGGAAGTCTCGCGTATTTTCGAACGATTCTACAGAGTGGATAAAGCGAGAAGCAGAAACTCTGGCGGTACGGGGCTTGGACTTGCAATCGTCAAGCACTTGGTAGAAGCACACAGGGGCCGTATCCATGTGAAAAGCAAGCCAGGAGAAGGCTCGACATTCACGCTTGTCTTCAAAAAGAATTTAATGATTGAATTTACAAACTATTAACACTGCATTCGTGCCAGCTTAACAGTTTATCGTTATGCTTTAAGTATCCTTTTTCAGTACCCCCTTTAAGAGAATCCATTACGGGTTCTCTCTTTTTTTGTTCTAATCTTCAAACAGACGCCGGCTGGCCAATTTTCTTTTCTTATAGCCGAATGGTACAATAAAGATTAGAAAACAACCGATCAGGGGGTATCATTTTGGCAAATAAATTAGTTTTGATTGATGGAAACAGTATCGCATATCGTGCGTTCTTCGCGCTTCCTCTGCTCAACAATGATAAAGGTGTCTACACAAATGCAGTATACGGATTTACGACGATGCTGCTTAAAATATTGGAAGATGAAAAGCCCAGCCACGTGCTTGTTGCATTTGATGCGGGGAAAACAACCTTCAGGCATAAAACGTTTACCGAATATAAAGGAGGACGCCAGAAAACTCCTTCTGAGCTTTCCGAACAATTTCCGCTGATCCGCCAGCTTTTGGACGGGTTTGGAATTAAACGGTACGAGCTTGAAAATTATGAAGCGGATGATATTATCGGCACGCTTTCTAAACAGGCTGAAAATGGTGACTGGGACATTAAAGTCTTTACTGGTGATAAGGACTTGCTTCAGCTTGTAACAGAAAACGTCAAGGTTGCACTGACCCGCAAAGGGATCTCGGAAGTAGAGGATTATGACCTTCGACAGGTGGAAGAGAGATATGGCTTAACTCCTCACCAGATTATCGACATGAAGGGCCTTATGGGCGATCCATCCGATAACATCCCTGGAGTTCCAGGAGTCGGGGAAAAAACAGCCATTAAACTAATCAAACAGTTCGGCACTCTGGAAGAAACACTGGAATCGATTGATCAGGTTTCAGGTGCAAAGCTGAAGGAGAAACTTAAGGACAATAAGGCACAGGCCTTGATGAGCAAAGAGCTGGCTACGATCACGCATGAGGCACCAATTGAAATCTCCATAAACGATTCTCTTTACGAAGGGTACCAAACAGAACAGCTGATTCCGCTCTTTAAAGATCTTGGCTTCAACTCGCTGCTGGAACGAATCGGCGGGGACAGTGAAGACACACAGCTGAGCGAACAGGAAAAAGAAGAGATTTCCTTTGAAAAGGCTGAAGAACTCAGTCATGAAATCTTATCATCACCTGCCGCTCTTATAGTAGAAACAACACCGGAAACCTACCATAAAGCTCCGGTCAACGGGCTGGCGATCGTAAACAGCAACGGAAAGTATTTTATTCCTGCTGAAACAGCGCTCTCTTCAGCATCGTTTAAGGAATGGGCGGAAGATGAAAGTAAAATCAAATACGTGTTTGACGCCAAAAGAGCGTACGTCGCATTGGACTGGAACGGTATTTCATTGAAGGGGGTAGAATTTGATCTAATGATCGCCTCTTATCTCCTGAATCCGTCCGAGTCCGGGGACGATGTAGCTGGGATTGCAAAACGCTACGGTATACATGACACTGATACAGAAGAAGCGGTGTACGGAAAAGGTGCCAAACGAAAGGTGCCTGAAGAAGAAATTCTATCCGAACATCTCGTTCGCAAAGCGAATGCTATTTTTGCTCTTCAGGACAAGCTTTCTGGAGAACTGAAGGAAAACGAACAGTATGAACTTTTTGCCGATCTTGAACTCCCATTATCACTTGTGCTGGGTGAAATGGAAACGACAGGAGTGAAGGTGGACGTCGGCAGGCTTCAAGCGATGGGACACGAGCTCACAGAGCAACTGAAAATACTTGAAGGAGAGATTCATGAACTTGCCGGAGTATCTTTCAATATTAATTCTCCGAAACAGTTAGGGGAGATCTTGTTTGAAAAGCTGAATCTGCCGGCCATTAAAAAGACAAAGACCGGTTACAGTACGTCGGTGGATGTGCTTGAGAAACTGGAAGGCAAGCATGAGATCATCAGGAAAATCCTTGTTTACCGCCAGCTTGGAAAATTAAGCTCTACCTATATTGACGGGCTTCTGAAGGTTGTCGACGAAGATACTGATAAGATCCACACACGCTTTAACCAGGCGCTGACTCAAACAGGACGGCTGAGTTCAACAGAACCAAATCTGCAAAATATCCCGATAAGGCTTGAAGCGGGAAGAAAGATCAGGCAAGCCTTCGTTGCTTCAAAACCAGGCTGGAAAATTCTTGCCGCTGACTATTCTCAAATTGAGCTTCGTGTCCTTGCCCATATTTCACAGGACGAAAACCTGATGGAAGCCTTTAAAAAGGAAATGGACGTTCATACGAAGACCGCGATGGATGTTTTTCACGTGGGGATGGATGAAGTGACCTCAGAAATGAGAAGGCATGCCAAAGCAGTTAACTTCGGTATCGTTTACGGAATTAGTGACTATGGCTTGTCTCAAAGCTTGAATATTACAAGAAAAGAAGCCGGAGAGTTTATTGAACAGTATTTGAAAACTTTCCCTGGTGTAAAAGAATATATGGAATCGATCGTCCGACAGGCGAAACTGGACGGCTATGTTTCAACGCTTATGCACCGCCGCCGTTACCTGCCAGAGATTACGAGCAGAAACTTCAATTTAAGAAGTTTTGCTGAACGTACAGCCATGAATACTCCGATTCAGGGAACAGCGGCTGACATTATTAAAAAGGCGATGGTTGAAATGGATCAGGTGCTGAAAGACGAAAATCTCGAATCCTTGATGCTGCTTCAGGTGCATGATGAGCTGATCTTTGAGGTACCGGAAAATGAAATTGAAAAGCTGTGTACTCTCGTTCCGCAAGTGATGGAATCTGCACTAGGCCTTGATGTTCCATTAAAAGTTGATTTGAATTACGGAGATACATGGTACGACGCGAAATAAAAAAAAAAGAAGAGAAAACAGCCGATTTGGCTGTTTTCCGTTTGATTTGAGGTGAAAGATATGCCTGAATTGCCAGAGGTAGAAAACGTAAAAAACACACTGAACAGACTGGTTGGCGGAAAAACGATTAAAGAAGTTAGAGTCTTATGGAGTAATATTATTAAACATCCTGAGCTCGATGAATTCAAAATCCGGCTCAGCGGCCAGACCATAGAACATGTAGAGCGAAGAGGCAAGTTCCTTAAGATTTTTCTTGATGATGATGTTCTTGTTTCCCATCTGAGAATGGAAGGGAAGTATGCGTTAAACCAAAAGGAAGAACCGTTTGATAAACATACGCATGTTCTCTTTGAGTTTACTGACGGAAGTGAACTCCGGTACCAGGATGTCAGGAAATTCGGTACGATGCATCTGTTTCGAAAAGGGGAAGAAGAACAGCGGCAGCCGTTATCCAAACTCGGTTATGAGCCTTTTTCCGCAGAACTTACTCCATCGCTTTTAAAGAAAATGTTCTCGAAGACAAGCAGGTCGGTGAAAGCAGTCCTGCTGGACCAGTCTCTCATAACAGGTCTGGGAAACATCTATGTGGATGAAATTCTTTTTGCATCGGGTATACACCCCGAACAAAGAGCGAACGGATTATCGCTGCAGCGATTAAAAAAGCTGCAGGAAAACATGGTATCGATCCTGAAAGAGTCAGTCGAAAAAGGCGGCAGTACGATTCGCTCTTATGTGAATTCCGAAGGGAAAGCCGGTAACTTTCAACTGGAGCATTTTGTTTATGGAAAAAAGGGAGAGCCATGCAAAAAATGCGGCCGTGAAATTACTAGATCCGTTGTTGCAGGACGAGGCACTCATTTTTGCAGCAGCTGCCAAAAATAACAGTTTCCAAGCTTCTTTCATATACTACACAACGTGGTATGGAAGGAGCTTTTGCCGTTATGGTGTCCTTTTCGATGCTCTTACTGGCGTTTGCAGTAAGTCTAGACAGCTTTGGTACGGGGCTGACTTATGGCATGAAGGAAATAAAGATTCCGTTAAAATCGGTCATTATCATTTCCTCATGTTCGGCCATTACCTTTTTTATTGCAATGGGATTCGGCCATTTTTTAGAACGCTTTTTATCGCCGCATGCCGGTCAGGTAACTGGCGGCTTGATCCTTTTAGGTCTCGGTTCATATTTTTTGTACCAAGTAGCCAAACCTGAAAAAAAGGCCGCGGCTGTACCTGAAGAGAAGACTATTGTAAAATTAGAAATAAAATCTCTGGGAATCATGATTCAAATCTTAAGTAAGCCGACAATCGCAGATCTTGATAAATCCGGCTCTATCAATGGCTGGGAGGCGGTCTTGCTGGGCGTCGCGCTTTCCTTGGATGCTTTCGGAGCGGGAATCGGAGCAGCGATGGTTGATATGCCTCCTTTTCTTACAGCATTTACGGTAGCCTCCATGAGCTCGATATTTGTACTTGGTGGCATGAAATTAGGGTTTGCAGTGTCCAGGATTACGTGGATGAAGAAGCTTACCTTCCTTCCAGGTATATTACTGATTATTATAGGATTACTGAAAATGTAACAGGAGGATCGTAAAATCATGATCATAGGCCTGACCGGCGGAATTGCCAGTGGAAAAAGCACAGTTTCCAATCTTTTGCGAAGCTATAACATACCTGTTGTTGATGCTGATTTAATCGCGCGTCAGGTTGTGGAGCAAGGCCAGCCCGCCTACGTTAAAATTGTCGAGAACTTTGGGATAGAAGTAATAGATGAAGAAAAGAACCTCGATCGAAAAAAACTTGGCAGCGTCATATTCAACGATTCTGCCAAACGGAAAGTGCTGAATGAGATTGTTCATCCGGCTGTACGGCATGAAATGAAGAGCCAGGCAGCACATTATCTTAATGATGGATTCAGCCATGTGGTTATGGATATTCCTCTGTTGTTTGAGAGCGATTTGACCCATATGGTAGACCGCACACTCCTCATCTTTGTTGATGATGAAGTCCAGTTCAGCCGATTAGTTATGAGAGACCAGTTCACGGAGGATGAGGCAAGGAGCAGGATTGCTTCCCAGATGCCCCTTAAAGATAAAGTAAAGCTGGCGGATGCGGTGATTACAAACAATGGTTCTTTGGAAGAGCTTAAAGTGAAACTGGAAGCTCAGCTTAAGGAATGGAATATTATTTAGCCCTCTGTCTAGGCAGAGGGTTTATTTTTTGCCCGTTTTTATAAAATGGTGTTCTTTTTTTATTTAAATATGCTATACTAATTGTAGAAAAAGAGACAAAAAAGTATAACATATATGGAGGGAGCACACCATGAAAGCAAAAGTAGCGATTAATGGACTCGGGCGGATCGGAAGAATGGTATTTCGTAAGATGATGGAGGAAAATAACGAGTTTGAGGTTGTAGCAATCAACGCAAGCTATCCTCCTGAAACGTTAGCACATATGATTAAGTATGACTCAATTCACGGAATGTTTGTTGGTGAAGTTAGTGCCCACGAAGGCTACTTAATGGTGGACGGGCAAAAAGTGCTTCTGCTCAATTCCCGCGACCCAAGAGAACTGCCATGGAAAGGGCTCGGAATCGATATCGTGATTGAAGCCACTGGAAAATTCAAAACAAAGGAAATGGCAGGCTACCATCTGCAAGCTGGGGCGAAGAAGGTTATTATTACTGCACCTGGAAAAGATGAAGACATCACGATTGTTATGGGTGTAAATGACAGCGATTACAAAGCGGACGAACATCATATCCTATCCAATGCTTCATGCACAACGAACTGTTTGGCACCTGTAGTAAAAGTACTCGATGAACAATTCGGGATTGAATCAGGAATGATGACTACCGTACATGCCTATACAAATGATCAAAAAAATATTGATAACCCGCATAAGGACCTCAGACGTGCAAGAGCTTGCGGCCAATCCATCATACCAACGTCTACCGGGGCGGCAAAAGCGATCTCCAAGGTTCTTCCTCATCTCACAGGAAAGTTGAATGGAATGGCACTCCGAGTCCCGACTCCAAATGTATCATTGGTTGATTTAGTGGTCGATCTAAAAACGGATGTGACAGAAGAGATGGTAAATGAGGCTTTAAGAACAGCGTCTGAGGGTGCATTAAACGGTATTCTTGGATACAGCGAACAGCCGCTGGTTTCCATTGATTATAACGGTAATGAGAATTCTTCTATCATTGATGGTTTATCAACAATGGTTATTGAGAATAAAAAAGTAAAAGTGCTTGCCTGGTATGACAATGAATGGGGCTATTCTTGCCGTGTTGTTGATCTTGCAGGTCTTGTTGCTGCAGGTTTAGCTCAAAAGGCGGATATGAGGATTCCTTCATAAAGCAAAAATTAAAAAAGAACGGACGGAGCCGGCTTCTGGCGCTGTCCGTTCTTTTTGTTTATCAACAAAATCCACCCTTTTTATGTCATTGGTTTTCATATAAAAATTTAGAGGGAAATTTCAAACAAGTTATTGCAAATGAAAAATAAAACAAGTATACTATGATTCGTGAACTTCAAATAAAGCAAACCAAGGCGTTGGATTCTACTTAAAGGGTTAGGACCTCTTAGGACTAACTTTCCCCCGTGGTAGATGTTCAATACCGCATGCTTGAAGGCATGAAAAATTTTTAAGGGGGACTATGCTAATATGGATACAATGGGAAGACACGTAATTGCTGAACTATGGGGATGCAACAGTGAAAAGCTAAATGATATGAGGTTTATTGAAGAGACGTTTGTTGACGCTGCCCTAAAAGCAGGTGCAGAAATTCGTGAGGTTGCTTTTCATAAGTTTGCGCCGCATGGCGTGAGTGGGGTTGTTATTATTTCTGAATCACACTTGACAATCCACAGTTTTCCAGAGCATGGTTATGCAAGCATTGACGTATACACTTGTGGGGATCGTATTGATCCTAATGTGGCTGCTGATTACATTTCACAGGCTTTGGAAGCGAACAGCCGTGAAAATTTGGAAGTTCCACGTGGAATGGGTCCTGTTAAAGTTGCTAAAAATAAAGTTGCCGCTAATTAATAAAATTGAATGCTAAGTCGAAAAAGAGGTGTGTTATTTGCACCTCTTTTTTTACTTTCCGCTTTTGCATAGAGGAGTTTAGAGGAGGAGTACCGTGCTTAAACGATTGCAAAATATCTTGAAAAATCATTCAGAAACTTCCGAGAACCACCTAGATCCTTTACTGCAAACCCATTATTTCAAAGCGAACCGCACGAAAGTCATGGATGCCATTGAAGAACTTGTCCGGCAGCAAAGCCATTATAGACTGCTTGGATCATCAAAAGAACGTGGCGAGCTATCTTTTGAAGTTACAGCTCCAAGGAAGGCTTTTGCCGTGATCACTGCGACCTCTCTCAGACCATTTAAAACGGCAGTCGATATTAATGTCACGTCTGAATCGCCGCTTCCGATCGATTTTGGATACAGCAGAAAGGTGATCCTTTCTATTAATGAAGGATTGAAGGGAAAGCTTGAATTTATTGGCACATCTCTGCTTGAAAACAATTAATTCTTGTCACATGCCCTCCTTTTGTCTAAGATAGAATTATAATAGAGGTTAATTAATTTTTGGAGTTGATCTGCTTTGCGTTGTCCGTCCTGTCAGTATAACGGTACAAAAGTGCTTGATTCTAGACCGGTCCATTCGGGGAGATCGATTCGCCGCAGGCGGGAATGCGAGTCATGCACCTATCGATTTACAACCTTTGAAACGGTTGAAGAAATACCGCTGATTGTTGTGAAAAAAGAAGGTACCCGGGAAGAATTCAGCCGTGAAAAAATTCTTCGCGGACTTATAAAAGCTTGTGAGAAACGCCCTGTACCTTTAGAAGTTCTTGAAAATATCGTGGACAACATAGAAAAGGACCTGCGGAACCAAGGGGTTTCTGAAATAAACAGCAAAGAAGTCGGCGAAAAAGTCATGGATTATCTTGCGGACACGGACGAAGTAGCTTATGTCCGATTTGCTTCGGTCTACCGGCAATTTAAGGACATCAATGTATTCATAAAAGAACTGAAAGAATTAATAAAAAAAGACGAGCACTAACTTGCGTAAGACAGTACCAGTTTTACGCTTTTTTTTATCGGGATGCTTGTTTTATCTCTATAGATTTCGAAAAAACTTTTTTTGAAAGGTGAGAACCATGAGTGTACACTGGAAAGAAATTGTCCCGGTGGATACATATGAGGTTCAATTTAGCGGCTATCTCCATAATATAGACCGCAAAGTATTGACCATGCTGTACCAGCCGTTAATAGGCGCTTTTGCCTATAGTTTATATATGACATTTTGGTGTGATGCCGAAATGAAAACTCCAAAAGAGCAAACGCATCAGAGGCTCATGAATGTGACCCAATTTTCATTGAAGGATATTATTGCTGCCCGAAAAAAACTGGAAGCCATCGGCCTGCTGAAAACTTATAAACGGGATAAAGAAGATACGAGGGTTTACTTATATGAATTGCAAACCCCTCTGTCACCGGATGAATTTTTCAACGATGGGGTCTTGAACATCTATCTTTACAATCGATTAGGCAAAACAAAGTATTCCGAGATGCGAGACCATTTTATTCAAGAAGAAACTGAGATGGAAGAATACGTGGAAATGACGTCATCATTTAATGATGTTTTCGTATCGCTTCATCCTTCTGAAATGACAGCAGGGACTTATTCGGAAATTCAGGAGGGATCAGGCGGAAGTCTGGCAGAAAGAAAACCAGGCAATCCGTTATCCATCACTTCTGAAGACTTTGACTTTGATTTGTTGATCTCCAGCATTTCAAGCTTTATTCTTCCGAAAGAAGTCATAACTCCTTCCATAAGGGAATCAATCCTTAAACTGGCGTACGTTTACCAGATGGGACCGCTCGAAATGAGCAGGCAAATCCAAAACGCGTACCATCTTCATGGAGAGTTGACTGCCGAAAATCTTCGGAAGGAAGTTCAAAAATGGTACAGGATTGAAAACAACAACCAGCTGCCCCAGATGGCTCTCCGTACTCAGCCGCAGAGCTTAAAAACAGCTGCAGGCACAGAGCCTGTCACAGAAGAAGAAAAAGTGATAAAATTCTTTGAAGAAGTATCACCTTTTCAATTGCTGGAACTCCAATCTGGAACAAAGCCGGCGGAAGTGGATTTGAATATTGTTACGTATCTCATGCTTGAGCAAAAAATGACTCCGGGTGTGGTCAATGTTTTGATCGACTATGTACTGAAGACCAATGATCTAAAACTTACACGTTCATTCGTCGAAAAAATTGCGAGCCACTGGGCCAGGAAAAAAGTACAAACCGTTCCGGAAGCCATGGCGCTTGCTCGTTCAGAACAGAAGAAGTACAAAGAGTGGCAGGAGCGTAAAAATACAAATTATAAGCGTAATGGAACCCAGAAAAAGAGCGCCCGTCTGCCAGACTGGCTGAAGGATGAAGAAACAACGGCAGAGAAAAAGGAAATGAACAATAATAATGAGCTTGAAGAGCAAAACCAGCAATGGCTTGAAAACTTGCTTAAAGAAATTTAAAGGGGGGAACAAACATGGAATCGATTATGGACGCCGTTAAAAAAATGGAAGGGTACGGTCAGCTTAAAAAGGAATATGACCGAATTAAGCAGCATGTACTCACAGATCCTTATGTTATCTCATTCCTGGAGCAGAACCCTGATTTGAATCAATCAAGCATTGAAAAAGGATTGACGAAGCTCTATGAATATTCCAAGGAAAAGAACCATTGTTCCAATTGCCCAGGGCTGAATCTTTGCCCGAACCTGATGCAGGGGTATCAGCCTGAACTGGCTGCAGACAGGAATGCGATCGAAATTTATTATGAAAAATGTTCGCTGAAAAAACAGGATGAAAAGCAGAAGTCGATGAGTGCCCTCATCCGAAGCTATTTTATCCCAAAAGATATCCTGCAGGCATCGTTTGACCGTCTTCACAGCATTGATCAAGACAGAAGAGAAGCAATTGGTGCTGCATGGGACTTTGTTAAAGCAGCTTCTTCTGGAGAAGGGGCGAAAGGGATTTACTTTTACGGCAAGTTTGGTGTTGGAAAGACCTACCTGCTAGGTGCGATAGCCAACGCGTTGGCTGAGCGGCAGATTCCTTCATTGCTCGTTCATACTCCTGAGTTTTTGCGGGAGATGAAAAGCAGCCTTTCAGACGGGAGTTTCAACGAAAAAATGGAGCTGCTCAAAACCGTTCCTGTCCTCATGCTTGACGATCTAGGTGCCGAAAACATGACCAATTGGGTCAGGGATGAAATCATTGGTGTCATACTTCAATATCGTATGATGGAGAGGCTGCCGACGCTGTACTCCTCCAATTATGATTTTACCTTGCTTGAAGAACATTTTTCCTACTCGCAAAAAGGCGGTCTCGAGCAAGCAAAAGCAAAACGAATCATGGAGCGTATCCGCCATCTTGCCGTGCCGATCTTTATCGGAGGAGATAAAAACTTCAGGACTTTTCAGTAAAATAAGATCTTCTTGATTTTAACCTCTATCATAAAAGATAGAGGTTTTTTGTTTGGAATGATGATTCTTCGGGAAGATGCAAATACTACCTATAGAATCAGCAGACAGAAAGGAAATGAATATGGGAATAATTCTTGCAGTCATCACAGCAGTTTGCTGGGGAAGCATTGTATTGGTCAGCCAAAAACTGGGGGGAGATTCATACAGCCAGACATTGGGGATGACCATCGGTGCCCTTGTTTTTTCAATCGTTACGTTTTTTATCGTGCACCCTGACATCAATTCTCTCGTCATGATTGTGGGAGCAATATCTGGCGCCTTATGGGTCGTAGGCCAGCGTTTTCAGTTTGCAACTGTGGATCACCTTGGTGTTGCAAAAACAGTTCCGCTCTCTACGGGCATGCAGCTCTTTGGAACAACACTCTTTGGCGTGCTCGTGTTTCACGAGTGGAAAACAAAAACAGAGATCATTATTGGAATCATCGCTATTGTTGTTATCATTTTAGGAGCCGTCTTTACATCGATCAGAGATAAGAACAACAAAGAGGACGGCGGGACCAATTATAAAAGAGGTTACCTTATCTTGCTGCTATCCACCGCAGGCTATGTTGGCTATGTGGTTATCGTCAAGTGGTTTAAGGTTGGAGGATGGGAAGCGATACTTCCACAGGCAGCGGGTATGTTTATCGGCGGTTTACTTCTCACTTTTACAGGTAAACCGTTTAATAAATTTGCTGTAAGAAATATTTTAACCGGAATTCTATGGAGTACAGGAAACATCACTTTGTTGCTTTCATTGCCGAAGATTGGTGTAGCGACAAGCTTTTCGCTTTCACAAACGGGGATCATCATCTCCACTCTCGGCGGAATTTTTATTTTAAAAGAGAAGAAATCTAAACGGCAGATCATCTTCGTTATTATAGGATGTTTACTTATTATCGCGGGCGGCGTTATGCTCGGGTTAACAAAACGTTAAGGAGCGGATGAAAACATGTTTACAGATCTAGAAGGAAAAGCAGTCATTATCACAGGAGCGAGTACAGGAATCGGAAAGGCCTGTGCTCAACGTTTTGCAAAAGAAAAAGCAAAGATCACGGTCAATTACCGAAATGAAAAGGGAAATGAAGTGGAAGAACTTCTCCAGGAATTAAGAGATCTTGGGGGAGAGGCCATCGCCGTTCAGGGAGATGTTACCAAAGAAGAAGATATTAAAAATCTGGTCGAACGCACAGTGGAATCCTTTGGAAGACTAGATATTATGATTAACAACGCGGGGATAGAAAATGAAGTTCCGTCACACGAGCTATCTCTTGAAGATTGGAACAAGGTTATCTCCACGAATTTGACGGGGCAATTTCTTGGCTGCCGTGAAGCAATCTCGTATTTTCTGAAGAATAACATTGAAGGCAATATTATTAACATGTCGAGCGTTCATGAGATCATCCCTTGGCCGCACTTTGTGCACTACGCAGCGAGTAAGGGCGGTGTCAAGCTCATGACTCAGACGCTGGCGATGGAATATGCACCAAAGAAAATCAGGGTAAATGCCATTGCGCCAGGTGCCATCAACACACCAATCAATGCCGAAAAGTTTTCAGATCCTGGCAAAAAAGCGGATGTAGAAAAACTAATTCCAATGGGCTACATCGCTGAACCTGACGAAATTTCTTCTGTCGCCGTGTGGCTCGCTTCCAAGGAATCAAGATATGTAACAGGACACACGCTCATTGCTGATGGAGGTATGACATTATATCCTTCTTTCCAGGCAGGCCGAGGATAAGCCTTAAATAAATAAGTTGATGCGAACAAAGACAAACCGGCTTTTTGCTCGGTTTGTCTTTCTCTTTTATCATGGTATTCCTGCAGCAGTATTCATTTCGCAAAATTTTTTAAAATGTGATAGGATAATAGAATGCTACATAAGATGTCCGTAACTGGAGGTAATATAGATGAGCATTGATGCGATTTTGCAGAAAGCCCTTGATGGTACACGATTGACCGTTGAGGATGCTGTTGCTCTGTATGAGAGTGATGAAGTTGAAAAAATGGGTGAGGCGGCCGACGTCATCATGAAGCGGTGGCATCCAGAACCGATTACTACTTTTGTTATCGGGCGAAACGTGAACTATACCAATTTTTGTGATACATACTGCCGTTTCTGTGCATTCTACCGGCCGCCTGGAAGCAAGGAAGGTTATGTGCTGGATGATGAAGTGATCTTCCAAAAAATCCAGGAAACGATCGATGTAGGCGGAACAGAGATCTTGATGCAAGGTGGAACAAACCCGAATCTGCCGTTCTCTTATTACACTGATCTGCTCCGCAATATTAAAAAGCGCTTTGATATCACGATGCACTCCTTCTCTCCGGCTGAGATCTGGAAGATGGTCGAAGTTTCAGGCCTCTCACTGGAAGAAGTCCTAAAAGAGCTGAAGGAAGCAGGACTTGACTCACTGCCTGGCGGCGGAGCCGAGATCCTTGATGACCGTACGAGGAAAAAAATCAGCCGCTTAAAGGGATCATGGACAGAGTGGATCGACTGCATGAAAACGGCGAAGAAAGTCGGTCTTCATTCCACGGCTACAATGGTTATCGGTTTCGGTGAGACGTTTGAAGAGAGAGCATTGCATCTTCAGCGTGTCCGTGATGCTCAAGATGAGACCAACTGTTTCTTAGCCTTTATCTCCTGGACGTTCCAGCCAGATAACACGAACTTAAAGGGTGAGAAAACAACGCCAAGAGAATATCTTAAAAATGTGGCAATCTCACGCCTGTTCTTGGATAACATTTCTAACTTCCAGTCTTCCTGGGTGACGATGGGACCTGAAGTCGGCAAAAAGTCTCTTCATTACGGCTGCAACGACTTCGGAAGCACGATGATGGAAGAAAACGTGGTCTCAGCTGCCGGAACGACCCATAAAGTCAATACGAATCTGACACTGCGCCTCATACGGGAAGCGGGAAAAATCCCGGCACAGCGCAACACCAAATATGAAACGCTGCGTGTGTTCGACGAAGAAGAAACCGCAGAAAAAGACTTTGTCATGCAGAACTGATAGAAAAACATAGAATCCCGGCCTTTCTTGTAGAGGGCTGGTTTTTTTGTGCAATTAATTATTGGAATATTCTCATTTTTGATAATTTTGTTATAATAAAGAGGATTACATAAATTAAGGGGGACAAAGATGAAAAAAGTGGTGTTGTTATTAATGCTTGGAAGTTTGCTGACATTGGCAGCGTGTGGAGGGAAATCCACGTCAGGAGGCCCGTCTGAGAAATTGGTTGTAGGAACAGATGCGGCATATGCTCCATTTGAGTATTTAAAAGATGGGAAGATTGTTGGTTTTGATGTTGATTTGCTTAAGGCCGTTATGAAGGAAGCAAAGCTGGATTATAAGCTGAAAAATACAGGATGGGATCCTCTGTTTACCTCTTTACAAAGCGAACAGGTCCAGGCTGGTATTTCGGCGATAACCATTAATGATGATCGAAAAAAATCATATGACTTCTCATCTCCATACTTTGAGTCCATTAATAAGATTCTTACAAAAGAAGGATCACCGATAAAAAGTGTGAATGATTTAAAAGGAAAGAAGGTCAGTGTTCAAAATGGAACGACCGGACAAGCTGCCTTGGAAAAGAAATTCGGGAAAGAAAATACCAATGTCAAAAAATACGACAGTAATGTGTTGGCTATTCAGGCACTTATAAGCGGTGAAGTGGATGCGGTTGTTGCTGATAATACCGTTGTAGATGAGTATGCAAAAAACAATCCGGACAAAAAGCTCACTGTCGTAAATGATAAAACAAACTTTGAATCTGAATTCTATGGTATTGCTTTTCCTAAGGGCAGCAAAGATAAAGCAAAAGTTGACAAAGCTTTGAAGAAGGTCATTGCTGATGGAACCTACACCAAGATTTATAAACAGTGGTTTAAAGTAGAACCGAACCTGGATGTGCTGAAAAAATAAACCTGGCAGAATGACCGGAGGAACACATGGATTTCTATAAATTTGATCTCGTAGAGAAATATTTGCCCTTTTTTATTAAAGGAACATGGGTTACAATCGAAATTTCAGTTGCGAGCATTATTTTCGGAACCCTCTTGGGACTATTCATCGCACTCGGAAAAATGTCTTCAGTCCAGGTGATTCGGCAGCCGTTCATTTGGTATATTAACTTTTTTCGGGGAACACCGCTACTTGTTCAACTTTTCTTGATTCACTTTGCGGTCATGCCGCTTTTCATGAAGCCTCCTATTGCACTTGTTTCTGCCATTACGGCTCTCTCCTTAAATGCAGCAGCCTACATCGCGGAGATCTTTAGGGCGGGTATCCAATCTATTGATAAAGGCCAGACCGAGGCAGCCCGTTCGCTGGGGATGACGCATAGACAGACCATGAGGCACATTATCATTCCTCAGGCATCTAAACGCATGATTCCTCCTTTAGGAAATGAATTCATTGTTTTAATTAAAGATTCTTCACTGGCAGCCGTCATTGCGACTGAAGAACTGATGTACTGGGGAAGAGCGATGATGGGAGAATATTATCGTCCTTGGGAACCTTTTTTGACGGTAGCGCTTATTTATCTGATTCTTACTCTTACGTTGACACAACTGCTAAACTTTCTTGAACGCAAATATGCACTGGATTAACCGGCAGCAGGGAAACCTGCTGTTTTTTTATTAATCTTTTAAAAGAGTTCATTTTTCATGACGTTGTCCCATATAGTGTAACATCGAGTGTTTGGGGGAGGGACAGGGTTGGCAGAACTTATATTTGCAGATCATGAAGAATGTAACCAATTACAAAAGGAACTGAAGCAGATGGCTCGATCACTTAACATAAAACCTTCCTTTTTAGAATCCGAAAGCCATTCATTATTATTGAATACAAAAGAGCATCTGGATTCAATTGTTCAGGTGCTGGCTTGCTATACTCGTAAAAAACTGGAGGAAACACGAATCCTGTTTTTTATTGAACATTTTTTTTATTTCACGGATAAGCAGGAGCAAGCAGAAATTGCAGCGATCGCCAAGGAATTTATCGAACAGGAACGGGAGGAAGTGCCGGCGGTAAAAGATCTGGATACGTGCGAGTATCATGTGAAAGAAGCCTGGAGAAAAATCTTAACCGAAGAAGGGCTATCATTTACATTTGAGTCTTTTGTACAGTTCCGTTTACGGGAGTACCTTGATCTTCTACAAATTTACGTCGAATGTGCGATCGATGAATACAAACTCGAGCTTGAATACCAGTCCTTCATCGATCAATTGCGTAAGTGTGCAGCCGATCAGCCGTTTCTAACAGCCGAGGTTCACGTGGCCTTCGACGGCAAATTTAAGCTGTATGATGAGCAATACCGGCTATACAGTGAAAAAATGCTTCAGCTTATGCATGAAAGAGCATTAGTTCTGACCAAGGAGTTTGATCTCGACGAAAAAGTGCTGGGTCCGATCATGGGTTTAGCTCCGGAAGTGTTGTATTTGTACCTGGAAGAAGAAAATCACGGCATGATACATACATTGCAGAACGTATTCCAGGAGAGACTGATTAAAAGGCCCCTTCAGCTGTTTTATGGTTCAAGAAACGAATTTATCGAAAAGATGGACGGAAGATAAGGATTGCTCTTGATTTTGCAGGATAGTATGAATATAATAATTGTATATTTGGATACCAAAATCAGTAAAGATAAGGACAACGGATATTTTTTACGGTTTATAGAGAGGGATGCCTGAGGCTGAAAGCATTCTAACACGAAAAAATGTCTTACCCCCTTTGAACTTCAGCGGTGAATGCAGAGTAATCGCTGACGGCCCAAAGCCGTTAAATCTTGACCGAGTGCCATTGCAGAATCCTGCTGTGGAACAAGGGTGGAACCACGAGTACAACACTCGTCCCTTTTTGTGGACGAGTGTTTTTTGTATTTATTTTGAACAAGGAGAGATTATGAATGACAGACATTAAGCTTACTTTTCCTGATGGTTCTGTTCGTGAGTATCCGAAAGGAATCACTGCAGAACAAGTAGCAGAATCCATTAGCTCCAGCCTGAAGAAAAAGTCCGTTGCTGGTAAAGTAAACGGGGAATTGTACGATTTCACACGTCCGATCGAGGCGGATGCATCCATTGAGATCGTTCCACAAGATTCGCCTGAAGGACTCGAGATGACACGCCACAGTACAGCCCATTTGATGGCACAGGCGATCAAACGCATCTATAAGGATGTCAAACTTGGCATCGGGCCAGTGATCGAAAACGGTTTTTATTATGATATCGATCTTCAAGAAGCTTTAACACCGGAAGATTTGCCTAAGATTGAGAAGGAAATGAAAAAGATCGTAAGCGAAAACCTGCCGATCATCCGAAAAGAAGTGACCAGGGAAGAAGCCATCGCGATTTTTGAAGGCATTGACGACCATTTAAAATTGGAGCTCATCCGTGATCTTCCGGAGGATGCGGTTATTACCATTTACGAACAAGGCGAGTTTTTTGACCTTTGCCGCGGGCCGCATCTTCCATCCACTGGAAAAATCAAGTCCTTTAAATTGATGAGCATTTCAGGCGCTTATTGGAGAGGAGACAGCGATAACCAGATGCTTCAGCGCATCTATGGAGCAGCTTTTCTTAACCAGAAAGAGCTGGATCAGCATCTTGTCTACCTTCAAGAGGCGAAAGAGCGGGATCACCGGAAACTTGGAAAAGAGCTGGATCTTTTCACTGTTTCCCAAAAGATTGGACAAGGTTTGCCAGTCTGGCTTCCAAAGGGTGCGACGATCCGCCGTATCATCGAGCGTTATATTGTCGACACAGAAGTAAGACTTGGCTACGACCATGTCTACACTCCTCATCTAGGCAGTGTAGAGCTCTATAAAACATCAGGACACTGGGATCATTATAAAGAAGATATGTATCCTGCAATTGAAATGGACAACGAGCAGCTTGTTCTTCGTCCGATGAACTGTCCGCATCACATGATGGTGTTCAAGAACAGCATGCACAGCTATCGTGATCTTCCAATCCGTATCGCTGAGCTTGGAACGATGCATCGCCATGAGATGTCAGGAGCATTGGCTGGTCTTCAGCGTGTCCGTTCCATGACATTGAATGATGCTCATATCTTTGCCCGCCCGGATCAATTAAAAGATGAGTTTATCCGCGTAGTAAAGCTCATCCAGCGTGTGTACAAAGACTTTGGCATTACAGAATACAAGTTCCGTCTTTCTTACCGTGATCCTGAGGACAAGGAAAAATACGTAAACAACGATGAGATGTGGGAAAAAGCACAGGCTCTTCTTAAAGAAACTATGGAAGATATGGACTTGGATTATGTAGAAGCTGAAGGGGAAGCCGCGTTCTACGGGCCGAAGCTTGATGTTCAGGTGAAGACTGCGCTCGGAAAAGAAGAGACGCTGTCTACTGTACAGCTTGATTTCCACTTGCCGGAACGCTTTGACCTAACGTACAAAGGAAGCGACGGAAAGGATCACCGTCCGGTCGTTATCCACCGCGGAGTCGTTTCCACAATGGAACGTTTTGTCGCCTTCCTAATCGAAGAATACAAGGGTGCGTTCCCGGTATGGCTTGCTCCTGTACAGGTACAGATTATCCCGGTATCTACTGTTCATGAAGAGTACGCAAGAAAGATCAGTGAGGAACTGCTGGAAGAAGGCATTCGCGTCGAAGTCGACAACCGCGATGAAAAGCTGGGATATAAAATCCGTGAAGCGCAAATGCAAAAAATTCCATACATGCTCGTGCTCGGTGATCAGGAAATTTCCGATCAAGCCGTCAACGTCCGTAAATACGGTGAGCAAAAATCAGAAACTGTATCCTTTGATGCGTTCAAAACAAGCATTCTTGAGCAAGTGAATAAAAGAGGATAAAATTAGAGAACTGCGAATTCATTCGCAGTTCTTTTTTTTGAAGCCCCCAGCGGTGCCAGGCACCCTGTTTACATAACTGAATTTTAGCGGGTAAAGCTGCTGTTTTGGCGGATATTTTTAAATTTTGGAGGGTAAACCCTTCATTTTGGCGGGTAAATATAAATTTTCAGGTTGTAAATAAATTTTCAACAACAACGGGGCGGCCTGCCCGGAAAAAAACAATTTTAGTGCTTGCAAAACAACAGGTAGTACTGTACAATAAATTCTGTTGTGATGAACAAAGAACATCAGTTGACAAGAGGTTCTTGTCAATGTTATATTAATTTAGGTAATTAAATAAGTTGAGTTTCGAACAAAAGCAGAAGCACCCGCTTCTCACCTGATCAACGCGAAAGCTGTTGGCTGGTCAACCGAACTTTCAGAAATGATGATGAGGTCGTGTGGGTGCAGTATGTGCCGACGCTTTTTTTATTTGTTTACAAAGTGCTGAGTTAATGACTCACATAAATTTCTTGGAGGTGACTTACTATTAGTAAGGACATGTCTGTCAATGAGGGCATACGTGCTCGTGAAGTAAGACTTATCGGGGCTGATGGCAGCCAGCTAGGGATTAAAACACGTCATGAAGCTCTTGATATTGCGGCAAATGCCAATCTTGATCTTGTACTTGTTGCTCCTACCGCAAAACCGCCAGTATGCCGAATCATGGACTATGGTAAGTTTAAGTTTGAGCAGCAAAAGAAAGACAGAGAAGCGCGTAAGAATCAAAAGATTGTTACAACGAAAGAAATTCGCTTAAGCCCTACAATTGAGGAGCATGATTTTAACACGAAGCTTAAAAATGCCCGCAAGTTCCTTGAAAAAGGCGATAAAGTGAAAGCAAGCATTCGTTTCCGGGGCCGTGCCATCACGCACTCCTCGATCGGAAAAACTGTGCTTGAAAAATTAGCTAAAGAATGTGAAGACGTTGCTACGGTTGAAGTTCGACCGAAAATGGAAGGCCGAAGCATGTTCCTCATTTTAGCACCAACAACCGAAAAATAATTACTTACCAGGGAGGAATCCAATCATGCCTAAAATGAAAACACATAAAGGTGCTGCAAAGCGCTTCAGAAAGACTGGAACAGGTAAACTTAAGCGTGCACGTGCGTTTACAAGCCATATGTTCGCTAACAAATCTACTAAAGCTAAGCGTAAACTTCGCAAAGCGAAGATTGTTACAAGCGGAGATTACAAACGTATCCGTACACTATTAACTTACAAGAAAAAATAATACTAACTGATCGTATATATCTAGGAGGGTTTTAAAATGCCAAGAGTAAAAGGTGGCTATGTGTCACGTCGTCGTCGTAAAAAAGTATTAAAGTTAGCTAAAGGTTATTTCGGATCCAAACATAAGTTATTTAAAGTTGCTCAACAGCAAGTTTTCAAATCTCTTATGTATGCATACCGTGACCGCCGTCAAAAGAAACGTGATTTCCGTAAACTTTGGATCACTCGTATCAACGCGGCAGCTCGCACAAACGGTCTTTCTTACAGCCGTTTAATGCATGGCCTAAAAGTTGCAGGCATCGACATCAACCGTAAAATGCTTGCTGAAATCGCTGTTTCTGATGAAAAAGCATTCGCTGAACTTGCTACTAAAGCAAAAGACAGCCTAAAAGCATAAATTAAGAACCCAAAAGCCATTTTCCATGAAGGAAATGGCTTTTTTCTATAAAAGGAGATTTTGTTTGTATGATCTACATTTATTTAATTCTCGTTAACGTTATTGCATTTTGGCTGATGCATCATGATAAGGAAGCAGCCAAGGCAGGGAAGTGGCGGACGCCGGAACGCCGCCTGTGGCTGTTTGCGATCATAGGAGGCGCCTGCGGGATTTGGGCAGGGATGGTCCAATTTCGGCATAAAACAAAGCATCCAAGCTTTCAAGTCGGAGTGCCATTGCTTGTCCTTGCCGACATTTTCATCATTGCCAGGTACTTCATTTAATCTGCACTCTTAATCCTGCTCCAGATAGCGTTTATCCTTAAGGAACAGCCTCCAAAACACATAAAAGCCGGGAGTAAGGATCGCTAAACCAACAGCATACATGGTCATGAGCGAATAGAACGTTTCTTTCGCTGTAAAGGCATCGTATATGGTCAGGCTCGGATAAACGATGTAAGGAAGGTGAGCCATTCCATATCCGTAACTCGCCAAGCCGTATTGTGCGACAGTTGCGAGCAGAGCCACACGGGGTTTACCTGCTGCTTTCCCATCTTTGTTACTGAGCCATAGAGAGGCATAGCCGACGATGAATGCCAGGGTGGAGAGGATGAACCATATCCTTTGTTCATACAGATTATCGAGCAGCCACCCGGCCTCAGGCTGTATCACCAGCAGTGTGATCACAGCAGCAAGAAGGGTGGAAGGGCCAAGGATCAGTGCATTCCCCCTGTAAAGCCTATAGGCGCCTTCTTGTTTAGAGACCCTTGAATAATCTGCGAGAAACAAGGATGACAAGAACAGTTCAGAAGTGAGCCCGAACAAAATGTACATATATAAGGAAGGGCTCGTAAACAGCTTTCCAAGGAGAAGGGTATCTTTTCCGTTCATACCTTCAATAAAACCCCCCTGGCTTACAGGGAGTACCGTGATCAGGAGTGCCGGTATCAAAACACCGCACACACCGGAAATAAAGAACATCGTCTTTCTGTATCCTTGAACGGAATAAGAAAAAACCATAAAGGCACTCCGTATGGAAAGCAGAAACAAGATCAGCGATATCGGGATCAGCAGCACGGTTCCGAGTGTAAAGGCGCCTTTCGGGAAAAAACCTACAAAGGCAACTACGAGAAGAACAAGAAAAACATTTGTGATTTCCCAGGTCGGTGAAAGAAATCGGTTGGCTATTTTTCCTGCAAAGGTACGATGGTCATTGTAGATCATCGCCCAGAATCCTGCCCCGAAATCAATCGATCCAAAAATGCTATAGATGAAGATAAAGGTCCATAAGACCAATATGGCAATAACTTCTTCGTTCATTATGCTCCCTCTTTCGTCTTTTTAATAGCCGGAGTATTTTTCAAAGTCCTTGGATACCGGATGCCGTTTGAAATAGCTTGTAAGTATCAGGATCGTCAGGACGCTCAGAAGCAGATAAAGACCGATGAACAATAGAAACAAAGGAGCAAGATTTTCTGATTGTGTAGCTGCTTCTGCTGTGGTCTGGACCCTGTAAATCGTCCAGGGCTGTCTTCCGCTGCAGCTGAAAATCCATCCGAATTCGATGCCAAGCATGGAAAGTGGACCGGAAAAGATTAAGGTGAACAGTAGCCATTTTGGAAAAGGCTTCTGTTTTCTTTTGCCGTAATACCACCAGAAAAACAAAGCGACGGCAGCTAGTCCCAACAGGATAAACCCAATCCCAACCATGATATTAAACAGGGTGTGCACATAAAAAGGAGGCCAGGTTTCACGCGGGAATTCATAGAGGCCTTTGACTTCGGTATCAAACTTGCCGGCAGCGAGCCAGCTGAGCATCCATGGGATCTCAATTCCATATTTCACTTCTTCTGTTTTGGGATCGGTGAAACCTCCGATCGCAAGAGGAGCATATCGCTGGGTTTCAAATAAGCCTTCGGCAGCGGCCAGCTTCTCGGGTGAGTGTTCATGCAGGATCTGTGCAGAGTGATGACCTGAAAAACTTGAAATCAATGAAAAAATCAAACCTACGACAATGGCCATTAAAAAACCTTTTTTATGATAGACAGATTCTTTCTTCGTAAGATTCCCTCTTAAAAGCTTATAAGCCCCTACAGAAGCCAGGGCAAAACCGCCGGTCATATAAGCAGTCACGGATACATGGAAGGCTGTTGAAAGAAAACTCGGATTGAAAAAGGCATCCCATGGATTGACATCATAAATAGTTCCGTCCTTTGTAATCTTAAATCCGTCAGGAGTATTCATCCACGTATTGACAGCGGTGATTAGAATGGCAGATGCTACAGCTCCAAACGCCACCAAGATGACAGAGATGATCCTGAAATACTTTGGCAGCCTGTCTGCTGCGTAAACGTAGATGGACATGAACAAAGCTTCAATAAAGAAGGCGAAAAGTTCAATTTGGAAAGGAAGAGAGATAACCTTTCCTACAATCTCCATAAAACCTGGCCAAAGCAAAGATAGCTGGACCCCGACGATTGTTCCTGAAGGAATAGCGACACCGAGCAGAACAGCAAAGGCCTTTGTCCAGCGTTTAGCCATTATGGCATAATCATTGTCTTTTTTTACTTGATGAAGAATTTCTGCGATGACGATCATGAGGGGAATACCAACACCAAGCGTTGCAAAAATGATATGAAAGGCAAGAGACGTTCCGAAAAAAGCACGAGCCAACACGACTGTATCCATGAAAACCACTCCTTAACCTAAAGGTTATCTGTAAAAGAAAACCAGCTTTTCTAATCTTTAACCTGTCGTAAAAGATATGGAAATATTCATGGATCTGGAAGAAGGAAGAGCATAACTGCTCGTCTTATGTCATAAGATGGCGATAAAGGAGGGTTGAATCATGCAGCATGAGCTCACAGAGATCCTTGGAATTTTGAAGTTTGCAGGTATTTTTGCTCCTGTCTTTTTCATTCTGCTCCATATGATGAGGCAGTTTCTTTTTCTGCCAGTAGGTTTGATCTGTATGGCAGGCGGGGTCTTGTTTGGGTCGGTTTATGGGACGCTTTATTCGATAATCGGCATTACCCTGTCCAGTTTGCTGTTCTACGGACTGCTGAGAAAAATGCCGAAGTCGCTCAACCGGTTCATGAAAATCAAGCGGAAAATCATAGGCAAACGAATGCCGTTCTCATTGGGCCAAATCGCAATTTTAAAGCTAATTCCTTTCATCCATTTTTCCCTGCTCTCTCTGTTTGTCCTGGAGATAACGAAAAGTTTTAAGGAATATACAAAAGCAAGCGTGGTATCCAACGTTCCGCTTGCCTTCATGTACTCAACGTTCGGCCATTATATCTTTCATCTCTCAGTGGTCTGGGGAATCGGAATTGCAGCCATGATGCTCGTCCTGTTTCATCTCCTGAGAAAGAAAGAATGGATTGTCAAATGGGAGGACTTTTTTGAAAAAAAAGAGAATACACCTGCGAAAAGTGCATGATAACGCGATCCAGCCTCAGGGGACTCCAACCTGGGGTTTTTTGGTGTGTTTTTAAGGAAATCATAAGTTTGTTATAATGAGCGAAAGGAGTGGATATCTTGGGTTTTAAAGAACTATTTGAAATGCAGAAGCATCTGAATGATCGAATTATACAAGAGCATGGTTTACATAACGATAACCTTTATGATCATCGTCTGCTCGCCCTGCTTGTCGAGCTAGGGGAGCTGGCCAATGAAACCCGTTGTTTTAAATACTGGAGTGTTAAACCTGCATCATCGGACAGTGTCATTCTTGAGGAATATGTGGACGGACTTCATTTTATCCTGTCGGTTGGACTTGACATGGGGATGGATGACATTGAAATCCATGCAGTTGCAAGCAATGAAGACCTGACCGGCCAATTCCTATCTCTTTACCGGCTCATCAGCGGCCTGCAAGGCAAAAAAGACAAAACCCTGTTTAGCCAATTGTTTTCTGAATTCATTGGCCTCGGCCAGCTTCTTGGCTTCTCGGTAGAAAATATCGTGGATGGTTACTACAAAAAGAATGAAATCAATCATCAGCGTCAGGATGAAGGGTATTAAAAGTAAAAATCCCGGGAGGATCTCCCGGGACTTTTACTATTTCAAACCGCTGGAAAGGGTTGCAAGCATTTCTTCTTTTTTCTGATTGTCGGATTCTTTCCAGATCACTTCAAACAGTACGCCAAGACCAGGAAGCATTTTTTCTTCACCGCTTTGGATCGCATCAACGATTGTACTTTCCAATTGTTCTTTATTGTTTCCGGAAACATTGGCAAGAACTGCTTTACGGATATCGATATCCATCATTATCACCTCAAACAGATTTATTTCATTAAGTTTGTGACTATTCCCTAGTTTTTATTAAGGGCCGATGGATTATGTATCATTTTGAAGATATAATAAAAAAAGTTGAAAGAGATTAAAGGATGGTTGAACCCAATGAAACGGATTGAATCAGAACAAAATGCTTCCATAAAACAATGGAAAAAACTGTACACAAGAAAAGAACGGGATAAATTAGGACAATACATTATTGAAGGGCCTCATCTGATTGAAGAAGCAATGAACCATAACGTCCAGATTGCTCATCTGATTATAGAGGAATCCTACCAGATGCCGCATGATTGGGAACAGCTTCGCCTGGACCCATGGGTAGTTTCTAAAAAAATCATGGGAATCCTAAGTGATACTGAACATCCGCAGGGAGTTTTGGCAATCTGCCGTATGAGTTCAAAGGAGCTACAAGTAAAAGCCGGCGGAAAATACCTGCTTGTGGACGGCGTTCAGGATCCTGGAAACCTTGGTACAATAATTAGAACCGCAGACGCTGCAGGTCTGGACGGGATTGTGCTTGGTGAAGGAACTGTCGATGTTTATAACAGCAAGGTTCTTCGCTCTACACAAGGTTCGCTGTTCCATCTTCCCGTTGTAAAAGGAAATCTTCAGGATTGGATCGCAGCGTGCAGACAGGAACAGGTACCTGTTTTCGTTTCTGCACTAAAAGGTGCCGAATCATTGCATGACGTGCAATCTTCAGGGACGTTTGCGCTCGTTGTAGGAAACGAAGGCAGCGGAGTGCGGATGGAAATTATGGAATCCGCAGACCAGCTTGTCTATATCCCGATGTTCGGGAATGCTGAATCACTGAACGTTGCTGTTGCGGCTGGAATCATGCTGTATGAACTTCAGAAGAACAGGAAATAACAAAAGGGAATACACTATTAAAACAGATTGGCAATTGCACAGATAGGGAAGTTCAACTATAATAAGAAGACAACTGCATGAATAAAATGCATCGATGGAGAGTAGTAAATAAGAACTCGCCGGTAAAGGGAGGAAATACCTTGACTGAAAGTGTTTCTCCGGTAGAATTTATCGAATTCGCTCCTGAGCAGTCGCCTGAACCTACAGTAGGGTGGACCGGACCTAGTCCGTTATGAAAACGAAGTGAACAAGTATGATGGCGTTGGCCAAAATTCTTGATTAATCTGGGTGGTACCGCGAATCCTCGTCCCTTTTATGGACGGGGTTTTTTTATTTTCTAAAGGAGGCAAGATGTTATGCAGGACCGATTGCAGGCATTAAAGGAAGAAGCATTGGTGAAAATTCAGCAAGCAAATGAGCTGAAAGAATTACAGGACATCAAAGTATCTTATTTGGGTAAAAAAGGGCCGATCACAGAAGTACTTAAAGGGATGGGGAAACTATCTCCGGAAGAACGTCCTGTTATTGGGGCTTATGCGAATGAAGTAAGGGATGCGATCACAGCCGCGCTTGATGCGAAAATCAGCCAGATGGAACAGGCTGCTATTGAAGAAAAGCTGAAAAAAGAATCGATCGATGTTACACTTCCGGGCCGGCCGGCCAGAAAGGGGAACTCTCATCCGTTAACGGCAGTCGTTGAAGAGATTGAAGATCTTTTCTTAACGATGGGCTTCACGGTGGCAGAAGGCCCTGAAGTGGAAACCGATTATTACAATTTTGAAGCACTGAACCTACCGAAAGGACATCCGGCAAGAGACATGCAGGATTCATTCTTTATTACAGAAGACATTCTGCTTCGTACACAGACTTCTCCGGTGCAGGCAAGAACGATGGAAAAACATCACGGAAGAGGCCCGGTCAAAATTATTTCTCCGGGGAAAGTGTACAGAAGGGATGACGATGATGCGACTCACTCTCATCAGTTCATGCAGATCGAAGGACTTGTCGTCGATGAGAATGTCCGCTTGAGTGACTTAAAAGGTGTTCTTGAAACCTTCGCAAAAAAAATGTTCGGCGAAGAGCGCAAAATCCGTTTGCGCCCAAGTTTTTTCCCATTCACAGAACCGTCTGTCGAGATGGATATTTCCTGTTTTAAATGTGGTGGAAAAGGCTGTTCGATCTGTAAGCATACTGGCTGGATTGAGATCCTTGGAGCAGGTATGGTCCATCCGAACGTATTGGAGATGGCAGGCTTCGACTCGAAGAAATACACAGGGTTTGCATTTGGAATGGGCCCTGAACGGATTGCGATGCTGAAGTATGGAATTGATGATATCCGTCATTTTTACACAAACGATCTTCGTTTCTTAAAACAATTTAAAAAGGCATAAGGAGGGGAACCCTGTGTTAGTTTCATATAACTGGCTGAAAGAGTATGTAAATATTAATATCAGTGCTGCAGAGCTTGGTGAAAAAATTACGAAAAGCGGAATTGAAGTAGAAATCGTGGAATCCCTCAACAAAGGGATTACAGGAGTGGTCGTCGGACATGTGCTGGAATGTGTTCAGCATCCAAATGCCGATAAACTCCGTGTCTGTAAAGTCGACATCGGTGAAGGAGATCCGGTACAAATCGTGTGCGGTGCTCCAAACGTGGCTGCTGGCCAAAAAGTGCCGGTAGCGCAAGTAGGTGCTGTACTTCCTGGAAACTTCAAGATTAAGAAAGCGAAACTTCGCGGAGAAGCGTCTCATGGAATGATCTGTTCACTCACTGAACTTGGTGTGGAAACGAAATTGGTGCCAAAAGAGTATTCAACAGGGATTTTCGTTATGCCTTCCGATGCGGAAGTTGGCAGCGATGCCTTGAGTTATTTGAACCTGGATGACTATGTTCTTGAACTCGGATTGACACCTAACCGTGCGGACTGCTTAAACATGATTGGTGTGGCTTATGAGGTTGCTGCCATTCTAAATGAGGAGCTTCGTCTTCCTGAAGTTTCCTTAGATTATACAGCTGAAAAAGCTTCAGATTATATTTCGGTAAAAGTTGATGCAAAAGAAGATAATCCTTACTACGGAGCTATGGTGATAAAGAATGTATCGATCGCGCCATCACCTCTTTGGCTGCAAAACCGTTTGATTGCAGCAGGAATCCGTCCAATCAATAATGTGGTCGATATAACGAACTACGTATTGCTTGAATACGGACAGCCGCTCCATGCCTTTGACTATGACCGTTTCGGATCAAAGGAAGTAGTTATCCGCCGGGCAAAAGACGGAGAAGAAATTGTGACGCTTGATGATGCTGCACGAAAATTAAACAGCAGCCATCTTGTGATCACCAATGGAGAAGTCCCTGTTGCTGTGGCTGGTGTAATGGGCGGAGCAACATCAGAAGTTCAGGAAGATACGACTACTGTACTGCTGGAAGCTGCTTATTTTGAAGGACAGCGTGTAAGAGCAGCATCCAAGGATCTTGGACTACGAAGTGAAGCAAGTGCACGCTATGAAAAAGGCATCGACCGCAACCGTGTATATGAGGCTGCTCAACGTGCTGCTTCCTTAATGGCGAAATATGCCGGAGGAGAAGTGGCAGAAGGCATTGTTGAAGATGGCGAACGCTTGGTAAGTGAAGGAAGAGCTGAAGTCACCCAAACAAGAATTAACAGCTTGCTCGGAACTTCTATTGAAAACGAACAAATCAGTGAAATCTTTTCGAGACTTCGTTTCCAATTTGAGGTACAAGGAGAAGCATACAAGGTTACCGTTCCAGCCCGAAGACCGGATATTACCATCGATGCGGATCTTGTAGAGGAAGTGGGAAGAATCTACGGTTATGACCGTATTCCTACAACGTATCTTGTAACGGAAGGCCGTCCAGGAGGATTGAGCCCCTATCAGGCAGCTCGCAGAAAGGTTATGCGTTATCTTGAAGGCGCCGGGCTCTATCAGGCTGTAACTTATGCACTGACGACCCCTGAAAAATCAACCAGTTTCTCTTTTGTGGGGGAGGAGCAGGAAAACGTGCAAACCATCTCGGTTTCCCACCCGATGAGCGAAGAGCGCAGCACTCTTCGCAGTACACTGATTCCGCAGCTTCTTGAAGTAGTGCGCCACAATCATCACCGTTCAATTGATGATGTAGGTGTCTTTGAAATCAGTTCTGTCTTCTTTGCCTACGAACAGCAGATCTCTGTTCTCCCTGAAGAGAAAACATATCTCTCCGGTGCACTGACAGGCTTGTGGAATATCCATCCTTGGCAAGGTGAAAAGAAGAAAACAGACTTCTTTGTTGCAAAAGGAATCCTTGAAGGGTTATTCGAAGAACTCGGATTGTACAGCCGTATCACCTTTGAAAGCGAAAGTTTGAAAGGGATGCATCCTGGAAGAACAGCAGTAATTAAACTCGACAGCATCACCATCGGCTTGATCGGCCAGATTCATCCTGGAACTCAAAAAGAGTGGGATTTAAACGAGACGTACGTGTTTGAATTGGATCTGGATCAGCTTATCCAGGCCACGGTAGAACCTACCGTTTATCAGCCGCTTCCTAGATTCCCTTCCATTACACGGGATATTGCATTGGTGGTTGATAAGAACCTGCCTGCTGGAGACTTAAACACTGTGATTTATGAAGCAGGAGGAGCTCTCCTCAAGGAAAGCAGCCTGTTTGATCTGTACGAAGGAGAACATATGGAAGAAGGCAAAAAATCACTCGCCTTTTCTTTGAAATATTTTGATCCGGAACGTACACTTACGGATGAAGAAGTGACAAAAGCTCATGAAAACATCCTGCGCAGTCTGGAAGAACGTTTTGGAGCTGAGCTTCGCAAATAGTAAGCCAAACAAAAACCCGCATGTCTCTCTTGAGATTGCGGGTTTTGTTATGAAAATGAAGTTTAGCTCCGCTTGCCGTTTGCTAGATTGAGTGCTTTTTTTGTGTTGGCAAAATGAATCTTTGCGATGTCAGTCAGATAATCTGCACCATACTTGCGGATCATTTCCGCTGCTTTCAAATCCACTTTGCTGCCGGCGCCTTTCGGGATCTCAATGCCTGTTTTAGCACTGATTTTATCCATCTCTTTAATAAAAGCATAGCGGGCGAGAATGGATGAGGCGGCCACGGACAGATGGAGCGATTCACCTTTTGTAGCAAAGAACACTTTGTCTTTTACGGTGTTTCCCTCTCTTGAGAGATAATTATAATAAACACCCGGCTCGCAGAACTGATCGATCAATATACCGTCCACGGGGAAGTCTTTTGTTTTTTCAAGCATGTTAAGAAGAGCTTTATTATGCAGAAGAGCTTTCATTTTTCCTTGGCTCATCCCTTTTGCCTGAAGTTCATTGTACTTCCTGTTGGGAAGGACGAGCAGGCTGTATGGGATGGCATGCAGAAGGTCCTTGGCGATGGATACGATCTGTTTGTCGTTCAGAAATTTTGAATCCTTTACTCCAAGTTCTCTTAGCAGTTCGAGCTGTGCCGCTGGAACATAGGAGGCCACGACGGTAATCGGGCCAAAATAATCTCCCGTCCCCACTTCATCGCTTCCAATAAGAGAGAGTGAACTCACGTTTTCAGGAGGAGCAAAGGCATGTGGCGGTTTTGCTTTAGCTGGTTTCGGAGATGCTGCGGGTGTCGGAGAACCCCATTTTCCAGCCTCGATTTCAGCCGTCCTTCCCTGAAAAAGAACCTTGCCTGATTTATAGGCCGTTACCGTGCAGCCTGCAGGCTTAGCCGTAAATATGCTGCCAGGGGGGGAAGAAGGCTGGAGGTATGCTTGGTAAGCTTCCTTCATTTTATTGATCTCTTGGGAGGTTACTTTTAATACAGTATTTGCCATCTTCATGTTCCTTTTCTCTCGTTTTATTTTTTAGTAGAATTTGGATAAAATGATAGCTGGTTTTAGAACAAATATTTTCATAACCGTTCGCTTTCTGTTAAGATAATGATTAGAGTTCATAGCTTTTTTGCAAGCGGAACTATGATTGGAGGTAATTTCGTGGCGGAAGACAATATGAAAGCAAGGACCATTGTAGAAATCTTTGGTCAAAAATACACAGTAATAGGAACTGAGACTTCCAGCCACATTCGTTCGGTAGCTGCTATGGTTGACGAAAAGATGCGGGATATCCAGCAATATAATGCAGTATTGGATACGAAACAGCTTGCCGTTCTGACAGCTGTTAATCTGATGAACGAATACTTAAAGACTAAAGAAGAGCTGGAAAAATTGCAACAGCAGATTAGGAAAGAGGATAAATAAATGCTAGATCTTATTTTAATTGTTATATTAATTGCCGGTTTTTTTATCGGACTGAAACGAGGTTTGGTCATGCAGGTTGTCCATCTCGTTGGGTTTATAGCGGCTTACGTCGTGGCTTATCTATATTTTGACGACTTGGCGCCTCATTTAAAATTGTGGATTCCATATCCTTCGATCGGTAATGACAGCCCGATGTCAACGATTCTGAGCAGCATTTCCTTAGAGGATGTATACTATCGTGCCATCGCCTTTGCTCTCTTGTTCTTCGGAACGAAGATCATCTTGCAGATCGTAGGAAACATGCTTAACTTTATTGCTGACCTGCCGCTGCTCCGCACGGTAAACCGCTGGCTCGGAGGAGTCCTGGGATTTATCGAAGTTTATCTGATTTTATTCTTATTGCTTTATGTCGCTTCGTTGATTCCGTCTGGTTCCATCCATACGGCTTACCAGGATTCCTTTATCGGACAGGGAATGGTTGAGAATACTCCGGTATTCTCTGAAACGATTAAAGATTTATGGTCAAAAAATATGGGGTAAAACTTCTCTTTAACAGAGAAGTTTTTTTACCGTACATAGTAATCGGCAATGCGGTACAAGTCTTGTGAAAGTGGGTGTTCATTTGAATAAGAAGCAGGTTGTTAATGTCCTTGAAATGATCGCCGTTTATTTAGAGATCAAAGGCGAGAACTCCTTTAAAACTTCGGCTTACCGAAGAGCGGCTCAAGCGTTGGAATCGGATGACCGGAACATGGAGCAGATCGGGGATCCGTCCAAATTAAAAGGAATTGGAAAAGGGACGGCTACTGTCATTACTGAACTTCTTGAGACAGGCAAATCATCGCTGCTTGAAGAATTGCAGGCAGCGATTCCTTCAGGCCTTCTGACCATGCTCGACATACCGGGGCTTGGCGGGAAAAAAATTGCGAAGCTTTATCAGGAGCTCGGAGTAACGGACATCGGTGGCCTTAAAGAAGCATGTGAAAAAGAAAAAGTCAGAGGTCTCGCAGGGTTCGGAACAAAAACAGAAGAGAAAATATTGGCAGCAATCGAGGAACTCGGTAAGCGCCCTGAACGGCTTCCGATTGCATTTATGCTTCCGGTCGCAGAAAAAATTGAAGAACAGCTGAAAGATATAAAAGGTATTATGAAATTTTCTTTGGCAGGCAGCCTCCGCCGTTTTCGTGAGACGATCAAGGATCTGGATTTTATTCTCGCAGTTTCCGATGCGGCTAAAGTGAAAGAACAGCTCGTCCAGCTGGAAGGCGTTACGGATATCATCGCAAAAGGAGATACAAAAGTTTCACTCCAATTTCAGTATGATTATCCTGTTTCAGTCGATTTCAGGCTCGTATCCCAAGAGCAGTATGCCTCTGCTTTGCATCATTTTACCGGTTCCATGGAACATAACGTGAAGATGAGGCAGCTGGCGAAAGAACGCAATGAAAAAATCAGCGAATATGGTGTTGAAAATACAGAAACAGGTGAGATAACAACCTTTTCCACTGAAGAAGAATTCTATGGTCACTTTGGACTTCAGTGGATTCCGCCGGAAGTGCGTGAGGGCGGTGATGAACTTGAAATGTTTCGTGAACCTCAGCGGCTGATTGAACCGGAGGATATCCAAGGAGATCTGCATATGCACTCCACATGGAGCGACGGTGCCAATACGATTGAAGAAATGGCAGAAGCAGCAAGGGAAAAAGGATACTCGTTCATGGCAATTACCGATCATTCTCAGTATTTAAGGGTAGCCAACGGCCTTACAGCTGAACGGCTTCGTGAGCAGCGGAAAGAGATTGACAGGCTGAATGGGAAATATAGTGATTTTAAAATTCTGGCAGGCGTTGAGATGGACATTCTGCCGGATGGAACACTCGATTTTGATGATGAACTCCTGGCTGAAATGGACCTTGTGATCGCCTCCATCCATTCATCTTTTTCTCAAAACAGAGAGACGATCATGAAGAGGATGAAGACTGCGCTCGAAAGCCATCATGTGGACATTATTGCCCATCCGACGGGAAGAATTATCGGACGGCGTCCAGGGTATGATGTTGATTTGGAGATGCTCATCGATGCAGCAGCTGAAACCAATACAGCCCTTGAACTTAACGCTCATCCGAGCCGGCTCGATCTGGCCCCTGAATGGCTCAAGAAAGCACAGGATAAAGGTGTAAAAATCACGATCAATACAGATGCCCATTACCGCGATACTCTGGGGCATATGGACATTGGAGTTTCTGTGGCGAGAAAAGGCTATATTCGCCGGGAAAACGTCCTGAACGCAATGACACTTGATGAGTTAACTTCCTTTTTAAAACGAAATGATAAAAAAGAATAGAACGTCTCCTGGGAGGAGGAACTAATTTTGCAAGAACGAGTACTTCGAGTCTTAGAATATACAAAAATCATTGAACAGTTAAAAAAACACGCAAGTTCAAGCCTGGGCAAACAAAAGGTTGAACAGCTTCAGCCTTCTGTAGATTTTGCTGAGATCAGCCATTGGCAGGACAGCACAGATGAAGGTGCCAAAGTCCTCCGGTTAAAAGGGCAGGCACCGCTTGGCGGAATACGGGATATCCGTGCAAGCCTGAAGAGGTCGCAGATCGGCGGGCTGCTGAATACGGATGAACTTCTCGATATTGCGACTACAGTGTATGGCGGCAGGCGCTTTAAGCGGTTTACAGAGGGAATGGTGGAGGATGGAATTGAACTGCCGATCCTTGACAGCCTTGTTGCACAGATTGAACCACTGATTGAACTGGAGCAGGAGATTAAAGCTTGTATAGACGACAACGGCCATGTTATGGACAGTGCCAGTCCAGCTTTGCGAACAATTAGAAGCCAGCTGCGCACGTTCGAGGCCAGAGTGCGTGAGAAATTGGAAAGCATGGTCCGTTCCTCGAGCTATCAAAAAATGCTATCCGATGCGATCATCACGATTCGAAATGACCGCTTCGTGCTGCCCGTTAAACAGGAATACCGCGGCAGCTTCGGGGGTATGGTGCATGACCAGTCCGCTTCGGGAGCCACACTCTTTATTGAGCCTCAAGCTGTCGTTGCGATCAATAACCAGCTGAAAGATGCGAAAGCCAAAGAAACAAGAGAGATTGAAAAGATTTTAAAAGAACTTTCATTACTGGTCGGGGAATCAGCTGAAGCTTTAGCCCATAATGTGACGATTCTGGCAGAGATTGATTTTATTTTTGCAAAAGCGCAGTACAGCCGTGAACTGAAGGCGACGAAACCAATCATGAACGACAGAGAATACATCTCTCTCCGTAAAGCGAGGCATCCGCTAATCGATCAGGACACTGTAGTTCCAATCGATGTGGAGCTTGGTGGTGCTTTTCAATCATTGATCATTACCGGTCCCAATACAGGGGGTAAAACGGTTACTTTAAAAACGATCGGCCTGTTATCATTAATGGCCCAATCCGGACTTCAGGTTCCTGCAGAAGAAGAGTCTGAGATGACGGTGTTTGAAGCCATTCATGCCGACATAGGTGATGAGCAATCGATTGAACAGTCATTAAGTACGTTCTCATCTCATATGGTCAACATTGTTGATATCCTGAAAACAGTGAATTTTAAAAGCCTGGTTCTGTTTGATGAACTTGGAGCTGGAACCGATCCGCAGGAAGGAGCGGCACTTGCTATCTCCATCCTTGATTATGTGTTTGAACGGGGAGCGAAAGTAATCGCTACGACCCACTACAGTGAGTTGAAGGCTTATGCTTATAACCGCGATGGCGTCATCAATGCAAGCGTTGAATTTAACGTGGAGACGCTGAGGCCGACCTACAAGCTGCTGATCGGAGTTCCGGGCAGAAGCAACGCGTTTGAGATTTCCAGACGCCTAGGTTTGGAGTCCTCCATTATTGATGAAGCCAAATCGCAAATCAGTGATGAAGACAACAAGATTGATAACATGATACGTTCGCTTGAGGATAACCAAAAGCGTGCAGAAGAAGAACGGGAGAATGCCATTAAAATCAGGCAGGAAGCCGAACAGCTAAAAGCTGAGCTGGAAGCAGAACTTCAGCATTTGGAACGGGATCGTGACCGGTTGCTCGAAGAAGCGGAGCGAAAAGCGGAAGAAGCTGTAGCGAATGCAAGAAGGACTGCTGAAGAAGTCATTAAAGAACTTAAAGAATATCAGAAAGAAGCGGGCAATGTGAAGGAACACCGATTGATCGATGCCCGTAAAAAGCTGGAGGAAGCAACGCCTGCTCTTCGGTCGAAGAAGAAAAAGGCAGCAGCTTCCAAACCGAAATCTGCTTCGTTTAAACCAGGCGATGAAGTGAAAGTGCTGAGTTTCGGCCAAAAAGGCCATATTATCAATAAAGTCAGCAACAACGAATATCAGGTACAGATCGGTATTTTAAAAATGAACGTATCACTCAACGACCTTGAATTGATCAAACAGACGAAAGAGAAAAAAACAGAGCCGAGATCGTTTGTAAAAGTGCAGGGAAGCGATGACTCGGTCCGTCCTGAACTTGATCTCCGCGGCAAGCGGTATGAGGATGCGATGCTAGAAGTGGATAAGTATTTGGATGAAGCAATGTTAGCCGGATATCCTCAAGTTTCTATTATTCATGGGAAAGGAACCGGTGCTCTTCGCTCCGGTGTCCAGCAGCTGCTCAAATCACATCCCAATGTTAAATCGACACGCATGGGAGCAGCAAATGAAGGCGGAAGCGGCATAACCGTAGCGCTATTAAAATAATCGGAGGTTAGAGATGGACGTATCCCACAATCCGTTTATCCAAACGGCGGCATATTACAGCGTAGTCGTACTGTTCCTCGTTATTTTTCTGGCAGTATTTGAAATGGTCACCCGATATGAGAACTGGGTGGAGATTAAAAAAGGCAACCTGGCCGTAGCGATGGCAACCGGAGGGAAAATATTCGGCATCGCCAATATTTTTCGCTATTCCATTGCACAGAACGATTCGCTTCCTCAGATGATGGCTTGGGGCCTATTCGGATTTGTTCTGCTTCTTGCCGGTTATTTTATCTTTGAATTTTTAACCCCGAGATTTAACATTGATGAAGAGATCGAAAACGATAATCGCGCAGTGGGCCTGATCTCCATGGTCATATCCATTGGCCTGTCGTTCGTGATCGGTTCAGGGATTGATTAGGAGTGAAGCATCAGTGGATACGTTATGGAAAGTTTTATTCATTTGCAGCGGAATTTTTATTCTTTTCGGCATCGTTTATTTACTTTTTTTATCATAATGGAATGGAATGAAAGCTGCATTTCTGCTGCTTTTTAGCAAAAAACCAGCCTCTTGGCTGGTTTTTTGTAATTTTTTTAAAGTGTCAGTGGAAATACCCGCGGAAATGAGACATTTACCCGCCGTAATAAAGAAAATACTGTCCAAAATGAAAATTTACCCGCCGAAACGAGCATTTTACCCGCCAAAACATGATTATAGTAAACCGAGCGGGATCGAAGTCAGGCGAAACCTGCCGATGTTACTCAGTATTCGATTTCATCATAATCTGCTGGCTGTGCGGTCAGCTGATTGGTGTCTTTCATGCCGATTTCACTCGAGATTTCCTGCTGTGATTTGATTTTGCCATGTGGATGCTGTGTTTCTTTGCCGGCTTTCAAAGCCCCATCTCTTCTCGCTTTTGAATGAGTCATACTGTTTCCTCCTTTGCTTTATTGTTTAGTATGCAGCGGAAAAAACAGCATCATCCCCGCAAAAAAGTGCCAAAAGCACTATAAGCTTTTTAAATTTTTAAAAAAATATATTAAATTGAATGCGTTTTCATTATAATAAAGTATGAGAGAGTTTTTTTAAGAAAGGCGTGAATTAAGGAGGAGATAAAAGTGGAAAGAAGATGGCTTAACCATTATCCACCAGAAATCCCCAGTGAGGTTGAGTATAAAGAACAACCTTTATTCACGTATTTAGAAGAAGCAGCTACTAAAAACCCAGAAAAGGTTGCTCTTCATTTTTTAGGTAAAGAAATGTCGTATCAACAGCTTTACGAGAGTGCTGTCCGGTTTTCCAACGGACTGTCTTCACTCGGAATCGGCAAGGGCGACCGGGTGGCGATTATGCTGCCGAACTGCCCGCAGGCGGTTATTGCTTATTATGGTATCCTTCTCGCTGGAGGAATCGTGGTCCAGACCAATCCCCTTTATACGGAACGAGAACTGAGCCATCAGCTGGAGGACAGCGGGGCAGCTGCTATCGTTTGTCTGGATCAGCTCTTTTCGAGGGTAGCTTCTGTAAAAGAATTAACACAGCTGCAGCATGTGATTGTGACGGGCATTAAGGATTATTTGCCATTTCCAAAAAATGTGCTCTATCCGTTTGTTCAGAAAAAACAAAAGCCATTTACGGTGGTTGATGTTCAGTATGGCGGAAGTGTCCATTCGTTTAAAGAACTGATCAGCAAAAGCGAAAACCGGCGAATCCCTGTTGACGTCCACCCGAAAGAGGATGTGGCATTGCTGCAGTATACAGGAGGAACGACGGGCCCTGCAAAAGGTGTGATGCTGACACATGCTAATTTGGTCGTCAATTCAAAACAATGCAGCATCTGGATTTATAAGCACCGGATTGGAGAAGAAGTTGTGCTGGCTGCATTGCCTTTTTTCCATGTGTATGGCATGACGGTTGTGATGAATCAGGCGATCATGACACGGGCAAAACTGATCATCCTTCCGCGTTTTGATCCGAAACAAGTGCTGCAGACGATCCATAAACAGCGTCCGACCTTGTTTCCTGGCGCACCGACCATGTATATTGCGTTGCTGAACCATCCGGATTTGATGAAGTATGACCTTTCTTCAATCCAGGCTTGCATCAGTGGTTCTGCACCGCTCCCGATGGAAGTTCAGCAGAAGTTCCAGTCGATCATCTCTGGAAGCCTTGTGGAAGGCTATGGCCTCACAGAAGCTTCACCGGTTACGCATGCCAATCTGATCTATGGAAAGCAGGTTAAAGGAAGTATCGGTCTGCCGTGGCCGAATACGGAAGCGGCCATCTATTCCACCGAGCGCGGAGAGTTTGCGGAAATTGGGGAAGTTGGCGAGTTATTGGTGCGGGGGCCTCAGGTGATGAGAGGGTATTGGAATCAGCCGGAGGAAACAGCTGCTGTTTTTAAAGATGACTGGCTCATGACCGGTGATATGGGATATATGGATGAGAATGGATATTTTTATATCGTGGACCGGAAGAAAGATTTGATCATCGCAGGAGGATATAATATTTATCCCCGCGAAATTGAAGAAGTTCTTTATGAGCATGAAGCGGTAAAGGAAGCTGTCGTTGTTGGAATCCCGGATCCGTACCGCGGTGAAACCGTAAAGGCTTTTGTCGTGCTGAAAGAGAACGCCGTTTGTACGGAGGATCAGCTTAACAAATATTGCAGAGAAAACCTTGCTGCCTTTAAGGTACCAAGGGTGTACGAATTTAGAAGCGAGCTTCCAAAAACGATGGTCGGGAAAATTTTAAGAAGAGTTTTATTGGAAGAAGAGAAAGCGAAAGAGCGGGAAAAACAAGAGATATAGGGACCTTTCTTAAAAAGGTCCTTGTTTTTTTGTTAAAACAAAGGAATAATAGAATTGACAGAAAAAAACGACTTGTTTTACAATTAAATTATGAATGAACAATCATTCAGTTTACAGCAGCTCGTTTTGAAGTGAGGAGATTATCGTGAAACGTAAAGGCCCAAAGTACGACAAAATAATTGATGCCGCGGTTAGTGTTATTGCAGTCCATGGGTATCATCAGTCCCAAGTGTCTAAAATTGCAAAGCAGGCGTCTGTAGCAGATGGGACGATCTATCTCTATTTTAAAAATAAAGAGGATCTGCTTGTTTCTGTTTTTAATGAAAAAATGGGAACCTTTATCGAAAGAACGGGGAACGAGCTGAAAAGCAAAGGGTCGGCGATTGAAAAACTGTTAACCCTGATTAAAATGCATTTTTGCCTCTTGGATGCTGACCACCAGCTTTCTATCGTCACACAGCTGGAACTTAGGCAGACTAACAGGGCGTTAAGGGCAAAGATTGGGGAAGTGCTTAAACGATATTTATCCCTGATCGACCTCATCCTGAAAGAAGGGATGGAGGAAAGGGCTTTTGACAAGAACATGGATACCCGGCTGGCACGACAGATGATTTTTGGAACCATTGATGAAACGGCCACAAACTGGGTTATGAATGATCACCGTTATGATTTGCCGTCACTTGCTCAGCCTGTACATCAAATGCTTGTTAATGGTTTAAGCAACAATGCAGGGGCTATCCCCGCGCAAGAATAGATTCAACTAAGGAGTGTGAGAGAGTGGGATTTTTACAGGTTCAAAAAGAGAATAAAATAGCCACAATTCAACTGAATCGTCCTCCGGCGAACGCGTTGTCCACCCAGCTGATCCGCGAATTGTCCGCAGTCTTTGAAGAACTGGAGAATGACAGCGAAACAAAAGTCATCCTGATCAAAGGTGAAGGCCGGTTCTTTTCGGCTGGAGCAGATATTAAAGAATTTACAACGATTGATAATGAAGCCGATTTTGCTGACCTGGGGCTTTTGGACAGCAGCTCTTTGACCGGATGGAAAATTATCCTAAGCTGATTATCGCAGCTATTCACGGCGCAGCACTGGGCGGTGGGCTTGAACTCGCGATGGCTTGCCATATCCGGCTCGTTTCCAGTGAAGCCAAGCTTGGCTTGCCGGAACTGCAGCTTGGATTGATTCCAGGTTTTGCAGGGACACAAAGACTTCCAAGATACGTAGGAACTGCTAAAGCGGCCGAAATGCTCGTTACTTCTGACCCGATTACCGGAGAGGAAGCAGTGAAATGGGGATTAGCAACTGCTGCTTATCCTGGTGCAGAGCTTTTTGAAAAGGCTTACAGCCTGGCGTCGAAAGCAGCAGCGAAGAGTTCCTTGTCCATTCGCTACACGCTCGAGCTTCTGCAGTATGCGGCTCGTGGACAGTACAGCGAAGGGGCAAAGAAAGAATCTGAATACTTCGGAAAAGTCTTTGTCTCTAAAGATGGACAAGAAGGAGTTCAGGCCTTTGTTGAAAAAAGGCAGCCGAATTTTAAAAACTAATAAATAGTTGGAGGGATTAGCATGAATCTTTATGTAATCTTAAAACGTACATTTGATACCGAAGAAAAGATCAGCATTTCTAACGGACAGATTTCTCATGATAGTGCCGAGTATATCATTAATCCTTATGATGAATATGCGATTGAAGAAGCGATTACCCTTCGCGAAGCCCATGGGGGTGAAGTGACGGTTGTAACCGTAGGAACCGAAGAGTCAGAAAAAGAACTTCGTACAGCGTTGGCTATGGGTGCAGACAAAGCCGTTTTAATTGATAGCGAAGATCTTGAGAGCTCCGACCAATATACAACATCTGCAGTGCTGGCTGAGTTTTTCAAGGATAAAGAATATGATCTTATCCTTGGAGGAAACGTTGCGATCGATAACGGTTCCGGACAAGTCGGGCCGCGTTTGGCTGAACTATTAGGAATCCCGCAAGTCACAACCATTACGAAAATTGAAATCAATGGAACGGACGTAGCGATTGAGCGTGATGTGGAAGGAGACGTTGAGAAAATTGAAACGAAGCTTCCCTTGCTCGTCACAGCTCAGCAAGGTTTGAACGAACCGCGCTATCCATCGTTGCCAGGGATCATGAAAGCAAAGAAAAAGCCGCTTGAAACACTCGAAATCGATGATCTTGATATCGATGAAGAAGATGTTGAAGCAAAAACGAAGACCGTTGAAGTATTCTTGCCGCCTAAAAAAGAAGCTGGAAAAATTTTAAGCGGAGAAGTCAATGACCAAGTGAAAGAATTAGTTTCATTACTACGCTCAGAAGCAAAAGTGATATAAGGAGGAATGCTACATGTCTAAAAAAGTTCTTGTACTTGCGGAAGTCCGTGACGGTGAATTAAGAAATGTGTCCTATGAGGCCATTGGTGCCGCTAAGGAAATTTCCTCTGGCGGTGAAGTGGTTGCCGTGCTTTGCGGCGAAGGTTTAAATGAAGCGGGACAGTCTTTAGTCCATTATGGAGCAGACCGAGTCATTCTTGCTGAGCACAGCCTGCTATCAACGTATTCTACAGACGGATACGTTCAGGCATTGCTTCAAGTCATCGGCCATGAAAAGCCTGACGGATTGGTATTAGGCCATACAGCTCTCGGTAAGGACCTTTCACCAAGACTTGCTGCACGCCTTCAATCCGGTTTGATTTCAGACGTAACCTCTCTTGAACAAGCAGGAGACAATGTTGTTTTTACTCGTCCAATCTACTCCGGTAAAGCGTTCGAGAAAAAAGTAATTACGGACGGTCTTGTATTTGTAACCATCCGTCCGAACAATATTTCTCCGCTTGAAAAAGACGAAAGCCGTTCTGGAGATGTTTCTTCTTTAGCGGTTGATGTGAAGGATCTGCGCACCATTGTTAAAGATGTTGTCCGCAAAGCTTCTACAGGCGTTGATTTATCTGAAGCAAAAATTATCGTTGCCGGAGGACGCGGTGTGAAATCCGAAGATGGATTCAAACCGCTTCAAGAATTGGCTGATGTGCTTGGCGCTGCAGTCGGTGCATCCCGCGGTGCGTGTGATGCCGATTATTGTGACTACTCTCTTCAAATCGGACAAACAGGAAAAGTTGTTACACCTGACCTTTACATTGCCTGCGGAATTTCCGGAGCGATCCAGCATTTAGCGGGTATGTCCAATTCCAAAGTTATTGTTGCGATCAACAAAGATCCGGAAGCAAGCATCTTTTCTATTGCGGACTACGGCATCGTAGGAGATCTGTTCGAAGTTGTACCGTTGCTTACGGAAGAATTTAAGAATGTTTTAGTTAAATCATAAAAGATTTGGCTGGGCTGGCTGACAAAGCCGGCCTCTTTTTATACAATGAGTCCATCATGAATGATGCAAAATACGAAAGAAATGAGTGGACGCTGGTGACAACGATTGCTTTTGTAAGGCATGGCGTAACCGATTGGAACGCTGAGAGAAGAATTCAGGGCATCATGGATATTCCATTAAATGAAGAAGGGCGTGCACAGGCTGCGGCATTAGCCAAAAGGTTCGAGAAAGAACATTGGGATATGGTCTTTACTAGCCAGCTCGCACGTGCCCGTGAAACAGGCTCAATCATCGGAGAGGTACTCGGGTTTCCGATTCATACCGACAAGCGAATCCGGGAGGTTAACTTTGGCAGGCTGGAAGGTACGGATGAGCAGGTCCGGATAAAACGGTGGGGAGCTGACTGGAGTACCCTGGAACATGGAAAAGAGAAAAAAGAACAGGTATTAAAAAGAGGAAACGAATTTCTTGATGAGCTGACACAGCATCAACAGGGAAAAAAAATCATCGTGGTCAGCCACGGCGCTTTCATCGGCACCATGCTAAAAGGCCTGCTGGAAAGCGATGAGTATGATGTTTCACTCGTTAATACGTCAGTGAGTATATTACATCATGTGGAGCGGCAGTGGGCATGTTCCCTCTTTAATTGTGATGTGCATTTGAAGCAGCCACACGGTTAATTAGTTGGTTTGATTAAAGTGCAAGTGGGGAACGATAAATCTTGAGCAAACAAATAGATGTAATTTAGGTTTGATGATATACTCTTTTTACACGATGAAACTAAGGAGGCAATTTTAATATGGCAATCGTAAATGCAACTGATCAAACGTTCAGTCAAGAAACTAGTGAAGGTCTAGTACTTGCTGATTTTTGGGCACCTTGGTGCGGACCTTGTAAAATGATCGCGCCGGTTCTTGAAGAACTAGCAAGCGAAAATGAAGACTTAAAAGTAGTTAAACTTGACGTAGATGAAAACCAAGAAGTAGCCGGAAAATACGGAGTAATGAGCATCCCTACACTGATCGTTTTCAAAGACGGCGAAGTTGTTGACCAAGTCGTAGGTTTCCAGCCGAAAGAAGCGCTTGGCGAGCTTTTAAACAAACACAAATAATAACGAATATAATTAAGGCTGGCCTCTAAAGGCTGGCCTTTTTTGTATGAAGGCACTGATAATGTTTGGTACTGGATTTTCGTATACAAGGTTCACCACACAAAAAGCGTGTTGCTTGGTAAGTGCTCCTGCGCTTATTGGGAATAAAACGACCGTTTCAGCTTTTGTATTTTAACTGCCAAAAATAAGGATATCATGCTATGATGTTACATAGAAAAAGGAGGGGAGAGACAACGTGGACACTATTAGAGAGAAGCTGGCTGTACTTCCGGATCAGCCCGGATGTTACTTAATGAAAGACCAATTCGGAAAAGTCATCTATGTGGGGAAAGCAAAAGTATTAAAAAACCGTGTAAGATCTTATTTTACAGGTTCACACGACGGGAAAACACAGCGTTTAGTCGCAAATATTTCCGATTTTGAATACATCATCACCTCCTCAGAGCTAGAAGCTCTCCTTCTTGAAATGAACCTGATCAAAAAGCATGACCCTAAATTTAATGTCATGCTGAAAGATGATAAAACGTATCCGTATTTAAAGATTACTGCTGAAAAGCAGCCCCGGCTCTTGTACACCAGAAAGATAAAAAAAGACAAAGGCAAATACTTTGGTCCGTTTGTTAATGCCTTTGCCGCACAAGAAACGAAAAAACTGCTGGACCGGCTGTATCCGTTGCGCAAATGTGATCATATGCCTAACAAAGTTTGCCTATATTACCATATCGGTCAATGCCTCGGCCCATGTGTTTATGATATTACCGAAGAACAGAACAAGAAGATGGTCGATGAAATCGTTAAGTTTCTGAACGGAGGCTTTCCTGAAGTGAAGGAGGAACTGACCGAGAAAATGCTGGCCGCTTCGGAAGACCTTAATTTTGAACGGGCGAAAGAACTGAGGGATCAGATCCAGCATATTGATGCGGTCATGCAGAAACAGAAAATGATGACCGCTGACATGGTGGATAAGGACGTTTTTGGTTTTCATTACGATAAAGGCTGGATGTGCGTCCAAGTCTTCTTTATCCGCCAAGGAAAGCTTATTGAACGTGATGTTTCCCTCTTTCCTTTCTATGGAGAAGCCATCGAGGACTTTTTATCCTTTATCGGACAATTTTATCTTCAAAAAAATCATATTCTCCCGCGGGAACTTTTGCTGCCTCCTGAGGCGGACGGCCAATTGGTCAAGGATCTTCTCGGCGTGAAAGTGATACAGCCGAAACGCGGGCAAAAGAAAGAGTTTGTTGAACTTGCAACGAAGAATGCCCAGCTCGCTCTTCACGAAAAATTTGCACTGATCGAGCGTGATGAGGAACGTACGGTAAAAGCGGTTGAAAATCTTGGGCTGCAATTAAACATTCCAGCTCCATACCGGATTGAGGCATTTGATAATTCCAACATTCATGGAACAAATCCAGTATCTGCGATGATTGTATTTGAAGACGGTAAACCGAACAAAAAAGAATACCGAAAATATAAAATTAAAACGGTGACAGGCCCCGATGATTACGCCTCCATGAAAGAAGTAGTCCGCAGGCGTTACTCCCGCATCTTAAAAGAGAACGGGCAGCTGCCGGATTTGATTATTATTGATGGAGGGAAAGGACAGATCGCTGCTGCGCAAGATATTCTTGAAAACGAGCTGAACCTTGATATCCCGATCGGAGGACTGGCTAAGGATGATAAGCACCGTACATCCCAGCTCCTGATGGGAGATCCTCCTGAAATTATACCGCTGCTCAGGAACAGCCAGGAATTTTATTTGCTGCAGCGTATACAGGATGAAGTCCACAGGTTTGCGATCTCATTTCATCGTCAAGTGCGTGCGAAAGGAATGTTTCAATCAAGTCTCGATAACATTCCTGGAGTCGGTGAAAAGAGGAAAAAACTTTTGCTGAAAAAATTCGGTTCCATCAAGAAAATGAGAGAAGCCACTCTTGAGGATTTTCAAGCGGCAGGCATTCCATTAACTGTTGCAGAAGAAATTATTCAGGCTCTTCAAAATGAACCTTCATAAAGGTATTGATTTTTCAGAAGTCCTTTGCTAAACTTAAAACAAATTTTAATAGAGCGCCATACTTCAGTTTTGAAGTGATGGTAGAGGAGCAAAAACCAATAGTATGCTATCTGAAGAGAAGGAGCTCTTATGATGGTAGCTGAAAGGGGATTTTTGCCGAAGCTTTAAGAAACTCCTGTTTCTTACGGCTGGACCTGCATTGAATAAATGCAGAGCTGTCACACATTCTTGCCCGGAGGGTGTGTGGAGGACTATCTCACAAGAGGGGAAAACAAGCTGGCTTACTGTTGCATATATCAAGCAGCAATAAGGTCTTTTCCTTATTGCTGCTTTTTTGTATTTATTTTTGCATTTCAGTTTGTTGCGTAGTGGAAGCCGAGACAGGCTGGCCATATCTGGGTGCCTTTTGCAGGAAGGCAATAAATTCGATTTCATTGATGAGAAAGGATGGACATTGTGGCTTTAATCATTCAAAAATTCGGAGGTACAAGTGTCGGCACACCGGATAAAATCAGAAACGCGGCAAGTCGGATCATTCAAGCGGTAAACGAGGGGAATCAAGTAGCAGCGGTTGTCTCAGCAATGGGAAAAACAACGGATGATCTTGTGAGGCTGGCAGGTGAAATAACCGCAAGGCCTTCCAAACGTGAAATGGATATGCTTTTGACGACAGGAGAACAGATCACGATTTCACTGCTTGCGATGGCCCTTCAGGATGCCGGGTACGAAGCCGAGTCTCTGACAGGCTGGCAGGCTGGAGTTGAAACAGAAGATGTTCACGGCAACGCGCGCATCTTAAATATCGATACAAAAAGAATCCAGCAAATGCTTGCAGACGGGAAGATTGCAGTAGTTGCCGGTTTTCAAGGATTAACCTCTTCGGATAATATTGCAACACTGGGACGGGGAGGATCAGATACGACGGCCGTTGCACTGGCAGCTGCTCTTCGTGCCGAAAAATGCGAAATCTACACAGACGTTACTGGTGTATTTACGACAGACCCGCGGGTGGTGAAACATGCCAGAAAGCTGCCTTCCATCTCCTATGATGAAATGCTTGAAATGGCGAATCTCGGAGCGGGTGTGCTGCATCCGAGAGCCGTAGAATTCGCAAAGAATTTCGGAGTAAGACTTGAAGTTCGTTCGAGCACAGAGAAAGAAAACGGGACACTAGTGGAGGAGGAAGCAACGATGGAGAATAATTTAGTAGTGAGAGGATTGGCTTTTGAAGGAAACGTAACAAAAATTACGATTGAAGACCTGCCGAATGGTTTAAACACTCTGTCTTCTGTTTTTTCCTTGTTGGCAGAGAACGGTGTTAATGTAGATATTATTATTCAGAGTGTGAACAAGCAGGAAAGAACAAACATATCGTTCTCCATTGAAACAGCGATCTTAGATGAAACAATTGAGCTTCTAGAAAGATATAAGAGTTCGCTTCAGTTCGGTTCCATCCAGCATGAAGATGGATTGGCTAAAGTATCTATTGTTGGTTCAGGAATGATTTCTAATCCAGGAGTAGCCGCACAGATGTTTAAGGCTCTCTCTGATCAGGATATTATGATTAAAATGGTCAGCACTTCAGAGATTAAAGTTTCTACGGTTGTTGATCAGCAGGATATGATCAAAGCGATTGAAACGCTGCACGACGTCTTTGAACTGGACGCAAGGCAGCCGGTTCAGCAGTTATAATAAGAAAAAGCCGGGCGAAGCTGCCCGGATTTTTTGTAAAAGGAAAAAAGGATTAAACCTGTACAGGTTCGTTTAAGAAGTCGATCTCAAATCCGAGATCCTCAAGGATTTGGTGGTCAGCAGTCGTTTCTTGTCCGTCGGTGGTCAGATAGTCGCCTACGAAAATAGAATTTGCAGCATATAGGCCCAGCGGCTGAAGGCTGCGGAGATTTACCTCTCTGCCGCCTGAGATCCGAATCTCTTTCGTTGGATTAATAAAACGGAACAAGGCGAGCACTTTTAAACAATAACGGGGGTTCAGATCGTCAAGATGCTCGAGAGGAGTACCTGGTATAGCATGCAAAAAATTAACAGGGATAGAATCTGCATTGATCTCTCTTAGCGCTTCTGCCATCTTAATGATGTCGGACCGGCTTTCGCCCATTCCTACGATCACGCCTGAACATGGGGAAATTCCTGCTGTTTTTACCTTTTCCAGAGTAGCCACTCTGTCTTCGTATGTATGAGAGTTTGTTATTTGGCTGTGGTGGTCTGCGGATGTGTTGATATTATGGTTATATCTTTCGACGCCCGCCTCTTTAAGGGACTGTGCCTGCTTATCATTTAAAATGCCAAGGCATGCGCATATTTTCATATTATAATTGGATTTAATCTCTTTTACAGCTTCAATGACAGTGTTCAAGTCCCGATTCAGAGGTCCTCTTCCGCTTGCGACGATACAATAGGTTCTCACGTTTTGTTTAAATGCCTTTTCCGCACCTTCAACAATCGTGTCTTTATCCATCATCGCATATTTTTCGATCGGCGCTGTGGAAACTGAAGACTGTGAACAATATCCGCAATCCTCAGGGCACAGGCCTGACTTTGTATTGATGATCTTATTCAGTTTCACCTTTTTTCCGAAGTAATGCTTCCTGATCATAAACGCACCTTGCAGCAGGCTAAGCAGCTCGTCATCGTCTGATTCCAATATGGATAAGGCTTCTGCCTGGCTCAGTTCTTTACCTTCGATCACTTCTTTTCCAAGTTCCATCCAATTCATAGGGTATGCCTCCTTAATGTTAACTAATTTAATGTATAGGTTAACATTATGCCAGCTAATTTGTATTGTCAACGCAAAAAAAACCGGCATATGCCGGTTTTTTGAGAGAAAAGAGTATTCTTTTTATTTTCAAGCTCCTTGTGAGCCTGCGGTTTCGTCTTTCCGGTCCCATTGGACGGTAAATTGAATTTTGTTCTTTCGTTTCACAGTTTCATAGGTTTCTGTAACACATTTTCTTTGATTTTGGATTTGCTCTGCGATAAATCCAGCTTCGAGACCGAATGTAGGATTATCCTGCAAATCGAATCGTTTGTTGATAAGAGAGGAAGACAGTTCGAGTACCATCTCGTTCTTATTTATTTCAGCGATGATCAGATTGCCCCAGCCGGCTTCCGAGAAAAAATGAACAATTTCTTCAGTGGAACCCAATGGGAATTTCCTTGCCAGGTTTCTTCCTGCCCAATATAGGATGTTCCGTTCTTCTTTTCCCAGCAGATCCGGGATCAGAATGTTTTTCAGCAGCTCATATGCGAATACAGGAACTCCTGCAGCAGGCTTACTGTCCTTCTCGGTTGTTTCTTCTTCGTTGTGATGGACGTCCTCATGTTGTTCCATATAGATCTCCCCGCTTTCTACTTGTTCCATTATAGCTTGAATAAAATAATATCTCTATAAAAAGTCATACATTTGTCGAAATTTAAGTGAGGGTCTGCTTTGAAAAAAGTTAGGAAAATCAACAGATTTTTGAACTTTTTATGTTACCGGTTTCTTGACGGTGTCAAACGATGGGAGTAAAATGAAACATGTTATTAGTTAACGCTTTAACGTTCATCTTATTTACTGCAAGCGGAGAGGAAACGCTTAAACGGAATGGAGAGAAACCAATGGTTTCAGAAAAAGACATAGGGAACTTAGAAAGGGGCAAATTGTATGGCAGGCAGTCGTAATTTTAACACGAGAAGACTACATTCTTTACTGGGCGTAATCCCGGTTGGCTTATTCCTGCTCCAGCATCTTGTTGTGAACAACTTTGCAACAAGAGGGGCAGAATCATTTAATAATGCAGCGAATTTTATGGGACATTTACCTTTCCGTTATGTTCTGGAAGCGGTTATAATTTTTATTCCTCTTTATTTCCATGCGATTTACGGACTTTATATTACCTTCACGGCTAAAAACAACGCAAGCCGTTATGGATATTTCCGTAACTGGATGTTCCTCTTACAGCGTGTAACTGGCGTAATTACGCTAATTTTTGTTTCCTGGCATGTTTGGGAAACTCGTATTGCAGCAGCATTTGGAGCAGAAGTTAACTTTTCGATGATGCAAGACATCTTAAGCTCACCATTTATGGTGGCCTTTTATTTGGTTGGGGTATTATCCGCAGTCTTTCATTTTGCGAACGGATTATGGTCATTTTTTGTCAGCTGGGGTCTTACGGTTTCGCCTCGATCACAGAGAGTATCAACTTACGTAACGATGGCAGTTTTCTTAGCACTTGCATTCGTTAGCGTTCGAACTATTTTTGCATTCATTTAAGAAGGGGTGAACCATCTTGAGTAAAGGAAATATTATTATCGTCGGTGGAGGTCTTGCAGGGCTAATGGCTGCCATTAAAGCAGCAGAAGCCGGCATGAACGTTGACTTGTTTTCAGTAGTTCCTGTTAAGCGCTCTCACTCTGTTTGTGCGCAGGGCGGAATTAACGGGGCTGTAAATACAAAAGGAGAAGGCGACTCTCCTTATGTGCATTTTGACGATTCCATTTACGGAGGCGACTTCCTTGCGAACCAGACTCCGGTTAAAGCGATGTGTGAAGCGGCTCCAGGAATCATCCACCTTATGGACCGTATGGGAGTTATGTTCAACCGTACTCCAGAAGGATTGCTGGACTTCCGCCGTTTCGGGGGCACACAGCATCACCGTACCGCATTTGCCGGTGCAACTACAGGACAGCAGCTTTTGTATGCGCTGGATGAGCAAGTAAGACGCCATGAAGTTGCAGGTCTTGTTACAAAGTATGAAAACTGGGAATTCCTATCTGCTATCGTGGATGATGAGGGCGTTTGCCGAGGAATCACAGCACAAAACTTGAAATCTATGGAAATCCACAGCTTTGCAGCGGATGCTGTTATTATGGCTACTGGAGGACCTGGAATCATTTTCGGTAAATCTACGAACTCTGTCATCAATACCGGGGCAGCAGCGGCATCTCTTTATCAGCAAGGTGTTGATTACGCTAACGGCGAGTTTATTCAAATTCATCCGACAGCGATTCCTGGAGATGACAAACTTCGTTTAATGAGTGAATCCGCACGTGGAGAAGGCGGCCGTGTATGGACGTATAAAGACGGTAAGCCTTGGTACTTCCTTGAAGAAAAATATCCGGCTTACGGTAACCTTGTGCCTCGTGATATCGCAACACGTGAGATTTTCCATGTGTGTGTTGACGAAAAACTTGGAATCAACGGCGAAAACATGGTTTATCTTGACCTTTCACATAAAGATCCGAAAGAGCTTGATATCAAGCTTGGCGGAATTATAGAAATCTATGAAAAGTTCATGGGTGATGACCCTCGAAAAGTTCCAATGAAAATCTTCCCTGCAGTCCACTATTCAATGGGCGGCATGTGGGTTGACTTTAATCAGATGACCAACATTCCTGGTCTTTTTGCTGCGGGTGAATGTGAGTACCAATATCATGGTGCAAACCGTTTGGGTGCGAATTCCCTTCTATCTGCAATCTTCGGCGGAATGCAAGCGGGCCCTGCAGCAGCGGCATATGTCAGCGGACTTGAGAAGTCTTCTGATGATGTTGCCTCCACTGTATTTGAACATCAGGTTCGCAAAGAACAAGAAAAATACGACAATATCCTGAGCATGGACGGAAACGAAAATGCTTACGTACTTCATAAAGAGCTCGGTGAGTGGATGACGGATAATGTAACGGTTGTCCGTTATAACAACAAGTTAAAACAAACGGATGATAAGATCCTTGAACTTATGGAGCGTTACAAGAAGATTAACATTAACGATACATCTAAATGGAGTAACCAGGGTGCATCTTTCACTCGCCAGCTATGGCACATGCTTCAGCTGGGACGCGTTATCACACTTGGTGCTCTAAACCGTGACGAAAGCCGTGGAGCGCACTACAAACCAGACTTCCCGGACCGTAATGATGATGAGTGGCTAAAAACAACGAAAGCAACATTTAATGCTGCTACGAATGGTCCTGATTTCTCTTATGAAGAAGTCGACATTCAATATATCAAGCCGCGTAAACGTGATTATTCTAAAAAGAAAGCTGAGGCGAAATAAGGATGAGCGCAAAAACAGTTAAGTTTATCATCACTAGACAAGACAGTCCTGAATCCGCCCCATACCAGGAAGAATTCGAGCTTTCATACCGTCCGAACATGAACGTCATTTCCGCATTGATGGAGATCCGCCGTAATCCTGTGAACGCAAAAGGGGAAACAACGACTCCGATCACATGGGAAATGAACTGCCTTGAGGAAGTATGCGGAGCCTGTTCTATGGTTATTAACGGGAAACCGCGTCAATCATGTACAGCTCTTGTTGATAAGCTTGAGCAGCCGATCCGCTTGGAACCAATGAAAACTTTCCCGGTAGTCCGTGACTTGGCTGTTGACAGAAGCCGCATGTTTGATGCTTTGAAAAGAGTTAAAGCGTGGATTCCGATTGACGGTACCTATGATTTAGGTCCAGGACCTCGTATGCCTGAAACCAAGCGTCAATGGGCATATGAACTTTCTAAATGTATGACATGCGGTGTTTGTCTTGAAGCATGTCCGAACGTTAACAGCAAATCTGATTTTATTGGCCCAGCGCCTTTATCTCAGGTTCGTCTCTTCAATGCGCATCCAACTGGAGCAATGAACAAAGAAGAGCGTTTAAATGCATTGATGACTGACGGCGGGCTAGCGTCTTGCGGTAACTCGCAAAACTGCGTACAATCATGCCCGAAAGGAATTCCTTTGACAACATCGATTGCTGCTCTAAACAGGGATACAACATTCCAAGCATTCAAGAACTTTTTCGGAAGCGACAGAGTTTAATGAAAATCAGGCCTCTTCAACTCAGAAGAGGCCATTTTTTATTTCTCAGGCAAAAGCGGACAGGTTTTGGGGCATCCATCCAGGCAATTGAATAAAAATGGGCTTCATTTTTTGAAAGAAGGGGACAAAAAACCATTACTTTTTCTTTGAACCAAGTCACTCCTAAAAACTTCTTAACATAGTATATGTTGACTAAATACTTCCAATTTGCAAATTGTGCATTGGCAGTTCTTTAAACCCTAGCAAGGAGGGGTGAAATCATTGAAAGAGAAACACTACCGACCGAAGCCTCTACTTACAAAACGAGAAAGAGAAGTTTTTGAACTATTGGTCCAAGACAAGACGACAAAAGAAATCGCAGAACAGCTTTTTATCAGCGAGAAGACCGTTCGTAACCATATTTCCAACACAATGCAAAAGCTTGGGGTAAAAGGGCGATCTCAAGCCGTCGTAGAATTACTGAGGCTTGGAGAACTAGAAATTTAGTCGGGAAACGGCTTTCCATGAAAGCCGTTTTCTTTTTTATATTCAAAGGTGCATTAAAATCCCCTGCCGTCTTTTGTAGCTTCACTCTTTAAGTCTTAACTTCATAAGTAGTTTTCTTAATTGATAAACATCCTTTTTTGGGCTATGATGTAGGCATTGCGAAATTTGGGCTTCTGCTTGAAAGGATTGAAAAAGGATGAATGGTCCCTTTCATATACAAAAAACACTCAATAATAATGCGGTTGTTGCATCAAATGCCTCCAGCCAGGAACTGATTATCATCGGAAAGGGAATTGGGTTCGGCAAGAAAATTGGCGATGTCATAACGGATGATGCCATTGATAAACTTTATATTTTAACCAATGAAAAAGAGCAGGAGCAGTACAAAACTCTTGTGCATTCTCTTGATGAGTCCTTTATCGAACTGCTGAATGATGTGATAACCCATATAGAGGGACGAATGCAAACTACGCTAAATGAACATATTCATGTCGCGCTGACCGATCATGTTGCATTTGCTGTTAAGCGGCTGGAGCAGGGAATGGATATTCGAAATCCTTTTCTTTCCGAGACCCAGACCCTTTACCCAAAAGAATACACGGTAGCTGAAGAGGTGATCGAACAGATCAACCAGTCGCTCGGCATTCACCTGCCGGAAGGCGAGATCGGCTTTGTTGCACTGCATATCCATAGTGCGGTTACCAATAAAAGTTTAAGCGATATTAACGAACACTCCAGGTTGATTAACAGGCTGGCTGCGATTATTGAGGAATCTCTCTCCATTAAACTGGACCATAAGAGCATCAACTATCTCAGACTTGTCAGGCATCTGCGCCATACGATCGAACGGATGGAGATGGGGGAGCAAGTGGATAAGCAAGAAAAATTAGCAAAGGTGTTGAAAGAGGAATATCCTTTGTGCTACAATCTTGCTTGGAAGTTAATTAAGGTAATGCAAAATACTTTAAATAAACCGATACCAGAAGCGGAAGCAGTGTATCTAACGATGCATTTGCAAAGGCTTACTTAATTTTATACAACGTGCTTTTGCTTTACGTGTTACTGATTCGATCAGGCATGAGTGAAGAAAAAAGTGTAGTAAGGGCTTAATTCGGATATTCTATATCTGATTAGCTTTTGTATGCGCTTTTTTGTCACTCATGCCTTTTTTTGGTTTATTCAGCTTCCAGCACAAAGAAAAAACAAATTTAAGGAGGAAAGTCCCGTGTGGAAAAGTATTTTTGGAGTACTGCAGAGGGTAGGTAAAGCATTGATGCTTCCTGTAGCCATCCTGCCTGCAGCTGGTTTGCTGCTCGCATTTGGTAACGCGTTCAAAAACCCTGCATTGCTCGATAAGTTACCTGCTTTAAAAGCAGGCTGGTTCCAGCTTGTTGCAAGCGTTATGGAAAACTCGGGGAATATTGTGTTTTCTAACCTGTCCTTGCTTTTTGCAGTCGGTGTTGCCGTAGGACTTGCTGGCGGAGAAGGTGTAGCAGGACTTGCTGCCATTATTGGATATTTAATTATGAATGTAACGATGGGTACGTTAAAAGGCATTACGCCTGATATGATCAAAGACAACCCGGAGTTTGCAAATGTGCTGGGTATACCCACCCTACAAACAGGAGTTTTTGGCGGTATCATCGTTGGTATTCTTGCCTCCTATCTTTATAAACGGTTCTATAAGATTGAACTTCCTTCATACTTAGGATTCTTTGCAGGTAAACGATTTGTTCCAATTATTACAGCGGTTTCATCATTGGTTCTTGGTATCATCATGATTGGTGTTTGGCCGTTTGCGCAAAACGGATTGAATGCCTTCTCACACTTTATGCTTGATTCTAACCGAACGTTGGCAGCCTTTGTGTTCGGTGTCATCGAGCGCTCATTGATTCCTTTCGGGCTTCACCACATCTTCTACTCTCCATTCTGGTTTGAGTTTGGACAGTATACGGACAAAGCCGGAGACATTGTCCGAGGTGACCAAAAGATCTTCTTTGCACAGATTAAAGATGGTGCACCATTAACAGCAGGTACTTTCATGACAGGTAAATTCCCATTCATGATGTTTGGTCTGCCTGCAGCAGCACTTGCGATGTATCACGAAGCTCGTCCTGAGCACAAAAAAGTTGTAGCCGGTATCATGGGTTCTGCTGCATTAACTTCTTTCCTAACAGGAATCACAGAACCAATCGAGTTTACATTCTTGTTTGTTGCTCCAGTTCTATTCGGAATTCATGCAATCTTCGCCGGGTTGTCATTTATGACAATGCAGCTGTTAAATGTTAAAATCGGTATGACATTCTCTGGTGGAGTCATTGACTATCTTCTTTTCGGAGTTCTGCCTAACCGTACTGCTTGGTGGCTGGTTATTCCAGTTGGTTTAGTCTTTGCAGTCATTTATTACTTTGGATTCCGATTCGTTATCCGTAAATGGGATCTTAAGACTCCAGGACGCGAAGTGGTGGACGATGAAGTTGAAACAAACGTCAGCGTGAGCAACGAAGGGTCTTTAGCTGCTAATATCCTTGAAGGACTAGGCGGAAAAGAGAACATTAAAGATCTTGATGCATGTATTACACGTTTGCGTGTTGCTGTAAATGATGCGAAAAATGTCGATAAAGATCGCCTTAAAAAATTAGGTGCATCTGGAGTTCTTGAAATGGGGAACAGCATACAAGCTATCTTTGGTACACGTTCTGATACCATCAAGAGCGAGATCAAAGACATTATGGACGGTAAAGTGGTAGCGGCTAAAAAAGAGCCATTAACCCAAAAAACAGAAATTGAAGTTCCAGCTCCTGCGGTAGCTGAGCGTTTCGTTTCACCGCTTGAAGGGAAAATCATCCCTATCACAGAAGTGCCTGACCAAGTCTTTTCAGGTAAAATGATGGGTGACGGCTTTGCAGTCGAACCTTCCAATGGAACGGTAGTATCACCGGTAAACGGAAAAATCATCAATGTATTCCCGACGAAGCATGCGATTGGAATTGAATCTGATGGCGGCCGTGAAATTTTGATCCATTTTGGAATCGATACGGTCAAACTTAAAGGTGAAGGCTTCGAATCGTTTGTAAATGAGGGTGACATCATAGAACAAGGACAAGTATTAATGAAAGTTAATCTTGAATTTGTTAAGGAAAACACTCCGTCAGTAATCACACCAATCGTGTTTACGAACCTTGCTGAAGGAGAAAGCATTCACCTTGAAAAAACAGGAAACGTGTCTAAAGGTGAAGAAGATATTATTACTATCAAATAAAAATAACGAAGGAGTTTTCAATCATGGCAGAAAAAACTTTTAAAGTAACAAGTGACTCAGGAATTCACGCACGTCCGGCAACTGTATTAGTAAACCAAGCAGGGCAATTCAGCTCTGACATTACACTTGGTTATAACGGGAAAAACGTAAACCTTAAATCCATTATGGGTGTAATGAGCCTTGGTATCCAAAGCGGTTCTGAAATCACAATCAAAGCTGAAGGTTCTGATGCTGATGAAGCATTGGCTGCTATTGAAGATGTAATGAAAAAGGAAGGACTTGGTGAGTAATGTCTGAAAAGATTTCAGGTATTGCTGCATCAGCTGGCATTGCGATTGCCAAAGCATTTATTCTTGAAAACCCTGAATTAATCATTGAAAAAAAGACGGTTGAAAATACCGGTCTTGAGGTTGAACGGTTTTCGGCTGCAGTAGAAAAGGCGAAAGGCGAACTTCAGGTTATTAAAGAAAATGCATTAAAAGAATTAGGAGAAGATAAGGCAGCGATTTTTGCTGCCCATCTTCTTGTCCTTGAAGACCCAGAGCTAATTGATGCAGTTAAAACCAAAATTCAGAATGAAAATGTCAACGCTGAGAGTGCGATGGATGAGATTTCAGGAATGTTTATCAGCATGTTTGAGCAGATGGATAATGAGTATATGAAAGAACGTGCGGCGGATATCCGTGATGTATCCAAGCGCGTCCTCGCTCATTTGCTGGGCGTTCAATTCTCTTCTCCCGCAACAATCTCAGAGGAAGTAGTGATCATTGCCGAAGACTTGACGCCATCCGATACAGCACAGCTTAACCGCAAGTTTGTTCTGGGATTTGCGACGGATATTGGCGGCAGAACCTCTCATTCAGCCATCATGTCCCGTTCCATGGAAATCCCGGCAGTTGTTGGGACGAAAACAGTAACCGAAAAAATCTCCAGCGGAACCCTGCTTATTATTGATGGACTTGATGGAGAAGTCATCGTTGATCCATCCAATGAAGAGCTTGATCTCTATAAGAAAAAGCAAGAGGAATATAAAGCGCAAAAAGCGGAGTGGGCGAAACTAGTAAACGAACAAACGACAACGGCTGACGGACACCATGCTGAACTTGCTGCTAATATCGGTACACCACAGGATGTTAAAGGCGTTCTTGAAAACGGTGCAGAAGGCGTCGGTCTCTACCGTACCGAATTCTTGTACATGGGTCGCGACCAGTTACCGACGGAAGAAGAGCAGTTTAAGGCCTATAAAGAAGTTCTTGAAAAAATGGAAGGAAAACCTGTCGTCATCCGAACGCTTGACATCGGTGGAGACAAAGAGCTTCCATACCTTGATCTTCCAAAGGAAATGAATCCGTTCCTTGGCTTTAGAGCGATTCGCCTTTGCCTGGAACAACAAGAGATCTTCAGAACACAGCTGAGAGCTTTGCTTCGTGCGAGTGCTTACGGAAACTTGAAAATCATGTTTCCGATGATTGCAACATTGGTTGAATTCCGATCGGCTAAGCAAGTTCTTCTTGAAGAAAAAGAAAAACTTGTAAAAGAAGGGGTATCCGTTTCAGAAAACATCGAAATCGGAATCATGGTAGAGATTCCTTCCACTGCTGTCCTTTCTGACCGTTTTGCAAAAGAAGTCGATTTCTTTTCCATCGGTACGAACGACCTTATTCAGTACACGATGGCAGCAGACAGGATGAACGAAAGGGTTTCTTACCTTTACCAGCCATACAATCCGGCAATCCTTCGGTTGATCCGAATGGTGATTACTGCTGCCCATAAAGAAGGAAAATGGGTTGGAATGTGCGGTGAGATGGCCGGCGATCCGATTGCGATTCCTATTCTTCTTGGTCTTGGACTTGATGAATTCTCCATGAGTGCAACATCAGTCCTTCCTGCGAGAAGCCAGCTTTCCAAACTTTCCAAAGCTGAAGCAGAAAAACATGTAGACACCATCTTAAACATGGATACTGCTGAAGATGTTGTAAAGTTTGTTAACGAAAATTTCTAAATCAAAGTAAAGCTGATTTCCCTTTCACTGCCTTAGTGCAGCGAAAAGGAGTCGGCTTTTCTTCTTTGGCTGAGTTGACAAGAACATCGTTTTTATTTTATTCTTTGGTAGGATTTTTTTGGTTAGAGCGGTATGGATTTTAGCATACAACATGAAGATACACCGAAAGAAGGAAGAGGAGAACAAATGGATAAACCAATAGGCGTGATCGACTCAGGTGTAGGCGGTTTAACGGTAGCGAGGGAGATCATCCGGCAGCTGCCTAAGGAAGAAATTTATTATTTGGGTGATACTGCACGCTGTCCGTATGGACCCAGACCAATGGAGGAAGTAAGACAATACACATTGGAGATGATTGAGTACCTTCTCAGCAAGGAGATAAAGATGCTTGTCATCGCATGTAACACAGCGACAGCAGCCATTTTGGATGAAGTGAAAAAAAGGCTCAGCATACCGGTTATAGGTGTCATACACCCTGGAGCGAGAACAGCCCTGAAAGTAACGAGGAATCAGCAGGTCGGAATCATCGGGACCGTCGGAACAATAAAAAGCGGTGCTTACGAGACGGCGTTAAAAGAGATCAAGGGCGATATTACTGTGCACAGTCTTGCCTGTCCACCGTTTGTCCCGCTCGTTGAGAACGGTGAACTGACCGGAGAGGATACGTACAGCACGGTTCTTGAAGTTCTTCAGCCGTTAAAAGAGACCCCGATCGATACTCTTATTCTCGGATGTACACATTATCCGTTATTACGGCCGGTCATTCAAAAAGTAATGGGAGAAGAGATCAAGCTGATCTGCTCAGGTGCTGAAACTGCAAGAGAGGTTTCAGCCATTCTGGATCACAGTGGTCTTTTGTTTACCGGCGACCGGATTCCAGGTCATGAATTCTTTTCTACATCAGATAACGGACATTTCCTTGAGATCGCGAATCATTGGATGGAAGAAAAAGTAGAGCATGTGCATTTTATTAAATTAGGACAAAACCACTGAGTGGTTTTGTCCTTTTAGTTTTTGGGAGGGCTGTCCAGAAAGTCGAAAATTGACCTTCAGGCAGCTCCTTTTTGGCTTGAAAATCTTCAATGAAAAGTTGATTGAAGTGGAAGGTGCGAGACTCCTGCGGGACTAGCGTGACAGGTGAGACTCCCGCCGGTGCTTGCACCAAGAGGCTCACCGCACGCCCCGCGGAAAGCGAGCAGCCTGGAACGGAAATCAACAGCTTACAGACTTCTTGGACAGCCCCTTTTATTTTTTCCGAGAGTGGTCTAAAAGGCGGGACAGCCCGTATACATAGTAGTACAACCACTTGGGGAGGGAAAAGTATGTACAAAAAATGAGGGCAGGAGCGCCGCTGCTTCTCCTATCAGTGTCAATGCTGATGGCGGGGTGTGGACTGGGGGAGAAAAAGCAGGAAATGAGCTAGATCCCCCGAAAGTGAACTACGTGAAGGAAGGCAAGTCTCTTGATAAAGAAACAACTGCCAAAGCCACCAAAAACTCCGTGAAACGCCAACTGTTTTTATTGGACAGCAATGGGCTGGTCGTGCCTCAAATGATGAACCTGCCAAAATCAGGTACGGCTGCAAAACAAGTATTAGAGTACTTAGTAAAAGACGGGCCGGTATCCAATATCCTGCCAAACGGATTCCAGGCAGTGCTGCCGCCAGATACGCAAGTACTGGACGTTGTCGTCGGTAAAGACGGCACGGCAACCGCGAATTTTTCCAAGGAATTCAAGGATTACCGAGGCCAGGATGAACAAAAGCTTTTACAGTCGATCACTTTCACGCTTACTCAATTTGATTCAATTAAAAATGTGAAAATTCAAATAGACGGCAAGAATCAAGACGTTATGCCTGTCAATCATACACCGATCAATGACGGAGTAAGCCGTGCTGACGGTATTAATATTGAAAATGGCGATGTAGTCGACATGACCGGCAGCGATACAGCCACCCTGTATTTTGTTGCGGAAAATGGTACTCAAGAATATTATGTTCCGGTGACACGGAGGGTAGCGAAAAATGACAGCGATAAAATAACGGCAGCTGTCCAAGAACTGATACAGGGGCCAGGAGAACAAAGCAGACTTTTAACCGGATTCAGAAATGATGTGAAATTACTCGATACACCAGTTGTTAAAAACGGGTAGCCACGCTGAATTTCAATAAAGCCATCTTGGATAATAAATCGGAAAATACGATTGACGATGCTGTGTTGAAATCGATCGTATTATCCTTGACAGAATTAAATGATGTGAAAAAAGTAGCCATTCATGTTAACGGAAAAACAAAACTGAAGTCCGAAGATGGAAAGTCAATCACAGCTCCAGTTTCAAGACCTGCTATGGTAAACACCGGCGAATTTTAATCCATGAATAACTTGTGGTAGGATAAAAGAGACGGCTTAAGCCTTCTCTTTTTTTTATGGCATAAAACGAAAAATAAGATCAGGCGATGAAAGTGAGCAAGATAATGCAGGAGGTTTATGATGAGGAATGACGGAAGGGCGAACAACGAACTAAGGCCCGTAATGATGGATAAAGATTACATAAAACATCCGGAAGGAGCTGTCCTCATAGCAGTAGGTGACACAAAAGTGATTTGTACTGCAAGCATCGAAGAGAGAGTTCCTCCGTTTATGAGAGGGCAGGGTAAAGGCTGGATAACAGCTGAATATTCGATGCTTCCGCGAGCGACAGAACAGCGTACGATCCGGGAGTCAAGCAAGGGGAAAGTAACGGGCCGTACGATGGAAATCCAGCGGCTGATTGGAAGGGCGCTCCGTTCCGTCGTTGACCTTTCGAAAATCGGAGAGCGGACAATCTGGGTTGATTGTGATGTCATTCAAGCTGACGGAGGGACGCGGACGGCTTCCATTACAGGGGCGTTTGTTGCGATGGTATTAGCTTTTGGTAAGCTTTTGGAGACCAAAGCGATTAAACAAATGCCGGTTAGTGATTTTCTTGCTGCTACTTCTGCAGGGATTGACGAAAAAGAAGGAGCCCTGCTGGATTTGAATTATGCCGAAGATTCGGCTGCTTCAGTAGACATGAATATTGTCATGACCGGCAGCGGAGAATTTGTCGAGCTTCAAGGAACAGGAGAGGAAGCGACTTTTTCTTATCAGCAGCTGCAGACACTGCTCGAATTAGGGAATAAAGGCGTCACTGAATTGATTGGCATTCAGAAGGAAGTGCTCGGTGAACTGGCGAAACTAATTAAGTAAGGCAGGTATTGATGATGAAAAAAGTACTGATTGCGACAAAGAACGAAGGTAAAGTAAAAGAATTTACGTTTATGTTCTCAGAAATGGGATTGGAAGTGACCTCTTTGCTGGATGTGGAGAACACTCCGGATGTTGAAGAAACAGGAACCACATTTGCTGAAAACGCAGCATTAAAAGCAGAAGAAATATCAGAACTTTACAATATTCCTGTTATCGCGGATGATTCAGGCCTTGTCATAGACGCTTTAGACGGCAGGCCGGGTGTTTTCTCGGCCCGATATGCGGGAATAGAAAAAGACGATAATAAAAATATGGACAAAGTGCTTGACGAGATGCGAAGCGTACCGCCTGAAGAGCGCAGTGCAAGATTTGTGTGCGCGCTCGCCGTTGCAAGGCCAGGTATGGAAACACTGATCGTTGAAGGGTATTGTGAAGGTGAGATCGGCTATAAAAAGACGGGAAGCAACGGCTTCGGCTATGATCCAATCTTTGTCGTCGGGCATACTTCGTCCACTATGGCAGAGCTCACAAAAGAAGAGAAAAACAAAATCAGCCATCGTGCAAATGCAATGGCGAAGCTTAAGGATCAGATGCATCTGCTGTTTTAGGAGGTTAGCCAACTGTGAAAGTTTTAATCGTCAGTGACAGCCACGGATATAAAAAGGAACTGGAAATGATCAAAGACCGTCACCGAGGTGAAGTAGAAGCAATGATTCATTGCGGAGATTCCGAGCTTACTGCTGATTCCCGCGAATTAAAGGATTTTATCACGGTGCAGGGCAATATGGATTATGCTGCGCCTGACCTTCCTACAGAAGCTATAGAGCTGATTGGGGACACTTGCTTTTATGTCACGCATGGCCACCTGTATAATGTGAAAATGTCACTCGTATCACTAACCTATCGAGGAGAAGAAACAGGAGCTAAGGTTATTTGTTACGGACACTCTCACACAGCGCACAGCTTTGAGAAGAACGGCCATATCTATATCAATCCAGGCAGCATCAGAATGCCAAGAGAACGTTTTGAAAAAACCTACGCGATCTGTCAGGTTGAAGGCAGTACGGTGAACGTATCCTTTTTGGATCTTGAAGGAAAAGAAGTAGAAGACCTGAGAAGTGAATTTCAGCTCATTTAACAATGGGGAGATTTTTCTCCCCAAATCTGTTGACATACTAAATGGGATATAGTATATTTAGTTATGTCGCTGATGTTAGTGACCTAAGTTACCTACTTGCGGGTGTAGTTTAGTGGTAAAACAAGAGCCTTCCAAGCTCTGGTCGTGAGTTCGATTCTCATCACCCGCTCCATTTGCTATTTCTCACGTCGCAATGGAAACAAACAGGCAAGACTTTTTTATACTGGAAAAGTCAAAGAGAATTGATTGATCATAATGTTTTCCCCGAGGAAAACAAAACTGTGTGCCCGCAGCGCTCTGCAATCGCATGAAGTTGCATTGCTAAGCGGAAAGGGCTCTAAAATACATATGTCCCAGTAGCTCAGCCGGATAGAGCATACGCCTTCTAAGCGTACGGTCGGGAGTTCGAATCTCTCCTGGGACGCCATATAACTTACATACTATAGACACCTTTTTCAGTACATCGATTAAATGTACTGAAAGAGGTGTCTTTTTTTTGTTTACTTTTGCTTACCTAAAGAGTGCTTAGACTATTTTTGTAAGCGCTTCAAAAATGTTTACAATGGACATGTTTCGTTTTCTTTTCTCTTTGGCGCAAAGGATGTAAGCGGATACAATAAAACTGAATAAACTGAAAAATTAATTTTTTTCAAAAAAGGTGGTTGACCTAGAACAAAAAGGGGCGTAACATAATCAGCAATTATCAGATTATATTTAAATATTCGAACAATTTACGAAGGAGAAAAGGAGGATCACGATGTTAGAACAATGGGTTTATGTAGACGGTGAATTTGTCTTGAAAGAAGATGCCAAAATCTCTGTTTATGATCACGGATTTTTGTACGGAGATGGGGTGTTTGAAGGCATTCGAGTCTACAATGGAAATGTTTATCGGCTTGATGAACATCTACAGCGTCTGTTTGAATCAGCTCAATCCATCATGTTAACCATTCCGCACACAAAAGAGGAGCTGACAAAAATTATCGTCGAGACGCTCCAAAAAAACCAATATCGTGATGCCTACATTCGTTTAGTCATATCCCGTGGAAGAGGGAATCTTGGCCTGGATCCATTTACCTGTGAAAAACCGGGGGTTATCATCATTGCAGAACAGCTGGCTCTCTTCCCTAAAAAACTTTATGAGACTGGAATCGAAATTGTGACAGTAGCGAGCCGCAGGAACCGCGCAGATGTCTTGAGTCCAAAAGTAAAATCATTGAATTACTTAAACAACATACTCGTCAAAATTGAAGCCAATCTGGCTGGTGTCAGCGAAGCGCTTATGTTGAACGACCAAGGCTATGTAGCCGAAGGTTCTGCAGATAACGTATTTATTGTTAAAGGAAATAGTATCAAAACACCACCGGGTTACCTGGGAGCGCTTGAGGGAATTACGAGGAACGCTATCGTTGAGATCGCTGCAGAACTTGGCTACAACGTTAGCGAAGAGCCATTTACAAGACATGATGTGTATGTGGCTGATGAAGTGTTTCTTACAGGGACGGCTGCTGAAGTCATTGCTGTTATCAAAGTGGACGGCAGGGTAATCGGTGAAGGTGTTCCAGGAAAACACACGAATATTTTGCTGCAAGCGTTCAGGCAAAGAGTTGTCGAAGAGGGAGTCAAAGTCTATCCGGCTTCCACTACCGTACAAGCGGGCTAATCATACGTAACAGGAGTTGTGGTCTATGCGCAGTAACATGATAAAAAAAGGAATTGACCGGGCACCGCATCGCAGCTTGCTGCATGCTGCCGGTGTCAAAGAGGAAGACATGAACAAGCCATTTATCGGGGTCTGCAACTCGTATGTAGATATCATTCCGGGACATATGCACCTCAATAAAGTAGGCGAACAAGTTAAGCAAGCCATCCGTGAAGCAGGCGGTGTCCCGTTTGAGTTTAATACAATCGGCGTCGATGATGGGATTGCCATGGGGCACATCGGGATGCGTTATTCGCTTCCGAGCCGGGAAATTATTGCTGATTCAGCGGAAACAGTCATTAATGCTCACTGGTTTGACGGAGTCTTTTTTATTCCAAACTGTGACAAGATAACGCCGGGCATGCTGATGGCAGCAGTTAGAACGAATGTACCTGCCGTATTCGTTTCAGGCGGCCCAATGGAAGCAGGGAAATCATCCGCTGGAAAATCACTTTCGCTCGTTTCTGTATTCGAAGGAGTCGGATCACATCTTTCCGGTAAGATGTCGAGGGAAGAACTGCTTGAGCTTGAATCAAGCGCCTGTCCGACCTGCGGATCCTGCTCCGGGATGTTCACTGCTAACAGCATGAACTCCATTATGGAAATGCTCGGCATTACATTGCCGGGAAACGGGACACTCGTCGCCACTTCGAAAGAGCGGGATAAGCTCTATAAAGATGCTGCCTCCTGTTTGATGGATCTGGTCGAACGCGATATCCGGCCAAGAGACATTATTACAAAAGAAGCCATAGATGATGCTTTTGCATTGGATATGGCCATGGGAGGATCAACGAACACCGTACTTCATATGCTGGCCATCGCACATGAGGCGGGGATCGAATACGATCTTAAACGAATTAATGAAGTAGCTGAAAGGGTTCCTTATTTATCCAAGATCAGTCCCGCATCCGACTACACGATGCAGGATGTCCATGATGCCGGTGGAGTCAGTGCCATCATGAAACAGCTCTGCCACATTGAAGGAGCAGTTCATAAAGACCGGATCACGATTACGGGGAAAACTCTCTATGAAAATATAAAAGATGCTGCCATTACAAACAGCGATGTAATCAGATACCCTGATAACGCCTACAGTCCTGTAGGCGGGCTCTCCATTCTATATGGAAACCTTGCACCTGACGGCTGTGTGATCAAGGTGGGCGGTGTAGATCCATCGATCAAATATTTTGAAGGAGAAGCCATCGTCTTTGAATCACAGGATGAAGCGTTAGAAGGCATCAACAGCGGAAAAGTAAAAGAAGGCCACGTTGTGGTTATCCGGTATGAAGGTCCAAAAGGCGGACCAGGAATGCCTGAGATGCTTTCACCGACCTCTGCAATCGCTGGAATGGGGCTAAGCACAAAGGTCGCTTTAATTACAGACGGAAGATTTTCAGGAGCATCCAGAGGAATTTCCATCGGTCATATTTCTCCTGAAGCGGCTGAAGGCGGTCCAATCGCGTTCCTGGAGAACGGCGACCACATTTTCATTGATTTGACTCAAAGATCGATCAACATCATGCTGAGCACAGAAGAACTGGAAAGCAGAAAAACGGACTGGAGACAGCCTGAACCTAAAATTAAACAAGGCTATCTCGCCCGTTACTCCAAGCTGGTTACTTCAGCCAATACTGGCGGAGTTCTGAAAATATAAACTTTTAGTAAAAAAGTTAAATAATTCAAAATCGATGAAGGGGAAGAATGATAACAGAGTATTCACAGAGAGCCGGAAGCGCTGGGAACCGGTAATACTCTTATCAGGACCTCACCCCTGAGTGTCTGTCCGAAAGCCATTGGCCAGTAGGGCAGGCCGAGTTAACCCGAAAGAGGAGTTAACTTGTTATCAAACCGGGCGAACATATTCGTCCATGAGGCGGCCAAGCAGCATAGCCGCGAAGAAGGGTGGTACCGTGAAAAGAAGCCTTTTCACCCCTTTGGCAGGATTACACTGTCATTTTGGGTGGGAAGGCTTTTTATTATGATTTTATAAGGGAGGAATCAGGAATGAAAGCCAGCTGGGTGGCTGATGAAGAGAAAAGCAAAGTTCAAATGATGTCAGGAGCAGACATGCTGATGGAGGCACTTGAAAAAGAAGGGGTAGACGTCTTGTTCGGCTATCCTGGAGGTGCTGTCCTTCCAATCTATGATGCCCTTTACAAGAAAAATATCAGACATATTTTAACCCGCCATGAGCAAGGAGCCATCCATGCAGCTCAAGGGTTTGCAAGGGTTACCGGAAAAGCGGGAGTTGTCATAGCCACCTCGGGGCCGGGGGCAACGAATCTCGTTACTGGAATTGCTGATGCCATGATTGATTCTCTCCCGCTTGTCATCTTCACCGGGCAGGTGGCAACATCTGTTATCGGTACAGACGCTTTCCAGGAAGCTGACATAGTCGGTGTAACGATGCCGATCACCAAACATAACTACCAGGTAAGACGAGTGGAAGACCTTCCCGGGATCGTCCAGGAAGCCTTTCATATCGCTCAGACAGGAAGGCCAGGTCCGGTTCTGGTAGACATACCAAAAGATATTTCGACGGCTTTAGGAGCATTTTCTACTCCGAAAGAAGTCACACTGCCAGGTTACCAGCCAACAGTCATGCCGAATCTTCTCCAAGTAAAACGGCTGGCAGACGCCATTGCCACTGCAAAAAAACCTGTCATTCTTGCAGGTGCGGGTGTGCTGTTCGCTGGAGCAGAGAATGAAATCCTTACCTTGGCTGAACAGCATCGGATTCCGGTCGCCAATACATTGCTCGGGCTTGGCAGCTTCCCATCCGATCATCCCCTTTTCCTGGGAATGGCCGGAATGCATGGCACATATGCCGCGAATATTGCTCTGCACGAGTGTGATCTCCTGATTGGAATCGGAGCACGGTTCGATGACCGTTTGACAGGTGATCTAAATCACTTCGCCAAGAAAGCAGCCGTTGCCCATATTGACATTGATCCGGCTGAGATTGGCAAGAACGTGGAAACTCTGATTCCGATTGTCGGTTGTGCAAAGCATACCGTTTCAGCATTGCTTAGAGAAAGCACATCGTCAGGAGATACGACAGAATGGGTTTATCATTTATCTGAGCTGAAGAGCAGTTATCCGCTCTGGTATAAAAAAGACGGTGAAACGCTAAAACCCCAGAGGCTGCTGGAAATCATTCATGAGGAAACAAAAGGGGAAGCGGTCATTACGACAGACGTGGGACAGCATCAGATGTGGACAGCGCAATATTATGGTTTTTCCAAACCAAACCGCTGGGTAACTTCAGGAGGATTAGGAACGATGGGATTCGGATTCCCGGCAGCTATCGGGGCGAAAATTGGAAATCCAGAACTTCCTGTTGTTGCTGTAACAGGTGATGGCGGATTCCAAATGACATTACAGGAGCTATCTGTTCTTCAAGAATTGAAGCTGCCTGTCATCATTGTCATCGTTAATAACCAGTCACTGGGAATGGTTAGGCAGTGGCAGGAGATCTTTTACGAAGAACGTTATTCACAATCCCTCATTCCTGTTCAGCCTGACTTTGTAAAACTGGCAGCAGCTTATGGCATTGACGCAGCGGTTGTTACTACAGAAGAGGATGCCAAAGTGAAGCTTGCTAACGCGCTGGAGTCCAATTCTCCTTTCCTTCTCGACTGCAGGGTAACTTCGGATGAAAATGTCTATCCGATGATTGCTCCCGGGAAAGGAATTCATCAAATGATTGGGGTGAAACCATGAGGCGCATTATAACAGCTACCGTTTTAAACCAGAGCGGTGTGTTAAACCGGCTGACAGGACTACTGACAAAAAGGCAATTTAACATTGAGAGCATCACGGTAGGACATTCCGATGATCCGGGGATATCAAAAATTACGATTGTTGTGCAGGTCGAGGATGACAGAAAACTCGAACAGCTGCTTAAACAGCTGCATAAACAGATCGATGTGCTGAAGGTAAAAGATCTCACCGATATGGCACTTGTAGCCAGAGAATTGGCGCTGATTAAAGTCATTACCACACCAGATACACGGAGTGAGATAAAAGTTATTATCGAGCCTTTCAGAGCAGCCATCATTGATGTAAGCCTTGAAAACGTTACGATTGAGGTGACAGGCGACAATGAAAAAGTAGAGGCGTTGATCGAGCTTCTGCGGCCGTACGGAATTAAGGAAATTTCCAGAACAGGGCTTACCGCAATGCCGCGCGGAACACAAAAAACAGTGTATAACCTGAATCAGTTTTCTATTATCTAAAAATAACTATAAAACCTAGGGAGAGATGTAAAAATGGCAAAAGTTTATTATGACAAGGAAATCGCTGATCAATACTTAAACGGAAAAAAGGTAGCCGTTATTGGATATGGATCTCAAGGGCATGCCCACGCTTTGAATTTGAAAGAAAGCGGATATGACGTTGTAGTTGGTGTAAGACAGGGGAAATCCTATGACCAGGCTGTTGAAGATGGTGTCCGAGTAGCATCTGTAGAAGAAGCTTCCAATGAAGCGGATGTCATCATGATTCTTCTGCCGGATGAACTTCAGCCGCAAGTCTATAAAAGGGAGATCGAACCGGCGCTGACTCCGGGGAATGCACTTGTTTTTGCACATGGTTTCAATGTTCATTTCCATCAGATCGTTCCGCCGGATTTCGTCGATGTTTTCCTTGTTGCTCCTAAAGGACCGGGACATCTTGTAAGACGCACGTATGAAGCTGGAGCAGGTGTTCCTGCGCTGATCGCGGTTTATCAGGATGTTACGGGAACTGCGAAAGAAACGGCGCTTGAATATGCAAAAGGGATTGGAGCTGCAAGAGCCGGCGTTCTTGAAACAACCTTTAAAGAAGAAACCGAAACCGATCTGTTTGGTGAGCAGGCTGTCTTGTGCGGAGGATTGACTTCACTTGTCAAGACAGGTTTTGAAACTCTTGTAGAAGCTGGGTACCAGCCAGAGGTCGCCTACTTTGAATGTCTGCACGAGCTGAAGCTGATTGTTGACTTGATGTACGAAGGCGGCCTTGAAGGAATGAGATATTCCATTTCTGATACAGCTCAATGGGGCGATTTCCAATCCGGTCCAAGAGTAGTAGATGAAGATACAAGAACGAAAATGAGAGCGGTTCTGAAGGATATCCAAAACGGAGAGTTTGCTAAAGGCTGGATCTTGGAAAATCAGGCAAACCGCCCGGTGTTCCATGCCATCAATGAGAGTGAAAAACATCATCCGATTGAAGTAGTCGGCCGCGAGTTAAGAGCAATGATGCCTTTTGTTAAACAACAGAAGGAAAAAACGAAGGAGGCGGTGACAAGTGCGAAAAATTGACATCTTTGACACAACATTGCGGGACGGAGAGCAAACGGCAGGAGTGAACTTGAATGCCCAGGAAAAGCTTGAGATAGCCAAACAGCTCGAGCGGCTCGGTGTAGATGTCATTGAAGCAGGGTTCCCGGCTGCCTCCCCTGGTGATCTTGCAGCGGTAAAAAGAATATCCGATGAAATCAAGAACAGTTCGGTAACAGGTCTCGCCCGTTCGACGACAAAGGATATTGATGCGGCATGGGAAGCATTAAAAGGATCACCTGAACCTCGGCTGCATGTTTTCTTAGCAACATCGCCGATCCACATGACATATAAACTGAAAAAAACTCCGGATGAAGTGGTTGAAACAGCCGTTCGATCTGTGAAATACGCACGCGAGCGTTTTCCAATCGTACAATGGTCTGCAGAAGATGCCTGCCGGTCAGATCTGGCTTTTCTCGTAAAAATCATTGAGCAAGTGATTGATGCAGGTGCCACTGTCATTAATCTTCCAGATACTGTTGGCTATTACAGTCCTGCTGAATACGGACACCTTTTCCGGTACGTGAGAGAGCATGTACCAAATATCCATAAGGCGAAATTATCTGCTCATTGCCATGATGACCTTGGCATGGCTGTTGCTAATTCATTAGCAGCGATCGAGAACGGAGCCGATCAGATTGAATGTACGATCAACGGAATTGGTGAAAGAGCAGGCAATGCTTCATTAGAAGAAATATCAGTCGCTCTAGCTATCAGGAATACTTTTTATCAGGCAGAAACCAGACTGGAACTGAAAGAGATCAGCCGCACGAGCGGACTTGTCAGCAGACTGACAGGAATCAGCGTTCCGCCGAATAAGGCTGTAGTCGGCAGAAACGCTTTTGCTCATGAATCTGGAATCCATCAGGATGGCGTGCTTAAAGAAAAGTCAACGTATGAGATTATTACGCCCGAACTGGTCGGAGTATCCTCCAACCAGCTCGTTCTCGGAAAGCATTCAGGAAGGCACGCATTCCGGAAACATATTAACAAACTGGGCTTTGAACCCGGTGAGGAGCAGCTTAATGAACTGTTCAACGAATTTAAAGCACTGGCCGACCGGAAGAAGGAGCTTACAGAAGAAGACATTCTGGCCCTCCTTCTCGAACATCAAATCCAGCCGCCAGTCCCTATGTACCAGTTAGGTGATATTCAGGTGAACTATGGCACGAATAATATTCCGACTGCAACCATTACGCTAAAAGCGCCAGATGGAAAGAGCATCCAGGAAGCAGGCACAGGCTCAGGAAGTGTAGAGGCCATTTACAATACATTGGATAAAATGCTGCCGCTGCCTGTACAGCTGAAAGATTACCGTATTCAATCCGTCGGTTCAGGAAGAGATGCATTAGCACAGGTCTATGTTCTGCTAAAGTACGAGGAACAGGAAATCAACGGAAGCGGAACTGCTCAGGATGTGCTTCAAGCATCAGCAAAAGCATACGTTCATGCGTTAAACAAAACGATTATGAACGTTCAAAAAGAAGAATTAGTGAAAGTCAGTCTATAAATTTTATGAGGAGGGGTCAAGATGGAAAAAACAATTACAGTCTTGCCGGGTGACGGAATCGGACCGGAAGTAATGAAAGGGGCATTGCGGGTGCTCAAAGCCATTGAATCCCGATTTCAGCATCGTTTTACAGTGACGGAGATGCCGATCGGCGGAAAAGCCATCGATGAGACAGGAAATCCACTGCCCCCTGAAACGCTTGAACAATGCAAAAAGAGTGACGCGGTTCTTTTGGGAGCCGTGGGTGGACCTAAATGGGATGGCATGGATCAGCGTCCCGAACACGGACTGCTCCAAATCCGTAAGGAACTCAACGTTTTCGCCAATCTGAGGCCGGTAAAAGCATTCAGTCCATTAGCAGATATTTCTCCGCTAAAACCTGAACTGATCGAAAATGTAGACTTGGTGTTTGTAAGAGAACTGACAGGCGGCTTGTATTTCGCTCAGCCAAAAGGGAGATCAGGATCCGATGAAGCGGTAGACACGCTGTACTATCATAGGCAAGAAATTGAAAGAGTAGTGAAAAAGGCGTTTGAACTTGCGGCTTCCAGAACCGGAAAGCTGACTTCAGTGGATAAAGCCAATGTGCTGGAATCAAGCAAACTATGGAGGGAAGTTGTAAACGAAATAGCGATGAGCTTTCCAGATGTTAAAGTTGACCACATGCTTGTTGACAATGCGGCCATGCAGCTTGTCCGGAACCCTGCACAATTTGATGTTATCGTGACAGAGAATATGTTTGGCGACATCCTGTCTGATGAAGCCTCCATGATTACCGGATCTCTTGGAATGCTTGCCTCGGCATCATTGAGTGAAGAAGGTGCAGGATTGTTTGAACCCGTTCATGGTTCAGCTCCTGATATTGCAGGAACTAATACGGCCAATCCGCTGGGAATGGTACTTTCAGCAGCAATGATGCTCAGACATTCCTTTCATATGAACGAAGAGGCGGATGCCATTGAAATGGCCGTTCAGGAAGTCCTGAACGCGAAATTCCGTACGGGTGACATACAAACCAAAAAGAGCAGAGTCTCAACAACGGATGAAATGGTGGAACAGTTGGTTTACCGGCTGGAGGAAGACGCGGCGGCCGCAACGCTGCTTGAAATATATGTGTAAGGAGGAAGGTGCAAAATGGCAAAAACAATCATAGATAAAATCTGGGATAAACACGCAGTCATTCAGGAAAAGAACAAGCCCGGTCTTTTATATATTGACCTGCACCTCCTTCATGAGGTGACTTCCCCGCAAGCCTTTGCCGGCTTGCGGGAAAAGAATAGAAAAGTCCGAAAACCCGCCCTTTGTTTTGCAACGATGGATCATAACATACCGACCAAAAATCGGTTTGTCATTGATGACCGCATCGCGCTGAAGCAAATTCAAACCCTTGAGGAAAACTGCAAAGAATATGGTATTCATTTGGAAGGTCTTGACTCTGCTGACCAGGGAATCGTACATGTCATCGGTCCGGAGCTTGGCCTGACGGTACCCGGCAAAACCATCGTATGCGGAGACAGCCATACTTCTACACACGGAGCGTTTGGTGCCTTGGCTTTTGGGATTGGAACGAGCGAAGTGGAGCATGTTCTGGCCACCCAGACACTTTGGCAGCAAAAACCGAAGCAGCTCAAAGTGAATATTGAAGGAAAACCAGGATTCGGCGTAACAGCCAAAGACATTGTACTTGCTCTTATTGCCAGGCATGGTACTAACGCCGGTGCAGGACATGTTATTGAATTTACAGGAGAGACGGTAAGAAATTTCACAATGGAAGAACGGATGACATTGTGCAACATGTCCATTGAAGCGGGTGCGAAAGCAGGTTTGATTGAACCAGATGATACAACGTATGAGTATATTAGAGGAAGAAAATACGCTCCTAAAGATTATGAATTTGAAGAAAAAGTGAAGCAGTGGGAGGACCTTAAGTCGGATTCCAATGCTTCATACGACAAAGTTATCGAGATCGATGCATCAGAAGTTGAGCCGATGGTCACCTGGGGAACGAATCCTTCAATGGGTGTGGGAATCTCTGAGAATGTTCCTTCATTTAAAGAAGGGCAACCAGAAAGAGAGAGAGAATCCCTGCAAAAAGCACTTGCCTATATGGGTTTAGCGCCGGGACAGTCTCTGACTGAAGTACCTGTTCAGCACGTATTCATCGGTTCTTGTACAAATTCAAGGCTAAGTGATCTGAAGGCTGCAGCTCAAGTCATTAAAGGAAAAAAAGTTCACGCCGGGGTCCACGCGATAGTGGTTCCTGGTTCACAGCAAGTAAAAGTTAAGGCAGAAAAAGAAGGACTGCACAAGGTTTTTCAGGAAGCAGGCTTTGAATGGAGAGATTCAGGATGCTCCATGTGTCTTGGGATGAACCCGGATATCGTTCCGGAAGGCGAGAGATGTGCCTCCACATCCAACAGAAACTTTGAGGGCAGGCAGGGCAAAGGAGCGAGAACTCATCTTGTGAGTCCGACGATGGCCGCAGCAGCTGCCATTGAAGGTAAATTCGTGGACGTCCGAAAATTTGTTTCAGGTACGAGAGAAGGTGAAGCGTATGCCAGGATTTAAGACTTTTACCGGAACAGCAGCCGTATTAGACCGTGAAAATGTGGATACAGATCAGATTATTCCTAAGCAATTCCTAAAACGGGTCGAGCGCAGTGGGTTTGGCCAGTATTTGTTTTTCGATTGGCGTTTCAACCGTGATGGCACCCCGAACGCTGAATTTGAACTGAATAAGGAGGATGCAGAGGGAGCTGAGATTTTAATCGCAGGTGCAAATTTCGGATGCGGTTCTTCGAGAGAGCACGCTCCATGGGCACTGAAGGATTATGGATTCAAAGTCATTATCGCTCCTGACTTTGCGGATATCTTCTATAATAACTCTTTGAAGAATGGCATTCTCGTCATCACCCTGCCTAAACCGGTGATTGATCAATTGAAAACCAGTGTGGAAAACGGGAATAAGAAGTTAACTCTCAGCCTGGACCGTCAGGAAATCTCTGCAGGTACAGAGGTGGCAGCTTCGTTCGATTTTGATCCCTATTGGAAAGAGATGCTGCAGAACGGCTGGGATGAAATTTCAATCACTATGCAGTATGATGATGAGATCAGCCAATTCGAGAACAAGATGGGAGTAGTCTAACAGCCAAATTCAGCCGTTCACTTCCAGGATCAGGCCCCATTTGGTTTGAATAACAGCTAAGCGGGAATAATAGTGTTTAGAAGCATCGGGATGGCGTAAGCCTTCTATCCTATTATTCCCTATCCCTTTTAGGGAAATTTGTACATATGAGCAATCCTGCACAATGGCTGTGCAGGATTTATTGTTACTTCCTGAAGACTGACTCATCTTGAGTTTACGCCTTTAAACTGTTAAACTGATGCAAATAGAAACTGGAAGTGAAGAAACCTTATGGCTAATGAAAAAAAAGGTAAGAAAATCAGCAATGTCGTACTGTTCCCTAATTTGCCGGCCCGATTGCTTGAAAAAGGAATGTCTTCCTTAAAAGCAAAGCAATTTAAGGAATCTTTATCCTGTTTTCTTCAGCTGCTGGAGATAGAACCGGGACATTCTCAGGGACATCTGGGTGTTGTGTTAAGCCTGATTGAACTTGGCCAGCTTCAAGAAGCGAAAATAAGAGCAGATAAAATGCTCAAGCAGGGAATCGGAGAATATTTTGATGTATTGCAGATTTATCTTTCTGTCCTTATTCAGCTTTCAGAATATGAATCCGTTGTGTCTGTTGTTGAAGCGGTGCTTGAGGAACATCAGCTTCCAGCCGCTCAGGCAGAATCCTTTTATCAGCTTCTGCATTTCAGCCGGAAGATGACAGATGATCCAGAACCGCCGATTGATCTATCACCAGAGCCGCACCAGGACCGTTCCAAAGAAATTGAAACCCTTCGGAACATGATGACAAGTGGTGAAATACATAACCAGTGGATTGCCATGCAGCAATTAAGCTATATGAATCCAGAGGATACTATAGCGGTTTACCGGGAGTTCTTGGAAAATGAAGAGGGCAACCCAGGCATCAAGACCATGGCACTAAACTATTTAAAATCAAAGGACATACAGGAAACCGTAACCTTACATAAGTTTGGAAATACCTATTCCATCAACATTCAGGAACTTCATGATGTCTATGAAGATCCATTTAACCTTGAAGTAAAAAAAGAATTGGAGGATCGGCTGGAACAGGATAATCCGACTCTGACAGAATTTGCTGTTACGATATGGTGGGACTACATCCTTGCTATTTATCCCCAGGTGCCCGAACCGGCAGATTCTCATTATTGGGCACGTGCTCTTCAGTGTGCAGCTGGTAAACTGAGCGGTATGGACACCTGTGATGCCATCGAATCCGAAATTGAGATCCACCCTGAAACTTTAGAAAAAGCGGTCGAACAACTCCTTGACATTGAGAGGTTTACGTTCGGCCCGAATAAATTTCAAGGATACTAATACGGAAACAATCAGGGTCATTGTTGAAATACAAGTCTGTTATGATATAATGGAATGGTTGTAACGAAAATGTAAGATTTTCAATGAAATACGTAATGTTGGAGGGAACTTTGAATGAGTGCAAAATGGGAAAAGTTAGAAGGTAATCAAGGTGTCTTAACGATTGAAGTTGAGGCTTCTGAAGTAGATACAGCTCTTGACCAAGCATTTAAAAAAGTGGTTAAACAAGTAAACGTACCAGGTTTCCGTAAAGGAAAAATGCCAAGAAAAATGTTTGAACAGCGTTTTGGAGTAGAATCTCTATACCAAGATGCTCTAGACATCATCTTGCCGCAAGCATACAGCCAAGCTGTAGAAGAAGCAGGAATTGATCCAGTTGACCGTCCAGAGGTTGACATCGAGCAAATGGAAAAAGGAAGCAACCTTGTTTTCACTGCTAAAGTTACAGTAAAGCCTGAAGTTAAACTTGGTGAATACAAAGGGCTTGAAGTTACTGAATTCGACGCATCTGTAACAGACGAAGATGTTGACAGCGAAATCAAACGTCTTCAAGAGCAGCAAGCTGAGCTTGCTGTAAAAGAAGAAGGCGAAGTAGAAAACGGTGATACAGCTGTTATCGATTTCGAAGGATTCGTTGACGGAGAAGCGTTCGAAGGCGGAAAAGCTGAGAACTATCCACTTGAAATCGGATCTGGTTCTTTCATCCCTGGATTTGAAGAGCAATTGATCGGAGACAAAGCAGGTACTGAAAAAGAGGTTAACATTACGTTCCCTGAAGAATACCATGCAACGGAGCTTGCTGGTAAGCCTGCAGTCTTCAAAGTGAAAATCCATGAAATTAAATCAAAACAGCTTCCTGAGCTAAACGACGAGTTTGCTAAAGAAGCTGATGCAGAAGTTGAAACGCTTGACGCTCTTAAAGCAAGCATCCGTACGAAGCTTGAAGAAAGCAAAAAGCATGAAGCTGAGCACCACACTCGCGATTCAGTCGTTGACAAAGCGGTTGATGCAGCAGAAGTTGATATTCCAGAAGCAATGGTCAACACAGAATTAGACCGTATGGTTCAAGAATTTGGACAACGTCTGCAAATGCAAGGTATGAACCTTGACCTTTACTTCCAGTTCTCTGGCACGGATGAAGCTGCTCTTCGTGAGCAAATGAAAGAAGATGCTGGAAAACGCGTGAAAACGAACCTAGTACTTGAAGCGATCTCTGAAGCTGAAAAAATTGAAGCTACGGAAGAAGAAATCAATGAAGAGCTTAAGAAAATGGCTGAAATGTACAACATGGACGTAGAGAAAATTACGCAAATGCTTGCTATGCAAGGCGGAAACGACGCAGTAGCAGCTGATCTTAAAATCAGAAAAGCTATTGACCTGCTAGTGGATAACAGCAAAACAATTGCATAAGATAGAGTAAGGTCTGGCAAGGCACGAACTTTTCGTGCCTTGTTTTATATAATTATTTATCCTTCTTGGCAGGAAAAAGCGCTTTTTTATTGAAACTTTTTTAAAGGCTTTATTTTAGGATTAAGGTTTTAAAATAAGCCATAAGGTTAATACTTATAGAACACATTGATTACAGCCAAATACATACTATTAATTGTCAAGGAAGGGTTTTTATTTCCGTTCATTAGGGGATATATGATACAATCCAATACATAAACTTGCGGAAATGAAATCAGTAAGCACTTGAAATAATTGCTTATAGAGTAATGAAACAAGCATATCTGGAAACGGTATGAAAAGGTAATTGGTTTCATCCAATTTAAGGTTTAGGGGTGATTTCATTGTTTAAATTCAATGACGAAAAAGGGCAGCTGAAATGTTCCTTTTGTGGAAAAACGCAGGATCAAGTTCGTAAACTGGTAGCAGGACCAGGTGTATATATTTGTGACGAATGTATCGAGCTATGCACTGAAATTGTGGAAGAGGAGCTTGGTACCGAAGAGGATGTAGAGCTTAAGGAAGTTCCGAAGCCAATGGAAATCCGCAAGATTCTCGATGAATACGTCATTGGCCAGGAACAGGCTAAGAAGTCTCTTTCCGTAGCAGTATATAACCACTACAAACGCATTAATTCTTCACAAAAGTCCGATGAAGTGGAGCTTGCAAAAAGTAACATCGCCATGATCGGGCCTACAGGAAGCGGTAAAACGCTATTGGCTCAAACGCTTGCCAGAATCCTAAATGTTCCTTTCGCGATTGCTGATGCGACTTCTTTAACAGAAGCCGGTTATGTGGGCGAAGATGTTGAGAACATTTTGCTTAAATTGATTCAAGCGGCTGATTACGATGTAGAAAAAGCTGAAAAAGGCATTATTTACATTGATGAAATCGATAAAATTGCCAGAAAGTCTGAAAATCCTTCCATCACCCGTGATGTATCTGGAGAAGGTGTACAGCAGGCCCTTCTTAAAATCTTAGAGGGTACCGTTGCAAGCGTACCCCCGCAAGGCGGAAGAAAGCATCCGCATCAGGAGTTCATTCAAATCGATACCACAAATATTCTATTTATTTGCGGTGGTGCATTTGATGGCATCGAACAAATCATCAAACGCCGTTTAGGGAAAAAAGTTATCGGATTCAGCTCTGAATCCAGACAGGCAGAACTTAAAGCAGGAGAATACCTGGCAAAAGTATTGCCTGAAGATTTGCTTCGCTTTGGTCTTATCCCGGAATTCATCGGCCGTCTGCCTGTGACAGCAAGTCTAACTCCGCTTGATGAGGATGCACTTGTTGAAATTTTGACAAAGCCAAAAAATGCGCTTGTTAAGCAATACCAAAAGCTTCTTGATCTTGATGGTGTTGAACTTGAGTTCAACGAAGAAGCTCTTACTGAAATTGCCAATCAGGCTATCGAACGCAAAACTGGTGCACGTGGTCTGCGTTCTATCATTGAAGGAATGATGCTGGACGTTATGTTCGAACTTCCTTCCCGAGAAGACGTGGCTAAGTGTATCATTACAAAAGAAACGGTAGCTGATAAAGTTCCGCCGAAACTCGAACTTGAGGACGGTACAATTGTGGAACCTAAAAAGGAAACACCGAAAGAAAGTGCGTAAGAAGAATTAAAACCAGCCTTTAGGGGCTGGTTTTTTTGTTTTGGGTTTATTAAAGCCATACTGAGCTGAAAGAGACACTCAAGTTTTTACTGCACCATTGACTTACAAAGGCATTGTTTTTAATCTATGAAAACTTGAGCGATTCTAAAGCATAACCTCCTCAGCTTTTCCATTTTCTCTGTTTAGTCCGGTACCCACTCGGAGATACTAGGAGCATAAAAAAAATTCGGGAGGAAGAAATGAACTGGACTGGAATCGCTTTACTCATTCAGCTGTTTTTTGGAATTGTAATTGGACTTTACTTTTGGAACCTGTTGAAGAGCCAGCGCACTCAAAAAGTGAGTATTGATAAAGAATCAAAGAAGGAAATGGACCAATTGCGGAAGATGCGGTCGATCTCATTGACTGAACCGCTGTCTGAACGAGTAAGACCGGGGAAGTTTGCTGATATCGTTGGCCAGAAGGATGGTATCAAGGCTCTGCATGCTGCGCTTTGCGGACCTAATCCACAGCATGTGATTGTTTATGGACCTCCAGGCGTCGGAAAAACCGCTGCAGCACGTCTTGTACTGGAAGAAGCGAAGCGGAATAAGAAGTCGCCATTCCGTCCCACTTCGGTGTTCGTTGAATTGGATGCAACGACAGCCAGATTTGACGAGCGTGGGATTGCAGATCCTTTGATCGGTTCCGTTCATGACCCAATCTATCAGGGAGCGGGGGCGATGGGGCAGGCCGGAATTCCACAGCCAAAACAAGGAGCGGTAACAAACGCTCACGGCGGCGTCCTTTTTATCGATGAAATTGGAGAACTTCACCCGATTCAGATGAATAAATTGCTCAAAGTACTAGAAGACCGAAAAGTATTTTTAGAGAGCGCATATTATAACGAAGAAAATACAAACATACCTTCACACATCCATGATATTTTTCAAAATGGCCTTCCTGCTGATTTTAGACTGATTGGGGCAACCACACGGACGCCTGATGAAATTCCGCCTGCTATCCGTTCACGTTGTCTGGAAGTCTTCTTTAGAGAGCTTCAGTCTCCGGAAATTCAGCAGATCGCTATGAAAGCAGCAGATAAAGTAAACATGAATGTTGAAGAAGATTCGGTCGAACTGCTTTCCAAGTATGCTAAAAATGGCCGTGAAGCCGTAAACATGATGCAGATCGCAGCAGGGCTGGCGATTACAGAAGACCGAAATTTCATCAAAAAAGCGGATTTGGAATGGGTCATCCATTCAAGTCAGATGACTCCGCGTCCAGAGAATAAGATCTCTGAAGAACCAAAGGTGGGGCTAGTAAACGGACTTGCAGTCTACGGCCCTAACAGCGGGTCATTGCTGGAGATTGAAGTCACCGTTTTACCGGCGAAAAAACAGGGTACGATTACGATAACAGGTATAGTGGAAGAAGAATCGATCGGCAATAATACAAAATCGATCAGAAGAAAAAGCCTGGCAAAAGGATCGGTCGAAAATGTGCTGACCGTCCTTCGAAATATGGGAGTAGATTCTGCGCTGTATGATATTCATGTCAATTTTCCAGGCGGCGGGCCGGTCGATGGGCCGTCAGCAGGGATCGCGATCGCGACTTCAATTTATTCAGCGATCCACAATGTGGAGATTGATAATGAGCTGGCTATGACCGGTGAATTAAGCGTACATGGAAAAGTGAAGCCGGTCGGAGGCGTGATGGCCAAAGTATTAGCGGCTAAACTTGCGGGAGTCAAGAAGGTCATCATTCCAAAGGATAACGATCAGGCTATACTTCGGGAGATCACTGGCATAGAGATCATTCCAGTGACAAAATTATCTCAGGTGTTTCAACTCGCCTTTCCTGAAATGGATAAAGGTAATCAGCAGGCCATCCCTGCTTCAGGCTTTTTACAGTCCCCTCCGAAATCTGTCTAAAGAGGGGGCTTTCCTTTCGAGTATGAAAACGAGCTCCAATTAGACAAAATGGCTCTTTATAGGTAGAATTGTACAAAGACTGAAGAAATTTCTTCATTGTTTTATGGCATTGTAATTGTATGTTAAGCTCTATGAGGCGAACTCAATACTGCTGTGAAGCTGAAAATGCCATTATTCTAAAAATAGGCTGCATGAATTTGAAATCATTCAATACATTAAGCAGTATTCGGAGGTGTGTTAAATGGACGAACAAACTACCCGCATCCTTCCCCTCCTTCCTCTTCGCGGCCTGCTGGTGTATCCCACCATGGTGCTTCACCTTGATGTAGGAAGGGAAAAATCCGTACAGGCATTGGAGCAAGTCATGCTTGATGATCAGCATATTTTCCTTTCAACACAAAAGGAAGTAGCTGTAGAAGATCCGAGCGGCGAACAAATATATGAAATCGGAACCCTTTCAAAAGTAAATCAGATGCTAAAGCTCCCGAACGGCACGATCCGTGTGCTCGTTGAAGGTATTAAGCGCGGAAAAATAAAGCAGTTCATTGACCGTGTGGAATACTTGGAGGTAGAAGTAGAACTGATAGAAGACCAGGGCGAAAAGGACTTGGAAATCCAGGCCCTTATGAGAACGGCTCTTCAGCAATTTGAGCAGTACATAAACCTTTCCAAAAAGGTAACACCTGAAACGTTGGCTTCTGTGCAAGATATCGAAGAACCGGGACGATTGGCAGATGTGATTTCTTCCCATCTATCGTTAAAAATTAAAGAAAAACAGCATATTCTTGAAATTGTTGACGTAAAGGAACGATTGAATCATCTTATTTCCATCCTGAACAATGAAAAAGAAGTATTAGGGTTGGAGAAGAAGATCGGCCAGCGCGTCAAAAAGGCGATGGAAAAGACACAGAAGGAATATTACCTCCGTGAACAGATGAAAGCCATTCAGAAAGAACTTGGAGATAAAGAGGGCAAAACAGGCGAAATCTCCTCGCTCAAAGAAAGAATTGAAAAATCGGATATGCCTGAAAATGTGCAGGAGATCGCACTTAAAGAATTGGACCGCTATGAAAAAATGCCAGGGTCTTCTGCTGAGAGCTCGGTCATTCGAAACTATATCGACTGGCTGATCAATTTGCCTTGGACAAAAGAAACGAAAGATCAGCTGGACATCATCCGTACAGAGAAGATCTTAAACGAAGATCATTACGGACTTGAAAAAGTAAAAGAGCGTGTGCTGGAGTATTTGGCTGTTCAGCAGTTAACCAATTCATTGAAAGGGCCCATCCTTTGTCTTGTCGGACCGCCTGGTGTCGGTAAAACGTCGCTCGCCCGTTCCATTGGAAAAGCAATCGGAAGAAATTTTGTCCGCATTTCCCTTGGAGGAGTGCGGGATGAAGCGGAAATACGAGGCCATCGCAGAACATATGTCGGTGCGATGCCTGGCCGTCTCATTCAGGGAATGAAGAAGGCAGGTACGATCAATCCAGTGTTCCTTCTTGATGAGATCGATAAAATGTCCAATGACTTCAGAGGCGATCCATCCTCTGCCCTATTGGAAGTGCTGGATCCGGAACAAAATAATTCGTTCAGCGACCATTTCATCGAAGAACCTTATGATCTTTCCAAGGTTATGTTCATTACAACAGCGAACAGCTTGGCGACCATCCCTGGCCCGCTGCTTGACCGTATGGAGATCATTTCAATCGCAGGGTATACAGAAGTGGAAAAAGTTCATATCGCTAAAAATCACCTTATTCCAAAACAATTGAAAGAGCACGGCTTGACAAAATCGCAGTTTCAGCTGAAAGAAGATGCTATTCTTAAACTCGTTCGAAACTATACGAGAGAAGCAGGCGTCAGGAGCATGGAGCGCCAGATTGCAGGCTTATGCAGAAAAGCAGCCAAACAGATTGTGTCAGGAGAGAAGAAAAGGGTTACCATCACTGACAGAAACCTCGAGAGCTATATTGGAAAACCGCGCTTCCGTTATGGCCAGGCTGAGATGGAAGATCAGGTAGGAGCAGCTACAGGCTTGGCGTATACAACCGCAGGCGGCGATACGCTGTCTATTGAAGTCGCTCTTACGCCTGGAAAAGGGAAATTGATTCTTACCGGTAAGCTCGGAGACGTAATGAAGGAATCCGCCCAGGCGGCGCTGAGCTATGTTCGTTCCAGAGCAGAGGAGTTCGAAATTGATCCGGACTTTTATGAAAAGACGGATATTCATATTCACGTTCCGGAGGGAGCTACACCTAAGGACGGCCCTTCTGCAGGTATTACCATCGCAACGGCATTGGTATCCGCACTTTCAGGAAAGCCTGTTCGCAAGGATGTAGGCATGACGGGTGAAATCACACTTCGCGGCCGTGTTCTGCCGATCGGCGGCTTAAAAGAAAAATCATTGAGCGCCCATCGTGCAGGAATCCAAACTGTTATCATGCCTAAAGAAAATGAAAAAGACATAGATGATATCCCGGAAAGTGTCCGCAGCAGTCTTGCGTTTATACCGGTATCTCATCTGGATGAAGTGTTAAAACATGCGTTAGTGGGAGATAGTAAATGAAAGTAACAAAAGCAGATATCGTCATTTCGGCTGTAAAGCCTGAGCAGTACCCTGAAGACCAGCTACCGGAAATCGGCCTCGCCGGCCGTTCCAACGTTGGGAAGTCTTCATTTATTAATAAAATGATTGCGCGCAAAAACCTGGCCAGAACATCATCACGGCCAGGTAAAACGCAAACTCTTAATTTCTACATCATCAATGAGCAGCTCTATTTCGTGGATGTTCCGGGATACGGATTTGCTAAAGTTTCAAAGAGCGAGAGAGAAGCCTGGGGCAGGATGATTGAACGTTATATCATGGAAAGGCCACAGCTGAAAGCTGTTGTCCAGCTCGTTGATGTACGCCATGCACCGTCTAAAGACGATGTGATGATGTATGATTGGCTGAAATATCATGACATCCCTGTCATCGTTGTCGCCACCAAGTGTGACAAGATTCCAAAAGGAAAATGGGAAAAACATTTAAAAGTCGTCCGTGACACATTGAAAAAGAAACCAGACGATCCGCTGATTCTTTTTTCTTCTGAAACGGGCTATGGGAAGGATGCTGCATGGAGCACCATCCTTGGATACACACAAAAAAAATAAACCAGAGCATCTGCTCTGGTTTATTTTTTCTTGATAAAGATAAAATAAGCACCGACTCCGATCAGGATGAACGGCCAAAATCCTTCAATGGACGAAAACCATTCTTTGATCGAGGGAGTGTCTGATTTGTTGAAGAAGCTCCATCCTGAGATGGCAAGCAGTACAATGCCTGCCAGCAAGCCCTCTTTGGTTTGCTTATACATATATAAAAAGGCAAGAGCTATAATAAGGATGATCATGGCAGGCTCCTTGGGCCAGCCGTCAATATGAGATATGGCGTGAAAATGGATGCCTAAGCCAAGCAGCAGGATCGCAGAAAAAGCACTTGGGCCCTCTTTCCCGCTTGCACTTTGAACAAGAAAGGCCAAGCCGATGATGATTAGAAAAGTTGGCCAAGTTAAATAAGGCAGTACATATGTAACGTTCATTTGCCGAGCTAAGAAAAATAGCCCGATTCCCAGCAATACAATTCCTGAAAAATTTCCTTTACCTTTCATTATAACCTCCAAATCATTTGACACGAATGGCTCTTATCTTAAAGATTGTTGCTTGGTGCAGGGTTTATGTCTAGCTTCCTTCCTTGACAAGTTGATTGGAGTGAAAGGTGCGAGACTCCTGCGGGACTTGCGTGACAGGTGAGACTCCCGCAGGCGCCTGCGCCAAGAGGCTCACCGCACGCCCCGCGGAAAGCGAGCAACCTGAAACGGAAATCAACCACTCCTAAGAGCATCAAAGATTGCGAAAATAGCCAAACGAGTAAATCAAACCTTTGCTAAAAGGGTCGAAATTTGTTATTTTTATATGGGTATTAGATTATAATTTTTTTAAATTAGCGCTATTTTTTTATAGTTTATTACGGTTTGGACAGAATAGGGAAGAACTATTTCGCTTGTCCTATCATAGCATACGATTCATATTCTGTTCACAATTTTAAAATGATTATTTCATAGTACATGTTATAATGATTATGGATATTTACTGTGGTATTTACGATAGAGATAAAGGGGGTGAGTGGGATGCACATCCTTGTTGTCGGTTTAAATTATAAGACAGCACCTGTTGAGATTCGAGAAAAAGTTGCATTCAATCCAAATGAGATGGACCAGGCTTTGAGGGCTTTGCGGGAAAGGAAAAGCATATTGGAATGTACGATCGTTTCAACATGCAACCGGACAGAAGTATACGCCGTGGTGGATCAGATCCATACAGGGCGCTATTACATGAAGTCTTTCCTTGCAGAATGGTTTTCTATTGATACAAATGAATTGAATCCGTTCTTGTTTATCCGTGAAGAAGAGATCGCTGTCGAGCATCTTTTCAGAGTAGCTGCGGGTCTTGATTCTATGGTTCTCGGAGAAACGCAAATTCTCGGACAGGTTCGTGACAGCTTCCTTCTTGCACAACAGGAAGGAACAACAGGCACAATCTTTAACCATCTGTTCAAACAGGCAATAACACTTGCAAAACGATCCCACTCGGAAACAGAAATTGGGGAAAATGCTGTATCTGTAAGTTATGCTGCTGTTGAGCTTGCAAAGAAAATCTTTGGCGGGCTTGAAAAGAAAGACATCTTAATCGTGGGTGCAGGCAAGATGGGTGAACTGACTGCCAAGCATCTTCACAGCAATGGAGTAGCCAGTGTCCATGTCGTCAACCGAACGTTTGAAAAAGCGTCAGAACTGGCTGGGCGGTTTGAAGGAACGGCTCACCCTATAGAGCATTTAACATCTGTGCTGGCACATGCCGATATTGTCATTACGTCAACCGGATCGGATTCCTACGTTATTACAAAAGAGATGGTTCAATCTGTACTTAAGCAAAGAAAAGGCCGTCCTTTGTTCATGGTGGACATCGCCGTTCCACGTGATTTGGATCCATCATTGGACGAACTGGAAAGCGTTTTTCTTTACGATATAGATGATCTGGAAGGCATCGTAGAAGCCAATTTGGCTGAGCGAAAGAAAGAAGCTGAAAAGATCGAGATCATGATCGAAGAAGAAATTATCGGCTTCCATTCATGGGTCAACATGCTTGGAGTTGTGCCGGTGATAACTGCATTGCGTGAAAAAGCGCTTGCTGTTCAAGCAGAAACAATGCAGAGCATTGAGCGTAAAATGCCTCAGTTAACGGACCGTGAGAAAAAAGTGTTGAGCAAGCATACCAAAAGCATAGTGAATCAGCTGCTGCGCGATCCAATTGTAAGGATTAAAGAGCAAGCCGGAGAACCTGGGGCGGATCAGGCGCTTGAATTTTTCACAAAGATCTTCGCGCTTGAAGAAGAGGTTAAACGGCAAGAGCTAAAAAGTGAAATGGAATCAACAAAGTTAAGTGAAACATCCCCTTCATTGCCTCTGTAACGGGAATGTCACTGGGCTCCTAGAGAGGAGTTTCTGATATGCAGAACGCAAATTGGATATATGATACAACAATCATCTTGTATGCTTTAAGCATCATAGGTTATTTTATCGACTTTTTACAAAACAACCGGAAGGCTAACCGAATGGCCTTCTGGTTGCTTTCTATTGTCTGGATGCTGCAGACGGTATTTTTTGTCCAGAGAATGATAGAAGTAGGCCGTCCGCCTATTTTAACGCCTTTTGAAGGCTTGTTTTTTTATGCCTGGATCTTAGTGACTTTCTCTTTGGTCATGAACTATTTTTTCAGGATCGATTTCTTAGTATTCTTTACGAACGTGCTCGGGTTTTTGATTATGTCTATTAATCTTTTTGCTCCTGGAGAACAGGTGAGTGATGAGATGTCGACCCGTCTCATTTCGGAGCTGCTGGTGATTCATATTACGATGGCTTTCGTTTCCTATGGTGCATTCACCCTCTCTTTTATCTTTTCGATCATGTATCTGCTTCAGCACAGGCTCTTAAAGCAGAAAAAGTGGAGCAAGAGGCTGCAGCGTCTTGGAAGCCTGTCTACCCTTGAAAGGCTATCCTTTGTACTGAATATGACAGGTGTTCCAATTCTGCTTTTAAGTTTAATACTAGGCGTGATCTGGGCATTCTTAAAGATACAGGGCTTTTCACTGCTTGACGCCAAAGTCATTACGTCTTTTATCGTCATCGCGGTATACAGTGTGTTTTTATATCAAAAAGTGGCGAAGGGTCTTCAAGGAAAGACCTTGGCGATCTGGAACACGGGAGCTTTTCTTATCGTTCTGATCAATTATTTTCTGGCATCCACCCTTACTGAATTTCATTTTTGGTATCAATAAGGCATATGGTCACTCTTTTAGGAGGTTTTATAGATGAGAAAAATAATAGTAGGTTCAAGACGAAGCAAACTGGCACTCACTCAAACAAACTGGTTCATTGACCAATTGAAGGCGCTGGGCCTTCCTTTTGAGTTCGAGGTGAAGGAAATCGTGACCAAGGGAGATGTGATCCTTGATGTCACTCTCTCAAAAGTAGGGGGTAAAGGGCTGTTTGTGAAAGAAATTGAACAGGCCATGCTTGATAAAGAGATTGATATGGCAGTACATAGTATGAAGGACATGCCCTCTGTTCTGCCGGATGGGCTGATCATCGGCTGCACACCTAAACGTGTTGACCCAAGGGATGCCTTTATTTCAGAAAAATATAACTCGTTAGAAGAGCTTCCGGCAGGATCGATTGTCGGTACGAGCTCACTCCGCCGGGCTGCACAGCTTTTGCATGTCCGTCCGGATCTTGAAATTAAATCAATCAGAGGAAACATCGATACACGTCTTGGTAAATTAAAATCTGGTGAGTTTGATGCTATCATTCTTGCGGCTGCAGGTCTTGAAAGAATGGGATGGTCAGCGGATACGGTGACTGAATACCTGCCAGTGTCACTGAGCCTTCCTGCGGTAGGACAGGGCTCTCTGTCTATTGAATGCCGGGAAGACGATGCTGAGCTAAGAGCTCTTCTTCAGCATCTGAATGATGAAGACACGTACAAAACGGTGATGGCAGAACGCGCATTCCTTCACACGCTGGAAGGCGGATGCCAGGTGCCGATTGCGGCCTACGCAGAAAGAACAGAAGAGGGGGACATCTCCTTAGCTGGGCTTGTTGCTACTCCTGATGGCAAAACAGTAATCAAGGAGCAGGCTGTCTCGGATGATCCCAACATGCTCGGAGTGACACTAGCTGTTAAGCTTCAGGAGAAAGGTGCACATGAGATCCTTGAGAAAGTAAAGAAAGACCTGGGAATATGAAGTCCCGGCCTTTAGCGGGAAAGACGGTTGTCGTCACAAGGCCGGCTCATCAATCTGCAAGTCTTCTTGCAAAGCTTGAAGAAGAAGGGGCAGAGGCTGTCAGCTTTCCGGTACTGCACATAGCAAAAGCAACCATGGATTCAGAAGAAGAAGCTGTGCTTCAGCAGCTGGAGCAGTTTGATTGGGTGGTCTTTACGAGTGCGAATGGTGTACGTTATTTTCTTCAAATGCTTCAGGAGACTGGGAAGACGATTACTTCTCAGAAAATAGCGGCGGTCGGCCCAAAAACCGCTCGAAGGCTTGAGGAGAAAGGAATTTCTATTGATCTGATGCCGGGGAAGTATGAAGGGAAAGAACTGGCGGTAGAATTAAAGAAAAGAGTGAAACCGGGTTCCAAAGTACTCGTTCCAAAAGGCAGCCTTGCCAAGCAGACGGTGGCAAATACGCTACATGACCTTGCTCAAGTAACCGAGATCATCGTTTACGAGACGAAGAAAGCAGAAGTATCAATACACCAGCTTCCCGAGAAGGTGGACGTGATCATTTTTATGAGCCCATCCAGTGTTGTTTATTTCGGTGAAGCGGCTGGTGATCGCCGGGTAATGTACCAGAAGAACACTTTGGCAGCCTGTATTGGGCCAGTAACAGAGGAAAAAGCGAAACAATCCGGGTTTCATAAGCGGATCAGTGCCACTGATTATACAGAAGAAGGTATAATAGAGGCTGTGAAGTGTTTTATCGGAGAGGAGAAATAATATGAATTTTCAGCGTCATAGAAGATTACGAAGCAGTGAGAGCATGCGTGCACTCGTGAGGGAAACGCATGTAAGAACAGACGATTTGATTTATCCGATCTTTTTTGTTGAAGGTGAGCGCATTAAGCAGGAAGTCCCTTCCATGCCTGGTGTTTACCATGTATCTCTCGATTATCTAGAAGAGGAAATGCAGGAGCTTGTGGACCTTAACATCCGTTCTGTTATGGTTTTCGGAGTACCCGACCATAAGGATGATGCAGGAAGCTCGGCGTATGACCATAATGGAATCGTACAAAAAGCCATCAAGAAAATAAAAAGTGGTTTTCCGCAGCTTACCGTTATTGCTGATACATGCCTTTGCCAATATACGGATCATGGACATTGCGGGATCATTCGGGACGGAGAAGTTCTGAATGATGAATCACTCTCTGCGCTTGCAAACACAGCAGTTTCTCAAGCAAAAGCTGGAGCGGACATCATTGCTCCTTCCAACATGATGGATGGGTTTGTTGCAGCGATTCGTGAAGGACTGGACGAAGCTGGTTTTATAAATGTGCCGATCATGTCTTACTCTGTAAAATATTCCTCTGCCTATTATGGGCCGTTCAGAGAGGCTGCTCACAGCTCTCCTCAGTTCGGGGACCGCAAATCTTATCAGATGGACCCGGCCAATCGCCTGGAAGCACTGCGTGAAGCAGAGTCGGATATTGAAGAAGGAGCAGACTTCCTTATGGTAAAACCCGCGCTTGCATATTTGGATGTACTCCGTGAACTGAAAGACCGTTACCCTCTTCCGCTTGTCGCCTATAATGTGAGTGGTGAATATTCCATGATCAAAGCCGCTGCCCAAAACGGCTGGATTGATGAAGAAAGCATCGTGATGGAAACATTGACGGGCATGAAGCGTGCAGGTGCTGATCTGATTATTACGTATCATGCGAAAGATGTATCACGCTGGTTAAACCGCTAGGACAGGAGGATTTAAACATGAGAATCTTTAAAAAATCAAGTGCAGCCTTTCAGGAAGCCAAGAAATACATGCCAGGCGGTGTCAACAGCCCAGTGCGTGCGTTTAAATCAGTAAACATGGATCCTGTATACATGGAACGGGGAAAAGGTTCCAAAATCTATGATATCGATGGAAATGAGTATATAGATTACGTGCTATCCTGGGGTCCTTTAATCCTTGGACATGCCAATGAAATAGTAGTGGATGCCCTTAAAAAAACAGCCGAGCTTGGTACGAGCTTTGGAGCTCCGAACGAGTGGGAAACGAAGCTCGCCAAGCTTGTTGTAGAAAGGGTCCCTTCCATTGAAATCGTCCGCATGGTGAACTCCGGAACAGAAGCGACGATGAGTGCGCTTCGCCTTGCCCGCGGATATACAGGCAGAAACAAAATCCTGAAATTTGAAGGCTGTTACCATGGCCATGGCGATTCATTGCTCATTAAAGCAGGTTCAGGTGTGGCTACGCTTGGACTTCCTGACAGCCCGGGAGTTCCTGAGTCGGTCGCTAAGAACACCATTACAGTTCCTTACAATGATCTTGAAAGTGTACGCTATGCGTTTGAGCAGTTCGGTGATGACATTGCGTGTATTATCGTCGAGCCGGTTGCCGGAAACATGGGCGTAGTCCCTCCCCAAAAAGGATTCCTGGAAGGTCTTCGAGAGGTAACCAAACAATATAGATCTCTTTTAATCTTTGATGAAGTCATGACCGGTTTCCGTGTGGATTACCATTGTGCGCAAGGATATTTTGGCGTTACTCCTGATCTTACCTGCCTTGGCAAGGTCATTGGCGGAGGCCTTCCTGTCGGCGCGTACGGCGGGAAGAAGGAGATCATGGAGCAGATCGCACCAAGCGGTCCAATCTATCAGGCAGGAACCCTCTCAGGAAATCCTCTGGCGATGGCAGCGGGTTATGAGACTTTGTCTCAGCTTACACCGGAATCGTATCAGGACTTTGTGAAAAAAGGCGACCGCCTAGCTGAGGGGATTGCAGCGGCTGCAGAAAAATACCGCATTCCGCATAGCTTGAACCGTGCGGGCTCCATGATCGGATTTTTCTTTACCGATGAGGACGTGGTGAACTACGAAACTGCGAAATCATCGAACCTTGATTACTTCACACGCTACTTTAAATATATGCTGGAAGAAGGAATCTCACTTCCTCCTTCCCAGTTTGAAGGTCTCTTCCTATCAACTGAACACAGTGGTGAGGATATTGAGAAAACCATTGCTGCATGTGAAAAAGCCTTCTCCAGACTATAAAGACAAACTGCTCCTTTAAGGGGCAGTTTTTTTGTTCTTCTCTTTCCAATCATATTTTTACCAAGTTGGTCATAATCCTGTAACGTATGAGATATTTGGCTGAAAGGAGGAGAAAGGCATGAATCCATCGAAGCTGCGTTTCTCCATAGAGGAGTCTGTCTGGTTAAAGAAAGGACAGGAAGTTGCAGAAGTGTTATCAATGGCACTGGAGCCTGATATTCAGATTACTGAAGAAGGCGGCCAGGTTTGTGTTAAAGGAGCTTTAATGCTGCATGGAGAGTACCGTCCATGTGCAATGGATGATGGGAATTCTCTCAATTTGGAAACAGGCTCACTCAGAGAGCAGGTTTCCTATCGTTCGCTGACACAGCTGAAAATGAACGATGAGGGGATAGCAGAGCTGGATCATCGGTTCCCTGTTGACATCACGATCCCTTCAACACGGGTTCAAAAGCTTGAAGAGGTGTTTGTTCTTGTTGATGCCTTTGATTATGAGCTTCCCAATCCAACCTGCCTGGAGCTAACTGCATCCATTTCCATCTCCGGCATTCAGGATGGGAATGAAGAACCAGCCCAAGAGGAGCAAGAATCTTTTCAGGGTCAGGCAATGGAAGATGAGGGCATGACGTTTGAGGAAACGCCGATGAATGAAGAAACGGAATACGAGCCGTTCCAGGTTCCCGTATTTGAAGCCAGGTTTGAAGAGAATGAGCAGCAGGATGAGATGAATTCAGAAGAGGAAGCAAGAACGGAAGAACAAGAAATCTTTGCTCCTTTCCAATTTGAATCCAAGAAGCTGTTCGAGATGCCGATCATTGAACCGGAAAGCGAACCTGCGCAAGCAGAATTCACAGAGCCTGCAATCAATTACAACCGTCAAGACGATGAACCTGCAGCCTATCCCACCCCAACCTTTGATGAAGCGGAAGCAATGGAAGAGCAAGAATATCAGCAAGAATATCAGGAAGAATATCAGGAAGAAACGGCTGACAATGGGATTCCGGCTTTAAAGTCGCTTTCTTACTATACACCTTCCTATATACCGCCTGCACCGCCTGCTCCGCCGCCTGCTTTGCCTCAAATCGAGCAGATCAATATACATTCGGAAGAACAGGAAGCTTATAACTACAATCAGCAGCCGCCTCAAGAAGCATTTGAACAGGAACAGGAGCGGGAGGAGGAACAAGAGAAAGTTTCCTCCACTGAGGCAAGGAAAGAGGAGAATGCATTATATTTAACAAAAATGCTTTCTGGAAATGAAGATAGGTTTTCAAAGGTAAAAATGTATATTATACAGCGTGGGGAATCGCTTGACAGCATTTGTGAACGATATGATATCTCTATTCATTCTCTGATGAGAGTCAACAGGATCAATCAGGAAGAGATCGCAGAAGGCCAAATTATTTACATCCCAGTTTCACAAAGCCGTTAAGGTCGGGTGGAAGCGATGACCCTATTACATGAAATCAAGAAGCATTATGATCTTCAAACCGTGACATGGAAAGATAAAGAAAGTCTGGTGGACACTGATTGCGGGGTCAAACGGATCAGGATCTGGAATGATCTGAACCTTTTAAACTGGCATGTCCAATGGAGGGATGAAGTCGGAAAGAACAGTTTGGCTGTAGCAGACCGAATGATCAGGACGGCAGATGGAAATCCATGGGTTGAGCTGGAAGGCAGGTACCTCACCCTGCATGATTATGTAGAAGGCCGGCATGAAAGGGGAGGCCATGAAAAAAGGTGGGGCCTTCTCTTGGGCAACATGCTTCAAGCGGGCCTAGATCTGCAAAAAGGGTTTGGTTCCATTACCCATGCTGATCACTATTCCTTTGACGCCTGCCTGGCGGCGATCCACAAACTAAGCAAGGATTACAATGAACTTGTCAGTGTCAGAAATTCTTTGCCTGAAGCAAATAAAAGACTGAACCTTGCCATGGAACTCAAGCAGGCATCCTCTAATGTGCCGCTTCCGCTCCTTGATTCTGATACACACATAAGCAATGGAGCACAGATTTTTAATATTTTATTTTACCGGGGAAGCAATGGTTATCCTGAACAGGGTTATCGCCCGCTGCGCAATTTTTTGACCGAGTGGCTAAAGGAATGCGGGCCCTACTCACTGCGGAAATTATTAACCTGCATCAATGAACATTTCTCTTTGGAACGGGAACAGGGATATTTGCTTCTGGCAGAAATCTTGACACCATGGGAACTTCAGGATTGTGTGGATCAGTTAAAGGATAAAGAGCTTTCACACATTGTTGCTTGCGTTGAATCTTTTGAACAGGATTGGGATTTTAACAGAATCCTGCTTCACTGTTTTACTGACTGGATGGACGATAAACGAAAGAGGGTGGCTTTGTGAGCCATTCAAGTGAAAACGTCAATTATGGTCCGGTTTTATTTCAGTACGATCTTTATCCAGAGAAAATCGAAGCGTTCGGCAAAGTGAAAAAAGTGATATCAAGAAGAGGCACGTTTGCTTTAAAGGAAACGAGTTTAAACGAAGAAGAATCGAACTGGTTTACCCATGTCGTTCACCGATTGTCGGAAATCGGCTATCATCAGGTGGTGCCGCTCTATCCAACTAAATACGGTGATTATACCGTACAGCATGGAAACAAAACGTACTATCTCATGCCGTGGTTTGCAGGCGGTGAACGGCTCGGCCAGACGCGGGAAGAAGTGATGATCGATGAGATCGGAAAAATTCATTATCTGACCCTGAAAGAACAGGATTTCTCGCCAGAAGTGGTAGACCATTCCTTTCAGTATTTAATGCAGAGATGGGAAACACGCCAGCTTGAAATGGAGAGGTTTGCTGAAGAATCAGAACGCATGCCGTACATGTCTCCTTTTGAGCTGACGTATTTAAGCCATTTTCACCATATGATGAAAATGGCGGAGGAAGCAAAACGCCGTTTGAAAGACTGGTATGATGCCTGCCATGCGGAAAAAAGGTATCGCAGTGCACTTTGCCATGGCAAACTATCACGAAATCATCTGTTATTCTCTCATCATGGGGAACCGCATCTCCTCAATTTTGAAAAAGCAGTGCTTGATACGCCTGTAAGAGATTTGGCGATCTTTTTCAGAAAAGCAGTACACCATTCGAACTGGACGAGAGAAGAGGGCGGGAGGCTGCTCTCGCTGTATCAAAGGCACATCCCACTCCTCGAGGAGGAAAAAAGTCTCTTGGTCAGCTATATGAGCTATCCCGAACCTATTTTTAACTCCGTTGATTTATATCGTCATAAAAGGGAACGATTCAGCCAAATCGAGTTTGTCCACCGTTTGGAAAAACGAATTTCAGCGATGAGGCACATCAGGGATTTCTGTGATCTGATCCTGACCCCGCCGCCGCCGGAACCGCTCGATATGAATGAAAATACTGATCACATATAGTAGCCTATATGTGATCTTTTTTTATTTTCCGCTTTTCTTTATAACACCTCATAGGAAAAGCAAAAGTGAAGAATGATTAAAATAAGCAGGATCACAAAATCAATGCCGGATGGGAACAGAATGGTACGGATGATCTGGAACACGATCAGCGGTATTGTAAATTGGCTTACGATATCCCTTGCTGTCCGAAGCCAATCGGGAACCTGAAATTTAAACGGCGTGCGGTTTCTTTTAAAATAGCGTCTGGCCATAACTATCCTTCTTTCGTACATCTAGGTTGATATCATGGTATTCACCAGCCTGCCTATTCGTGAATGATTGCCGGAATGCACATATTTCTTGTACATGAATAGAATAATTGTTACAACAAATGGGAAAGCTATTGACGTTTTCCTGTTTTACTAGTTAAAATAGAACCAATGAAATCATATAACTTGCTTTGAAAGGGAAGAGTACAACGACTGTCCTTAAAGAGAGGGAAATCTGATGGCTGAGAGATTTCCTAAGGAAACAGCGGTGGAAGGTCGCCCTGGAGCAGCTTCTTTGAACAAAGGCAGACGGCCTTTCTAGAAGAAGACGGCGAAAAACCGTTATCAAGCAATGAGTGTGCAAAAGGCGTTTATTTCTGCTTTCTGCAAACAAAGGTGGTACCGCGAACAATGCTTCTTTCGTCCTTTGAGACGGAAGGGGCTTTTTTATTTGTATTGAGAAGGAGGAGACGTTCATGTCTACAGAAAAGCAAGAGCTTACAATGCCAACGAAATATGATCCGAAGGCAACCGAAGAATCCTGGTATAAATATTGGGTGGACGGCAAATTTTTTGAGGCAACGGGTGATGAATCCAAAACGCCATATACCATTGTCATTCCGCCGCCGAACGTTACCGGCAGACTGCATCTTGGCCATGCATGGGATACAACACTGCAAGATATCCTGAGCCGAGCAAAAAGAATGCAGGGCTATGATGTACTCTGGCTTCCTGGAATGGATCATGCCGGAATCGCCACACAAGCTAAAGTTGAAGCGAAACTCCGTGAACAAGGCACTTCCCGCTACGATCTTGGCAGAGAAAAGTTCCTTGAGAAAGCCTGGGAGTGGAAGGAAGAGTATGCTGACTTTATCCGCAAGCAATGGTCAAAGCTTGGACTTGGCCTCGATTACTCGCGTGAGCGCTTTACCCTTGATGAAGGTTTGTCTGATGCTGTTCGTGAAGTGTTCGTAACGCTTTACAACAAAGGACTGATTTACCGCGGCGAATACATCATCAACTGGGATCCGCAGACAAAAACAGCTCTTTCTGATATTGAAGTTATCCATCAGGATGTACAGGGCGCATTCTACCATATGAGATACCCTCTTGCTGACGGATCAGGCCATATTGAAATCGCAACAACCAGGCCGGAAACGATGCTTGGAGATACCGCCATCGCCGTTCATCCGGAAGATGAGCGCTACAAGCATTTGATTGGCAAAAAAGCAATTCTCCCAATTGTCGGGCGCGAGATTGAGATTGTCGGGGACGACTATGTAGATATGGAGTTTGGTTCAGGTGCCGTAAAAATCACACCTGCTCATGACCCGAATGATTTTGAAATTGGAAACCGCCACAACCTTGAGCGTGTCCTTGTTATGGATGAAGGCGGAAAAATGAATGAAAATGCCGGAAAGTATCAAGGCATGGATCGCTTCGAATGCCGTAAACAAATTGTTCAAGACCTGGAAGATGCAGGAGTTCTTTTCAAGATCGAAGACCACATGCATTCCGTAGGGCACTCTGAAAGAAGTGGAGCAGTAGTTGAGCCTTATCTTTCCACACAATGGTTTGTTAAGATGAAGCCTTTGGCAGAAAATGCGATCGAGCTTCAAAAAACAGAGGATAAAGTAAACTTTGTACCGGAGCGTTTTGAGAAAACGTATCTTCACTGGATTGAAAACATCCGTGACTGGTGTATTTCAAGACAGCTGTGGTGGGGGCACCGAATTCCTGCCTGGTACCATAAAGAAACAGGCGAAGTATACGTGGGCCACGAGGCGCCGAAAGATGAAGAAAACTGGGAGCAGGATACAGACGTTCTTGATACATGGTTCTCATCCGCACTTTGGCCGTTCTCCACAATGGGCTGGCCGGATGATGAAGCGATTGATTTCAAACGCTATTATCCGACCAATGCGCTCGTTACAGGTTACGACATTATCTATTTCTGGGTAGCCCGCATGATCTTCCAAGGCATGGAGTTTACAGAAAAAAGGCCGTTCAATGATGTATTGATCCACGGACTTGTACGTGATTCCGAAGGACGTAAGATGAGTAAATCTCTTGGCAATGGTGTTGACCCGATGGATGTTATTGAAAAATACGGAGCGGATGCTCTTCGTTTCTTCCTATCCACAGGCAGCTCACCAGGAAACGATCTTCGTTTTTACTGGGAAAAGGTAGAATCTACTTGGAACTTTGCCAATAAGATTTGGAATGCTTCCCGATTTGCCCTTATGAACATGGACGGAATGAAAGTTGAGGAAATTGATCTCACTGGAGAGCTGAGCCTGGCGGATAAATGGATCTTAACCCGATTCAACGAAACAGCTGAAAATGTAACAAGGCTGATCGATACGTATGAATTTGGAGAGGTTGGCCGACTTCTTTATAACTTCATCTGGGATGATTTGTGTGACTGGTATATCGAGATGGCGAAACTGCCGCTTTATGGAGAAGATGAAGCAGCCAAGAAGACGACTCGATCCGTATTGGCTTACGTATTGGATCATACCTTGAGAATGCTTCACCCGATCATGCCATTTATTACCGAGGAAATCTGGCAGCATCTTCCTCATGAGGGTGAATCCATCACAGTGGCTCAGTGGCCAGCGAAGCGTGAAGATCTTCACTTCCCGGAAGCAGCAAGAGATATGAATCTCGTTACGGAAATTATCCGTACGGTACGTAATATCCGTTCTGAGATGAACGTGGCACCGAGCAAACCGATCGAGCTTCAGATCAACGCCAAGAGTGAGGAAGTGCTGAAGGCGCTTGAGGCGAACCGCAGCTATCTTGAGAAGTTCTGTAACCCAAGCACACTGACACTTGGAACCAATCTTTCTGCACCAGATAAATCGATGAGTGCTGTACTTTCCGGAGTGGAAATGTATCTGCCGCTTGAAGGATTGATTAATTTAGACGAAGAAATTCAGCGTCTAGAAAAAGAAGTTGAAAAATACAACAAAGAAGTCGAGCGTGTACAGAAGAAACTAAGCAACGAAGGCTTCATGAAGAAAGCGCCTGAAAAAGTAATCGAAGAAGAGCGTGCAAAGGAAAAGGACTACAGCGAAAAACGCGATAAAGTCCGCCAGCGCATTCAAGAACTGAAAGCATAAAAAAAGCCTGAAAGTGATCAGTCACTTTCAGGCTCTTTTATTTGTGCGGCGATGTGGGCCATATAGGTCCTAACGATGTTGATGTCTGATGTTGCACTTAATGTGCGGCTGCCCACCACGTCCTCCACTTCGTTAAAAATAAAAGAATCGTCTTTATCCAGTAAGAAATCGATTCCGGCCATTCCCATCTCAAAATGGGACATTATTTTTTGAGCCAATACTATTTGTTCCTCATTTAGATCGTAGAACTGAGCGTTTCCGCCGAGTGAAAAGTTCGCTCTGAAATCTTCGTCCGAACTTCGAAGGACTGCGCCGACGATCTGATCTCCGACGACAAATACCCGGACATCTCTGCCAGGATGAGCCGCAGGTTTTTGTATCACCCATTCTTGATGGGGATAGGCGGAAAGGGCCTCACGTAATTCTTGTTCTTCTGTTACAAGGTAGACCTGTTCTCCGCCCCTTCCTGAAGATAACTTTGCAATTAAAGGAAAGTCAAAAGGCAAAGAATCAGGACGATATAAAGAAGGAGAGATGAAAAGGGTGTCCATCATGGGAATACCAGCCTCCGCCAGAAGCTGGTGTGTTCGTGCCTTATCGTTGGCCACCCTTGAAACATAAGAGGAATTAAAGATTTTCACACCCATTTGTTCAAGCTGCAGAGAGAAGAGCGGATGGATCGTCCGGACCACAGCAAACGCTGGTAAATGTTCCTGCAGTTTATCATAATAAAGAGAAAGCTTGTTTTCCGTTACACCAAATGCAAATCGTTCGATGTATCGAAGTTCAAGGTCTAACCCGGCTGCTGCAGCCTCCTCTTTCATCCAGCTTATAAAGGAGGCATTCTTTTCAGCATCTTGTACACTGTAAATCAACCATCCCCTTTTACTCATGTGAGGGTCCTCTTTCTTTTAGATCATTGAGGATGAAATCCATCATATGCAGAGCTACATCAATTCCCGTACAATCATAAATGCTGCGGATATGAGCGTTGGAGTTGATCTCACAGACGAGGGGAGAGCCATCATTGCCAAACAGCAAGTCGACTCCGGCAAAGTCTGTTCCTGTAACTTCCGCACAGGCTGCAGCCAGATTGATTTGTTCTTTGGTCGGTGTATAAGGCTTTGTTTTTCCGCCGAAACTGACATTTGCCCGGAAATCTGTCTCGGATTTTCTCAGCATGGAAGCAACAGCCTTGCCGCCTACGATATTGATGCGTACATCCCGTCCGTAGCTGGACTTGATCATTTCCTGGAATACATACTCGGTGTTTTTTAGTGATTTCATCAGGTCAAGCAGTTCCTGTTCATTTTCTACTAGGTGAACCTGCATACCAAACGATCCGTAGGCTTCTTTAATAACCATCGGAAAGCCGATTTCCCTTGCAATAGCATAATAATGGCTTTCATCATGAAGGTCTCCAAATACTTTTGGTGCTATAATGGTTTTTGGAAAAGGGATTCCGTGGTCTGCGAGGGTTTGGTACATTCTCGACTTGTTATCGCAGATTTCAATGGAATCGGCAGAATTATATACTGGAATACCTAATTTTTCGAGTTGTTTGGCAAGGAAGATATCCTTGTCTCCAAATATCACAAAATCAGGAGAGCTATTTGTATAGCTTCCAGAAATCATAGATTTTCCGTTCTTAAATGTAACGAGCAGTTCGTTGTTTTTGATAATTGTTGGTGTAATGCCTTTTTTTTCAGCCGCTTTGGCCGTCCACTCGGCAAAGTCCATGAATTTTTTTGGGTGCAGGTTGCCGTTATAGATGATCCAGCAGGATGGTTGTGCCATTGTTGTCCTCCGTCCGTGTTACAAATACTATACCGTTATTTTATCGTTCCCAAGAAAATATCACAATACGAAAGGGGAAGCGTGATGTTTACATCTTATGAAGACATCAACCATGAACTGGAACTGACAGATGCAGGAGAGATGAAGATGGGCCTCGAACGCATGAAGGCAATCCTTCAGAAACTCGGTAATCCGGAGAAAACCTTGCGCTGCATCCATGTGGCAGGAACGAATGGGAAGGGTTCTACCATCCAGATGATTCAAGCCATTCTCCGTGAACAAGGATATTCCGTAGGCACATTTACGTCTCCTTTTCTAGTTAACGTCAGAGAACATATTCAGCTCGATGGTAAATGGATTACAGATAAGGAATTGGAAAGAGTCATAGAGAAGATGAAGCCTTTTGTCAGGGATGTGGAAAACGAAGGATTAGGCAGCCTGTCCGAGTTTGAGGCGGTGACAGTTGCTGCTTATGTTTTTTTCAGCCAACGTGCACCGGATTTATGCTTAATAGAATCCGGCCTTGGAGGACGGAACGATTCGACGAACGTGATCGTGCCTTTGTTTTCTATCATTACCAGCATCGGCTACGACCATATGAATCTTCTTGGCTCAAGCCTTTCAGAGATCACCCATCATAAAGCGGGGATCATCAAGCCTTCTGTTCCTGTCATTACAGGTACTGATCAGGCTGAGGCTCTGTCTGTAATTGAAAAAACAGCCAAGGACAATCACTCGAAATGCTACAGACTGGGTAAAGAAATGTACACGGAGCGTATAAAGGTGTCAGAAGGGAAAGAGATATTTTCCTATAGATCACCTTATTCAAACCGAACACTTATGGAAATTGCCATGCCAGGAAAGCACCAAGTCAGCAATGCGGGATTAGCTTTAATGGCAATGGATCTCTTGAAATATGAGATAGGGTGGGTGATCGATGAGGAATCTATCACCAATGGAATGAAAAAGGCGAAGTGGGCTGGCCGATTTGAGGTTGTAAACGACCGTCCAAAAATAATTTTGGATGGTGCCCACAATCCCGAAGGCATCCTGGCCTTAAAGGAAACGTTAAAAAGCCATTTTACCGGAAAAGCCATTCATGTGCTGTTTGCTGCATTAAGGGATAAAGACACTGGAAGCATGCTCAAACCGTTGGAGGAGATCAGTTCATCCATGATGTTTACTTCGTTTGAGCATCATCGAGCGGACAGTGCCCAATCCTTATATGAAAAAAGTACTATGAAAAAAAAGCAATATGATGAGAATTTTGAGACCGCTCTTATGAATTTTCTTGAAACAGGTAAAGAGCAAGATATCCTGCTAATCACAGGCTCCCTCTACTTTATTGGGGCGTGCAAGAAATTTTTAAAGAAAATAATTGGTAAGTAATTGAAATTTTCCAAACTTTTGTTACAATAAGTAGATAATAGTATTTACCTAGCTGTATGCAGGGTATAGAACTTTTGGCTCATGAAGGGGGACCGAGGGAACATGGATAAAAAAAGGCGGCTTGTTATGTGGATAGTATGGGTTATATTCTATCCAGCAGCAATTTGGACAGGCTACTCCCTGAATGATTTTCCTGCATCCATTTCTTTTTTTGATATTTCGGTATTAACGGTACTCACCGTGGTCGTTTCTCTTTTCCCGATCAGAGTATTAAACTCCAATATTTCGCTTATTACCGGCATCTCGCTAGCGATTTTCCTTTACTATGGATTATTTCTCTCCCTGATCATCACTCAGATTGCTGTATTCTCATTAACTCTTAAGGTGTATTTCAGTACGAATGAGCATTATCGGTATTTAACCAATACATTGATGTTTGCCTGGATATCGGTAGGATCCGGCATCATATTTGAGCTGCTCGGGGGGCATACCGGCCCATACGACCTTAACAAAGGATTTTATTTAATACCGATTGCCGGATATATATTGGCACATTTCTTATTGAACCATCTCTTTTTATATGTGGTAAGAACATATGTGTTTGCACAAAAAGTTCGTTTTATTGAAAAAGATCTTTGGGTCGATATTATTTTTGAGATGCTGGTCATTCCTGTCGGCGTACTCCTTTATGTTCTCTATTCGCAGATTGGTACACCGGCCATTTTTTACGTGGGTTTTCCATTTTTAAGCCTGTCCATCATCATCAACTTGTACCATGCGAGCCAGCAGGTCAATGATCTCCTGCAAAAATCCAGTGAGATCGGCCAGCAGCTGTCTGAGCATCTGCAAGTAAATGACATACTGGATGTGTTCATTGATAAGCTGACTTCGTTTATTTTGGTCGATGGTGCTTATATCTTTGATGCAGAGTCAGGAGAATATTTTAAACTCATCCGGAAATACGAGAAAAATGAGGGCATGATCAAACATGATATTAAACTCCTCCGTACAGAAGGGGTGAGCGGAAAAGTTTGGGCAACCGGGAAGAGTATACTCTACTCATCAAAAAAACAATGGAGAGATACTTCTGAGAGCCATTTTAACGGGCACGGAGAATCTATTATTTCCGTTCCGATGATTCGAAGCCAGAAGATTGTTGGTGTCATTACGTTTATGAACCAGAAGAAAAAAACGTTTCAAAAACACCATCTGATGATTATGGAAATTCTGGCCAACTATTTAGCGGTAGCTATTGATAATGCAAAAAATTATGAAACAACAAAGCTCAAAAGCGAGCAATGCCCTTTGACGGGACTCTTTAATTACCGATATTTTGAGAATCTCCTCTCTCAAATGTATGATGAGTTTAATTATTTTCAGCGGGAGTTTTCTGTCATCCTGATGGACATTGACCATTTTAAAAAGGTTAACGATACCTATGGACATCAAAGCGGAAACGAAGTGTTAATTCAATTGGCACGCCGACTTGAACAATACATTGGGGAAAACGGTAAAGTGGCACGATATGGGGGGGAAGAATTCGTCATCTTGCTTCCTCATACGAATGAGATGACTTGCTATCGCGTGGCAGAAGAGTTGCGGAGCATTATATCCCTGCATCCGTTTCTCATTAAAGATGATCTAAAAGACAAACGTCATCATCAAATCTACATTACCGCCAGCATCGGTATTTCTACTGCTCCACTTCAGGGCGAGGATCCGCTCACTCTCCTGCGCAATGCAGACCGCGCCATGTACACAGGCGCCAAACAGCAGGGCAGGAACAAGGTTGCGAGGTATGTAGGATAGCCAAAAGGCCTTCTCATCGGAGAAGGCCTTTTTTTATTTCATATGAGGTTCAGCGATTGCAGGCTCATCAAGATCTGTAATCATCGGTTCGGATTCTTTAAGGTTGGCGTATGTTTCAATGATATCCGGATCGTAATTGATTTTTAACCGTGATAAGTTAATATCACTGGATTTTATGAGAGCTTCTTGGCCCTGGTTAGCGTACTTTCCAGCCAATGCATTCAAAATGATTTTCCTTGCCGACAAGCCTCCATCTATAGAAATGTTTGATCCTACCCCATACATTTCAATATCTCTCTCGGAATAAAAAAATCCTTTTAAGTAGCTTGGGTTATCATCGTATAGACTGTTGTTTTGAATATTAATATCTCCTTTGCTGAAAACAATCAAGGAACCAGGAGGTTTTAAAGATTCATTTAAACCCTTTAATGTTGAATACTCAATGGTTGTTTTTCCGGTTACATAGATGAGTGATGCAAACTGTGCATTTACATTATTAATGGTTAAGTCACCGTCAACAAAAATAGAACCTCTGATTTGAATAGTTGGATAAGTATTAGGATTATTTGAAGCACTTTTGGACCCAATCTCTAAATCCCCTCCAATATAAGCTCCATTTGTAAACTCTAATCTGGAGATTTTATTGCTTTGTCCAGTGATCTCGGTATTCCCTGGAAAAGAAAACTGATTGATCGTGTTGTTTCCCTCAAGTATAAATGAATCAAAGTTCGTTCCATTTTTATCGTAGGGATAAATCTTCAAACTCTTATATAAAGTATTTGAATCATTCATTCTGTTGTTTGGTAAAGGAATGGGGGAAACACCTGAATCATTCCAATTATATTTATAACTGTTTCTTTTACCTGCAATTTCTATAATAGGAGGCCGGAAATTACTTTTAACAATCGACGGAACGGAAGAGGTAAAATAATTAGCGGGTGAATTGGTTACATTTTGGTAAAAACTATTTGTAACATCCGGCGTGTTTAAATGGGCTTGATAATAGTTGCTGATACTTCTGTACTCACTCTCATATTTTAATTCTGAAAAGTTAAAATTAATAAAAGGAGCTGCGTCTGTAAAAGTAAAAAGATTACCTCCTAATGCTATTTTTGATTTTGTTGAAGAATCATTAGGAATAAGCTGTGGGGAGAGCGTATCGTTCCAGTAAGGAACAGTATAAGTTCCATAACTATAATTATAATTGTAAACTGTAGGGCCGCTGTCTTTTACAAATAAATTATTCGCTACATAGAGATCACCTTTTATTTGAGAAGCTCCTTGAAGGTACATATTTCCTTCTCCTGGAAGACAATTCTTTGATAAACAAAACGAACCCAATGCATACTTCAATATCTCAGGAGCATTACCAGTTCCAAAAAATATGGTTCGTTTCAATAGCTTTGTCTGGTTCTTGACGTTAGCTTCCACTTGAATCGTGACACTTTTCCGGTTAGGAGTTGTGCTGCTCGTATCTGTAAACTGTATATCTTTTACTATATACGTTCCATTTCCGCTTGGATTGATGGTTTTTCCGATAACTTGTCCTTTGACAAAATTAATTACGTTTGTGAAGGTGGCTGGGAACTGGCTGACCAGAATCCCGTTTCCTATTTCTGTTTTGAGTTTATTGTTAATCTTGGCTGCGGTATAATCCATGCCTTTTTCGGCAAGATAGGTGGCTTGAACTTCAGCTTCCCTCGTATTCGTTTTTTTTGCCCCGTTTATCGTCGTGCTGATTAACGTCAATCCTATTATGGCGAACACTGCAGAGATTAATAGTACAAGAGTTAATGTTGATCCTTTTTCATCTAAACGGAACCTCACTAGTTTCCGCCTCCCCCCAGCAGGCTGATCTGACTGTTCAATGCCAATGGCTTCGCTTTATCTGATTTTGTGCTTTTTATTTTCATCTTGATCTTTATCGTATTCGCCGTTGTATCCAGCTCAAGCACCGAACCGCTGAGATCAAAATCTGAATTGTTGAGCGCAGTAGAATTAAGGACAGCGTTCGAGCCGTCGAAGCCAAATTTTTGTTCGGTCTTTTTCCCTTTGTCCAGAATGATGACATTATTTTTATCGGTTGAAAGTAAAGCGTCTTTAGCCGGGTAGACGACGTTCATAAATTGGGTCATGATGACATCGGCTTCATCACGAATCAGGGTTTCTGTATATGTTTTTTTGTAGCTGTTCAAGCCGTTTAAAAAAACAAAATAAGCGACGGCTGATATGATGAGCATGATCGACAGGCTAAGCAATAGCTCCACAAGGGTTAAACCGCCTTCATTTTTTATTCTTTTTATCATGGAGTGGAAGTCCCTTTCCATTTGGTATTCAAATAGTTGCCCTCAACAGTAACAAAGCGGTCCCTGCCGTCGTTATAGTCAACTCTTGCTGTAAACGGAACGAGCTTTTCATTCCATTCGTCCGTCTGTCCGTTTGTAATCAAAAGCTTTACGGTATAGTTCGTGTTATTGATCAAGTGCTTATAGAAACCAGAGCATTGATCCTGAGTTAAAAGACTCGTTTGAACACAAGTATCATAGTTCATGTTAGCCGCTTGTTGAACGGCAGGTGTAAGTGCTGTCACATCCTTAGGCGGAGACGCTTCGACGGCCTCAACGATTTGTCTGGCAAGGTTAACTGCCACCAATTTCTTGTTGTTTTGTTCGGAATAGGCGTTGGCCTGCAAGAAAAAACGGGAAACAGCAGCCGTTAGAATGATAAGAATTGTAAAGGAAATAAGTACTTCTACTAATGTAAAACCGGATTCGGTTGTCTTCTTCAAAAAAATCCCCCCGCAAAGGTTCTTTCCAATTAATAGTTTTTATTATACAATTTGTTTACAGAAATTTGATATATTTTGTAATAAAAGAAAGAATTTTATCAAATGGTTGAATTTTACAGAGGGGATGGAGGCAATTGGCTCATTATTTTATAGCAATAATAGGCGCGATCCTTGTTACAGCCTTGCTTTATTTTGGACCGGGCTTCATACCGAAGAAAAATAAATTGTTGCTGGCTGGGACCGCAATCGTACTCTCGTTTATTGGATTGGTTGCTGCAGGTTACCTGCCGTTTTGGCTTACAGCAGGTCTCATGGCGGGACTCTCATTTATTGCCGCCTACATCACGGAGAAAAAACTGGGAGCCATCCCTGCCGATCAGGCTGGATGGGAAGCAATTCCGTTAACCGCGGAGCCGGCCGGATTAAGACAGAACGATAGTTTACTAGAGCCCGAGAGCCGCAGAATTCAAGTGGTTCACCATGTGGACACAGCTGAACAACAGTCTCTATTACCAGAGGAGAGTGAAGTTGAACAAGAGCTTGAAGTATTTCAGGACTTGCCGAACCAACTTGAGAACGTGGAAATTCCGGAACTGGAGGAAATCGCTGTTCCTGTTGAACCTGAAACCATTCTGGAGGAAGCAGAAAATACGGATGAATTTGATTTCCTCGTAAAAGGACGTGAGACAGAGCCGGTTATGGAGGAAGAGGCACAGCCTGAGGAACATTCTGCTGAGATTTCTCACGGACGAGAGCAACTGCTGGGAGAATTGGAAGAGCTAGGAGAGTTGTCTGAAGTACAGGTATCAGAATTTGAAGACCAGGCATCTGCTGAGGAAAAAACAATAGACATTGCTCAGTCCGAGGATTTGGAAGACTTGATCCAACTTGATGTGCTGACTGAACAAGATTCAGAAGATTCTGAAGAGAATGAAGCAGAGGCCGTATTGCCAGATGTTATGGAAGAAAAAAAGGCAGATCTGTCACCAGACATTCTTGAATTTATGATTGAACAGGTGAGCTGGGTGAGGGAACATGGCGAGAGAGCAGAATTCGAAAGCGTGCTGACAACCGTTTTGCAGCAGCAGCTTTCTCCCAAAGATTATTATATCTTTTCCGGTTTACTGAGGGATTTTTATATTCAGGAAAAGGAAAATCTCAAGCTTGCATCATTGTTATCAGATTTGAAAGAACGCTATTTGGAATATGGTGTGATAAAAAATGAAATAGAGTACTATTTTACTACTTACCTAATTCCTGAAGATATAGTACAATAATTTGGTGTTGCATGATAATATTACCAATTTAGATAGAATTGAGTGATGAGTGTGAAGAAGAGCAACCAATTTGTCGGCTTGCCGATTATCAGCATCAATGAAGGAGCAGAAATCGGAACAGTGAAGTCCCTGGTGATCAACGCACAGCAGGGGAGCGTTGACTTTTTAACTGTAGAACATGCGGACTGGCAGATCAGTGTAATGGCGGTTCCGTTTAAAAAAATCGTGGGTGTCGGTGAATTTGCGGTAACCATCGAAGACCGCAATTCTATTTTCGATTTAACAGAGATACCGATTGCCAACGAACTCGTACAGAAAAAAATCAGTATTTCGGGAGCTAGAGTCATTGACCGCAAAGGGCAGCTGCTTGGTGAAGCCAGTGAATTTTATATTAACGAAGATAACGGATCGATCCTTGGTCTGACAATCGGTATGAAGGATAAAGAGGCAGTCTTGAAATCGGAATTTGTGGTGACCTTTGGACGTGATTTAATCGTGGTGAAGGAAGAAAGCCAGCTGCATTTTTTAAATGAACCAGAACAGCTAATCGAGCCTGAACAGACTTTAGAAGAATTGACACTCGATCGATTCGCGAACGAAGATCCGCTAAAAGAAAAACAGCTAGAACTGTTAACTGGTAAGCGTGCTTCCAAAGACATTTATTCAAAAACAGGGAATTTAATTATCCCAAGCGGAACATTGCTCAGCAGAGAAGATATTGTAAAAGCTCGTGAGGAAGGCCCTTCTGTCATGGTTGAGCTAACCATGAACGCGGCTGACTAAAAAAGGGGGAGGGACTTTGGCGCAACCAGAATTTAAGAACACACGGTTTTTTATGATTTTTGGTATTCTTTGCCTTTCCTCCTTTTTTATTTTTGGCGTTTCTCTCTACGGCTCAAACTTATACAATAAATCATTCGGAGAAGAAATTAAAAATAAGGGGGTTCATGTAGGGCCGGTTTCTTTGGAAAATAAAACAAACGCAGAGGCAGAAGGGTTACTTGATAAGAAGGTTGCTGATTGGAAAATGAGTTCAAGCATCCTTTTGGCTTATAACGAAAAACAAGTTATTCTCCCTGCTGATGCCGTGGCTTTTCGGATCTCCGACAGCCTGAACCAGGCGAAAGAAGGTGACAATCCTCTTCTCGTTGATGTAAAGCAGGAAAAAGTGACAGCCTCTTTAAAAAAATTTAAAAATAAGGGTCTGGAAAAATCATTGAATATGGATTTGCTTCTCCACCAAATAAGAGAGACGGCATCCATTCTTGCTTCCGGCCAGACCGTACTTAAACTTGGAGACTTTTATGCTGAACAAAATCTTGAACCAGTTAAAGTAAGCACAGCTAAAGTGCCATTGGAATATGAATATTTTTTATTGGAGGACTGGGTCAAAGCACTAAACGGCTATCAAATTGAACCGGGTGCTATCTTTTCTTTGCGTGAAGTCATGGAGAAAAAGGGCCTTCAGCCGAAAGATTCCGATGATCTGGCTCTTCTTGCAAGCTCAATATATTCGGCGGTAGCTAAGTCCAATTTTGAAATGATTGAAAGGAATACTTCCAGGGAGCTTCCTGGTTTTATTAAACTGGGCTTTGAAGCAGCAGTTGATCCTGATGAGCAGGATCTCGTATTCCAAAATCCGAATCCGGGTTCTTATATCCTTGACACGAGCTATAAAAAGAAAATGGTCACAGTTTCTCTTGTCGGAGCTCCATTTCCTTTTACATATAAAACATCGGTTAAGAAAACGGTATATGATCCCAGAACGATCGTTCAATATGACAAAGATATGGACCCTGGCGCTATCGAGCTTTTACAGGCAGGAGAGAAGGGGGTTTTGGCTGCGGTTTTCAGAGCAGCTTATGATGGGGCAGGCAAAATCGTTGAAAAAACAAAGCTTTCAGAGGATTTCTATCCTCCGGTTCCTCGGATGGAAAAACGCGGGTTTCCGATAGAAACGGCAACAGACGGTACATCTCCTGCCGATCCGGTAACGGCGGATCCAGGCAGTTCAACAGATCCCGGAACAGCAACGGACCCGGGGCCTTCAACACCTGCTGTTCCAGGGACTCAAGGAACCGTAACGTATCCGCCGATACCCGAAACACGCTCTGGTGATATCGCAAGAAAAAGATTGAATGATTCAAACACACAATCTGCGGCTGGCCAGAATAACGTTCAGTCGGATAAAGGAGATAAACAGGAGTGAGCGGAATGATAAGCCAGCGAAAAAGACTTGGTGACATTTTGGTTGATGCCGGACTCCTTTCGGAAGAGCAGTTGATGCAGACGTTAAAGGAGAAAACAAAATCACAAAAGCTCGGCGATGCGCTTATCGAGAGAGGCTACATCACAGAGCAGCAGCTGATCGAAGTGCTTGAATTTCAGCTCGGCATCCCGCATATCAGCCTTTTCCGCTATCCCATCGAGGAACCGATCGTATCGATTGTGCCAGGCGACGTGGCCAAGAGGTACCAGCTCATTCCTCTAAAAAAAGAAGGAGACAAACTGCTCGTCGCGATGGCTGATCCGATGGATTTTACAGCGATCGATGACCTGCGTCTGTCGACAGGATTTCAGATTGAGCGTGCCATTGCGACGAAAGACGATATCTTAAAGGCGCATAACAAGTTTTATAACATGGATGAATCGATGAGCGAGCTAATGGACCTGCTTCCGCAAGGTTCAGTTTTGAGCGATGAGAGCCGCATCATGGAAGAAGATTCGCCGATCGTAAAGCTCGTTAACCAGATCATCCTGCAGGCGGTGCTTCAAAAGGCGTCAGACATCCATTTTGATCCGCAGGAAACGAAATTAGCTGTGCGCTACAGGCTCGACGGTATGCTGAAAACAGACCGGAATCTGCCGAAACACATGCAGAACATGCTGACTGCCAGAATTAAAATCATGGCTAACTTGAACATTACCGAAAGCCGGCTTCCTCAGGACGGCAGGATAAAAATGAATGCGGAAATGCATCCGGTAGATCTGCGTGTCTCCACACTTCCGACCATATATGGAGAAAAAATCGTTCTTCGTATCCTGGATCTGGGAAGCTCTCTGAACAATTTGGATAACCTCGGCTTCAACAAGCTGAACTATCAAAGATTTACGCAGCTGATCGAGCAGCCCAACGGCATCGTATTGATCACAGGTCCGACGGGTTCCGGAAAGTCATCCACGCTGTATGCCGCGCTTAATCGTCTGAACGATGAAGAGTCTAACATTGTTACGGTTGAAGACCCGGTAGAATACCAGCTCGAGGGCGTCAACCAGATTCAAGTAAACAGCAATGTCGGACTGACATTTGCCAACGGTCTGAGAGCGATCCTGAGGCAGGATCCCGATGTTGTCATGGTCGGTGAGATCCGGGATACGGAAACAGCAGAAATCGCCGTGCGGGCTTCCTTAACAGGACACCTTGTATTAAGTACGATTCATACGAACGATTCGATCGGCACGATTGCCCGATTAACGGATATGGGCGTTGAGCCGTTCCTCGTGGCCGCTTCTCTGTCCGGAATCGTAGCACAGCGCCTCGTACGCAGAGTGTGCCGGGACTGCCAGAAGCAATATAAAGCGACAGAACGTGAAAAAGAGATCTTTTCCAAGAGGGGCATGAAGATCGAGATTGTGACTCGCGGCAAAGGATGCGGAACATGCAACATGACAGGCTACAAAGGGCGCCTTGCTATTCACGAGATCTTAGTCGTGGACGAGCATATCCGGCAGCTCATCATGAATAACCGCCCGATGCTTGAAGTCCGTGAATATGCCTTAAAGAGCGGCACTATCTTTTTGATCGATGACGGGCTGCTTAAAGTGAAAAAAGGACTAACAACCACTGAAGAGATCCTGCGGGTAGCCACGAGTGAGTAGGTGTAAAGGATGAAAGAAAAATTGGAATTATGGCTGAGGGCAGCTTTTCAGCTGAGAGCATCGGATGTTCACTTAACCGTTGGCATGCCGCCGGTTTTCCGAATCAATGGTGATTTAAAAAAATACGGAACCGAGCCGCTGCTGCCGGAAGACACGTACGGGATTGCCCGGTCGATTATTCCTTCAGAAAGCTATGAAACATTCAAAGAAAAGGGAGAACTTGATTTTTCCTACGGCATAAAAGGAGTATCCCGTTTCAGGATCAATACATACCATCAGCGGTCGTGTGTCAGTCTGGCGATCCGGGTTATTCCTACAAGCATCCCGACTCTGGAGGATCTTGCACTTCCGGATACGTTAAAAAAGATGGCAGCAAGGCCACAAGGGCTGATCCTGGTAACAGGGCCGACGGGAAGCGGGAAATCAACCACTCAAGCTTCTATCATTGATTATATGAACCGCACGATGCGACGCCATATCATCACACTTGAAGACCCGATCGAGTACTTGCACCGGCACAATACGTGCATCATCGACCAGCGTGAAGTCGGGTTTGATACGACTAACTTTGCTAACGGGCTTCGTTCCTCGCTCAGACAGGATCCTGATGTCATTCTTCTGGGGGAAATGAGAGATTTGGAGACGATCTCAACAGCCATAACAGCTGCGGAAACAGGGCATTTGGTGTTAGGAACGCTTCATACAAGCAGTGCACCGTCCACGATCGACCGGATCATTGACGTGTTTCCGCCGAATCAGCAGGGACAGATTCGTATTCAGCTGGCTTCCGTGCTGGTCGGTATTCTTTCACAGCGTTTGTTCCCAACTCCTGATAAGAATGGAAGAAAAGCCGTAACAGAAATTCTATTAAACAACTCTGCAGTTGCCAACTTGATCCGCAATGAGAAAATTCACCAGATCCATAATGTCATGCAGACGAGCAAGGCATCAGGCATGCATACCTTTGAGATGTCGCTGAAGGAAGCGTTGGAACGGCAGGAGATATTAAGAGAATCAGCTGAACCTTACCTCCAGGAGAGGAGTTACTAGCATGCCGCAATTTCAATATACCGGCAGGGACAGGACCGGAAAAAAGAAAACCGGCGCCATTATCGGAATTTCAAAACGGGAAGCAGTGCTCAAGCTCCGTGAGAAAGGCATCGCGGTCATGGAGCTGCAAGAAGCAAAACAGACTCTCCTCAACAAAGAGATTTCCATCGGGCCGAGGGTAAAGTCCCAGCAGTTTGTAATTTTTCTTCGGCAGTTTTCCACCTTGCTGAAGGCCGGTGTCTCGGTGGTTGACTCAACTTCAATCCTTGCCGGCCAGACCGAAAGCAAGGCATTGAAAAAGGTGCTGATTGATGTGGAAGAAGAGCTGAGACAGGGGAATCCACTCTCGGCAGCGATGGGGAAACACCTTGCCATCTTTCCTTCCATCGTCATCAATATGATTGCCGCTGGAGAGCTTGGGGGTAGTCTGGAGGAAACGTTATCCAGACTTGCTGATTTTTTTGAGAAGCAGCACTACACGAGGCAGAAGATCATTTCAGCGATGACGTATCCGGCCATAGTAGGAGTCGTCGCAGTTGGGGTAGTTATATTCTTGCTGGCTAAGGTTGTGCCGACGTTTGCTTCCATGCTTGAAGAGGCTGGAGGAGAGCTTCCAGGTATTACGAAGTTCGTTCTCTCAGCCAGTCATATTGTTCAGGGATACTGGTGGATTATCTTGGTCCTTGTTTTTCTATTTTCTCTATCAATCTATCTCATCAGAAAAAAACCATCTAGTAAATATTACCTAGATTATGCTATGTTAAAATTACCATTATTCGGTAAAATGTTACAAAAATCCTCATTGGCACGGATGGCTCGAACACTGAGTTCGCTGTTCTCCAGTTCAGTTCCTGTGCTGCAGGCTTTATCGATAGTGGAAAAGGTGGTAGAAAATGAGGTGGTTGCCCGAGTACTTAGACAATCAAGAGGTGCGCTTGAGAGAGGGCAGCGTTTAGCTGAACCAATGAAAGAACACTGGATCTTTCCACCGCTTGTTACACAGATGATCGCAATCGGTGAGGAAACAGGATCGCTCGATGCCATGCTTGGAAAAGTAGCTGATTTCTATGAAAAAGAAGTTGAAACCGCGACCGACCGGCTCAAATCCTTAATTGAACCGCTCATGATCGTCTTTCTTGCCTCAGTGGTCGGAACAATTGTTATATCCATCATTGTGCCTATGTTTAAAATCTATGATTCTGTCGGAAAGTAGTCGGAAAGTTATAAAAATTCCCTGAAGCTAACCGATATATAAGAAAAAAAAGGAGGAATACGGATGCGTAAGTTAATGCAAAAGTATTTGAAGAATGAAGAAGGTTTAACACTTATTGAGCTTTTGGTTGTCGTAGTTATTTTGGGGATCATTGCAGGGATTGCTGTTTTGAGTATTGGTGGGATTCTAGATAACTCTAAGAAGGATGCTCATGTTGGTAACGCAAAGCAAATGATAAACGCGGCAAAAATGGCAGTTACAGCAGATCCTGATAATTATACTGGTACCAAATATTTATCCTTGAATTTTTTACAGAAACAAGGATATTTGGATGATATTGCTGATCCTGATAAAACATCAGGTGGATACACTACTTCAGCTGATACTGCACCAACGGCAGAAGCACCTGCTGGATCCTATGTGGTAGTGACTAAAACTACAACTAATAACTACACATACTCTGTTAAATTAATAAATGGAACTAGAGGAGTTAAAAATACGGATGGCAGCCCTGTCACAGAAAATTTTGTGAAACGAGACAAAGTTAACTAATAATTTAAGAACCTCTCTCAAATGCGAGGGAGGTTCATACTTTTATATTTAGTAGGAGAAGTAGATGCAAACAATATTTCTATTATTAAGTACTTATGGATTAGTATTCGGATCCTTCTTTAACGTAGTCGGCTTGCGCATCCCAAACAACGAGTCGATCGTACACCCAGGCTCCCGCTGCACAACCTGCGACCGTAACCTTACCTGGTACGAACTGATTCCTGTATTCTCTTGGGTTTTCCAAAAGGGGAAATGCAGGGGCTGTCAAACGAAAATATCAGCTCTCTACCCTGTAATAGAAATATCCACCGCAATTCTTTTTACGATTTCGCCATTGTTGGTGGGATGGTCAAAGGAACTGCTTGTTTCCTGGTGTCTGATCTCGCTCCTTGTTATTATCACGGTTTCAGATATCAAATATATGACCATTCCAGATAAGGTGCTATTATTCTTTACTCCCGTTTTTATTGTTTTGCGCGTTTTTATACCGCTTGATCCCTGGTGGGATCCTGTTGCTGGCTTTGCTCTCGGTTTCGGGCTGCTGTTCCTCATTGCTGTTGTATCAAAAGGAGGAATGGGCGGAGGAGACATCAAGCTGATGGGAGTTGTTGGCATCGTCCTTGGCTGGAAGGCAACGTTGCTAGCTTTTATGCTGGCCACGCTGTTTGGAGCAGTGCTCGGGGTTGCGGGTTTGGCGTTAAAGCTTGTGAAAAGAGGGCAGCCGATTCCATTTGGCCCCTATATTGTACTTGGTACTCTCGTATCCTACTTTTTTTATCATGAGATCATCAAATGGTACTTTCAATTAATGAACTGAGTTGAACATAGACAGAGGTGTAGAAGAAATGGCATGGGGATTGGCTTCATTTAACCGCAGGAAAGCAAACTTATTCATACAGGATCATGTCATTCGTTTCGTGGATTTTAAGCAGCCGGAAACGCTTGATATTCGTCAATTTGGGGAAAAGTATCTGCCTGAAGGGCTTATTAAGGATGGTAAAATTCAGGATCATGAAACACTTTCTCTTATTTTGGAAGAGTGTGTTAGTGACTGGGGGATTAAAGGGAGAGAAGTGCAATTTAATGTGCCTGATGCAAAACTCGTGATGCGCAAACAAAACCTGCCCTCTGAATTGAAAGAGGAGGAGATCAAGGGGTACCTTTATTTGGAATTGGGTTCCACCATCCATGTGCCGTTTGATAATCCTGTATTTGACTATGTGATCCTTAACCGATCGGAGTCTTCTCTCGAAATATTGCTGTTTGCGGCGGCAGAAGAAATTGTGTCGGATTACACTTCGATGCTTGAACAGGCGAAATTGAAGCCCGTTGTTGCGGATGCTTCCTTCTTGGCGCTGTACCGTTATATTTTTCATCGCAATTTGGCGGATCAAGAGGAACACATCCTTTGCCTTCAGTTTGATATCCAGTCGATACAGCTTAGTATCTTTCATCAGCATAAACCATACTTCTTCAATCATTTGAAAATGGATGTGGATCTGTCAAACGTTACATTTAACCATGCACATAACAGCCAAGCGGCCTTTTGGGACGGAGAACCTGGATATTTGCATGGTGAAATTGATGATATGATGCTGGAAATTGACCGGATTGCCGGACACTATCGAAACAATTTAAGTTTGGGACAAGAAAGTGTGACGAAAATTCTGTTGACCGGTGAACACCCAGAACTGATTTATGTGAAAGAGAAGCTTTCTGCCAGGTTTTCCGTTCCAATTGTAATTATTTCTTCTGAATCCAACCAGAGAATTTCAGCAGATCTTCCATCCCGGTTTGATGTCGTGCTTGGCCTTGGTTTGAAAGAGGTGCAGCATGTTAGTTGATATCAATCTGCTGCCGCGAAAAGAGCGGTCATCTTTTTCATCCAAGCTGCTGCCCATGGGTGTTCTGGTCATACTGCTTGTAGGGAGCATCTGGCTTGGGGTGGATTATTATCTTGCAAAGCAAGAGGTTAACCAGACGCGGAATGACCTTAAACAAGAAAAGCAAATGGCTGATATTCAAAAGCAGAATGCGATAAGCACAAAGCCTGCCGTAGCGAGTGCGCCGCTTCAGGAAAAGATCGACTATATTAAAGGTATGGAAATACCAGCAGCCGAACTGCTTCAGCATCTTGTCTCTTTCCTGCCGGAGCGCGGCTATTTTATAACGTACAAATATGATGGCGGCAAAGATATTTCCATAGCTGTTCAGTTTGATACATTGCCTGATTCTGCACAGTACCTGCATGAGCTGTCATCATCTCCGAATTTTACGGATGCGGAGCTTGAAAAAGTGGAATCGAAAAAATTGGAAACAGATGAGCTTAAAGGTGAAAAAAATGTACTCCCAAGATACTTGGCGACCTATAAGCTGACGTTAAATGAAGCGGCATTTAAGGACTTAAAGGATGGCGGAAAACAATGACCGAATCACTAAATAAATACATTCTTCCATTTTCAGCTGTTATCGTCCTGTTGGCTGGCGTCTTGTTTTATGTTGGGGTTATTACTCCTTTGCATGAAGAAGCCAACCAGAATGAAACGGAGACCAAGCTGCTGAAGAAGCAGAACGAGATGCCAGCCGTCCATGAAGCTTCAGCTCCATCCATGATTGAAAATACGTATGCTCTTCAGCAGGAGGTGCCGGTCAAGCCTCTCGTTGACCAATTCATGCTTCAGCTGGAAAAAGCAGAGGTTCTTTCTGACAGTATTATTGAAGGAATGGAATTTAAAGGAGAGGATGGAACGGCGGCTCCTGTTCAGGGACAGCAAACCTCCCAGCCGGCTAGTGCTGGGTCTTCTTCCCAGAACTCATCTAACACTTCAGATACGAATTCAACAACAGCTTCACAAACTGGTAAAATGGAAGATCCAAAGACGTCTTCCGATAAAGAAACAACAGTTGTTCCTCTTGCTGGAGCGCCTCTTCCTGAAGGCGTAAAAAAAACCAGTGTGGAGCTTACCGTTACTTCACAGGACTATAATGGGCTAGCCCGGTTTGTAAAAGAGGTTGAAAAACTGAAGCGGATCTCGATTATTGAGGGAGTCGCTTTTACTGGTCCGGAGGAAGAACTTCCATCGACAGAAGAGACGCCTATAATGGCAGAGGATCAGCCTGAGGGACTATCTTTTAAAATTTTAATCAGCGCCTACTATTTGCCGGAGCTGACACAATATATGAAAGATCTGCCGAAAGTGAAGTATGATCAGCCGGTAGAAAAAAAGGATCCGCTCACAAATGCTGAGCTTGCAAAAGAAAAGAAAAAATAAGGACAAAGCGCTCTTTGGAGTGCTTTGTCCTTTTCCTTTCTATTCTAGTAATTTACATTCTTTTAGTTCTATGAAATGGGTGATCTGCATACCATGTTTACTAGATGATAGAACAAAGGAGCGGATGTTATGAAGGACCAAAAGCCGATCACGGTATTGATCAACGGCAAAGCCACTGCCTATAAAGAAGTGCAGAAAGAGCAGGAGACTTCGACGAAGGAAATCGCGGCGGCTGTCTATCCGGAAGAAGCAGCAGGGTGGGAGATTATTGATTCGGAAGGCGCCGGCAAAGTGCTTGATTTCAAAAAAGTAATTTCCACCGTTCCTCGCCCGTCGACGTTACGGAAAAAGTGGTCCAAACGCAGAATGATACTCATGGATCATAAAAGGAACACCAGTCTGTTCTCAAAAAAATTCATGACGGCAGTCCTTGCTGCGATTGTAACAGGCTGCACGTTTGGAGCCATTATCCTTATGCTTTTTACCGGTGAAACGGCATCGACCCAGAGCCAGGCAGTGGCTGCCCAACCTGGCAATGCAAGCTCCAAAGCACAGGCTCCGGCAACAATTTCAAATATCTCCATGGACTTTCATGCCGCTCAGAATGGACTCTTTTCCACAGAGAAAAAAGCGAGGGGAATAAGCGAGAGCATTAAAGATCAAGGATATGCAGCGGCTGTTTACAAACAAGGGGCAAACTATTCTGTCCTCATCGGGCTCGGCAATAAAAAAGAAGAGGCCCAAACACTGGCGGATGTTTATAGGCTTAAAGGAGTGGAAGTGTGGCCGAAACAGCTCGATGCTTCCTATACGAACTTGAAAATCCCGCACAAGATGGATGAACCATTTATCGTGAACGGCAAGATACTCCTGCAGAATGTGATTACCCTTTCCCAGGTGCCGTCGCTCAGCAAGAAAGCGAAAGATTCGATCATGAAAGATTATGAAGGATGGAAAGCATACGGCGATAAGCAGCATGAACAATGGCCAGCCAAACAGGAAAAGGCTGTTAAAAACTATGAGAAGGATATTTCCCGGGCGTTAACCAAGCTGACGGCAAACCGGTCCGACGAAGCTGACTGGCCGCTGCAGCAATCTGTGCTCGACTGCTTTGTGTCCTATACAAAGCTCCTTGAAACCTTAAAATAGCCTATAATGAAGCAAAGCGGGGTGGACCTGCCTTGCTTCATTTGTGTTTTCCATATAAAAGAAATCCGACAAATTTTAAAATAAAATGTTAAATCAAGACATAAACAGACAAGGTTTGGCGAAAAATTAATAGAACAATCATGATAAACGGATTACTTATTGTCTAACTTTGGAGATTTTGATATGCTTAATTCAATCTCTCTTGAAGTTAGACGGTTTTAGTGAACCGCTAATTAAAAGGGTGATTATATGAAACGCCTCATACTAGCCTCTTCTTCACCTCGAAGAAAAGAACTTCTTTCAATGAACCTTCTCTCGTACGAAGTTATTCCAAGTACTATTCAAGAGGTCATGGATCCCTCATTGTCACCTGAAGAGCTTGTTTGTTCGCTTGCCAGGCAAAAAGCGGAAGATGTATTTGGGCTGCACTCAGAACATGTGGTGCTTGGTGCAGATACGATTGTTGTGAACAATGGTACCGTATTGGGAAAACCGGCGGGGAGGGAAGAAGCCTTTGCTGCTCTCCGTTCGCTCTCAGGCCGGACCCATACTGTGTATACAGGTGTCTGCATTCTGTCCGAAGGTGTAGAACGTTTGTTTTCAGTTTCTACAGACGTAACGTTTTGGGAACTTTCAGAAGCAGAGATCGAATATTATGTGAACAGCGGAGAACCGTTTGATAAAGCCGGCAGTTATGGGATCCAGGGATTGGGCGCAAGGCTCGTCCAGTCGATCGCCGGAGATTTTTACAGCGTGGTGGGATTGCCAGTATCCAGAGTAGTAAGGGAGCTTGAAAGCTTTGGAATCAGCGCAGTCAGTCAGGAAGATGACATTTAAGGAGGAATACGTAAGTGGGCGAAACACCGCTTATGATTCGAGATTATCCTGTACAAGAGCGGCCGCGTGAGCGAATGCTCAACAGCGGGCCGGAAACCCTGGCGAACCATGAACTCCTGGCTATATTATTGAGAACCGGATCAAAGAACGAATCTGTCATTCAGCTTGCGAACCGAATCATTCAGCATTTTGAAGGGCTTCGTTTTTTGAAAGACGCAACGATTGGTGAATTGAAAGAAATTCACGGAATTGGGGATGCGAAAGCCGTTGAGCTTCTCGCGGCCATTGAATTGGGAAGGCGCATCAGCCGATTGCCGTTTGACGAACGGTTTGCGATCCGCTCACCTGACGATGGGGCTCAATACATGATGGATGAACTGCGCTTCCTTCAGCAGGAGCATTTTGTCTGTCTCTATTTAAATACAAAAAATCAAATCATCCACAAGAAAACGATTTTCATTGGAAGCCTGAATTCATCGATCGTCCATCCTAGGGAAGTTTTCAAGGAAGGATTCAGAAGGTCTGCGGCTTCCATTATTTGTTTCCACAATCACCCAAGCGGTGACCCCGCTCCGAGCAGGGAAGACATCGACGTTACAAAAAGATTAGCAGAATGCGGAAAAATGCTCGGAATTGAGCTTTTGGACCACATTATTATCGGCGATTTAAAATATGTAAGTTTAAAAGAAAAAGGTTATGTTTAACATTGTCATTTGCGCTTTTGTTAGCGTATAATCATATTTATGAGTTTTGCTTGATGAAAGGAGTTACATAAATGTTTGGTGGATTTTCAAGAGATTTAGGGATTGATTTAGGGACTGCTAACACTCTTGTTTACGTGAAGGGTAAGGGTGTTGTTGTGCGTGAACCTTCCGTAGTGGCATTGCGAACTGATACAGGGTCAATTGAAGCAGTAGGGAACGATGCAAAAAATATGATTGGCCGTACACCAGGAAACATCGTAGCGGTACGTCCAATGAAAGACGGAGTCATTGCGGATTTTGAAACAACAGCAACAATGATGAAGTATTTTATTCAGCAGGCACAGAAGAACCGTTCTGTATTTGCTAGAAAACCAAATGTTATGGTCTGTGTTCCTTCTGGAATTACAGCGGTTGAAAAACGTGCTGTAGAAGATGCAACAAAACAAGCTGGAGCCCGTGAAGCGTATACGATCGAAGAGCCTTTCGCAGCAGCGATCGGTGCAGATCTTCCGGTATGGGAGCCTACAGGAAGCATGGTCGTTGACATCGGCGGCGGTACTACAGAAGTGGCGATCATTTCCCTTGGAGGAATTGTAACGAGCCAATCGATCCGTATTGCTGGAGATGAGATGGACGATGCGATTATTCAATATATTAAGAAAACCTACAACTTGATGATTGGTGAGCGTACAGCTGAAACGCTTAAACTTGAGATCGGTTCTGCCGGTTCTGCAGACGGAATTGAGAACATGGACATCCGCGGGCGTGATTTATTGACAGGCCTTCCGAAAACCATTACGATTACGGCGGAAGAAGTTTCCAGCGCTCTTAGAGATACGGTAAACAGCATCATGGAGGCAGTAAAAGTGACGCTTGAAAAAACACCTCCTGAACTTGCGGCGGACATCATGGACCGCGGAATTGTACTTACTGGAGGAGGAGCTTTGCTTCGTAATCTGGATAAGGTGATCAGCGAAGAAACCAAGATGCCTGTCATCGTTGCAGAGAACGCATTGGACTGTGTCGCTGTAGGAACAGGACGCGCACTTGAAAACTTGCATCTTTTCCGTTCAAAGGCCGGGATTACTTCTCGTTCGAAAACAAAGGCTTAAGTAGGTGTTTAGATCGTGCCACAATTTTTCTCAAACAAGCGGCTAATTATTCTTCTTGCGAGTATCATAGTCTTGGTGGCAATGATCGGTTTTTCTATGAAAGATCGTGAAGAATTAAGCTGGCCGGAACAATTTTTAAAAGATACGGTTGGTATAAGCCAGTCGCTGTTTTATAAACCCGCTAACTCTATAGCGGGTTTCTTTGAGAACCTGACAGAAATGAAGCATATGTATCATGAGAACAAACTGCTGAAATCCAAGCTGGATGAATATGCACAGCTGTCTGTGGATGTGCAGGAACTGAAAAAGGAAAACAAATCTTTAAAGAGCCAGCTCGAAAAAGAGGCTGATCTTACGGAGTATAAGATTAGGGAGGCTTCTGTCATCGGACGCTCTCCTGATCGATGGAACAAATTCATCTTTGTGAATAAAGGATACAGAGACGGTGTCAAATCCAAGATGGCTGTAGTTTCACCTGAAGGATTCATCGGCAAAGTGGCGAAGGTATCTGCTTTCCATTCCACGATACAGCTGATCAGCGACAACGACAGGACGAACCGTATTTCCGCTATCGCTGAAAGCAATAAGCGTATTTTCGGAATGATTGAAGGCTATGATTCTAAGAAACAAGCATTGCTGTTTAAAAAGATACCGGTAAATGCCAAGCTTAAAAAAGGCCAGAAGGTGATTACATCGGGTCTTGGCGAGGTCTTTCCGCGCGGGCTGCTGATCGGAACAGTCAAGGAAGTAAAGCCGGATGAATACGGGCTGACAAAGACCGCATATTTAAAGCCGTCTGCTAATCTTTATGATCTTGATCATGTGATGATTCTTGACCGGTCGATGCCTCAAGTCGATGAAAACGAATTTAAAGCAAAGGAGGAAGAATAATGAATAGGATTCTTCTTCCTTTTATTACCTATATTGCGTTTGTGGCTGAGAGTACGGTCATGCAGGTACTGGCACCCGAACATTATGGATGGGGCTTCCTGTTGATTCCGCATTTTTCTCTTGTCCTGATTATTCTGATGTCATGCTATCTTAAACCTTCGTTTGGCATCGTGTACGGGATGATCTTTGGGCTTCTTACTGATCTTATCTATACAGATCTGATCGGTGTGTACATGTTTTCTACCGCATTGGTGGCTTACTTTATTTCTGTTTTATCCCGCTATCTTTTCAGCAACTTTTTTGTTGCAATACTTTTAAGTGCAGCCGGGGTGGCAGGACTTGAATTTATGGTTTATGGATTAAACTCTTTAATTGGTATTGCCGATACAAGTATAGACTCCTTCTTTTATGACAGGCTGCTTCCCACGCTGATCTTGAACGCTGTGTTTACGATTCTCGTTTATTATCCGTTTGTTAAGCTGCTGAAAAAGGTGAAGAAAACCATCCATGAAAACTAATGGACATAAAAAGAGGATTATTTAAAAAGTTGTCGAATGAAAGTATGTTGAGGTGAACGATGGCAATGGCACAAAAACTCCAACATAATGTTACAATAAAAGGCACGAAAGACGGTCTTGTCCTGCTGTTGGACGACCTATGCTCATTTGAGCAGCTGGTCGAGGAGCTACATGATAAATTATCCGACGACCATGGACAGTTGCTGAATGGACCGCTTATTTCAGTCATTGTCAAAACCGGCAACCGGTATTTATCAGAGCAGCAGTCGGAGCTGGTGCGTGGAATTATCGGACAAAAGCAGAACCTGGACATCAAGCGGTTTGAATCCAATGTCATTACGGTGGCTGAAGCGGAGGAAATGAAGAAAGAAGCTCAGATCATGAGAGTTTCAAAAGTCATCCGTTCCGGCCAGGTGTTAAGTGTTCAGGGGGATCTTTTGCTGATCGGAGATGTAAATCCAGGCGGCACGATTATGGCAACCGGCAATATTTTTGTGATGGGTTCGTTAAAAGGCATCGCCCACGGAGGATCATCCGGTAACCGTGAAGCGGTTATTGCCGCTTCTGTCATGAAACCCACTCAGCTAAGAATTGCGGATCTGATCAGCCGGGCGCCTGACCATTATCCGGAAATTGGGCATGAAATGGAATGCGCCTATATTTCTGATGAAGAAAATCAAATTTTGATTGACCGAATCAGTACAGTACATAGAATCAGGCCCAATTTGAATCGTTTATAGTAAGAAAGGGGAATGAATCATGGGAGAGGCAATAGTCATTACTTCTGGGAAAGGGGGAGTCGGTAAAACTACGACTTCTGCGAATATCGGTACGTCCCTTGCCCTTTCTGGTAAAAAAGTATGTCTAGTTGATACTGACATCGGCCTTCGCAATCTGGATGTGTTAATGGGTCTGGAAAATCGAATCATTTATGATCTGGTTGACGTCGTCGAAGAGCGCTGCAAGCTTCACCAGGCGCTGATTAAAGATAAACGGTTTGAATGTTTATTCCTTCTTCCTGCCGCGCAGACCAAGGATAAAAGCTCCGTTCAACCGGAACAGATAAAGAAAATCATTACAGAATTAAAACAGGATTATGATTACGTCATCATCGACTGTCCTGCTGGTATCGAACAAGGATTCAAGAATGCAGTTGCAGGTGCGGACAAGTCCATAGTGGTGACGAATCCTGAAATTTCTTCGGTTCGTGATGCTGACCGTATTATCGGGCTGCTTGAGCAAGAAGAAGTGGAAGCTCCTAAACTGATCGTTAACCGAGTACGAAACCACCTGGCTAAAAGCGGTGACATGCTGGATGTGGATGAGATTGTATCCATCCTTGCCATTGAGCTGATCGGCGTGGTCGTTGATGATGAGAATGTCATCAAAGCGGCAAATAAAGGTGAACCGATCGCGATGAACCCCGATAGCAAAGCGTCCATCGCCTATCGGAATATCGCAAGACGAATTCTTGGAGAATCTGTCCCTCTGACTACGATTGATGAGGAAAAAGGATTCTTCTCAAAAATTAAAACGTTGCTGGGAATGAGATAATTCATTCCCGAATTTCCTTCATTGAAAGGGAGGCAGTCCATCTGCCCTTCCCCGGACTTGGAGGATTTTTTATTCTTCAGGCAAAGACCCTTTCTTCCTCTGTCATAAGGCCCGCGGACAAGTCATAAGATGTGGTATAACATGATGCGGAGGAATGGATGATGAGAAACAGTGCGGATGATATAAGACGGCGGTATGCAGACAGGCTTGCTCAAGGAGAGAATGAAACGTTCAGAACCAGCTTGTATACAGGGAGTACAGCTTCAATGGAGGAAAAGAAGAAAGGCCCCCGATTTAACGGGTCGTTCTTTTTATTTCAGATCATGATGTCCGTGTGCCTTTTTCTTGGGGCGGGAATTTTATTTAAAAATGACAGTGAGCTTTCGGCAAAAGGGCAGAGTTTGATTAAGAAAATGTACCACAGTGAGTTTCAGTTTGCGGCCGCGAAAAAATGGTACGAGAATCAATTTGGGAAACCTCTGGCGTTATTGCCTGAAAAACAAATAGAACCAGCCAAGAATGCAACATCTGCAAATAAAAACGAAGATTATGCCCAGCCTGCATCTGGAAGAGTGTATGAATCCTTTGAAACGAACGGAAAAGGCATTATGATGGAGACGGGAAAAACCTCGAACGTGGATACCGTAAAAGAAGGATACGTCATTTTTATCGGCAAAAAGAAAGATCTTGGAAATACCGTCGTCATCCAGCACAACAATGGGGAAGAATCTTGGTATGGCGAATTGGACAGCATTGATCCCGATGTAAAGCTCTACAGTTATATGGAAAGCAAAAAACCCCTTGGTAAAGTGACACCGAATAAGGACGGAAAAACAGGTAAATTTTACTTTGCCCTGAAAAAAGGCGACACATTTGTTGATCCGAGCAAGGTGATCCCTTTTGAATAATCCTGTTTTTCAATTTTTCAGCAAAGTAAAGATTAACCCTCTTTTTTGGCTAATTATTGGGCTCTCCATCATCACCGGGCATTTTCGTGAGATCATATTGCTGTTTCTGGCAGTTTTTATACATGAGATGGGTCATTATGCGGGGGCCCATCTTTTTCAATGGCGTGTAAAGAAAATCGAACTTTTTCCGTTTGGCGGAGTAGCGGAAGTAGAGGAACATGGAAACCGGCCGTTCCGTGAAGAAGTGATCGTTACACTGCTGGGACCTGTGCAGCATCTCTGGCTTATGCTGGCCGCTTTTTTCTTATTTCAGCTTGGCTGGTGGAATCCTCAGGACTTTGAGTGGTTTATTAAAATGAACGTAACGCTTCTGGTTTTTAATCTGCTGCCGGTATGGCCACTTGATGGAGGGAAACTGATGTTTGCCGCTGCAGCCAGCATTTTTCCATTTAAAAAAGCACATACTGTATTTTTATTAACCTCTTTCTCCATCATGCTGATCCTGTTCTTTTCATTTTTACCCCGGGACCCCCTGCATTTAAATCTATGGCTCGTGACGATCTTCCTTGGTGTCTCTCATTATATCGAGTGGAAAAGGCGGCAGTTTGTCTTCCTTCGTTTCTTGATGTCGAGGATTGCGGATGACAGGAGATCGGGCTGGCTGACAAAGCCCATACATGTTCCCTCGGATGCAGCGCTCTATGACGTCATCAGTCTCTTTCGAAAAGGGGTTCGTCATTTTATCGTCATCCAGGCTTCGGAAACAAACAGGATCGTGGAAGAGAAGCAGGTGCTTAACATGTTTTTTTCATCCAATCAGGTCAGATGTGCAATCGGACATCTTTTTCGTTAAAATAAAAGGATGAGTGACGTAAGCGAGGTCAGTAATGTGAAAAAAATTATTATTAATGCTATAACCCAAATCAAAAGAACAGCAGTCATGGATTTCGATGAAGCGATAGAACTTCAAGTTGATGATTCGTCCGATCAGCCTGTACCCGGAAGCATCTATAAAGGCAGGGTAAAGAAAGTGCTGCCTGGCATGCAGGCGGCCTTTGTGGACATTGGAGCTGAGAAGAACGGATTCATTCATCGTGATGACCTGCTTTCCTATCAGCAGACGTATATGGCACCAGAAGATAAAAAAGGGACATCTATCAGTTCTTTCGTGAAAGAGGGGGAAGAACTGATCGTCCAGGTAATAAAGGAAGAAACAGATTCAAAGGGAGCGAGGCTGACCGGGATGCTGGCAATCCCGGGCTCACGGCTTGTTTTCCTTCCGAACGCTTCACATATCGGGGTATCCAAGAAAATGAGCAGGAACGAGAAGGAGAAGTGGCGTCTATTTGGCCATTCTCTTGTGAAGGGCGAAGATGGCGTGATTTTTCGTACCGCATGCACGGGACAATCGGAAGAAGATATACAAGCGGAGTTCGACGGACTTGTAGAGAGGCACCGCCATCTGGCGGCACGGGCGGAACAAGCGGCAGCTCCTGCTCTTTTGCATGATGAAGGTGATTATCTGAATAAGATTATCCGTGACCATGCGTACGAAGAGGAAACGGAGATCATCATTGATGACGGAGCGGAATTCAGGAAACTGATCTGGCTGGCCAAGCCTTTTCCGCTGCTTCAAAAGAATATCATTTTGTACAGCGGGAAGGAGAATATCTTCTCCTATTACGGAGTTGACGCACAATGGGAAAAAGCGCTCCGGCCGCATGTCTGGCTCAAAAACGGAGGTTCATTGCGGATCGATCACACCGAAGCCATGTCTGTTATTGATGTTAACACGGATAAATTCACAGGGAAATCAAGCCGGAGGGAAACTGTTCTTCAAACGAACCTTCAAGCAGCTGATGAGATTGCGAAACAGCTTCGGCTTAGAAACATTTCCGGCATGATTGTCATTGATTTCATTACGATGAACGAGCCCGAGGATCAGCAGCGTGTAGAGGAAGCTTTAAAAGCTGCACTTGCTCTCGATGGAACAACTACCGTGGTTCACGGATTTACTCGAATGGGCGTATTTGAAATGACTCGCAAAAAAGAGAAAAGGCAACTGTTCCATGTACTGGCCGAGCCTTGTTCTGTCTGTAAGGGCACAGGCAGGGTGCAGTCTGCAAGAACAGTTGCCAATCAGGCAGAACTGGCGCTGCGGGAATACCGCCACATGGATGATGAAGCGCTGTGGATCGAAGCTACTCCTGAAGTGGCCCGCCATTTAAGAGGGATAAACAGTGAACATCTTCAAAATCTTGAGGCGCTTCTCTCGTATCGGATTTATATAAGTGAAAGCGGCCATGATTCCATCCCATCCTATGCTATCCGCCATATCGGGCCGATTAATGAAATTGTAGAAAGAATGAAAAGATAAATTGACATGGCAGATCATAACATGGTATGATTCTTCTGTTAGTTTATTGGAGCACCCGCTCCAACCGCTCAGGAACAGGTTTTCAAGCTTACATAAGCACCTGTGATGGCGAGTCTGAGTTTACAAGGAGGTGCACGTGATGTACGCAATTATTCAAACTGGTGGCAAACAAGTAAGAGTTGAAGAAGGTCAAGTGATCTATGTTGAAAAGCTTGATGTGGAAGCTGGCGATACTGTAACATTCGAGGATGTTCTTATGGTTGGTGGAGACAGCCTGAAAGTAGGAGCTCCTTTGCTTGATGGAGTGACTGTAACAGGTAAAGTTGAAAAACATGGCCGAGGCCAAAAAGTGGTCGTTTACAAGTTCAAAGCGAAAAAGAACTACCGTCGTAAACAAGGTCACCGTCAGCCTTACACTAAAGTAGTTATCGACAAAATCAACGGTTAATTCCAATGATTAAGGTAACCATCTACAGAGATGAACAGCATCACATTCGTTCGTTTTCAATGAGTGGACATGCCGATTCCGGCCCTTATGGACAAGATCTTGTCTGTGCCGGTGCATCAGCCGTCTCCTTTGGAGCGATCAATGCGGTGGAAGTCCTGTGCAGCATTACAACTGATGTGGAAACACAACAGGATGGAGGCTACCTGGTTTTCCGTGCTCCGGATCATCTCGAAGACCATATCCATGAAAAAGTGCAGCTTCTTCTGGAAGGTATGGTTGTTTCCTTAAAAACAATCGAAAACGACTATGGTCGATTTATTTCATTGCAGGAAAAACAAGTGTAGTCTTGGTTTGCTGCAAAACACCGAATGAGGAGGTGGGACGAATGCTAAAATTAAACCTTCAATACTTTGCTTCCAAAAAGGGAGTAGGTAGCACAAAGAACGGTCGTGATTCCCAATCAAAGCGCCTTGGTGCTAAGAGAGCGGATGGTCAAATGGTATCAGGCGGATCTATTCTTTACCGTCAGCGCGGTACAAAAATCTATCCTGGGATGAACGTTGGCCGTGGCGGAGATGACACTCTTTTTGCGAAAGTGGACGGAGTTGTTCGTTTTGAGCGTCTTGGACGTGACCGCAAACAAGTAAGTGTATACCCAATCGCAAACGAAGCGTAAGAAGATAGCTCTAACCGGGTTGGTTAGAGCTTTTTCTTTTGTAAATGGGTATTTATTAACAGGCTTTTGGGTCTAATACCAGTGAAGCAGAGGAAATGGCTATTTAACTATTCAAACAGGAGTGCAAATATGGGTAAAGATTGGTCAACGTTAGAATTATTAAGGCATGCCCGCCATGACTGGCTCAATCAGCTCCAGCTTATTAAGGCAAACCTATCTATGGGCCGGACCGAACGGGCAAAGGAGATTATCGAGGAAATCATTCTTATTTCCAGGCACGAATCAAACCTCATGAATTTGAAAGTTCCTGAATTGGCGGAGTACCTCATAACTTTCAACTGGCTGAAACACCCCATTGTACTTGAAACGGAAGTTGCCGGTGAGGCGAGAGACCTCTCAAAGGCTGAGAAGGTCCTCCTTGAGGCTTGCCAGTCTCTTTTTGCGGTCATGAACCGCTCGGTTGATCCGCTGGCTGAAAATCGGCTCGTTTTCACGATCTCAAACCAACAGCATCCTTCCGCTTTTATGTTTCGCTTAACGGGCAGTATACATAATACAGAGGAATTTGAGTCGGAGCTGAAGGATGTCATTTCAGCACATAAATTATTAGACGTAATCGAAAGCTATATTCAAACCCATGAAGTATTTCTTGTTTTACAGATGAAACAGTAAAGAAATTATAGAAGGAGGCGAGCAAACATGTTCGTGGATCAGGTCAAAATTTTTGTGAAAGCCGGAGACGGCGGAAACGGAATGGTTGCGTTTCGCCGTGAAAAATACGTACCTAACGGCGGACCTGCCGGCGGAGACGGCGGTAAAGGTGCTAATGTTATATTTGAAGTAGAAGAGGGTCTGCGTACGTTAATGGACTTTCGCTTTAACAAGCATTTTAAAGCCAAGCGCGGTGAACATGGCATGTCCAAAGGCATGCATGGCAAAAATTCAGAAGATATGATCGTAAAAGTACCACCTGGCACTGTCGTAACAGATGCTGAAACAGGACAAGTACTAGCAGACCTTGTTCATCATGAACAGCGTGCTGTTATTGCCAAAGGCGGACGGGGAGGACGGGGAAATACCCGTTTTGCTACACCGGCCAACCCTGCTCCTGAGCTTTCGGAAAACGGGGAACCAGGTGAAGAAAGAGAAGTTGTTTTAGAATTAAAGGTACTAGCGGATGTTGGGCTTGTTGGATTCCCGAGCGTAGGGAAATCCACGCTTCTTTCGGTTGTATCCGCGGCTAGGCCAAAGATCGCAGAATACCACTTTACGACCATCACTCCTAATTTAGGCGTAGTGGCAGTAGATGACGGCAGAAGCTTTGTGATGGCTGACCTGCCAGGGCTGATCGAAGGCGCGCATGAAGGCGTTGGCCTCGGACATCAGTTCCTTCGCCACATTGAACGGACAAGGGTTATCCTGCATGTGATCGACATGTCCGGCATGGAAGGAAGAGATCCATACGAGGACTTCATTAAAATTAATGAAGAGCTAAGGCAGTACAACTTAAGGCTTACAGAACGTCCGCAGATTGTTGTAGCCAACAAAATGGATATTCCGGGTGCGGAAGAAAACCTGGAAGTATTTAAACAGAGGCTGTCTGAGGATATTCCTGTTTATCCGATATCAGCAGTTACAAGACAAGGATTAAAAGAGGTCCTTTACACAACAGCTGATCTTCTGGAAAACACACCTGAGTTCCCGCTGATCCATGAGGAAAAAGAAGAGAGCCGGGTATTGTACCGCCACGAAAAGGAAGAATCCGGTTTTTATATCACACGGGATTCTGCTGGTACATTTATCATCAACGGACCAAAGATCGAAAAACTATTCAAAATGACAGACTTTACAAGAGACGAGTCGGTAAAACGGTTTGCACGCCAGATGCGTTCCATGGGTGTGGACGAAGCGCTTCGTGAAAAAGGTGCGGAACACGGGGATACCATCCGAATCTTGAAATATGAATTTGAATTTATCGAATAGGCTGCGCTTGAGGGCAGTCTATTTTTTTGTCTATATGGGATAGACATTTGGCTATCTCATTGGATATACTTATGAAAAAGCCCGTTTTGGAGGTTACATATGAAAGAAAGGCAATTTTACATGGTCAGGGAAGATGTTCTTTCAGAATCCATGCAAAAAACGCTTGAAGCAAAATCCTTATTAGACCGTGGCAAGGTAAAAACCGTCGCGGAGGCTGCTGAAAAAGTGGGCCTCAGCAGGAGTGCGTTCTATAAGTACAGGGATGGAATTTTTCCTTTTCATACGATGATCAAAGAAAAGATCATCACCCTTTCCATCAATCTCGAAGACCGTTCGGGTGCGTTGTCAAGCCTTCTCACCATTGTTGCCTCTGTTGGCTGCAATGTGCTCACCATTAACCAGACCATACCGCTGCAAGGGAGAGCCAATGTGATGCTGACGATTGAAACCAACGGCCTTCGCGGTGAAATCAATGAACTGCTGACCACATTGAATCGTATGGAAGCTGTAGAGCGAGTCGAAGTGATTGGAACTGGAGCATAACAACAAAAAAAGAGGACTGCAGATCTTGCTGCAGTCCTCTTTTTTTATGAATGCAAATATCCTTTTTGTTTAAGCTCCCTGCATACGTTATCCAGCTGCTCTTTCGTTGGCGCCTCGAGCATATGAAGGTGTATGCCCTCTGTTAATGTACTGAGCAATGCAGCGTTTGTTGATGACAATTTGCCGAGAAAATCCTCTACATCCTTTCGGGTACTGAGAAGAAGAGATGCAGTCAGGTCTCCGTAAATCGGGTGCTCGACAATTACATTCTTAACAGTTACTCCATGATCGACAATTGTAAAAAGTTCATCTTTCGTTTGCTCAGGAGAATGGTTGGAAACAATCAAATGTCTATGTGGAACGTCTTTTTCTTCCGTTTTTAAAAAGAGGTATCCTTGGGAAGTGGCAATAATCGGTTCATTTTTTGCTTTTAACAGCGAGATGTCGCCAACAATAACCTGGCGGCTGACATTTGTTTTAAGTGCGAGTTCACCGCCTTTGATCGGGCTCTTGCTCTCTTTTAACCACTTTAGTATGAGGTCTCTTCTTTCGTCTCCTGGTATTTTTGGAGTCTCCATTACACGTTTTCAACTCCCTGTTTGATAATAAAAGCGTTGTGTAAGATCATGGATGGCTGCAGCCAAAGCCTTTATTTCCTCTTTTGTTGTTTCTTTTCCGAGTGTGATCCGCACGAGTTCATGTGCTTCATCCGCCGATCGCCCCATCGCAAGGAGTGCTTTGGAAGGTTCCTGCTGTCCTGCTTTACAAGCTGAACCGGTTGAAACAGCGATCTTCTGGCGGTTTAATTCCAGCATGACATACTGCCCTTCAATCCCTTTCAGACGAATGGCCAGGAAATGTGGCAGCGTCGTATGGCTGTCTCCTTCAATGATTAAACATTCATCTTCTTCTGTCAGGGAAAGAAAGCAGTTTTTTAATTCTTCCACATTTGTCTTCCATTTTACCATACGATTCACCTGATTGCTTGCCGCTGTAATAAAAGAAACGATTCCCGGAGTGTTGATTGTTCCAGGGCGAATCCCTTTTTCATGTGTACCGTTCTTGAGCAGCGGCTGCCAGGTGAGAGTGGGGGAAATATATACAGCACCTACACCTTTAGGGCCATGAATTTTATGAGCAGAAACAGTAAGAGCACCAATATTCATTTCCCCCGCATGAAGAGGGAGCTTTCCAAACGTCTGGACACAGTCACTATGGAAAATGACATTCTCTTCTTTCAGCAGAGCTCCGATTTCAGCTAATGGCTGGATAACGCCGATCTCACTGTTTCCATGAGTGATTGTAGCGAGAATCGTCTCTTTTCGAATGGCGCTGCGAAGATCGTTTAAAGCGATCCTCCCGTTCTGATCAACAGGAAGTACGGTGATTTCAAAACCTTCATTTTCTAGAAAAGCAAGGGCCTGCTGCACGGATCCATGCTCTAGCGGTGAAGTGATGATGTGGTTTCCTTTTTCCTTGTTTCCAAGAGCAAGGCTTGTGAGCGCAAGAAAATTACCGTCGGACCCTCCTCCTGTAAAGTAGATCCCTTCACTATTGCCGCCGAGCATCCCGGCCAGTTCAGCACGTGCCAGATTGACCAGATCTGCAGCCTGTGATCCTTGGTCATGCAGGCTCGACGTATTTCCAAAGTACATTTTTGCTGTTTCTGTAAAAGCATACAGTGCTTCTTCTGACATAGGAGTCGTTGCTGCGTAATCAAGATAAATCATTCTTAAACCGCCTCTCGTAAAAAACTCTTGTCATAAGTGTAATTCTATGTAAATATAAGTGTCAAGACACCTGTAAAGAAAATGAACGGGGGTTTCGTCATGAACGTAGAGTCTACAGACGTTCTCATTATCGGCTCCGGCATTGCTGGATTAATGACAGCCGAATGTTTACGCTCGCATAAGAATGTGACAATCATCACAAAGTCTTCCTTCCAGAACAGCAATTCTTATCATGCGCAAGGAGGGATTGCTGCGGTCACTGAAAAAGAAGACCACTGGGCTGAACACTTTATAGATACCGTAAAAGCAGGTAGTTTTCACAATGAAGAAACTCTCACCGAGATACTGGTCAAAGAAGGTCCGGACATGATCCGAACGATGGAGGATTGGAAGGTTCCCTTTGACCGCAACAAAGATGGCAGTCTCACGCTCGGCAGGGAGGGAGGACATCGGCGGGCACGGATCGTCCATGCTGGCGGTGATAGAACAGGTTCAAAAATAGTTGATGTCCTTTATCAAAGAATCTCCCATCATATTACGGTCCAAGAATTTGAAATAGCTGGGGACCTTATCATTAAGCAAGGAAAATGCGTTGGTGCCTGGACAAAGAATGCGAACGGTGAGGTTACTGTTTATTTCGCAGCCTCTGTCATTCTTGCTTCTGGGGGCGCAGCTGGTCTTTATAACGTCAATTCCAACGACAAAAGCATTACAGGAGACAGCATCGCCCTTGCATTCCGAGCGGGTGCGGTACTCTCCGACCTGGAATTTATACAGTTTCATCCTACGATGCTGTTTACGAATGGGGAATCTTTCGGTTTAGTTTCGGAAGCGGTAAGAGGAGAAGGAGGCACGTTGGTTACTTCCGAAGGAGCATCCGTGATGTCTGGTGTCCATGAGATGGGTGACTTGGCTCCTCGTGATATCGTTTCGAGGACTATTTTTGAATACATTCAAAAGGGATATGAAATTTTTCTTGATGTTTCAAAAGTGAAAAGCTTCACAAACCGGTTTCCTGCCATAACAGCAATTTGCCGAAACGCTGGAATTGTACTAAACGAAGGCAGAATTCCTGTTGCCCCGGGTGCTCATTTTACAATGGGAGGAGCGGTCACAAACCAATGGGGGGAAACGACAGTTCCTCATCTGTATGCTGTAGGGGAAGCTTCCCGAACCGGCGTGCATGGCGCCAACAGGCTTGCGAGCAACTCACTGCTTGAAAGTGTAGTCTTCGCCAAACGGACAGCTGCAAGGATTATGGCTTTGAAAGAGCATGAAGCCTCCCTGTTCCCGGTTGAATGGGAATATACAGAACAACAGAAGAGAAGATGGCCGGAGAAACAAGAGATTCAAAGACAAATGACACAGTATGCAGGGATTGTCCGCACAAGGGAAGGCCTGGGTGAAGCGATCCGCTGGTTTGAAAATTTCTCCATAGAAAAGCCGGATTATCACTGTAAACCCGATGAAATTGAAAGGATTAACATGCTGCAAACCGGCTGGCTGATCGTTACATCTGCTCACTTGCGGACAGAGAGCAGGGGCGGCCATTACAGAAGTGATTTTCCGTCCAACGATGATAACTGCTGGCTGAAAAAACAAGTATACAGAAAGAAGGATCAAAATGAACAAGCTGAAGCTAAAAAAGCAGCTGCAGGAATTTTTTCTTGAAGATCTTGGAGAAGGGGACATCACATGCGGATTGCTGTTTCCGGAGGAGGAGGAGACAGAAGCGCGCTTTATCGCTAAAAAATCCGGTGTATTTTCGGGAATGGATGTGATTTCCGAAGGGTACCGGCTGCTAAGCGAATATTGTACTGTTGTTCCTAATGTGAAAGACGGCGATGTTATTAAACCCGGACAGATTCTTGCGGAGGTGAAAGGTCCTGCATCTGCTATTTTTGGCGGAGAACGAGTCATTCTGAATCTCGTGCAAAGGATGTCAGGGATAGCGACGCTAACGAATGAAGCAGTAACCGCTCTAAACAGTGAAACAACGAAAATTTGCGACACGCGTAAAACCACACCAGGGCTCAGGATGTTCGAGAAATACGCTGTCCGCTGCGGCGGAGGGTATAACCACCGTTTCGGACTGTATGACGGGGTGATGGTCAAAGACAATCATATCGCCCGGGCTGGCGGTATAACCGAAGCCGTAAATACCGTGAAGTCCAGTCTGGGACACATGTTGAAAGTGGAAGTAGAAACAGAGAATTTTGAACAGGTGAAAGAAGCTGTAAGCGCAGGTGCGGATGTGATTATGTTCGATAACCGCACACCAGAAGAAATTGGAGCATGGAAACATCATGTTCCTGGTCATATCATTACGGAAGCTTCCGGAGGCATATCCCTTGATGAACTTCGACATTATGGGAAAACAGGAGTGAATTTTATTTCGCTTGGATTGCTCACTCACTCAGCGGTATCACTCGACATCAGTTTAAACATTACAGGGGGGTTAAAAGATGAGCTTACTGGAAGCCTTCAGGCTGAAATCCGGAATTCCTGAAACCTATTTCACGATGACGGAAGAAGAGATGATCGAACGGGTCAGAGCAGTTAAGAAGAAACTCGGAGACCGTTTGTATATTCCAGGACATCACTATCAAAAAGATGAAGTGATTCAATTTGCGGATACGTCGGGAGATTCGCTCCAGCTCGCCCAGCAGTCGGCCAATAATCGCGATGCGGAATTCATCGTATTTTGCGGGGTGCACTTCATGGCGGAAACAGCGGATATGCTGACGGAATCTCATCAAAAAGTAATCCTTCCGGATATGAGAGCAGGATGTTCCATGGCGGACATGGCGGATATCCATCAGACAGAGAAAGCGTGGGACCGATTACAGTCCTTGTTCGGTGATACGGTCCTGCCGCTCACGTATGTCAATTCTACGGCAGCCATCAAAGCATTCTGCGGTAAGAATGGCGGTGCAACCGTGACCTCATCAAATGCAGAACGAATGCTGGAATGGGCGTTTGCACAAAAAGAAAGAATCCTTTTTCTTCCCGATCAGCACTTGGGCCGGAACACTGCCTATACGCTGGGTGTTCCATTAGAGCAAATGGCTGTATGGGATCCAATTGCCAATAAATTGGAATATGACGGAGATCTGGATGCAGTTAAAGTGATTCTCTGGAAAGGACACTGTTCGGTCCATGAAAAATTCACAGTTGATAATATTCGATCCTTGCGTGTGAACGATCCAGAGATGAAGGTCATCGTCCATCCAGAGTGCAGCCATGAAGTCGTCCAGCAATCGGATATGGCGGGCTCCACTCATTATATTATTCAGACGATCCAAAACGCTGAGCCAAACAGCGCTTGGGCGATAGGGACAGAGATGAATCTCGTCAACCGCCTGAAAAAAAACCATCCTGATAAACGGATAATTTCTTTAAATTCCAATATGTGCCCCTGTCTGACGATGAATCGCATTGATCTTCCTCATCTGACATATGCGCTTGAAAAAATCGCACAGGGAGATCCTCAGAACATCATAACAGTGGACAGCGAAACAACTGAATACGCAGTAAAAGCTCTTGAGAGAATGTTAGCAAGAGCGTAGATGACTCCTTCCTGTCAAAGTCATACAGCTGATTTTCAGGGCATAAATTGGTAAAAGACCGACTACTGAAATAGGTAGTAGCACAATGCCCAGATTCTCATATACTGTATAGAAATTTGGCAGGAGGGAGTTTTGTTTACGTGAGAATTCATATCGTTCAAAAAGGTGATACTCTCGAAAAAATCGCCGATAAGTATAATGTAACTTCTGAAGAATTAAGAAGAGTGAATTTCGGTTTATCTTCAGGCGCTCTTGAAAGAGGATCAAAAGTAAAGATTCCTTCTGAACAAGTGCCGATCGGACGCGGAGAGAAAGCAAAGATGCCGTTTATGATGCCAGGCTCTAAAAAAGAGCAGCCGAAGAAAAAAGAAATGCCCAAAAAAGAAATGCCAGTAGCTCCAGTTCAAGAAATTCCGGTTCCAGCCCCGCCGCCACCGCCGCCAAAACCTGCACCTATTCCAGCTCCGCCTAAAGCAGCACCGATTATCCCAAAAGCAGCACCAATAATCGCAAAAGCAGCACCGATAATCGCAAAAGCAGCACCTAAAATGGCGCCAAAGGCCGAGCATAAAATGCCGATGAAAGCAGAACCCATCATGCCGTTAAAGCCGGCACCGGCAAAAAAGGATATGCCATTTAATCCATTGCTTCCGAAAAAAGATTACAAAGAATCGTCCATGAAATCACCAAAACCGCTTGCCCCTATGTCTCATAAAGATTTTGCGGCGTTTATGGAATCATCCTCATCTTCACATATGAAATGGGGACATCACCACGAGCCGATTCACTATAAAGAACCTCAAATGAACTATGTGCCGCCTGCCTATCTTTCCCCGGGGCTCGTCCATGGAAAAGACCAGTTTGGAATGGGGAAACAGCATAAACATCCATTCTTGGGTGAAGAGTCATCTTCTGTAATGAACCAGATGTATTCAGGTGTTCCGCCGATGTTTGAACAGCCTCAGGGGTACACTGCTCCAGTATATGGAGGTGCAGGGGCAGGAATGCCGCCATTCAGTGCCATGCCTTATCAAGGCCAGGGACAGCAGGCAGGATCTTATCCTCAAGTTCCCCCAGGCGGTTTACAAATGGGCATGGGGGCGCCAGGTTCAGGCCAGGTGGGATACAGCAGCATGCCTCAGACTGGAATGCAACAGCAGCCTAATATGGCATCCCAGCACGGAATGATGCTATCGCAGGATCAGCAGCAAAATCCATATGCTACGTTTATGCCGATGCAAGGTCAGCCGATGGGCCAAGGAATGCAAGTTCAGCCATACGTCGGCCAGCCGATGAGCCAGGGAATGCAAGTTCAGCCATATGGCAGCCAGCCGATGAGCCAGGGAATGCAAGTTCAGCCATATGGCAGCCAGCCGATGAGCCAGGGAATGCAAGTTCAGCCATATGCCAGCCAGCCGATGAGTCAGGGAATGCAAGTTCAGCCATATGGCAGCCAGCCGATGAGCCAGGGAATGCAAGTTCAGCCATATGGCAGCCAGCCGATGGGCCAAGGAATGCAGGGTCAGCAAATGTATGGTGAATATCCGCCAGGCCAAGTTTCTCAAGGGTATGGTGATATGTCCGGAGGGCAAGGATCTTACGGCGGTAATCCCCCAGCGCAGCAAGGACAAATGGGTCAGATGCAAGGAATGCCAAATCCGTACTCACAGGCGCAATACCGTGATGGCTCGTTAGACAGCCAAGATCAAGATGAAGAGTAATTCATACGGAGACGGTTTCAAAAGAAAGCGTCTCTTCTTAAGTAGCCTTACTGAGAAAGGGCTGGATATTAAAAACCATTATTTTGTGAAACAAAATGTTTGTATTATTGAAACCAAAGCAGGAACTTATGTGCTTAAAGGGTTCTCCAGAAAGGAAGAATGTCAGGAGCAATTGAAGCTGTCCCGGTGGTATTCTCAGCAATCAAGTCCGATGATGGGAATATATACGGCTTTTCCGACCGGAAAGAAAATACATTACTATGAGAACATGTATTGGGGCATCATGCCTTTTTATAAAGGTGATGAACTTGATCTGAATGACGAAAAGGACATTAGAGACGGAATCCATGCGATTCGAAAGTTCCACCGCCAGAGTATCTTTCAGTCTGACTCCTATCTCTCGCTTCTATCGAGCTATTCACTTATCGAAAAGTGGACCAAACGATTTAATGCTTTTAAAAGAAACAGTAAAAAACATCATATTTCTCATGAGATGAGTGAAGCTTTTCAGGAAATGATTGGGTGGGGGAAATGGTCATTGAGCAAATTGAACCGAAGAGAACTGGAAAAAATGGAACAGAACGCAAGACAAAAGGGTGAAGTATGCCACGGAGATGTAGCTCCTCATAATTTTATGCGCTTAAGCGGGGACAACGTAATCTTAATCGATTACGACCTGTTTTCCGTCGTCCCGCATGATTATGACATTCTTCAATATGTAAACCGGATCATGCCATATTGGGATTGGTCCCCATCCATATTGCGAAAATGCCAAGACCCTGAGCTGGAATCGCTTCTTCGTAAAAAATGGTTTTTAATCGCCCTTGTTTTTCCGACGGATCTATACAGAGAATGGAATCGTGCATTCGAAGCGGGGAAAGATCAGATCAAAGAAATGACGGCCTTTACAGAAGAAGATCTTCCGTTCCGGAGAAAGTTTATAAAAACAATACAGGAATTGGTCAAGAATCCCACGTAATATCCAGAAATTATATGTCTTACCGGTATGTAACAGAGTAAAAAGAACCTCCGAATGCCATTCTAGTGGTGAAAGGAGGTTTTTGCATTGAAGATTTTACTAAGCGGAATAACGGTTCTTGCATTAACAGCAGGTCTGGTGGGCTGTAACAACAACAAAGGTGCGCTCGACCGCAACGATAATGATGTAAGGCCGATCGGATATTATTCCAACGAGGGTGACAACCGCGGGGATTTGGACCGCAGTAAAGGCCCTGTTACTGACATGATGGATAATAACCGTACCGACCATAATGTAACGTATCATGAGGACTATGATGGTGCGCTTGCCGAGAAGATCAGGAACCGGGTCAACAGTATGAACAATGTAGACGATGCTCACGTTATTTTGAATGATAACAACGTCATTGTCGGTATAGATACCAGTGAAAACGATAAAAGCGCTGTCGATCAGAGAGTGTATAGAGAAGTGAAAAAGCTGGTTCCCAATCGGGATGTTCGCGTGACAACTGATGATTCGATCGTGAATCGAATCAAAAACGTAGATAATAATCTCCGTGACGGCAAAACAACCAATGAAGTCAGCTCTGACATCAAGGGAATTATGGCGGATATCGGAAAAGCAGGCACCAACTTAGGAGATGCAGTTAAACGTCCTTTCGAAAATAATCGTTAGAGAACAGGATTTTTTCTGTTCTCTTTTTTTTATTTCCTTGAAAAGAAGCATTGCGATTTTTGTGTTAAACTCCCCTTTCCGGCTGACTCTGTGATACAATACTGACAGAAACGTATGGTCGCTTTTTGTGATGTCTAGCTTCAGCGCTCGTCGGATTTAAGCAGGGCGCTTCCGCTTTTCTAGAAGGAGAGAACATGATTGATTGAACATATAAATGGAAAGATTGAACACGTGTCTGCTGAATATGCAGTTCTTGAAGCCAATGGGATTGGATACCAAATTTTTTGTCCGAATCCATTCATCTATCGTCCCGGTAAAGCTGAGACGATCTACACATATCATTATGTGAGGGAAGATTTGATTGCGCTGTATGGGTTTAAAACACGCAAAGAGCGAGATTTATTCTTAAAATTATTAAACGTATCAGGAATAGGCCCAAAAGGAGCCTTAGCCATCATGGCATTCGGACAGCCAGAACAAGTGATCCGGGCCATTGAAGCTGAGGATGAAGGGTTTCTTGTGAAATTTCCGGGAGTAGGGAAGAAGACGGCCCGCCAGATGATATTGGACCTTAAAGGAAAGCTTTCGATCTTCACTGAAGAGCCAATGGAGGGATTATTTGCCGGCCAGGCTTCCGACAGTTCAGAACAGCTTGATGAAGCGGTTGAAGCATTAACGGCTTTAGGGTATGCCAAGAAAGAAATTAATAAAGTGCTGCCTTCCCTTAAAAAGGAAGATCTGACAACAGATCAGTACATAAGGAAAGCGCTGCAGAAGCTAGTGAACCATTAGGGGCGTGATCGCTTTGGATGACAGAATAGTATCGGGTGAAAGCTCAAAGGACGATTTTTTTGAATTGAGTTTGCGTCCGGAATATTTGCATCAATACATAGGCCAAGAAAAAGTAAAAGAAAATCTAAATATCTTTATTCAGGCGGCTAAGCTTAGAAATGAGGCCCTTGACCATGTTTTGCTATACGGGCCTCCGGGTCTTGGGAAAACAACGCTCGCATCTATCATTGCGAAAGAAATGAACGTCAATTTCAGAACGACAAGCGGACCCGCAATTGAACGGCCGGGTGATCTGGCAGCTATCCTCACAGCACTTGAACCTGGGGATGTGCTGTTTATTGATGAAATTCACAGGCTATCAAGAGCGATCGAGGAAGTGCTCTATTCCGCGATGGAAGACTTCTGCCTGGATATTGTCATCGGAAAGGGCGAAACAGCTCGATCTGTCCGGCTGGATCTGCCTCCGTTTACGTTAGTAGGGGCGACTACCCGTGCCGGGTCTCTGTCTTCACCGCTCCGTGACCGATTTGGTGTGCTGGCACGTCTGGAATACTACAATAATGAAGATTTAACCGAAATTGTTACACGGACCAGTGAGGTATTTGGCATGAAGATTGACAGGCCGTCTGCCCAAGAGATAGCCCGCCGTTCAAGAGGGACGCCGAGGATTGCCAATCGTCTCTTCAAAAGAGTACGGGACTTTGCACAGGTTGATGGGACGGACACGGTGAGTATCAGCCTCGCAGACAGGGCGCTGGAAATGCTTCAAGTCGACCGTTTAGGATTGGATCATATTGACCATAAATTATTACAAGGGATCATCCATAAATACAAAGGCGGCCCGGTAGGTCTTGAAACCATTTCAGCTACGATCGGAGAGGAATCCCATACGATTGAAGATGTTTATGAACCCTACCTGCTGCAGATTGGCTTTATACAGCGCACCCCCAGGGGGAGAGTGGTGACTGCCCTTGCTTATGAGCATTTTAATATGGAGGTGCCGAATCCTTAATGGGAATACCCCGGCTGTTAATACTGATGGGAGTCATCTTGATCATTATCGGTGGTTTATGGACGTTCGTAGGCAAGATTCCCGGCGACATCGTTTTTAAAAAAGGGAACACTACATTTTATTTTCCCATTGTCACATCGATTATTATCAGTGTCGTTCTGACATTGATATTTTATGTGATCGGGCGATTTAAATAGGTGAAAGAAACAGGAGAAGAAAATGGACATCAATATGTTTGATTTTGACCTGCCGGAAGAGCTGATTGCTCAGACACCGCTGAAAGACCGTACTGCTTCAAGGCTGATGGTGCTTGACCCGGTATCCGGACAGATTCAACACAATACGTTTAAAAATGTGATTGATTATCTAAATCCAGGAGATTGCTTAATCCTGAATGATACAAGAGTTCTGCCGGCAAGGCTTCTTGGTGAGAAAGAAGACACTAAGGCTAAGATTGAGATTTTGCTGTTGAAGGAAACAGGCAGCGATACTTGGGAAACCCTCGTGAAACCGGCAAAAAGAGTAAAGCCAGGCACCGTCGTTTCTTTTGGTAACGGTCTGCTTAAAGCTGTTTGTCTGGAGGAAACTGATCAAGGCGGGCGTACCTTTAAATTTGAATATGAGGGTATTTTTTATGAAATTCTGGACGCTCTTGGCGAAATGCCATTGCCTCCTTATATAAAAGAGCAGCTGGAAGAGCGGGAGCGGTATCAGACTGTGTTTGCCAAACACCAGGGCTCGGCAGCTGCACCAACAGCAGGTTTGCACTTTACTGAAACACTGCTTGAGGAGATTAAGAAAAAGGGTATACATGTTGCTTTTATTACTCTTCATGTAGGGCTGGGAACATTCCGCCCTGTTTCTGTTGAAAATATTCAAGAGCACGATATGCATGCCGAGTATTACCAGCTGACGAAAGGAACGGCTGCACTTCTAAATGAAGTCAGAAACAATGGAGGACGGATTATCTCGGTTGGGACGACCTCTACCCGCACCCTAGAGACGGTCGCGGGAAAACACGGAGAATTCCGAGAAGATTCCGGATGGACGGATATCTTTATTTATCCAGGATATCGCTTTAAGGCGATTGACGGAATGATTACTAATTTCCATCTGCCTAAGTCTACACTGATTATGCTGATCAGCGCGCTTGCGGGCCGCGAGAATGTCCTGAAAGCCTATAATGAAGCTGTGCGTGAACGATACCGCTTCTTTAGCTTTGGAGATGCCATGCTGATTTTAGAAGGGGAGTACAAACATGACAGCAGCCGTTCGGTATGAATTAATCAAAACTTGTAAGCAGTCAGGAGCGAGGCTCGGAAAAGTCCACACGCCCCATGGCGTATTTGAGACTCCGGTATTCATGCCGGTAGGAACACTCGCTACCGTTAAAACAATGAGCCCTGAGGAGTTAAAAGACCTTGGCGCCAATATTATTTTGAGCAACACGTATCATCTCTGGCTTCGTCCGGGACATGAGATCATCCGTGAAGCTGGCGGCCTTCATAAATTCATGAACTGGGACCGTTCCATCTTAACGGATTCCGGGGTTTTCAGGTATTCAGCTTAAGTGATTTGAGAAAGATCACAGAAGAAGGCGTGCATTTCAGGAACCATCTGAACGGTGAAAAGCTGTTCCTGAGTCCTGAAGGGGCCATGGAGATTCAGAATGCCTTAGGCTCGGACATCATGATGGCTTTCGATGAATGCCCGCCGTATCCAGCTGAGTATGAATACATGAAATCTTCTGTAGAAAGGACGAGCCGCTGGGCTGAAAGGTGTCTGGCATCCCATGAACGTCCGAATGACCAGGGGCTTTTCGGAATCGTTCAGGGCGGTGAATACGAAGATCTCCGCCGTCAAAGCGCAGAGGACCTTGTCTCTCTTGATTTTCCGGGTTACGCGGTCGGCGGTCTTTCTGTCGGTGAACCGAAGGATGTTATGAACCGAGTGCTAGAGTTTACGACGCCGTACCTTCCTGACAACAAACCAAGGTATTTGATGGGTGTCGGATCGCCTGACTCGCTGATTGATGGAGCGATCCGCGGTATTGATATGTTTGACTGCGTACTGCCTACACGTATTGCAAGAAACGGAACGCTTATGACAAGTGAAGGCCGCCTAGTCGTCCGGAATGCGAAATATGCCCGTGATTTCAGGCCTCTTGATGAAAATTGTGATTGCTATACGTGCCGAAACTATTCACGTGCTTATATCCGCCATCTGGTGAAGAGCAACGAAACATTTGGTTTCCGCCTCACAAGTTACCATAACCTTTATTTTTTGGTAAACTTAATGGAACAGGTGAAGCAGGCCATCCGCGAGGACAGGCTGCTTGATTTCCGTGAAGAATTTTTTGAACAATACGGCTTTAATAAACCTGACGCCAAAAACTTTTAACTGGCTTTAACTAATAGAAAGGGGTGAAAATAATGGGTTCTTTAGGTTCTCTTTTACCAATTTTACTGATGTTTGTCATTTTTTACTTTTTGCTGATCAGACCTCAGCAGAAAAGACAAAAGTCTGTTAAAACCATGCAGAGCGGCTTGAAAAAAGGTGATTACGTCGTAACGATCGGCGGTCTTCACGGCACGATTGAAGTGCTGGAAGAAAACACGGTGGTTATCAAATCGAAGGACGGTTCAGCGCTTACGTTTGACCGTAACGCGATCCGTGAATCAAGAGAAGTACAATAAAAATAAAAATGGCAGAAGCCCCGTTGCTTCCTGCCATTTTTTATTGAGCCTGTCTAGCTGCATTGCCCAGGGCTGAAAACGTATTTCCTTGTTTTCAGCCTTGGTTCTCGGAGGACGAATTGAAAAATCGCAATTCGTCTCTGGTCGCTTCACTCTTATCCCACAACACAAAAAGCGAGTTGCTGTGTAAGAGTTCCAGCGCTTGTTGAACCTAAACAGGGCTATTCCGCTTTTTTATTTATGGCTGCTGAAATTGACGCCCATGATGGCTCCCAGCATACAAAGGAGTAAAAAGATACCGTGATACATGTACTGCATGGATGTAAATGTGGTTTGGTATCCTAAATATTGCACTAAAAACACGAGTAAGGAGAAAAGCAGGGCTGTACCGGAACCAAGCATAATGCCTTTTTCTTTTCCCTTTTTACCTGAAAGAAATCCTCCAATAAAGAGAGAAAGAAAGGATAGACCGGTCGTCACCCATTTTAAAGATGATTCTGTCAGAGAAGTGAACCGCAATAGAAGAGAAAGAATAAGACTGCTTATGATAATGGCAACTAAAATTGTGGCAACACCTTTTATCATTGAAGAAAACATATGTCGAACAGCCACTTGGATTCGTCCTCCTTTACATACAAGCATTCTTTATATCCATATTCACCGTCCAGAAAAATAGACGAACATTTTTTGTCCTTCTCCCTGGAAAATGCCCATTATTTAATTCAATTACCAAAACATTCGCCTCATGTTCATTCATCACGATGGTCAAACTAATTATGATGAAAATGAAAGGAGGGAAAGCAATGGAATATTATACAATTATTTTGAGGACCATCTTTGTTTATTTTATTTTGATTGGCGTATTTCGGCTGATGGGAAAACGGGAAATAGGAAAATTATCTGTACTGGACTTTGTTGTTTCCATTATGATCGCCGAACTGGCGGTCATCTCGATTGAAGATCCGAAAGTACCGATGCTAAAGCATCTGGTTGGAATTTTTGTACTGTTCCTCATTCAAATTTTCCTTGCGTTCCTTTCATTAAAAAGCAAAAAGGTTCGAGAGATCGTTGACGGCAAGCCTTCCATTATCATTGAGAACGGACAAATTAATGAATCTGAAATGAAAAAACAGCGCTATAATTTTGATGACCTGCTGACTCAATTAAGGGAGAACAACATAAAGAATGTGGCGGATGTAGAGTTTGGAATTCTGGAATCAACAGGGAAGCTTTCCGTCATTACAAGAGAAGTTGAGTGTGACAGGAAAACAAATTCAGCAGTAAGCCCGCTCCCTCTGGTGTTCCCGGTGATATTGGATGGGAAAATTCAGGAAGACCATCTAAAAAAACTGGATAAAACCTCTTTATGGCTACGCCAGGAACTGCGCAAGATGGGAATCAGGGATACAAAAAATATCTCTATCTGTACGATAAATAATAATGACTCGCTGTATGTCGACAAAAAAGATGATTAAAGCCTCTCCAGGGTTCGAGAGGCTTTGTTTTATGCAATCCATCTTTTAATTAACGGAAGGTGAGCAAGGTCTTCTCTCTTCACCAAGCGGAAAAACAACAGAGCAAGAAGATAAACGATGCTTGTTAAGATGAGGCAGAGGCATATTCCTGCCACCCTTGAGAACTGAGGGAAGATATACGTATAGATGAGCTGTGAAACAAATCCGGTGATCATGATGGAAAAGAAGCCGCAGATGAAATCCTTGGCTTTGATTGTATAGCTGATCGCTTTGGCAACACTTGCAAAATGAAGAAGAGTGACTACGACGATGCCTAAAACGATGGCCATAGCCACACCCATGATGCCGAATTCAGGCCTTGTAGCAAGAGCAAAGACAGCAGCAAGCTTGACGGCTGATCCGATCAGGCTGTTCATCATAGCCGCTCTGGCAAGATTCATGGCCTGTAACACTGCCTGAAGGGGCCCCTGAAAATATAAAAAGAAAAACAGCGGTGTCATGACCCTTAAATAAGAAGCAGAAGCAGGAGAGTCATACATAAGGTCCATGATTGGAACGGCATACACGTAGGTAATTACCGCTGCAATGCCTCCAGACAGCATAGAAAGCCGCAAAGACTGATTCAGCCGGTGTTCAATCAAGGAATACTTTTTATTGGCGTTTGCTTCACTGATGGCAGGGACGAGTGAAACAGATAACGAATAGGTAATAAATGTAGGCAAGTAAAGCAAGGGAATGACATAGCCTGCCAGCTCCCCGTACTGCCTTGTTGCGGCAATGGTGCTCACCCCGGCAATCGCCAGACTACGAACAACCACAATCGGTTCAAAAAAGTAAGAAACAGAACCAATCAGCTGGCTTCCGGTGGTCGGAAGAGCGATTCCGAGCAGTTCGTTTAATGTGGAGCGACCGCCTTTTAGCTGTCCGAAAAATCCTTTTCGGACCTTCATGTTTTTTTTCAACTTAAACATGGAGAACATATATAAAAGGGAAGCGAGCTCTCCGATGATAACTGAGATCATCGCTCCGGCTGCTGCATATTCGACACCATAAGGAAGAAAGAGTCCGGTAAGAAGTGCTACAAGAGTAATCCGCACAATCTGCTCAATGACCTGGGAATAGGCGGAAGGACGCATGTTCTGAAGTCCTTGAAAGTATCCTCTCAGGACAGAAGATGCAGCGATGACGGGAACTACCGGTGCAATTGCGATTAAAGGGTAAAAGGTTCTTTTGTCTGTAAAGAAATAATGAGACAATATAGGAGCAGCCGCGATCATGGCAGTTGTAAAAATGATGCTGAGAACACCAGTTATAGCCAGGGAGACGATCAGTATCTTTTTGATCTTTTGGCGGTCGCCTTTCGCATCGGCCTCCGCCACTAGTTTAGAGATGGCGATGGGAAGCCCCATTCGTGTCAGGGTGATGGCTAATAGCATCGTCGGCACAGCCATCATATAAAGGCCGACGCCTTCCTGTCCCATCACCCGGGCGACAACGATGCGATTGATAAACCCAAGGATCCGTGTGATCAATCCGGCGAGAATGAGCAGCAGTGTTCCCTGGATAAGGGTTTGTTTTGACATATCGGGCCCTACTTTCTTATCAGAAATGAGTTTGACATCGGTTTTCCGTGTAACCCATTTATATGGAGAAAATGGACAAAGCATGACAAGTTGTTTTTTATCCGCAAAACGCAGGAGAGGTGAACGAATCATTGGATGTGATGAGTTTTGAAGACATGAAAACAGAGGTTGAACCAGCTCTGCAAAGCAAAGCCGAGGAGTTTCATTTTCTTGGGTACGAGAGTGTTTCGAATGAAGAAGTATGGAATTGTGTGATGCGTCAGGCTCAAAAGAAGAAAGAGGAAGCAAAATTGCATGTTCTTGTTGGTCTGATACTTGGTTTATCATTGACCGATTTTATGAACTGGCTGACGCTCGAAGCGTTTAAAAGGGATGTGGAATAAAAGGGCCATCCCAGGCGGGGTACCCTTTTTTGCTGTTTATCAAAGAAACGCAAAAGATAGAATTATGTAAAGTTTTACAAAGTTTTCGGAATGAAATTGACAGAAAAAAACAACTGTCGCTATAATGGGGAAGATTGCACTTTTCTATACATATTCATTATCGTGCTTAAAAGTGTGTCGGCAGCATGAAGGAGGAAAGAAGGAATGGTGAAGAAGAGCAAGATCCTTACATTTTTTATAATCCTTGCCGTAATTGTTGGTCTGATCGGCATGACAACAAAGGGGATTGTAAATAATATTAAGCTCGGTCTGGATTTACAAGGGGGATTTGAAGTACTTTACGATGTAAAACCAGCCAAAGAAGGCCAAAAGATTACAAACGATGTTCTAAAAAGTGCGGTAGAAGCACTCGATCGACGGGTAAACGTACTTGGTGTTTCGGAACCGAACATCACAATCGAAGGGAAAAATCGGATCCGGGTTCAGCTTGCAGGAATCAAGGATCAGAACAAAGCAAGAAAACTCCTTTCTACACAGGCGCAATTGACCTTCCGAGATGTCAATGACAAGGTATTGCTTGATGGATCGGACCTTAAAGGCGGCGGGTCAAAAGTAACCTTTGACCAGAACAATCCGAACCAGCCGATCGTTCAGCTGACTCTGAAAGATCCGAATAAGTTTGCTAAAGTAACGAGAAAAGTCATGAACATGGGGCCTGGACAAAATCAGCTCGTCATCTGGCTTGATTATAAAAAAGGCGATTCATATAAAGAAGAGGCGACAAAGAAAAAACCTAAATTTATCTCTGCGCCATCTGTCACTAAGGAATTGGATCAGAAAACTGTAGTTATTACTGGACAATTTTCCCAGGAAGAAGCGAATAACCTGTCTTCTATCCTGAATGCCGGGGCACTTCCTGTGAAATTGGATGAAAACTATTCGAATTCTGTTGGTGCTAAATTCGGGAAACAGGCTTTGGATGAAACGGTCACTGCCGGAATTATCGGTATTGCTCTCGTCTTCCTTTTTATGGCGTTTTACTACCGGTTCCCAGGCCTTATCGCGATTGTAACACTCAGTTTTTATATTTATTTAAACCTTCTCATTTTTGATTGGATGGATGCGGTACTGACTCTTCCAGGAATCGCTGCCTTTATCCTTGGAGTAGGTATGGCTGTAGATGCAAATATTATAACCGCTGAAAGAATTAAAGAAGAAATTCGTTCCGGAAAATCCATCGCTTCCGCTTATAAGTCGGGATCAAAGCGCTCGTTTGCTCCGATCTTCGATGCGAATTTAACCTCCATCATCACAGCGGCAGTTCTATTTGCATATGGTACAAGTTCAGTTAAGGGATTCGCTCTCGTACTAATTGTGAGTGTTGTAACCAGCTTCTTTACCAATGTGTACGTATCCCGAATTTTGCTGGGCCTCTGGGTAAACAGCAAGTTCTTGAACAAAAAACCGGGTTACTTCGGAGTGAAAGAGAGTGATATACATGAGCTTTAGAAACCCGAATTTTCATTTTGATGTTGTAAAACAGCGGAAGAAATTTTTTATTTTCTCCTCTCTTTTAACCATCGTAGGGCTCATTTGCCTTTTAACCATAGGTTTGAAATTAAGTATCGATTTTGAAAGCGGAACAAGGGTTGAAATCAGCGGAAACCATTTAAAAGCTGCTGAGCTCAAGAAAGATTTTGAAGACTTAGGTCTTAAACCGGATGGCCAGCCGCTGATCTCCGGTAAAAATAGTGACAGAGCGACTGTATCCTTTGTTGGTATGCTCTCGCGTGAAGAAGTGGCAAAAGTGAATACGGCCATTAAACAGAAATACGGAGATGAGCCCAACATCAATACGGTATCACCAACGGTTGGCCGGGAAATGGCCAGGAATGCGATCATTTCTGTACTGATTGCATCCATCGGAATCATCATCTACATCAGCCTGCGTTTTGAATGGCTAATGTCATTGGCTGCGATTGTTGGATTACTGCACAACGCCTTTTTGATTGTAGCCGTGTTCAGCATTCTGCGGCTTGAAGTGGATCTTACGTTTATAGCAGCTGTATTAACCATCGTAGGTTACTCGGTACATGATACGATCATCACCTTTGACCGAATCCGTGAAAACATGAAGTTTACGAAGGTGAAAAATGTTGAGACCCTCTACAAGGTGATCAACGACAGTATTATGCAGACACTTACCCGTTCCATTAATACGGTATTTGCGGTAGTTCTCACGGTAGTTGCATTGCTGATCTTCGGAAACGCGTCCATCATGAACTTCTCGATCGCCCTATTGATCGGTCTGGTTTTTGGAACGTATGCATCTATTTGTATAGCTTCTCAACTCTGGTTTGTACTTAAATCCAGACAGTTGAAAAAACTTAAATTCAGTTCTGCCAATAATCAGGCATAGGAATTCATTGTCACCTCGTAACCCATTTTGTATAATAAATAGGTTATGAGGTGATTTTTTTATGTTGAAAGCACGAACGAGGTGGAATGTCCAAACTTTAGATGAAGATAAAGTACAGGAACTAGCCTCTTCTTTAAAAATCCCAAAGTTAGTAGCCAACCTATTAGTTGCAAGGGGAATGGAAACAAAAACTAGTGCTGAACAGTTTTTATCCAGTGGTACGGAGGCTTTTTATGATCCCTTCTTAATGGATGGGATGAGAGAAGCTGTTGATCGGATCCAACAGGCTGTTGCCGGCCAAGAAAAGATTCTTATCTTTGGTGATTATGATGCAGATGGAGTAAGCAGTACATCTGTTATGGTATATACATTAAAGGCGTTAGACGCCAATTTTGATTTTTACATACCAAATCGTTTTACAGAAGGCTATGGACCAAATGAACCCGCGTTAAGATGGGCGAAGGAACAAGGTTTCAGTCTTGTTATTACAGTCGATACGGGGATTTCAGCTGTGAATGAAGCACGTGCGGCTAAAGAGATGGGACTGGATTTTATTATCACTGACCATCATGAGCCACCGCCTGTTCTGCCTGATGCTTATAGTATTATCAATCCCAAAAAACCTGGATGTCCATATCCTTTTAAAGGGCTGGCGGGAGTTGGTGTCGCGTTCAAAGTTGCGCATGCTCTGCTTGGCAAAGCTCCGCTTCACTTATTGGATATTGCCTGCATTGGCACGATTGCTGATTTGGTTCCTCTTGTGGATGAAAACCGCATCATTGCAAAAGAAGGAATAAAGGCACTTGAGAGAACCACTAAGACAGGATTAAAAGCACTTCTCGAGGTTGCTGGTTTAAAAGATACGGTGCTGAATGCAGAGCATGTAGGGTTTGCCATTGGCCCCCGTGTTAATGCGGTTGGAAGACTGGATTCTGCAGTTCCTGCGGTTGAGCTTTTTACGACTGATGACAAGGAAGAAGCTGCCATGCTTGCAGCTGAAATTGATCAATTGAACAAAACACGTCAAACCATTGTATCTGAGATCACAAAGGAAGCCATTGAATTGGTGGAACAAAAGTATCCGCCTGATAAAAACAATGTTCTTGTTGTCGCAAAGGAAGGATGGAACGCAGGAGTCATCGGTATCGTAGCTTCCCGGCTAGTCGAACAATTTTACCGCCCGACAATCGTTTTAAGCATCGATGAAGAGAAGGGCCTTGCCAAAGGATCGGCAAGGAGCATTGAAGGCTTTGATATGTTTGAGAACTTATCGCTGAGCCGTGATATACTTCCTCACTTTGGAGGGCATCCTATGGCGGCAGGCATGACTTTAGCCGAAAGTGATCTGGGTGAACTGAGAAGCCGGCTGAATCGCCAGGCTGGCGAACAATTAACAGAAGAAGATTTTAAACCCGTGACTTCTATTGATCTGGAATGCTCACTTGATGAAGTATCCATTGAAACCATTGAACAAATGAACAAATTGGCTCCTTTTGGTGTCAGTAACCCTACTCCGCGCGTACTGATTCCTGATGTTAGAATCAGCGAGATCAAGAAGATCGGCAGCCAGTCCAACCATTTGAAAATACAATTCTCAGATGGCAAATCCAAGCTGGATGCGATTGGTTTTCATAAAGGCCCGCTGATGGACGAGCTAAGCTATCATTCCCCGCTCTCAGCGGTAGGAGAGCTATCAATCAATGAATGGAACGGGTTCCGGAAACCGCAGCTTATGCTTAGTGATCTGGCCGTAAAGGAATGGCAATTATTTGATCTGAGAGGGATAAGGGACGCTCAGAAAAAACTGTCCGGTCTCCCTAAGGACAAGGTTCTTCTCATCGCCTTTGAGGCAGATACGAAGGAACATCCTGCGTTTTCGGGCTTGAAAGAGCAGATCCGGCTTTATCCGCAGGAAAAAGAAAGCCTGAATTTTGAAGAAAAGTATGTTGTTTTTCTCGATGTTCCAAAAACAAGGGAAGAATTCTTTTATCTGCTGGAAAGCAACCCAGAACCCGAAAGAACATATGTCATCTTCCATCAGGAAAATGATCAGTTCTTTTCCACGGTTCCGACAAGAGAGCAGTTCAGATGGTTTTATGCGTTCTTAACCAAACGTAAAACCTTTGATGCCAGCAAGCACGGAGAGGAGCTGGCTAGACTTAAGGGCTGGTCGCGTGAAGCATTGCCATTTATGTCAAAAGTGTTTTTTGAGCTGGATTTTGTTACAATAGAAGATGGTGTTATTTCGATTAATGATCGGCCTGACAAAAAAGACCTGAAGCATTCATATACATATAGGAGTAAATTGGAACAAGCGGAGATTGAAAATCAACTTGTCTATTCTTCCTATCAGGATTTGAAGAACTGCTTTGATCAGTATAAAGGGAAATAATCAGGCGTTGATACAGGAGGAAAAAAGAAGATGGATTACAAAAAATATATCTCTGTAGTGGAAGATTTTCCGCTTAAGGGTATTCGGTTTAAAGATATTACCACACTTATGCAAGATGGCGAAGCATACGCTAAAGCTGTAGATGATATTGCAGAATATGCAAAGGATCGAAACATAGATGTAATCGTAGGTCCTGAAGCGAGGGGCTTTATTGTTGGCTGCCCGGTTGCTTATAAATTGGGGCTTGGTTTTGTGCCGGTTCGAAAAGATGGAAAACTTCCTCGTGAAGTGGTAAAAGTAGGCTACGGCCTTGAATACGGCAAAGACGTGCTGACAATGCACAAGGATTCTATTAAACCTGGACAAAGAGTACTGATTACAGATGACCTGCTGGCGACAGGTGGAACAATCGGTGCGACCATTCAGCTGGTAGAAGAACTCGGCGGAGTTGTCGCAGGGATAGCTTTCATGATTGAACTTACGTATTTGGACGGACGCAAAAAGTTATCTGGATATGATATTTTTACGTTAACGCAATATTAAAAGATTGAAAGGGTGCTCTCTGAAAACAGAGTACTCTTTCTTTTTCATATGGAATTGTAAATAAAGGAAATTCGACATTTTTCGTTTTTTACTTTACAGCTTCACTTTTTTTCATGATAATAGAAGCAATATACAATTTTTGACGTTAGGTGATTTTCAATGACCATAGAAGAAGTGTTACAAAACGCGGAAAGCTATCTTTCCCATGACGATATACAGCTTTTACGAAAAGCGTATGAATACGCTAAAGAAGCGCATGAAGGCCAGTTTCGAAAATCGGGTGAACCATACATTCAGCATCCGGTTGAAGTAGCTGGTATTTTGGTCGATCTTCAAATGGATCCGGTAACTGTTGCAGCCGGGTTTCTTCATGATGTAGTGGAAGACACGCCGATTACGCTGAAAGATATCAGCGACCGGTTCAATGAAGAAGTGGCCATGCTTGTTGATGGCGTCACGAAGCTGAAGAAGATCAAATTTAAGTCAAAAGAAGAGCAGCAAGCCGAAAATCACCGTAAAATGTTCGTAGCAATGGCCCAGGATATCCGCTGTATTTTGATTAAACTCGCAGACCGTCTTCATAATATGCGGACACTTAAGCATATGCCGAAAGAAAAACAGATTCAGAAAGCGAATGAAACACTTGAAATATTCGCTCCATTGGCACACAGACTTGGAATTTCCACCATTAAATGGGAACTAGAGGATGTTTCTTTAAGGTATCTTAATCCACAGCAATACTATCGAATTGTGAATTTAATGAAGCAGAAGCGTGCAGAGCGTGAGCAATACGTCCAGGAAGTAATGGGAGAGATCAGCAGCCGGCTTTCCGAGGTTCAGATCAAGGCGGATATCTCCGGACGTCCGAAGCATATTTACAGCATCTACCGAAAAATGGTGAAGCAGAACAAACAGTTTAATGAAATCTATGATTTGCTTGCAGTGAGGGTTATCGTTCATAACATTAAAGACTGCTATGCGGCGTTAGGCATCATTCATACTGCATGGAAGCCGATGCCGGGACGGTTCAAAGATTACATCGCTATGCCGAAAGCCAATATGTATCAGTCTCTTCATACGACCGTGATCGGCCCTAAAGGAGATCCTCTCGAAGTACAGATCCGTACAAGCGAGATGCACAGAGTAGCCGAGTACGGGATCGCGGCTCACTGGGCGTATAAGGAGGGTTCCAAGAAGGCTCCGGTCAACACGTTTGAAAATAAGTTAACGTGGTTCAGGGAAATCCTTGAATGGCAGAACGATGTGGCAGATGCCGAAGAATTCATGGAATCTCTGAAAGTGGATTTGTTTTCAGACATGGTGTTTGTGTTCACGCCAAAAGGTGATGTGATCGAGCTTCCTGCCGGTTCGGTTCCTCTGGATTTTGCTTATCGCATCCATACAGAGATCGGCAACCGCTGCATCGGCGCCAAAGTGAATGGCAAGATGGTAACCCTTGATTATACGCTGAAGACCGGTGACATTATTGAGATCATGACGAGCAAGCATTCCTACGGGCCGAGCCAGGACTGGCTGAAGATCACGCAAAGCTCTCATGCCAAAAATAAAATCCGTCAGTTTTTCAAGCGGGAACGCCGTGAAGAGAACGTCGCCAAGGGGAAAGAAATGATCGAAAAAGAAGTTACCGGACGGGGCTTCGAACTGAAGGATGTCTTCACACAGGAAAATCTTCAGACGGTTATTAGAAAATATAATTTTGCGAACGAAGAAGATATGTATGCTGCTGTCGGTTATAACGGAATTACAGGTGCACAGATCGCGACACGCCTGACGGACAAACTCCGCCGTAAAAAAGATCAGGAACAGGATAACAAAGAAATCCTTGATGCCATTTCAGAATCGAAGAGCTTGCCATCAACCAAAAAAACTGATTCTGGAATCGTTGTGAAAGGGATAGACAACCTTCTGATCCGTCTTTCCAAATGCTGCAATCCTGTACCTGGGGATGACATCGTCGGTTATATTACAAAAGGGCGCGGAGTTTCGGTTCACCGCAAAGACTGCGTTAACGTCAACACAGATGATGCACAGGTTAGGCTACTGCCGGTAGAATGGGAAGGCAGCATCGAAAAACCGAAGAGCTACAATGTGGATATTGAAATCAGCGGCTTTGATCGAAGAGGTCTGCTCAATGAGGTTCTTCATGCTGTAGGTGAAACCAAGACGAACATTACAGCCGTATCAGGCCGTTCAGACCGCAACAAGATGGCGACGATCAGTATGTCCATTTCCATTCACAATGTAAACCACCTGCAAAAAGTGGTGGAACGGATTAAACAGATACCGGACATTTATGCCGTCCGCCGAGTGATGCAATAAAGATACAATTAAAGGAGTGCAACATGCGAATAGTACTGCAGCGCGTCACAGATGCTGCCGTTACGGTAGAGGGAAAAGTGGTCGGCCAGATTGGCCACGGCTTGATGCTCCTTGTCGGAGTGACGCATGAAGATACAGAAAAAGATGCGGCTTTTCTTGCTGAAAAAGCAGTAAATCTCCGCATTTTTGAAGATGATCAGCAAAAAATGAACCTTTCACTCATAGACGCGGGAGGTTCCATATTATCGGTTTCACAGTTTACGCTATATGGTGACTGCAGAAAAGGCCGCCGCCCAAATTTCATGGGTGCTGCCAAACCTGATCATGCTTCTGATTTGTATGATAAATTCAATAATATGCTCCGTGAAAAGGGCATTGAGGTCAAAACCGGAATCTTTGGAGCGATGATGGATGTTTCATTCACCAATAGCGGTCCAGTAACGCTCATTCTCGACAGCAGGGAATAAGTCCTGTTAAAACCTTCACCTTTTGGAAAAACTATAGCAAAAGGTGAAAGGAAGATGATGATGCGGCACGGAGAAAAGGGTGAACATGTCAATTCGCATATCAACCAGCTGATGGGGATTGACTTTCATGACTTTATACAAAAAGAGGCGTCTTCGAGCACGATGGAACTCGCTGAGGAATTTGGCGTCCCTCTACGCAGTGTGATCAGCCTTCGCAAAAAAATGAAACGCTGACTGCAACTTTTTTGCAAAAGGGATTGACATAGCTCTTTTTGATGAGTAAGATAAATAACAATTCAATGAAATCACCAATGACGGAGAAAAGTAGGTAAACCCCACATGCCAAGAGAGGAAATGCCAGAGGCTGCAAGCATTTCTGCATGATGATTTAGTGAAAGACACTCCCGAGGTTTCAATTCGAACGGAAAATGGACAATGCCCAGTAGAGTTGGACGCATGCAGGCGTTACGTGCATTTATGAGCGGAAGCATGAGCTTCAACCAGGGTGGCACCGCGGGTATATAACTCCCGTCCCTATTATTATTCAGATAATAATAGGGACGGGAGTTTTTTATTTTTCACGGAAGATTATTGGTTAACCAGGATGCAAGGAGGATGAAAGATGGGTTATCAAATCCCGAGAGGAACCCAGGATATTTTACCGGGTACAGTTGAAAAATGGCAGTTTGTTGAAGAGAAAGCACGAGAAATCTGCAGCAGATACAATTACAAGGAAATCAGAACACCGATTTTTGAACATACAGAACTGTTTTTAAGAAGTGTCGGAGATACAACTGACATCGTTCAAAAGGAAATGTACACGTTCACGGACCGCGGCGATAGAAGCCTGACACTGCGTCCGGAAGGAACGGCAAGCACAGTCAGGGCTTACGTCGAGAACAAATTATTCGGCCTGGCTCAGCAGCCTTCTAAATTATATTACATCGGTCCAATGTTCCGTTATGAAAGGCCACAGGCTGGAAGATACCGTCAGTTTGTACAGTTTGGCATTGAAGCCATGGGCAGTGATGACCCATCCATCGATGCAGAAGTCATGGCACTGGCGATGGATGTCTACAAGGAACTTGGATTAAAAAGTCTTCGTCTCGTCTTAAATACTTTAGGAGACAAAGAAAGCCGAAAAGCGCATAGAGAGGCACTTGTGTCGCACTTTGAAACGCGGATCGGAGAGTTCTGCCATGACTGCCAGAACCGTCTTCAAACCAATCCGCTCAGAATCTTGGATTGTAAAAAGGACCGGGATCATGAACTGATGAAAACAGCTCCATCGATTCATGATTATTTGAACGAAGAATCACGGGAATATTTCGAAACCGTCAAGTCGACATTGACGGCAATGGGAATCGAATATGTGATCGATCCTAAACTTGTACGGGGATTGGATTACTACAACCATACCGCTTTTGAAATCATGAGCGATGCGGAAGGTTTTGGAGCTATCACAACGTTAAGCGGAGGCGGCAGATACAACGGCCTAGCAGAAGAAGTCGGCGGCCCAGCCACACCAGGGATTGGATTTGCAATGAGCCTTGAACGATTATTGCTCGCATTAGATGCAGAGGGTGTTAAGCTGCCAATCGAAGATTCTCTTGACTGTTACCTCATTACCATGGGCGATCAGGCGAAAGAGAAAGCACCGTCTCTTCTCTATCAATTCCGTAAAGCCGGATTAAAAGCAGATAAAGATTATCTGGATAAAAGATGAAAGCCCAGTTTAAAGCTGCAGACAGGACAAATGCCAAATTTGTTGCGGTCCTTGGCGATGATGAACTTGCGAATGGCGTCATCTCTGTTAAGGATATGGAGTCTGGTGAACAAACGGAAGTCACACTCGGCCAAGTCACAGAATATATACTGAAGCAAATTTGAGGAGGAATAACATCATGTCGGAAAGAACGCATCATTGCGGAACATTAACTGAGAAGCATGTCGGAGAAGAAGTAAAGCTTACCGGCTGGGTACAGAAACGAAGAGATCTTGGAGGATTGATTTTCATCGACCTTCGCGACCGTTCAGGACAGGTTCAGGTTGTTTTTAACCCCGAAGTATCCAGTGAAGCATTAGATATTGCTGAAAAAGTGAGAAGTGAATTTGTTCTCTCTGTTAAAGGAACTGTAATTGCACGTGAGGAAGGTACTATTAATGAAAATGTACCGACCGGCCGAATTGAGATTCAAGGTAAAGAACTTGAGATCATCAACAGTTCAAAAACACCTCCTTTTTCCATTTCGGATGACAATGAAATTAACGAAGATGTCCGTTTAAAATATCGTTATCTGGATTTGAGAAGACCGATCATGCAGGAGACGATGAAACTGCGTTACCGTGTGACAAAAATGATTCGTGATTTTCTTGATCAGCAGGAGTTTATGGAAATTGAAACACCAATGCTGACAAAAAGTACTCCAGAAGGAGCCAGAGACTATTTGGTGCCAAGCCGGGTGCACCCAGGACAATTCTATGCACTGCCGCAGTCTCCTCAGCTCTTTAAGCAGCTCTTGATGGTATCTGGATTTGAACGCTATTTCCAAGTCGTCCGCTGCTTCCGTGATGAAGACTTACGGGCGGACCGCCAGCCTGAGTTTACACAGATCGATATCGAGACTTCATTCCTTGGTCAAGAAGGCTTGATGAGCATGATGGAAGACCTAATGGTTCAAATGGCAAGTGAAGTCCGCGGATTCTCCGTACAGACACCTCTGCCTCGCCTTACTTATGCAGAAGCAATGGAGCGCTACGGATCTGACAAACCGGATACACGTTTTGGAATGGAACTGATTAACGCTTCTGAAATTGTAAAAGAATCAGGATTTAAGGTATTTGCTTCTACCGTTTTGGATGGTGGAGAAGTCAAAGCCATCAACGTAAAAGGGCAAGCGGGCAATTACTCCCGAAAAGACATTGATTTGCTTACTGAATTTGTGAAACGGTATGGCGCAAAAGGATTGGCATGGCTCAAGTTTGAAGAGAATGAATTAAAAGGACCGATCGCGAAATTCTTTACTGATGAAGAAAAACAAGGCCTTCTTGCTGCTTTAGAAGGTGAAGAGGGAGATTTATTCCTGTTCGTCGCTGACAGCAAAAAGGTGGTTGCCGATGCTCTTGGAGCACTTCGCCTAAAGCTGGGTAAAGACCTTGATCTTATCGACGAAAGTGTGCTGAACTTCCTTTGGGTCGTTGATTTCCCGCTTGTTGAATATGATGATGATGCAAACCGTTATGTTGCTCTTCACCATCCGTTCACGATGCCGAAAGAAGAAGATCTTGATCACCTTGAGAGCAATCCCGGAGCTGTTCGTGCAAAAGCGTACGACCTTGTATTAAATGGGTATGAACTTGGCGGAGGATCTCAGCGTATCTATCAGCGTGAACTTCAGGAAAAAATGTTCAAGACGCTCGGATTTACTGAAGAGGCAGCAAAGGAAGAGTTCGGTTTCTTAATGGATGCCTTTGAATATGGTACACCACCGCATGGCGGTATTGCTTTAGGCCTAGACAGACTTGTGATGATTCTTGCCGGCAGAAACAACTTGAGAGATACGATCGCATTCCCGAAAACAGCCAGCGCCAGCTGTCTGTTAACGAATGCTCCATCACATGTTAGTGAAAAACAGCTCAATGAACTTCACCTCGCCGTAAAAGTGGAAAAAGAGAACGGACAAAAGGCATAGGTAAGAAGTTTGAACTGTTAGAAAATTTAAATAATACGCTCTGATTCGCTTGTTTTCAATAAAACGATGTGGTATGATTTATACCAATAAGAGTCCTGATGTGTTCGTTAATACCGAATGTTTTGAGCCAACACTTTTTATTCGGGAGTCAGTGTTTCTGCAAGACGTGCATGCCTCCACGAAGAGGACGCATAAATTGCGGAACAGGGCACCCACCTGCGAGAGCAGGTTCAAAACTTAGGAACTGACGGCACAGTTGGGACTCTCATCCAACACTTAATCTAATACAAGAATATAGAGGAAACCCGGACGGTTTGTCCGGGTTTTTGTTGTTTTTTGCTGCAGGATTTGAGTAAAGGTTGTACATGACAGGGAAATAGTATATTCTTTTTAGGAAGTAAGCTAAGAAGGTACTAAGAAGTATGTCTAGCTTCAGCGCCCGGGGCTGAAAACGAATTTCAGTTTTCAGTGTCGCTTTGTAAGAGTTCCAGCACTTGTCGGACCTTAGCAAGTCGCTTGCGCTTTTCTAGACTTGAAAGGAGAAGGTTCATGTTACATCAGTTTTCAAGAAATGAGCTCGCCATTGGTGAAGATGGATTAGCCGTTTTAAAAGGAAGCACTGTCGGAATTCTTGGTATTGGAGGAGTCGGTTCTTTTTCAGCTGAAGCGCTTGCTCGTGCTGGAATCGGCAAACTCATCCTTGTGGATAAGGACGTTGTGGATATCACGAATGTCAACCGGCAGATCCATGCTTTATTGTCCACGGTCGGCCAGTCCAAAGTAGAACTTATGAAACAGCGCATTGCGGATATTAATCCCGAATGCGAAGTGATAGCATTACAAATGTTTTATACAGAAGAGACGTATGAACAGTTCTTTGCGTACGGCCTGGATTTTGTTGTTGATGCATCGGATACGATCACGTATAAAGTGCATCTTGCAAAGGAGTGCCTGTCAAGAAAGATTCCTATCATTTCCAGCATGGGAGTGGCGAACAAGCTGGATCCGACAAGACTTCGCATTGCGGATATTTCAAAAACGTCGTATGATCCGATTGCCAGGGTAATGAGGCAGCGTCTTCGGAAGGAAGGCATCCATAAAGGAGTAACAGTGGTTTTCTCCGATGAAACACCCGTTCAGATCAGAGAAGACATCAGGGAGAAAATTGTTCCTGAAAATGCTCCAGGAATCAGAAAAGCTAAAATGCCGCCGTCCTCTAATTCCTTTGTTCCATCCGTTTCGGGACTGTTTATGGCAGGCCACGTGGTAAACAAACTGCTGGAAATTCATAACATTACCATTAATAGAATGAATTAATTCATGAAAAAAAGAGCCGCTGAAATCAGCGGCTCTTTATTTTGCAAGTTTTTCGAGGTTTCCATTTTTGTCCATTCTGAAACTTTGGTTATCTGCAGCATCATCCTGCAGCAGCACCATTCTTCTTGCACGGTCCATGATCTGCAGCAGTGCCTGGTAATCTTCTTTCATGGCCGCAAAGTCTTTTTCCACCTTGTTCAGCTGCTCAGTAAGCTTCTGGTTTTGATGGAAAAGTTCTTCATTTTGCCGTTTTAGTGAGGCATTCTCGCCTTCAATTCGCCCATTTGCGAGACCGTTTCTATTGATTTCCGATAAGTAATCAATCACGTCATTAAGGCTTATATTCTCTGTCTGATGTGTCTGGTAGGATGCCTGGGAAGGCTGAATGCCTGGAACAGGCACTGCTGCTGTATAGGCAGGTTCAGCCAGCTCCTGCTGAGGGGCAGTAGAGGTGAACGGTGTTCTGAAAAATTCTTCAGGATGGTATACTTCATCATCTGGTACCGCCTGTTTTACCGGAGCTTTTACTGGTTTGCTTTGCTGCTGGCCTTTAGCAATCGCCCGCTGCCGTTCTTTTCGCTGTTTTTTGGCAATCTTCAATGCTTGTTCGTATTTCTTCCTTACGATCGCATTCCACCGGAAACCTACAGCTGCGCTCGTGCGCTCCAGTTTATCGCCGACTTCCTCAAAGGCATGGAGCTGGGTACTGCCTTCACGCACATGACGCAATACAGTTTCCGCAAGAAGCAGATCATCTTCTTCAGACCAGGCATCCTGTCTTACTTTTATCATATATATCCTCTCCTTGATTCATAATGTACGAGTTTATGTTCTCATTTTGAGCAAAAGGAGAGGATTCTATACGTGCTCAGCAAAAATTGATAGTTTTTTATTATTAGCAGAGTGCTAGATTACGTTTCACTTCGTTTTCTTTCGTTAAAGTAATCAAGCCTTTTCTGTATGCTTTTTTCAAAACCTCTGCCGGTCGGCTCGTAAAAGGTTTTGTTCTTCAAGTGGTCAGGCAAGTATTGCTGAACGACATACCCATCCTGGAAGTTATGAGGATATTTATAATCTTTGCCATGCTCCAGCTGGCTAGCCCCCTTATAATGAGCATCACGTAAATGGATGGGAACCTGTCCGCTCTTTTCTTTCTTCACAGCCTGAAGTGCATTATCGATGCCCATGATAACTGCATTGCTCTTTGGAGCGGTAGCGAGATAAACGACCGCTTCGGCCAGAGGAATCCGAGCTTCAGGCATTCCGACGAAATCCACCGCGTAAGCTGCAGCTTGCGCAACGAGAAGGGCGTTCGGATCAGCGAGGCCGATGTCCTCAGCTGCATGGACATAAATCCTCCGGGCGATGAACCTTGGATCTTCACCGGCATAAATCATCTTAGCCAGCCAATATAGGGCGGCATCTGGATCAGAGCCTCTAATGCTTTTTATAAAAGCAGAGATCGTATCATAATGGTTGTCCCCTTTTTTGTCGTACTGCAGCACCCGCTGCTGAATGCTTTCTTCTGCAATTTCCAGGTTTATGCGAATCTGGCCGGAAGCGTCTGGTTTTGTCGTCAGAACAGCGAGCTCCAATGCGTTCAATGCAGTCCTGGCATCTCCGTTGGCGACAGACACGAGGTGGCTGAGTGCTTCATCATCCATTGTAATATTGTATTTTCCGTAGCCTCTCTCTTTATCTTCAAGAGTATGAAGGATTACAGAGCGTGTGTGTTCATCTGTTAGATGTTCAAAACGGAACAAGCGTGATCGAGAAAGCAAGGCAGGGTTGATTTCAAACATTGGACTTTCCGTAGTTGCACCGATTAAAATTACCGTTCCATCTTCAACGAAAGGCAGGAGGGCGTCCTGCTGGCTTTTATTGAAGCGGTGTATTTCATCTATAAAAAGAACCGTTTTCTTTTCATCCATCAACAGCCGTTCTTTCGCTTCACTCGTCACTCTTTTGATGTCAGCAACTCCGGAAGTGACGGCGTTTAATTGCTCAAAGTAGGCAGATGTGGAATTGGCGATGATTTTCGCAAGCGTGGTTTTTCCTGTTCCGGGCGGCCCAAAAAAAATCATCGGTGTGAGCTGATCCGCTTCGATAGCTCTCCTTAAAAGCTTTCCTTCACCAACAATATGGGATTGACCGATAAATTCTTTAATTGACCGGGGCCTCATTCGGCTTGCGAGCGGTCCCATCGCTTTTTTTTCATGAGATTGGTGATCACTGAACAAATCCATATGAATCCTCCTAATAAGAAAAGCGCAAGCACCCTGATAAGGTCTTGCAAGCGCTGAAGCTAGACATTCGTGCATCTCATTCTTCAGTAATCAAAAGGTACTATACCGCTCATTTGAATGCAAGAATAAGCTGTTTCATGCTATAATAGTTTGGGTTTATATGCAAAAACAGGCACAGGGAAGGAAATACTAATGAAAATAGTAAACCGCTTCGCAAGGTCCTTCTTTGTCAAATGGCTTGTGTTTTTTATGGGTCTGCTGATCATGTCATTTGGAATCTCTCTCATGATTAAAGCCAATTTAGGCAGTGCCCCGTGGGATGTTTTACATATCGGTTTGTATTATCAGTTTGGTTTATCAATCGGTACATGGTCAATTATTATTGGATTTCTGATCATTGGTGCGACCTCATGGCTTACTAAAAAACGGCCGCAGGCGGGAGCCCTTCTGAACATGCTTTTTGTAGGGATATTTATAGATGGTTACTTGATGCTGCCGTTTTTTAAAACACCTGATTCAACTTCGGCGGCAATTATCATGTTAGCAGCCGGGCTAGTCATTAACGGTTTTGGAATCGGGCTATACATTGCAAGTGACTACGGCGCCGGTCCGCGGGACAGCTTAATGCTGGCATTGACAGAGAAAACCGGCAAAAAGGTTACCCACATCAGACTGGTCATGGAACTTTTTGTTCTGGCAGGAGGGTGGCTGCTAAAGGGACCCGTTTCCCTCGGTACCATCCTGTTTTGTGTATCCATTGGCAGCATTGTGGAATATACCTTGCCTTTTTGTAAAAAAATCGTTAACTATTGGATAGAACGGAGCGTGTATGATGAAGATCTCAACAAAAGGACGATATGGCTTGACCATCATGATGGCCTTGGCAAAAAAATTCGGTGAAGGGCCTGTCGCTTTAAAATTGATCGCGAAAGAACACAGTTTGTCTGAGCACTACCTGGAGCAGCTGATCTCTCCGCTAAGGAATGCCGGGCTTGTAAAAAGCATCAGGGGTGCCTATGGAGGCTATGTTCTTGCCCAAGACGCGAAAACCATCACTGCCGGCGACATCATTCGAGTTCTCGAGGGGCCGATCAGCCCTGTAGAGGTTATGGAAGACGAAGAGCCGGCAAAGCGTGATCTTTGGATAAAGATCCGTGATGCAGTAAAAGATGTACTCGATAACACAACATTGGATGATCTTGCGAACTATCAAGGTGAAGGAGAACAGGACTCCTACATGTTTTACATTTAATGAATGAAAAGAAAGCGGGTGATCCTATGGATCGCATCTATGTAGACCATGCGGCAACGTCCCCGATTCATCCGGACGTTGTGCAGGAAATGCTGCCTTATTTTACAGAACACTTCGGAAATCCTTCCAGCATTCATCAATTTGGCAGAAAAACACGCCAGCTGCTCGATGAAGCGAGAATGACAGCAGCAAAAAGCATCGGCGCCCATCCCAACCAGATCATGTTTACGAGCGGGGGAACGGAAGCGGATAATGCCGCAATTTTTGGCACAGCTTATGGCAATAGCGAACATGGCAAGCACATCATCACCACGCAGATCGAGCATCATGCCGTACTTCATGCTTGCGAGGAGCTTGAACGTCAAGGGTTTGAGGTAACATACCTGCCAGTGGATGAAACAGGGAGAATTTCAATTCAAGCTCTAAAAAAAGCGTTGAGAGAAGATACGATTCTTGTAACGGTCATGTATGGAAACAATGAGGTAGGAACAATCCAGGATATACAGGCAATCGGGGAGATATTAAAAGATCACCACGCCTATTTCCATACAGATGCCGTGCAGGCATACGGAGTTCTCTCACTAAACGTTCAAGAATTGCAGGTCGATCTGCTGAGTGTATCCGGCCACAAGATTAACGGACCAAAGGGAACGGGATATCTTTATATTGGGGATGGAGTCTCCATTGCACCATCCTTTTTTGGCGGAGAACAAGAGCGGAAACGCCGGGCAGGAACAGAAAATGTTGCTGGAATTGCGGGTTTCGCGAAGGCCATTTCCATAATGGCTGATGAAGGTCCTCAAAAAGCAGAAGCATATGAAGGTTTTAAAAAGACCATGTTGTCCATATTTAAGGAAGAAGGCATTGAACACATGGTAAATGGTTCTGCTGAACATGGGCTGCCTCATATCTTAAATGTCAGCTTTCCGGATGTGAAAACAGAAGTGCTGCTCGTAAACCTGGATCTCGCAGGAATTGCGGCTTCTAGCGGATCAGCCTGCACGGCAGGATCGATTGAGCCTTCCCATGTACTCACGGCAATGTTCGGAAAGACAGATCGAACAAAAAATGCGATCCGATTCAGTTTCGGATTGCATAATACAGAGGAACAAATCGAGAAAACAGCACGTGAGACAGCAAAAATAGTGAAACGTCTGCAAAAATAAGGTAAACTCTAAAATATGCATTTTTCCAAAAAAGCATAAGACATGCTCTCAATAGATTTTACGAGCCATTGAAAATGAAAGGGGGGTGAAAGAGAATGTCGGCACGACAATCAAAATCACCTGCAGAAACACGCGTCGTCATTGGGATGTCGGGCGGTGTGGATTCTTCTGTTGCTGCACTCTTGCTTAAACAGCAAGGCTATGACGTCATCGGGATCTTTATGAAAAACTGGGACGATACAGATGAATTCGGAGTCTGTACGGCAACAGAGGATTACAATGATGTGATTGCGGTTGCGAATCAGATTGGAATTCCTTATTACGCCGTTAATTTTGAAAAAGAATATTGGGACAAGGTCTTTACCTATTTCCTTGAAGAATATAAAGCGGGAAGAACTCCGAACCCGGATGTTATCTGCAATAAAGAAATTAAGTTTAAGGCATTTCTTGATCATGCCATGAACCTTGGAGCTGATTTCGTTGCAACAGGCCACTATGCCCGTGTTGTGGAAGAAGAAGGAGAAGCAAAAATGCTTCGCGGTGTTGATGAGAACAAAGATCAGACCTACTTCCTGAACCAGCTGTCACAGGAGCAGATTGAGAAAACGATGTTCCCGATCGGCGAATTGAACAAGCCGGAGATTCGCAAAATTGCAGCTGAAGCCGGGCTGGCCACAGCGAAGAAAAAGGATTCCACAGGCATCTGTTTTATTGGAGAACGTGATTTTAAAGAGTTCCTCAGCAATTATCTTCCAGCAAAACCAGGTGAGATGCGTACGCTCAATGGAGATGTAAAAGGCAAGCATGACGGGTTGATGTATTATACCATCGGACAGCGCCATGGCCTTGGCATCGGAGGCAGCGGAGATCCGTGGTTTGTTGTTGGCAAAGACTTGAAGGAGAACGTTCTTTTCGTGGAACAGGGCTTTGATCATGAAGCGCTCTACAGTGAAAGTCTGGTTGCAGTTAAACCAAGCTGGGTAAGTCCGCAGCCAAAAGAAAAAACGTTTCATTGTACAGCAAAATTCAGATACCGTCAGCCTGATAAAGGTGTTACCGTTACTCAACTGGATAATGGGACCCTTGAGGTGGTATTTGATGAACCACAGCGTGCGATTACGCCGGGCCAGGCCGTTGTCTTCTATGACGGAGATGTCTGCCTTGGCGGTGCTACCATTGATGAGGTTATCAAAAACGGAGAACCTATTTCTTATTTATAAGCTGACCAGTCCTTTGTATATGAAGGACTGGTTTTTTTATTAAGGTGCTCCATTCTTTGTTATACTTTAATCAGAACAGATTTCAGGAGGATGGCAGTGGAACAGGATTATTTTAAAAAGGGTAAATTAGAGGAAACGGCAAAAGCACTTGAAGAGCAGATTGAAAAAGAACCGGGCAACCCGGTACCTTATATCAACTATGGGAATTTGTTATCGGCTGTCCACGAGCACGAGAAAGCCCTCGTTTTTTTCGAAAAAGCTCTTGAGCTTGATTCGGAAGCAGGAGCTGCTCTTTATAGTACGGGCATCGCATTCTATCAGCTTGAAAGGTTTGAAGAAGCAAGAGAATTCTTTCTCAAGGCGATGGAAAAAGGGGTGAATGAGGGCGATGTTCATTTTATGCTCGGTATGTGCTTTGTCCAAAAAGAGGAACAAATCAGGGCTCTGCCGCATTTTCTGCGTGCATCAGAAATGAACGAAAACGACATAGAGTCTCTTTTTCAATATGGGCTCTGTCTCGCTCAGCTTGAGCAGGTAAAACAGGCAAAAAACGTTTTTTTAACGGTAACTGAAAAAGATCCGGGTCATGCAGATGCATTTTATAACCTTGGTGTGGCCTGTGTTTACTTCAATGAACTGGACGCTGCCAATCATGCGTTCAGCAAGGCGCTCAGTATACAGCCCGATCATTATCTCGCTGCAAACGGAAAAAAGAACGTGGAAAATAAAATGCAATAATGGCTGTGGAGAAAAAAGCTATGCAGTCTGAATTATTTTAAAGTCAGGAGACCAAAGATGGATAAACAGTCTTCTTTCGATTTATTCGATGAACAAGCAAAATATTTAAAAGGCACGCTCCTTACCACCATTTTCTTTAATCAGGAAAACTTGTACACTGTCGCACGCATCCGCGTGCATGAGACGAATGAATCGTACGATGAGAAAGAGGCAATAATCACAGGTACTCTTCCGCCGCTGTATCAGGATGAACGCTATATTTTCTTTGGCCATTTCAAAGAACATCCGAAATACGGAAAACAATATCATGTGACACAATTCCGCAAAGATATGCCGCAGACCAAAGAAGGAATGGTTCAATATCTTTCTGGTGACCTCTTCCATGGAATCGGCAAGAAAACAGCCGAAGCGATCGTCAATCTTCTGGGGGAAAACGCCATTTCTGCGATATTGGAAAATCCGGATGTGTTGAATAGCATCCCGCAACTGAATGAAGAAAAAGCAAAGAATTTGTATGACGTTCTTATTGAGCACCAAGGGCTTGAGCAGGTCATGGTGACGCTGAATCCATTTGGTATCGGTCCTCAGCTCTCCATGAAAATTTATCAAACGTATAAGGAAGAAGCTCTTCATATCATTCAAAATAATCCATACCAGCTCATCTATGACATTGAAGGAATTGGTTTTCAGCGTGCCGACGAGCTTGGTAAAGGGATTGGGCTGTCTTACAACCATCCGGAACGGATCAGAGCAGGCTGTCTATATATCCTTCAGGAGAGGGGAACGGACGCCGGCCACGTTTATCTTCCTTCTGAACTTGTGATGGAAGAAGTGAAAAAACTGCTCACCAATGGAGAAGCTCCGATCAACGATTCAGATATTTTCCGTGAGATTGAGGCTCTAAGAGAGGATCAAAAAATCGTCATGGAGGATGACAGGCTCTATCTGCCCTCCCTGTATTTTTCTGAAAAAGGACTTGCAGAATCGGTAACAGGCATTGCCAGCCAGGAGGAGTATAAGGAAGCTTTTCCTCATTCCGAATTCCTAAAAGCACTGGGTGAACTGGAAGAAAGACTGGGAATCGAGTATGCGCCATCACAAAAGCAGGCGATCGAGACGGCTGTTTATTCACCGATCATGGTGCTTACAGGCGGCCCAGGTACGGGTAAGACTACTGTTATTAAAGGAATTGTCGAGGTATATGCAGAACTGCACGGTGTTTCATTGGACCCTTCATCCTATAAGAAGGATGAACCGTTCCCTGTGCTGCTTGTTGCTCCAACCGGCAGGGCCGCAAAACGGATGTCAGAATCCACGGGTATTCCAGCATTTACGATCCATCGTCTGTTAGGGTGGAAAGGTGGAGCGGGCTTTGAACATAGTGATGAGAACCCGCTGGAAGGAAAACTCCTCATAGTAGATGAGATGTCAATGGTTGACATTTGGCTTGCACATGCCCTGTTTAAAGCAGTCCCAGGCAATATTCAAATCATTATTGTCGGGGACGAAGATCAGCTGCCTTCTGTTGGTCCTGGCCAAGTGCTGCGGGACCTGATTGCATCGAACGTGATTCCCACGGTTGAACTTAAAGATATTTACAGGCAGGCAGAAGGCTCTTCCATCATTGAATTGGCTCATAACATGAAGAACGGCGTACTTCCGAATGATCTGAGAAAAAGAAAAGCGGACCGAAGCTTCTTTTCCTGCCAGCCGCAGCAAGTTCTGGAAGTAGTGAAACAGGTGTGCCAAAACGCGAGGCAAAAAGGGTATACGCCCAGGGATATTCAAGTCCTGGCTCCCATGTACAAGGGCAATGCAGGTATCGATATTCTGAATCAGACGCTGCAGGAACTCTTTAATCCTTCAGGACCGCAAAAACGCGAGTTGAATATTCAGCAGGTGGCTTTCAGGGTCGGGGATAAGGTTCTGCAGCTCGTTAATCAGCCGGAAGACAACGTGTACAATGGCGATATGGGAGAGATCGTATCCATTATTTATGCAAAAGAAACGACGGATAAGGAAGATCAGCTCGTTGTTGCGTTTGATGACGTGGAAGTCGTGTATACACGATCAGATTTTCATCATATAACACATGCTTACTGCTGTTCGATCCATAAGTCTCAGGGAAGTGAATTTCCGATCGTGATCATGCCAGTGGTGAAAAGTTATTTCCGTATGCTGCGAAGAAACTTGATCTATACCGGGATTACAAGAAGCCGAGAATTTTTAATTCTGTGCGGAGAAGAATCCGCCTTTGAACTTGCTGTTCAGCGTAATGATGAATCTGCCAGGTATTCGAGACTGAAGGAGCGGCTGACTCAGTTTAACATGGAAAACGTTTCAAGCATGAACCCTTAGAAGTCGTGGAATGATAAGAATGTTCGGAAGGGTGGGGGTTACTTTGCGAACATTTTCTTTTTTAAAAGGACGAAGAGCAATGCATGCCGATAGCCAAAAAATCATCGGGCGAGTAGAAGATGTGGTGGCAGATTCTAAAGGAAACGTGCTTGGTTTCATAATTTGTGAAAAAAAGCTTTCCTTTTCCTTTCGAAAGAAGTATGTGCCCTACGCTTCTGTTTCAATGGCTGGCCAGGATTCTGTATTGCTGTGCAGCTGCGGGCCGTACAAGATACCCTTCCAAGCTAAGGGGACTTTTACGATGGTAAAACATCCTCGCTGTATTTTAAAGCAGGCTCTGCTTTCAAAAGACGGAGAAACGGATGCCGTAGTAGAGGATGTATATTTTTCTGATGATTGGGGCAGGATTGTAGCAATTGAAGTGACAAAAGGTTTGTTTTCCGATTGGACGGATGGAAGATCTCTCATCTATTCCCACGAGCCGTTAACCATTGGGAAGCAGTCGCTTTTTGTACGATAAGTGCTATAAAGGAGGGCCCTCAATTTGAAATGCCCGAACTGCAGCTGCAAGGATATCGGCAAGATCGGTGTCAATCAGTATTATTGCTGGAATTGTTTTATCGAACTGTCCATTGTAAACGGCATGCTGTCCCTTCACCAGGTGGAAGAAGACGGCAGTCTGACCTCGCTTGATGATCTTTTTGAAGATCAAGATTTATCCTTTAATGCCGATGCACAATAACGTTAAGTGATCTTAATGAATGGGTGGGTGACAACATGAACAGCTATTTAAAACCTTTACTTGCCCTAGGCATCTGGGCAGCTTTTAAAGGAATGAAATCATCCGGAAAAAACGGGATGAATTTTATGAGGATGGACGACCTGTTATCTTCTAAAAGAGTAAGAAAAATACGTAAGAGACTGGCAAAAGCCATTTATTAAAGAAATGAAAGTCCATGCTAAAAAAAGCATGGACTTTTTTTCATGAAATGAGAGGTTGTGGCAACAATATAGATGGAGGTGTTTACCATACATCGAGAAAAGTATATGAAGTGGATCATCCGCCTGTCTCTGTTGGTACTTTTGTTTCTGTGCGGCTGGCTGCTGCTTAAGCTTGCCCCTTTCTGGACACCTGTGCTGACAACGGTCAAAGCGGTGTTTATCCCTTTTTTTATTGCGGTGTTCATCACCTACTTGCTTCATCCACTCGTAGAAAAGCTGCATCATTGGGGCGTTCCGCGGACACTGGCGATTCTGTTTATCTACGTTTTGTTTTTTGGCGGTATCGGCTACGGAGTATACAAAGGCATCCCATACATGGTGCTTCAGATACGGGAACTCGTCTCAAATATACCTGCCATATCAAAAACGTACCGTAACTGGCTGCTGGAAGTGGATCACCATACCTCCCGGCTGCCTCGTTCCATTCATCTCCGCATTGAAGATTATATCCAATCGGCTGAACATTACTTGGAAAAAAGTGCGGCTAATGTGATCGGATCCATAAAAAAAATTGTCGATTATTTTTTTGTATTGATTATCATCCCGTTCCTTGTTTTTTATTTTTTAAAGGATATTGATGTAATTAAACGAGCATGCTGGTATATAACCCCGAGAAAATGGCGGAAAGAAGGCATTCACTTATTGAAAGATATTGACCGGTCTCTTGGCGGCTATATACGCGGGCAGCTGTTTGTCGGCAGTCTTCTCGGTGCAGCTGCTGTGCTCGCTCTCTGGCTGGCAGGTATGCCTTATCCGATTATTCTTGGGATTATTATAGCCATAACCGATGTTATCCCTTATTTTGGACCTATTCTTGGTGCTGTGCCGGTTATATTCATCGCATTCACAATCTCTGTAAAAATGGTGCTGATTGTTGCAGGGATTATGCTTGTGCTTCAGTTTATAGAAGGAAATATTTTAGGGCCTCTAATCGTTGGCAAAAGCCTTCATATCCATCCAGCTCTGATTATCCTCGCTCTCCTTGCAGGCGGAGAAATTGGGGGGATTTTGGGCTTGATTCTAGCTGTTCCTGTGTTTTCTATACTTAAAGTGATCGTTGTTCACATCCGTGATCACAGACTTACGGCAAAGATTGACAAAATGCCATAGAAGGAATTATACTTACTGCAAGATAAAGCAAAACGATGATGGAGATAAGTACGTTTCTACCCTTTTATAGAGAGGAAACCCAAGGCTGGAAGGTTTCTAAAAGTAAGAGGAACGGAAAGCTACTCCCGAGTGCAATTAATACCTGCCGGTTAAACCCCGTTAACGTTTATTTAAGGTGATGATCCCCATTGAAAGCGGGTTCATAACCAGGGTGGTACCGCGTGAATAACAACTCTCGTCCCTGATGCAGATCAGGAACGGGAGTTTTTTTATTTGCCCGTCGTTTTTATACCAGAAAGGAGATTGGGAAGATGAAAACTTTAACATCTGCTCAAGTAAGACAAATGTTTCTGGATTTTTTCCAGGAGAAGGGCCACAGTGTCGAGCCAAGTGCATCACTCGTCCCCCACGAAGATCCGTCTTTGCTATGGATTAATAGTGGAGTAGCAACGCTGAAAAAATACTTTGACGGCAGGGTCATCCCTGAAAATCCAAGAATCGTGAATGCGCAGAAATCAATCCGTACCAATGATATTGAAAATGTAGGTATCACAGCAAGACACCACACATTCTTTGAGATGCTTGGGAACTTTTCTATCGGGGACTATTTTAAAGAAGAAGCCATCATTTGGGCTTGGGAGTTTCTAACGGATCCAAAATGGATTGGATTTGATCCTGAAATGCTTTCTGTAACCATTCATCCGGAAGATGATGAAGCATTCGATATCTGGAACAAGACAGTAGGGGTGCCTGCAGAACGAATCATCCGTCTGGAAGGAAATTTCTGGGATATCGGTGAAGGGCCGAGTGGGCCAAACACAGAGATCTTCTATGACCGAGGAGAAACGTACGGTAAAGACCCAGAAGATCCGGAACTTTACCCGGGTGGAGAAAATGACCGTTATCTTGAAGTATGGAACCTTGTTTTTTCTGAGTTCAACCATAATCCTGATGGAACGTATACTCCACTTCCGAAGAAGAATATTGATACAGGAATGGGCCTTGAGCGCATGGTTTCCGTCATCCAGAACGTTCCGACCAACTATGACACAGATCTCTTCATCCCTGTGATTCGGATGACTGAACAGCTTTCAGGCAGCAAGTATGGAGTAAGCAAGGAAACGGATACGGCGTTTAAGGTAATTGCTGACCATATTCGAACGGTCGCTTTTGCGGTTTCAGACAATGCACTGCCTTCAAATGAAGGACGCGGATATATTCTTCGCCGCCTGATCAGAAGAGCGACACGTTTCGCTAAACAAATAGGCTTAGATCGTCCGTTCATGTTTGAACTTGTACCGACTGTTGCTGACATAATGGTTGACTTTTATCCTGAAGTGAAAGAGAAAGTTCCTTTTATTCAGCGCGTCATCAAGAACGAAGAGGAACGTTTCCATGAAACCATCAATGAAGGATTGGCGATTCTTGAGGATGTCATCCAAAAAGAAAAAGCATCAGGCAGCAGCACGATTGCAGGAAAGGATGCGTTTAAACTCTATGATACATTCGGTTTTCCTTTTGAACTGACTGAAGAGTACGCTGCTGAACACAATATGGAAGTCGACCGTGCCGGTTTTGAAAAAGAGATGGAAGCACAGCGTGAACGTGCTCGTTCAGCGCGCCAGGATGTAGATTCCATGCAAGTGCAGGGAGGCGTACTCAGCGATATCAAAACCAACAGTGAATTTGTCGGTTATGATGAAGAAAGAAGTACTTCAAAAGTGCTGGAGACTCTTCAAAACGGTGAGCGGGTAGACCTGCTAGGCGAAGGAGAAGAGGGGCAGGTCATCTTGGATCTCACTCCATTCTACGCTGAAAGCGGCGGTCAGGTAGCCGATCAGGGAACTATTATTGGAGAAGGTGTAGAATTGTACGTGAAGGATGTACAGAAGGCGCCGAACGGTCAGAACCTTCATACTGTAATGGTAGTGAAAGGAAGCTTGCGCACAGGGATTGAAGTCGTGGCACAAGTAAATGCTGAGAAGCGTGCTGCTATTGTAAAAAATCATACGGCTACCCACCTTCTGCATCAGGCGCTGAAAGATGTTCTGGGAACCCATGTTAATCAGGCTGGTTCTCAAGTCGCGCCAGGAAGACTTAGATTTGACTTCTCTCACTTCGGAAGTATTTCTCCTGAGGAACTGGAGCGCATCGAGGAAATCGTCAATCAGAAAATCTGGAAGACGATCGCAGTGGATAAAATGCTGAAACCAATCGATGAAGCAAAAGCTATGGGTGCAATGGCTTTATTCGGTGAAAAGTACGGAAAAGTAGTCCGTGTCGTTCAGATTGGGGATTACAGCCTTGAGCTTTGCGGTGGATGCCACGTTCATAATACATCTGAGATCGGGTTGTTTAAGATCCTTTCTGAGACAGGAATCGGTGCTGGAACAAGAAGGATTGAAGCTGTAACAGGACAGGAAGCATACCAGGCGATGAAGGAACAGGTTCAGGTTCTTCGTGACGCTGCTGCTATACTGAAAACCAGTACAAAAGAAGTGCCGCACCGCATCGAAACACTTCAAAGCCAAATTCGCGAACTTCAGCGTGAGAAGGAAGCTTTGTCTTCTAAATTAGGCAACATGGAAGCAGGAAGCTTAATCAACGAAAAAGTAGAGGTCAATGGTGTTTCTCTGATCGTTAAAAAAGTAAATGCGGCAGATATGAATGGCCTGCGTTCCATCGTTGATGATTTAAAAAATAAACTTTCGAGCGGAATTGTAGTACTCGGAGCAGTAAATAATGATAAAGTAAACATTGTAGCCGGTGTTACAAAAGATTTGATTTCAAAAGGCTACCATGCCGGCAATCTTGTAAAAGAGGTAGCTTCACGCTGCGGCGGAGGCGGCGGAGGCCGTCCTGACATGGCCCAAGCTGGAGGAAAAGATCCCGAAAAATTGGAATCTGCATTGGAATCGGTGGTTGATGCAGTTAAATCTGTTTGCTAATCACAGCATTAAGGGTACAATGACTGTATAAAGGGAAAATACATTCAGTCAAAAGGGAGAAGTTAGAGAAAGAGGTGTTGGCCGTGAGTTCTATGGATAAAACAATGAAGTTTAATTTTCATGACGATTCAATGGATCCAAATGTGCAAAAAGTGCTATTCTCCGTTTATGAAGCACTGCAGGAAAAAGGCTATAACCCGATAAATCAAATTGTCGGGTATCTGTTATCAGGAGACCCAGCCTATATTCCGCGCCATAAGGATGCCAGAACGATGATTCGTAAAATTGAACGGGATGAACTTATTGAAGAACTGGTTAAATCCTATCTTGATACGAAGGAAAAGGATTCTCTCTAATGACCAGAATTCTAGGACTTGATGTGGGTTCCCACACGGTTGGAGTGGCCGTCAGCGATGCCATGGGCTGGACTGCTCAGGGAATTGAAACGGTCAGGAGAAAACCGCATCAGCCCGACGAAGTCTTTGAACGTATTGGCGAGTGGGTCAAACAGTACGAAGTTGAAGAAATTGTAGTAGGCTTACCCAAAAACATGAACGGATCCATTGGTCCGAGCGGTGAAGCATGCCAGGAATTTGCCCGAGAGGCTGAAAAGCGGTTTGAACTTCCCGTCGTGTTATGGGACGAGCGGTTAACGACGATGGCTGCCGAAAAAATGCTGATTTCAGCAGATGTCAGCCGCAAAAAAAGGAAACAAGTGATTGATAAGATGGCAGCGGTTTTGATTCTGCAAGGTTATTTAGACAGCCGCCAATTAAAAAATTGAGGTGATTCAAATGGCAAATGAAGAAAAAGAGCACATTATCATTCCAGGAGAAGATGGAGAAGAGAACCTGTTTGAAGTACTAATGACGATTGACGGAAGCACCACTCCGACAGGCCATTCTTACATTCTGCTCGTACCAGCTGGTGACGATCAAGAAGATGAGGAGAGCGAAGAGCAGGAAGTTTTTCCTTTCCGTTTTGTAGACAAGGGTGAAGGGGAAGACGATATCGAGCTTTTCCCTCTTGAAACAGATGAAGAGTGGCAAATGATCGAAGAAACACTAAACGCTTTTCAAGATGAAGAAGAATAATCGATTGGCAGCTAAAGTCTAACTTTAGCTGCTTTTTTTTATGACATTGGAGCATACTTCAAATTCCTTTATCTGGGAGTTGTGTCTGGCTGCAGCGCTAGTATCCGCAGGGCATAAGTCCGGCATCGATTAATGATGAACTTATTCTATATCGGACTTTAACAGAGACGCTTGCGCTTTTCTTAATTATGGAAGCTAGACATGATTTTTACTTATCAGTATAATTAAGCAGATGAAGGGAGAGAAAAGGGTGTTAATATTAAATACGGTTTCCGGAGGCCCTCTTGATTCCGGCCGGAAAAACCGAAAAAGAAATACAGCAGTCGTTCTATTTCTGATCTTTGTGATCATTGCCGCAGCTGCTGTATATGGATATACATACATAAAAGATGCGCTTGGACCTGTAAACCCACATAACAATAAAAAGATTACGGTAGATATACCGATTGGTTCTTCAGTTTCCACTATCGGAAAAATTTTAGAAGACAAAGGGCTGATCACCAGCAGCATGGTCTTTCAGGTGTATGCCAAATCTAAAGAGTCTGGAAATTTGCAGGCTGGCGTCTATGACCTTAAACCTTCAATGAATGTCGATCAGCTGATCGCCGCTTTAAAGAACGGTAAAGTATTTCGCCATCCTGAAACCTCCTTCACCATACCTGAAGGGTTTATCATTCCGCAAGTAGCCGAAGTATTGGCGAAAAACACCGGCCAAAGCAAAGAACAAGTAATGAAGATTATGAACGACAGAACATTTGTGAAAGAGCTGCAGGCGCAGTTTCCTATTATTGATAATAAAGTTTATGACAAAAAGGTCTATTATCCGCTTGAAGGGTATTTGTTCCCTGCGAAATATGAGTTTGATGAGAAAAAACCTGATGTAAAAGCGGTTATAAAGAAAATGGTGGAAAAAACGCAAAGGGTCATAGATAACTACCAGGCTGAAATTAAAAAAAGCAAGAAAAAGCCTTATGAAGTTCTGACTTTAGCATCAATGATTGAAGAGGAAGCTCAAAGGCCAGAAGATCGTCCTAAAATATCAGGCGTTTTTTACAACCGGTTAAAAAAGAAAATGACGCTTGATTCCGATCCAACCGTTAAATATGCACGTAAGAACTTTAAAGTACAAGTTCTCTACAAAGAACTAAAGTTTGACTCACCTTATAATACGTATAAATATCCAGGGCTGCCCATTGGCCCGGTGGCATCTCCAGGTGAAGAATCGATTAAGGCTGCACTGAAGCCAGAACCGTCGGGATATTACTTTTTCTATGCCCGCCCAAACGGTCAAGTGATTTATACAAAAACATACAAGGAACATACAAAAGTCGTTCAAAAATACCGGGATGAATGGCAGGCGCACGCAAGGAAAAGCTAAAAAGAAAACATAACATTATGCTTTTATGATATAATGTTCCGGGTTAAGTAAGGAGGCATCGCCTTGATCACAAAAGAAGTACAGGACTATATCGAAGAATTAATTCCTGATCGGGATCCGAGAATAATGGAAATTGAGGAGTATGCAAAAGAGCATAGTGTTCCGATCATGGAGCTCGTCGGCATTGAAGCCTTGCTTCAGCACCTCCGAATTATCCAGCCGAAAAAAATCCTGGAGGTAGGAACAGCCATAGGGTATTCTGCGATTCGTATGGCAGAAGCTGTACCAGATGCTTCGATCGTTACCATTGAGAAAGATCCAGAACGATACGAGCTGGCTGTGGCCAATATTAAGGAATTAGGATTTACGGACAGAATAACTGTATTGCAGGGTGACGCCAATGAATTAGCAGCAGAGGCAGAAAAACATGCACCCTTCGATGTTGTATTTATAGATGCCGCAAAAGGGCAATACCAGCGTTTTTTTGAGAACTATGGAAGACAGCTTCGGCCGAAGGGCATCATGATCTCAGATAATATTCTATTTAAAGGCTATGTTGCCGATGACAGCGAGGTTGAAACGCGACGGCTGGCATCCTTAGTCAGAAAGATTCGTTCTTACAATGAGTTTCTCATGAACCACGAAGAGTATACAACTGCCATTCTGCCTGTCGGCGACGGCTTAGCCATCAGCATGAAAAAGGATAAAGAGCAGCGTTAGAGAGATTGGAAGGAGAAAGATCATGGTACAAAAACCGATTGTCATAGGGGTAGCAGGGGGTTCAGGCTCTGGAAAAACTACAGTTGCCAAGGAAATCTACCGCCAGTTTGCCGATCAGTCGATTCTGATTATAGAGCAGGATTCATATTACAGAGATCAATCCGACAAAACGATGGACGAGCGTCTCAAAACAAATTATGATCATCCTCTGGCTTTTGACAATGAATTGCTTATTCGTCAAATAAACGAACTTTTGGAATATAAATCCATAGAAAAGCCGGTTTATGACTATACAGCACATACAAGAAGTGATAAAATTATCCCAGTTGAACCGAAAGATGTAATCATTCTTGAAGGTATTTTAATTTTGGAAGATGAGCGTCTAAGGGACCTAATGGATATCAAACTATTTGTCGACACGGATGCCGATGTCCGGATTATCCGGCGTATGGTCAGGGACACCCGTGACAGAGGACGCACGCTCGAATCAGTGATCGATCAGTATACATCAGTAGTCCGTCCGATGCATAACCAGTTCATTGAACCTACAAAACGGTATGCGGATATCATTATCCCGGAAGGCGGACAAAACCGGGTAGCGATCGATTTGATGGTCACCAAAATTCAAACTATCCTTGAAGAAAAAGCAATCCTAAAAAAATGAGGCTGAGTCCTCATTTTTTCCGCATGGTTCGGTTTATTGCCACCATTAAATTTGGCAAGCGCTTTATTTTTTAGTAAGGTGTAAGAAAACCGATATACATATCAGATCTGTTTGACGACATATATAGTTATCAAGGGTACTGATTAATTGAAGGAGTGAATTGAGAATGTCAGAAGAGAAAAAACATTATATGACGCTTGAAGGCAAGCAAAAATTAGAGAACGAATTAGAACATTTAAAGACTGAAAAAAGAAAAGAAGTAGTAGAACGTATAAAAATCGCTCGCAGCTTCGGTGATCTTTCCGAAAACTCGGAGTATGATGCTGCAAAAGACGAACAGGCTTTTGTTGAAGCCAGAATCGTTCAATTGGAGAAAATGGTACGCGATGCCGTGATCATTGAAGAAAATAAAGCGGCAGGAGACAGCGTATCCATCGGAAAATCTGTAAAGTTTCTTGAGCTTCCAGATGGTGACGAAGAAACTTACATGATTGTCGGAAGCGCGGAGGCCGATCCGTTTGAAGGAAAAATCTCAAATGATTCTCCGATGGCAAAAAGCCTTTTAGGCAAGAAAGTCGGAGAGCAGGTTTCAGTACAAACTCCAGGCGGAGAAATAAGTGTACGAATTTTAGAAGTAAAATAAAGAAAACAGCGTCTTAGAGGACGCTGTTTTTTGTTTTAGGCAGGCAGCAAGTTTATTTAAAGCCGGGAGAGACCACAATGAAAATGAGGTGGTCTTTATGAAAATCATTCATAAACGCATAGTGATTTCCGGCTCGCTATTTCTTTTGGGTTTGTTTCTCCTTGCCGGGCGCCTGATTCAGATACAGCTAGTATCTACAGAATCCTTTTCAAAACATAAGGTCAATCTCATTGACGAGAGTGTAAGACAACGGACACATTCCTTTACAATCAATGAAGGAAGAGGGCTTCTGCTTGACCGAAATGGCGAGATGATCTCCGCGGAATTAAAGCCAGCTGTTATTTTATTCCCTTTTTTGCAGGGTGAAGCGAAGGTTATCGATAAAGTGGCGGATGTGCTGGGAAAAAGTCCTTCTGTAATTCGGAGAGCGATTGAAGGGCACGAAGAACCCTTCGTTATCGCTGATGAGAAAGATGATATAACGACCGAGACAATGGAAAGAATCAATAAATTAAAGCTTCCAGGAGTTTATGCTCATTATATTGCAAGAAATAAGCACTCGGAGTTTGCCAGTTCCTTGCTCGGCGTAACGGGACAAGCCCCGGAAGTGATCAAGAAAAATTATAAAGATAAACTTGATAAAGGGATGATCAGTGTTAATACAAAAATTGGAAAAACGGGATTTCAGCAGGCGTTTGATCCGTTTTTGATCTCTGAAGGAGAGACGAAGCTGATCTATCACGTTGACCGGTCAGGGTCTCCCCTTTTCGGTCTGAACGTTAAATACCTTGCTCCATCCAATCCCTTTTATCCGGTTAGTGTGAAAACCACGGTAGACAGCAAGCTGCAGGCCATTCTTGAGCGTGCTGTTGACGTAAGCGGTATAAAAAATGGCGGAGCTGTACTGCTGGACGTTTCGAGCAATGAACTGCTAGGTATGGTAAGCCGGCCATACAAAACAGGCTTAAGCAAAAACCAGATGCTGACTCGGCATGCTCCGGGTTCTGTTTTTAAAATCGTGACGGCGGCCGCTGCCATTGAGCATAAAGATCTTCAAAAAGAGAGGACGTTTGACTGTGACCTCGGGATTGATGGGAAGAAGGCCAAGCATCCACTAGGAAATTTGGACTTTAACAGCAGTTTCTCACAAAGCTGCAATCGGACATTCGGCCTGCTGGCTAATGATATGATGAAAAAAGATCATAGCATGCTGGATGACTATGCAAAGAAGCTTGGCTTGACCGGCAGATCAGGCTGGAACGGGCAAGTTTATCATTATCAAGACTTCAAACAGTTTCCGGAAGAAGAGCATGCAACGATCTGGGCTGACCGCTACGACAAAAATCAGCCATTAGCCATCTCTCAAACGGCGATCGGCCAAAAAGATGTCCAGGTTACACCTTTATCCATTGCAAACATGATAGCTGGCATCGCTCGTGGAGGAAAAGTGGAGGAAGTGAAAGGTGCGACAAAAATCCTGTATAAAAACGGGAATACCTTGCTTACTTTTCAAGACCATAAGAAAAAAGCAGAAATACAGCCTTATACTGCGCAAAAGCTTCAGATGCTTCTACGCGGCGTTGTAACCGATCCAAAAGGAACAGGGAGGGCGTTACAGGGTCTGCCATATGCAGTGGCGGGCAAGTCCGGAACGGCAGAGAAAGGGAAAGCTAATACTTCAAATAAATGGTTTGCCGGTTATTTTCCTGCCGACCATCCAAAATATGCGCTCGTTGTTATTGATTTAGATTATACAGGTGCACGTACAACTGTTATTTCGGCTTATGCCGATATTGTGAAAAAGATTTACAATAACGATAAAGAAAAATAATAAGTTCTGCTACATACTCAAAATCTCAAACTTGTCGAATTCGTTTATCGTGGTAAAATTGATATAGCAAAACTTTTTTAGGAGGTTTGTATGAGCAGAAAACAATACCGTTCTCGCTTTGAAAAGCGAAAACAAAATCGAACATTAAACATTGCAATCGGAGTAGTTATCCTTTTGATTATAATTGTCGGAGCTAACATATTCATGAACGGAGGCAGCAGCCCGACGTCTTCTTCTCCTGCTCACGGTAATCAGGATAAGAAAAACCATTCCTCTTCCTCTAAAACCGATACAAAAAAGAAAGACGACTCGATCGTCGTAGATGAAAATAAGAATAAAGATTCCTCTGGTACGGATCAGAATTCTTCTTCGCAGAAAGATGACAGCGAAGATAAAAATAAAGATGATGCAGCTAAAAAAGAGACCGATAAACCTGAAGGGGGAGGCCCAGATGGTCCATGGGATCCTGTGGGAACTTCACAATCAGGCACACACACCAAATCGTACGATAAAGGAACTCCGGACTGGAACGAACAAACAAAGGCTTTATCCTATGCAACAGGAATACCCGAAGATCAAATGACATTATTGTGGCTGGGTAATGGAGGGGCACCGGACAAATCGGTAGGACGTGTCCTTTCAAAGGAAGATGGAAGCCGCTATGAAGTTCAGCTTCAATGGGAAGACGGCAAAGGCTGGAAACCTACAAGCGTTACAAAAAATTAATAAAAGCATAAGACGTCTGAACATTTGTTCAGACGTCTTTTTCGTTAATTTAGGCCCCAAAATGTGAGTGCCGTTTGATTGATTATTCCTGATTTCTGTGATATCTTGGAACCTGTAAAGTTTTAATTCATAGTATAGTGATAGGAATTATATATTTTAAATAGACGGAGTGGGTAAAATGGGCAGAGAATTTATTTCGTTATTTGATGAGTGGGCAGAATCATACGATCAATCAGTCTCAGGCCAAGATGAAGAATATAAGGAAGTATTTGATCGATATGGAGAAATTCTTGAAGCGGTTGCCTCAAGGACGACAGGAACTGTCGCAGAATTTGGAGTGGGTACTGGAAACCTGACCGAAAAACTGCTGGATGCCGGGAGAACGGTTTATGGTATTGAACCTTCTAAAGGCATGCGGGAAAAGACAAAAGCCCGTTTTGCAGATCTGCAGCTTTTTGATGGAGACTTTTTGGCATTTCCAGAACTTCCTGGAGAGATTGATGCTATCGTAAGCACCTATGCTTTCCATCACCTTACAGATAAAGAAAAAGACTCTGCTATCCAATTATATAGCCAGATTTTAAAGGAAAATGGTAAAATTGTATTTGCGGATACAGCTTTCATTAATGAGGCGGACCGGCAGGAAAGGTACCGCATCGTAAAAGATCAAGGTTATTTAAACCTGCTGCAGGATCTTCAGACGGAATATTATACGACGCTTGAAGTGCTGAAAGAAATTTTTCAAAAATATGGTTTTGAAGTTTCTTTTGAAAAATTAAATACCTACGTCTGGCTGATGGAAGCTGTTAAAACGAAAAAAATTTAACAGGATATATTGGAGTTGTCGCTATGAAAATTGGAATAATCGGTGCTATGGAAGAAGAGGTCATCATTCTTCGGGATAAACTATCACAAAGGCAGGACAAAATTCTCGCCGGCTGTGAATTTTATACTGGGAAGATTGATGGACTTGATATCATTCTCCTGAAATCGGGTATTGGTAAAGTAAATGCCGCTATTGGAACAACGTTGATGATTGAGATGTTTCAACCAGACTGCCTTATCAATACAGGATCAGCCGGAGGGTTTCACAAAGACCTGAATGTTGGAGATGTCGTCATCTCAACGGAAGTTCGCCATCATGATGTGGATGCAACCATCTTTGGCTATGAATATGGGCAGGTTCCACAGATGCCGGCCTACTATGTACCGGATGCCGACCTTGTTTCCATCGCTTTAAAAAGTGCGGAGAAGGTAAGCGGAATACAAGTAGCTAAAGGTCTGATCGCTTCAGGTGACTCGTTCATGAGCGATCATGAACGAGTGGAATTTATCCGGACAAAGCTTGCGGGCTTGTATGCAGCAGAAATGGAAGCCGCGGCAATTGCTCAGGTTGCCTATCAGTTCAAGGTGCCTTTTGTCATTATCCGATCTCTTTCAGATATAGCCGGTAAAGATGCCCGCGTATCTTATGACCAATTTTTAGATACTGCCTCCAAGCACTCGGCAGAATTGATTTTATTAATGATAGAGGAGTTGAAACAAAATGGTTAAAAAAATGAATGTAGAAAGCTTCAACCTTGATCATACTAAAGTTGCAGCACCTTATGTACGTCTTGCTGGTACAACCCAAGGTAAAAATGGAGATGTTATCCATAAATATGATATTCGCTTTAGCCAGCCGAACAAAGATCATATGGATATGGCGGGGCTTCATTCAATCGAACATTTAATGGCAGAAAATATCCGTAACCATCATGATTCAGTGGTGGATATCAGCCCAATGGGCTGCCAAACCGGATTCTATCTTTCAGTCATTAACCATGACAACTATGATGAAATCCTTGAGGTCCTAGAAAAAACATTGCATGATGTGCTAAAAGCGGAGGAAGTGCCTGCCTGCAACGAAGTTCAATGCGGATGGGCGGCCAATCACAGCTTGGAAGGCGCAAAAGAGATTGCAGAAAAAATGTTAGCGAAAAAAGATGAGTGGAACAAGGTGTTTGCTGAATAAGAGGAGTTTGTGTGATGACGGTTTATAAAAACATACATGAGTTAATCGGTAATACACCGATGGTCCAACTGACTCAGTTTCCGTTGCCAAAAGGGGTGCGGCTGTTTGCCAAACTTGAATATTTCAATCCTGGAGGAAGCGTGAAAGACCGGCTGGGGAAAGAATTACTGGATGAGGCGTTCCGTACAGGAAAACTGGTGGAGGGCGGTACCATCATTGAACCGACAGCCGGCAATACAGGAATTGGTCTGGCATTGGCAGCTATTAACAGAGGTATTAACGTTACGTTTGTTATCCCTGAAAAGTTCAGTATGGAAAAGCAGGACATCATGAGAGCTCTAGGCGCAACCATTATTAATACGCCAACAGAGGAAGGGATAAAGGGAGCGATAAAGAAGACTGAACAGCTTCTTACTGAGATTCCTAACTCCTTTACTCCAGCTCAGTTTTCCAATCCGGCCAATCCTGCTACGTACTATAAAACGCTTGGACCAGAAATTTGGCAGGACTTAAACGGCGAGGTTGACATCTTTGTTGCAGGAGCCGGCACAGGCGGTACATTCATGGGTACCGCACAGTTCCTAAAAGAAAAGAAACCGGAAATTAAAACGGTTATTGTAGAGCCAGAAGGGTCGATTTTGAACGGCGGCCAGTCAGGACCTCATAAAACAGAAGGAATCGGTATGGAATTCCTGCCAGGCTACATGGATTCTTCTTATTTTCAAGCGATCCATACAGTTAGCGATGTTGACGCATTTAACAGGGTGAAAGAATTGGCACAAAAAGAAGGCATTCTTGCTGCCAGTTCTTCAGGTGCTGCTCTTCATGCTGCATTGCTGGAAGCAGAAACAGCTCCTGCAGGTTCGTCAATCGTCACAATCTTCCCCGATGGAAGTGACCGATATTTAAGCAAAAAGATATACGAAGGAGGCATTTAACATGAAACGGAAAACAAAATTGATACACGGCGGAATTCCGGGTGATCCCGCTACAGGTGCCGTATCGTTTCCGATTTACCAAGTAAGCACCTACAAACAAGAAGAAGTGGGTGTTCATAAAGGATATGAATATTCCCGAACAGGAAATCCGACCCGTTTTGCACTAGAAGAGCTTGTTAAAGACCTTGAAGAAGGAAAAAGAGGTTTCGCTTTCGGTTCTGGTATGGCAGCCATTACAGCTGTTATGATGCTGTTCAGTTCAGGTGACCATGTGATCCTGACGGATGATGTATATGGCGGGACATACCGCGTTGTATCTAAAGTCCTCAACCGAATTGGTATTGAAGCCACTTTTGTTGATACAACCGATCTAAATGCAGTAAAAGAAGCGATCAAACCGAATACAAAAGCACTATATGTCGAAACACCGACAAACCCATTGTTAAAAGTAACCGATTTAAAAGCAGCTTCCCAAGTGGCGAAAGAAAACAACCTGTTATTTATCGTAGACAATACGTTCAGCACTCCGTATTGGCAAACACCAATTACATTAGGAGCTGATATTGTTCTTCATTCGGCTACTAAATATATTGGCGGACATAGTGATGTCGTGGCAGGTATCGTCGTTGTAAACGATGATAAGCTGGCTGAGGATCTTCACTTTGTTCAGAATTCTACAGGCGGGATCTTAGGGCCGCAGGACTCTTGGCTCCTTATCAGAGGTATTAAGACGCTCGGTCTTCGTATGGAAGCCCACGAGGCCAATACGAAGAAAATTGTAGAGTTTCTGTCCAATCATCCAAGCGTTGAAAAAATTTATTACCCTGGACTTGAAAGCCATCCGCAGCATAGCATCGCAAAAGCGCAGGCAGGTGGTTTTGGCGGGATGGTATCATTCGATGTAGGTAGTGGCGAGAAAGCTGCCCAAGTCTTGAAAAAGGTACATTACTTTACCTTAGCAGAAAGCCTTGGCGCAGTAGAAAGCCTGATTTCTGTTCCTGCTCAGATGACGCATGCGTCCATTCCTTCTGACCGCAGAGCAGAACTCGGCATCACTGATGGATTAATCCGCATCTCAGTCGGAATTGAAGATGCAGATGACTTAATTGAAGATTTGAAGCAGGCGCTTCAATAAAATAAGAGAAAAAACTCCCGGCAGATAGAACCGGGAGTTTTTTCATATATTTGTCAAATATTACGTAGCCAGCAGCCGCCTGATATATGTTATTGTAAAATAAGAGGTTAGGAGGCTGATTAAGTAATGGATTCAAAAGTTATTCAAGATATTAAAGTTAAAATTCAGGATTATCAGCACTACGGGATTATCCTTTTATCATTAAGCTCGTTTCTTTATTTAGGAACTGTGATTCCTTTTGCAGGGAAAGATACAGCAGATGCGATTGTCTGCGGAGCAACTTCCATGGCAGGGCTTGGTTTTACTGCTCTTATGTATTATCAAGCGAAGAGATTAAAGAAACGTTTACAAGAGATACAATAAATAAAAAAATCCGGAGCCATGATGGGCTGCCGGATTTTTTTATCTGGATTTAGCGCCAGAACAAGGCACTATAGCTTATAAATCTTATATTGAAATACCAATGAATGTACCGATGCATAGCAGAAGGCCAAAGCCTAAATGAAGCATTGCTGTAAGTCCGAGTGCTTTGTTCAGTTCTTTAGGCTCCCAGGTGCGGGCTGCTATTCCTACTGCTTTTAATGCAATCGGCAGAGAAACGATGGCGATCAGGCTCCATGCAGGAAGCAATGAAGCAATTACGAGCAGCAACAGGATAATATACGTACCAAGCATTAATATATAATACTCGATTCGAGCTCCTTTTTTGCCGATTAATCCTGCAATCGTAATCTTATTGATCAATTTATCCGTATCGATGTCCCTCAGGTTATTGGCGTGCAATATGGCCATGATCAAGAATGCATTTGGAAGTGAAATAAGCACCGTTTCCCAGTGAACCGTTAGCGTCTGGACGTAGTAGGAGCCAATAACAGCCAAAACTCCAAGTGTCGTTCCAGAAGCAAATTCCCCAAAGCCATTGTAGGCTAGCGCATAGCGGGTAGCCGTATAAAAGTACCCGATCAGCAGAGAAGGAATTCCGATATATAAAATAAAGCTGCCAGTCAGACTGGCCAAAATTAATCCGATAATACTTCCTAAAGCAAAGAAGATGAGTCCTGTAATATGGACTTGCACAGGTGTCATTTCCTTACGGTCAATCACTCCGGACGGGCTGAGCGAGCCAGGCTGGTCAGCACCTTTCTTATAATCAAAGTAGTCGTTCACCAAGTTCGTCCCGCACTGCATGAATATAGCGCCTGCGAGTGTTAATAAAAAGATTCCCCAGTTGATCTCCGTCCATTTCATGGCGAGAATGGTACCGAAAAGCACTGGTATGATAGAAGCCGTCAATGAAAATGGCCGGGTAGAAGCCAATACTGTCTTAGGGCTTATCATAATCGTTCCCCCTATCTTACGAATTACAAATTATAAAGCATATCCATTATAAAACAAATGTTTGTGAAAAGGTACACATAATGCTTGTGTTTTATACAAAAAATGAAATTTGTGATGGTAAGTATGGAATGTTTTTCTTTTTATGAAATTCCGCAAAACAACGGGTATCTTTCCTAAGGGGGATGCATATAAATAAATTGTTTGGTAAAAAGAGGTTTACAAGTTACCATGATGTGGTTATAATTACCATGTAAGAAAAATCAGAATTTATTGAAGGAGGTCGAACACCATGATGCAATGTAAAACAATTTCAACTCTGAAACAACTGAATAAATCAAATCGATGTTCGGCCGTTGGACAGTAGTCTTTTTTAACAATTCATTTGGATAAAAAAGCGCCGCAGGCTGAACGATGCCTGTGGCTTTTTTGTGCCCATTTTTGGGTTGGCCGCAGGGGATCTTGTACTGCGGCCTTTTTTATAAATATCAACTTGTGGGAGGAGAGAAAAATGATGATTAGTATTGCTTTGTTGACTTGGTTCTCTTTGGAGAAGGATATGACCTGTTGATTTTAAAATTAAAGGAGGATTTACTATGTTTACACTACAATTATTTTTTGGCACAATTACTGTTTCTTTCAAACGAAAAATCAGAACACACCAAGAAGCTGTACATCAGCTAGTGGTGAATGAGAGGTTCGAAGCCAGCCGCGATAAAGTCGTGAATACGGTCCTAACCTTTTAGTAAATTTCACGATAAAAATTAATGGAGGGATAAATATGATGGTAAAAAGACACCTGGCGTTTCTCAATTGGATCATAACGGAGAAAGATACGACCTGAAAGGATAACCAGGAAGGAAAGGAGGAACCTGTATGTTTACACTAAACCTTTTCTTTGCTACGATTACCATTTCATTAAACAAGAATGAAATGACGTACAAAGAATATGTGCACCAGCAATATGTCAATGACTTGTTCGATGCTGCTCATGCAAAAGCAATCGACGCGAATTACATTCGATAATAGATAGAAAAAAGCCCTGCCTTGCGCAAATTATAGTGCGAGGCAGGGCTTTTGCTGTATGATGAAGATATAAATCATAAAGAAGGGTTAAAAGGGTTGAACGTTCATGAAAAAAGATATTCATTGCTGTGCCACCTGCATCAATTTTAAGGTTTCAAGAACGGAGAAGGGGATGAAATATGAGTGTACAAGGCTTGGATATGAAACCCAGCCTTCCTATAAATTCAACTGCTGGGAACCAAAGGATCACGTGAAAAAGTGGCTGGAAGAAGAATAACTTACCAGCCTCTTCCTGCCCCGCCACCGCCGGAAGACCCACCTCCACCACCGCGCCTTCCACCTCCACCGCCTCTGGATATCATGGAGAGGATCATGTAAGTCAGAAACCCATTAAAAAATTTCACATCCAAAAAGATAACCACTACGATGATAAGAATGTAAAACCACGAGAAAGGATCTTTTTTCTTCTCTTTAGGAGGGGGGGTATCCTGTCCCTTGTATTCTTGTTTGATCTCTTTAGCAAGAGCCTGATACGTTTGTGTGACAGCCGAATCTGGCTTCCCTTGTTTCATATAGGGAATCGCATTTTCGTCCAGAATCCTTCCAGCTTTGCCGTCTGGAATAGCACCCTCAAGACCATATCCGACTTCAATCCTGATTTTCTTCTGTGACATGGCAACGACGAGCAGTACGCCATTGTCCGCTTTTTTCGTGCCAAGCCCGTACGTTCTATAGGCTTTATTCGCATAGTTCTCAATGGGTTCACTTCCAATAGACTTAACGGTCAGGACAGCAAGCTGTGCTGTCGTTTGATCTTCCAGCTGTCTTCCCAATGACAGCAGCTCTGCTTCTTGCTGCTCATTTAAGATGTTCGCGTGGTCCTGAACATAAATATCTCCCGTTGGAGCAGGTATCTTTGCTGCTGATCCCGGTTCTCTGGCTGTTAGTATGGTGAAAAAGAGAAACACCATCAAAAGGAGGGAGAATTTTTTGGAAAGCATTATCCGTTTCCTCCAAAGTCTACTTTAGGCGGCTCTTTTGCGTTGACATTGGCCTTAAAGTATTCTTTTTTATCAAATCCTCCTATCCCAGCAATTAACGCTCCAGGAAATCGTTTTACTTTTTTATTATAGGAAGCCACTTCCTGGTTGTAATCCCTTCTGGCAACGGCGATCCGGTTTTCGGTGCCTGCAAGTTCATCCATAAGTTGAGTAAACTGTTTATCAGCTTTAAGGTTCGGGTACCGCTCCTGAATGACAAGAAGCCTGCTCAAAGCGCCGGTTAATTGGTCATTGGCTTGTGCCTTTTCCTGCGTTGATTGGGCACCGGCCAGGCGGGCACGCGCATCGGAAATATCCTTTATGACCTTCTTTTCATGTGAAGCATAGCCTTTGACGGTATTTACAAGGTTAGGCACCAAATCTACACGTCTTTGCAGCTGTGTCTCAATCTGCGAGTAGGACTGATCAACATCCTCTTCCTTGTTGACAAAACCGTTGTAGCTTGCCACAAACCAAATGATGATAACGCCTACAATAACTACAGGCCATATCCAGCTTTTTTTCATATGTACACTCCTTCAGCAAATTTACATTAATTTTTAGTTTTCCCCTATCTTATGATTTAAAAACGGAAAATATGGCTGAGGCTTAACAAGATTAAAATGGCTTAATAGAGGGTAAACACCCTATGTAGACGGATAAAAGTGAAGGAGGAATTGAAAATGAATGAAGATCAAACAAAAGGGAAAATGGATCAGGCCAAAGGTGAAGCAAAAAGAGAGCTAGGCAAGCTCACTGGAGATGAAAGAACAGAAGCAGAAGGCAACAAAGACAAAGCAAAAGGAAACATCCGTGAAGGTTATGGCGATGCCAAAGAAAAAGCAACAGATACAGTAAACAGCTTATTTGATAATAAAAGAGATTAAGTAAAAGTGAAACAAGGCCAGCTCCGAAAGGGAGTGGCCTTGTTTTTTGATTAAATATCCCAATGTTGACGGAACCAAGTCACGAAACCGGCAATATTGTTTTGCACCGCCATTTCAACTACTCCCTGCTTGATGTATGAATAAATTTTAATTACTCTTTAATTTTTGTCACAAAACGAGGGAGTTAATTGTCTTATTAGTGATTGCAAATTAAGGAGGAATTGAGCATGGAAACAAGATTTTTAATGGGAAAGGTCAATCCAGGAGGTTATGAGGCAATGTTGAACCTTGAAAAATACGTCATTTCAACGAGTTTGGATAAAAAGCTTAAAGAATTAATCAAAATACGTGCCTCCCAAGTCAACGGCTGTGCCTATTGTATTGATATGCATACGAAAGATGCACGTAAAATGGGGGAGACCGAACAGCGTATCTATGCTTTGAATGGCTGGCGGGAGACTCCGTTCTTTTCTCCTGAAGAACGAGCAGTGCTTGCGCTGACAGAATCGATCACACTCGTAGCTGACTCCCATGTTCCAGATGAAGTATATAGGGAAGTAGCGGAACATTTTGAGGAAAAACAAATAGCGGAAATCATCATGCAAATCGTAACCATCAATGCATGGAACCGCATTGGAGTTTCAACAAGGTTAATGCCGGAATAGATCAGATTCATTAGCTATTAAAATGCAAATGGAGATACGGAAGGTAGCTTACGTATCTCCATTTTTATTGGAGCGTGACAGGTTTATTGACGATCCTGTAATAGGCATAAACCAAGAAATAAGTAATAAAATAGGAACAAAATGTCCAGTAAACTGTCCACCCATTATGGTATACAAGCTGGTGATTAAGCAGGGATAGATACTCTAATCCAGTTGTTCCGATTGAGAAAAGAAAGATCAGAAGTAAATCATTCTTTTTACTAGTGTGAAGGGGGCGACCAATAACACGAGTTTACAGTACTTATTTAAAAGAAATACACCTGCCAACCAAGGCAGAACCATATAAAGAAGATAAGAGGCCAACATGCTATCACCAAATTTATGAATTTGGTGATAGCATGTTTCATTTTCTTCGCTTTCATTCAAAACGAAGAAAAAAGGCTATTCTATTTTACAGGTGCAATAAAAAAGGAACAGTATTTTGAATTAATGAACAGTTGATGTAATCGAATATCCAGCTGTTCATCTATAGATTTCGGAATGGTTATCACTCCTTTTTTATTAATCTTTATATATTTGGCTCCCTTTACTTCGTTTATGGTATTGGCCTGAATGATGATTAAGTCGTCTTTTTTACATACAGTCAGGAGGTCATTTTCTGTTATGTTAAATTCCTCTCTCCAAACGGCAGGCAGCAAAATGACACGATTTTTACCAGGCATATAGTATTTATCTGTTTCAACTATCAACTGTCAGACTCCCTTAATTAGTAGTTTTTAATAAATATTACCATGCCTGATATTTTTTTAAACTGATAAAAACGTTTCAATTTTACTCAGGAGATTTAGGTTAAAAGCTATTAATTGCTTAATTTTGCGCGTTAAACCGACTATTTGCCTGCGAATATGGTAAATGGAACCAATGTTCTCTGAAAACCTCTTTAAATACAGGACTAAAATCATCAGGTGAAAATGTAATAAAGGTAGGGGCTGATTGAGAAAACAAAAAAAGAAAAAAGCTAACTCATCGTTTATCAGAAGAGTTAGCCCTTTTACTAAAGTACGTCCCGAATCTTAACTTTCGAGTACCTTACCAATACAGCTGGTAATGTAACAAAGGTTAATTGAAATTTTAAAAAAGCATGTTTTTTGAAATACCTATTGAAACATTCAGAATATTATTGTAGAGTATAAAGTACAATTTGATACGTGATTTGTTTTCTTATCAAGAGAGGTAGAGGGAATGGCCCGATGACACCTCAGCAACCTTCAGCCGCAGATGGCTGAAAAGGTGCTAAGTCCATCAAGTTCGTTAATGAACTTGAAAGATAAGAGGAACGACAATTGATATTTTTCAAAAGTCTTCTTCTTAGAAGGCTTTTTTTATTTTATTTATTAGGAGGATCTCCATGTATAAAACGGAAACAAAGCTTGCCCAGATCGGCAACCGAAGTGAAGACCGTACAGGATCAGTAAATCCGCCCGTCTATTTTTCCACGGCTTATCGCCATACCGGAATAGGAGAATCAAGCGGATATGATTATATACGCACCGGCAATCCGACACGTCAGCTGCTGGAACAGGCAATAGCGGATCTCGAAGGAGCAGACCAGGGCTTTGCGTGCAGTTCAGGAATGTCCGCGATCGCCACGATCCTTTCCCTTTTTCAAGCGGGGGATGAATGGATCGTATCGAGCGATTTATACGGCGGGACCTATCGGTTATTGGAAGAAGGCTACAAAAAATGGGGTCTGTCCTGTAAATACGTAGATACGGCCAATACACTTGAAATCGAGCAGGCGATCACAGCTAAGACAAAAGCGATATTTCTTGAAACTCCGACAAATCCCTTAATGGAAACCTGTGATATACAAGCCATTACGGCTATCGGAAGGGAACATGATCTCTTGGTCATTGTTGACAATACGTTCTATACACCTTTGCTGCAAAAGCCGATCGAGCTTGGAGCAGATATCGTCATTCACAGTGCAACCAAGTATTTGGGCGGTCACAACGATGTACTCGCAGGGCTTGTCGCTGCCAAAGGAAAAAAACTTTGTGAAGAGCTGTCCTATTATCATAATGCCTCGGGAGCTGTGCTAAGTCCGTTTGATGCCTGGCTGTTGATGAGAGGCATGAAAACCTTGGCATTAAGGATGAAAAAGCATGAAGAAAACGCAAAGGCGGTTGTTGGATTTCTCCAAGAACATGAAGCCATTGCTGATGTGCTTTATCCGGGAAGAGGAGGAATGATCTCCTTTCGCCTTCGTAAAGAAGAGTGGGTGCCTGGCTTTCTGAAGGCTGTTTCACTGATCACATTTGCGGAAAGCCTGGGAGGCGTCGAAAGCTTCGTCACCTATCCGGCTACTCAGACACATGCCGATATTCCGGATGACATTCGCATCAAGCGAGGTGTGTGCAATCGTCTCGTGAGGCTGTCTGTTGGAATTGAGGATGAAAAGGACCTGATAGATGACTTATCGCAAGCACTCCAAATCGTTCAGAAGGAGGCAATCCCCCATGAGTGACTATTCCTGTTATAACTTTCAAACCAAATTGCTGCATCATAAGCATAAGACGGATCCAATAACCGGTGCGGTAAGTGTACCAATGCATCTTTCATCAACGTTTCATCAGGAGGATCTCGACCATTTCGGAAAATATGACTACAGCCGGTCAGCCAATCCGACTAGAGAAGCGTTGGAGGAACAGATCTCTAACCTGGAGGGAGGCTGCCGGGGATTCGCGTTCTCTTCAGGAATGGCCGCGATCTCGACTGCTTTTCTGCTCCTTTCACAGGGGGATCATGTGGTTATTTCAGAAGATGTTTACGGCGGCACTTTCCGAATGGTTACGGAAGTGCTCACAAGGCTGGGGATTACCCATACTTTTGTAGACATGACTGATCTGGATGCAGTTGAGAAAGCCATTCGCACCAATACAAAAGCTTTTTATATCGAAACACCATCCAATCCGCTTTTGAAGGTTACGGATATTCAAGCCGTCAGCGAGCTTGCAAAAGAACAAGGCGCTCTGACGTTTGTGGATAACACGTTCTTAACGCCAGCACTTCAGCAGCCTTTATCGTTAGGAGCAGACGTTGTGCTTCACAGTGCCACGAAATTTCTTGCCGGCCACAGTGATTTGGTTGCCGGACTCGCGGCCGTAAAGGATGAAGAACTGGCGGACCGCCTCTACTTTCTCCAGAATTCCTTTGGCGCAGTGCTGGGGGTACAGGATGCCTGGCTTCTCATGCGCGGATTGAAAACCCTGTACGTCCGGCTTCGCCATTCCTCAGAGGCAGCTGGTAAACTCGCTGATTACTTAAATCATCATCCTCTTGTTAAAAAGGTACATTACCCGGGGCTGAAAGAGCATTCCGGCTATCAATTGCAGCGCCAGCAAGCAGAAGGTCCCGGAGCTGTTTTTTCATTCGAGCTGGAGAGCGAACAGCTGGTCAGGCCATTCACTTCGCACCTTCAGATTCCGGTATTGGCGGTCAGCCTTGGAGCGGTGGAGTCCATTCTCTCTTACCCGGCAAAAATGTCACATGCGGCAATGCCAGAGCATGAACGAAGGAAGAGAGGAATCACGAATACGCTTTTCCGTTTTTCAGCAGGGCTTGAAGATCCTGAAGACCTGATCGCTGATTTTGAGTTTGCATTAGCGCAAAGCACGATCCAGGCACTCGCAAAATAGAAGGTTTTCGGATTTTGATTGTCTACAGAGCAATGGGGCATAAGAGCCCATGTTTCTCACGAGCCATAAAAAGTGGCTCTTTTTTTGAAATATGCCTCATCGTTTTGTTTATAAAGAGGGACAGCAAATCAGTGTTTGCGGAAAAACTGATTTGCTGTCCTATATAGATTTTGTAAACAGACAGGCAAAAAATGTCTTAGACCTGATTTTTCGTCCGTTTGTATTAATAGCCGACTAATCTTCGTTCAGACTGGAAATCGTCCCAGCTTTCACTAAACCAGTAGTTGAAGTATCATTACTGGTTATTTTCTCTGGTTCCTCTTGCTTCTGATCAGAGGCAAGAATTCTTATCCGACCATGAGTATCATGTGTAGACTTCATCGTTTATCCCCTCCTAAATTTCCGCTTAATAAAGCACTACTGATTACTGGACTGTTGTTGATTCTGTCCCTGCATATCGGTTCCCAATCCCATCATATTTGAAGCAAGCGGCATCATGTTTTTCATTTTCCCGCCATTACCACTCATCATTTGATACGCAGCAATACCAACTCCTACCGAAGCGATAATTGGTAAAATCGTATTCATATTGGTTTTCATCTACATCACCCCATTTTAGATTTTAGTCCATTTCTGAACCATTTTATTTTGTCTAAAACTGACTGAATAAATTAAGTTGATTATTACCAATGAATAATACATCGAAAAAATCTCTTTTCATGCATAATCCGGGGGAAATTCCAAAAGATAACGATAAAAGAAAGGAGAGAACATATGAATAAAAAACGAAATCTTATTCAATTTTTGGTGATCGTTTTCATGGTAGCTGTTTTAACAGCCTGTATGAATAACCGAGATAATAAGCAGGGAATGGATAATCAGAACAGAAATATGAGGAATATCAGTACTGATGAAAATATAGGTGATAATAATAACCAAGACAACCGACTGGATGTTGCAGATGAGGCAGCTGATCAAGTTGTCCAGCTTCCGGAAGTACGTAGGGCGAACGTCATCGTTACCGGTAATAATGCCTATGTGGCAGCTGTTTTGGAGGATGGAGCAAACGGCAAGCTGACAAAGGAAACCGAGAAAAAAATAGCAGACAGAGTAAAAAGCACAGATCCTGATATTAAGGACGTATTTGTGTCCACCAACCCTGACTTTGTGGACCGTGTTCAAAAGTACGTGAATGATGTTCAGGCCGGAAAACCTGTCAAAGGGTTCTTTGAACAATTCAGCGAGATGGTGCGCAGATTATTCCCAACACAAAGATAAGTTTTCTAAAAGCTCGAACTAAAAAATGAGGAAAAAGTGCAGATCACTCTTTCCTCATTTTTTTATGGCTGGCAATAAGGCATTATTTGAATAGCTTTATTCATTCTGTATACTTCTCAACAAACTGTACAATAAGCCGATTTAGTTCATCCGCTGCTTTTGTGGGGATCTGGTGTTTGACTTTGGGAATGAACTTTAGCTCATTAAAAGGCAAATTTTCATGAAGGAGCTTAGCATAAATGTGAAAGGGTTTATCTTTTTTACCATAGACCAACAGAATGGGCAGATTAATGTTTATCAGTTGCTTGGTGCAATTATAGTGCAAACTAGAATTGTAATACTCCTTGATATTGTGAGAAGATCCTCTCCGGCCAACTTGAAACATCTGTATAAACATCTCTTTTGTAATCGAATTGGTCCAAGAAGTGGACAAAGCCAAAACGGGGACAGCACCTATTTCCGCGAGCTTGACTCCTGCAGAAATCTTATCCTTAAGCTGTTTGTCCTTTACTTCAGAAATCCCCCCAATAATTATTCCCCCAAGCGCCCGGCTCGAATTAGTTAGCAAATACTCCAAAACGATAGAGCCACCCGTCGAGTAACCGCAAATAAATGCTTTTTTAATTTCAAGATGATCCAACAGGCTGATAATATCATCAGCAATGAGTGGATAGGTCAGCGGCCGTTTTGAATACTGGCTTCTTCCATGACCTCTAATATCAAAAGTAATAATCTTATACTTTGTGGATAACCCCTCTGCCTGATATGTAAAATTTAAGGAAGTAAGTACGGGAGGATGAATAAAAACAATGGGAATCCCTTCTCCTTGAACAGTATAGTACAGTTTAACGTCTCCAACATCCAGTAATGGCAAGATATAATTCACCTCAGCTTGAAATTCTATTCATAAAGTCTGCTAAGCTTGTTGAATTATTCATCAAAATCTAAAATTGCCGAATTTGAAATGATCAGGACTAACCCTTCATATTAGACAGATGAACTTATATTTGCACAGGTACGTGGTGATTAAATTAACAGTTTTGAAAGTTAAAAAAACCTTGATATTTGTTGGAATTTTTTCAGTGTCGAAAATGTATTGAAAGAAGTATGAGTAATTTTACTTCCAAATGGATAAAGTAACAAAGGAAAAATAAGAGAGGGGCTGTGTATCAGTGGAAAACACAAGTGATTTTGTAGAAAAATTGCACGAAAACCAGGAAAAAGCAGAAAAAAATAAAAAGCATCAAGGCAAAGGTAATCCAGGGACCAAGCTGCCAAATAAGCAACACGGCACGAACAAGTAGCCTTTGGGTACATTTATTTTATAGAAAAGAAAGACCATCTCTAGACGGTCTTTCTTTTTTAAATATGATATTTAAGTTGACACTTAATTAAGTGGATGCTAAATTATATCTATGATTGAAAAAGCGATTCATTCATTATCCGTACCTACACGTCGTGCCATATTAGATGTATTGAGAGGTCGAGAGTTGGCTTCTAGTGACATTGCTGCACACTTTGAGTTATCAGCGCCTGCAATATCTCAGCATTTGAAAGTGCTGCATGACTCAGGCATGGTGGTTGTCCGCAAATCAGGAACTAAACGCTATTATCGAATTAGAAGGGAAGGTTTCGCAGATTTAAAAGAATTCGTAGATCAGTTCTGGGACAATAGCCTGTTCGCCTTGAAGGAAGCAGCTGAAGAGGAAGAAAGGAGAAAACATGAGTAAGCCTACCGAAAATCTTAGGAAAGAAATTTGGATTGATTGTAGTCCCAGTACGTTATTCACTTTTTTTACAGATCCCGACAAAATGAACCGGTGGATGGGAAGACATGTATTGCTGGAGCCAAAAATCGGAGGGAAGTACCGGATTGACATAAACGGTGAAAACGTCGCTATTGGTGAGTACAAAGAGCTCATTCCAAATGAAAAGGTAGTACTTACTTGGGGATGGGAAGATTCTGAGGTAATGCCCCCCGGATCAACGACGGTTGAATTTTTGTTGAAGCCACAATATCAGGGTACTCTTTTAATATTAAATCATTATGACATCCCTGTTGAAAAAGTACCCACTAATCAAAAGGGATGGACTCATTATATTGACCGTATCAAACATTTAGGAGAAGGAAATGATCTCGGAGCAGATCCCTGGTCAGTACAAGGTGAATAAAGGGAGGAATAATTATGTCTACAACTATTCAAGAAAAAATCAAATTTAACACCACTCCAGAAAGACTATATCAAGCACTAACGGATTCCAAGAAGTTCAGCGATTTAACTGGTGCACCTGCAGAAATTTATTCTGAAGAAGGAGGATCTTTTTCCTGTTTCGGTGGAATGATTGCCGGAAGAATGATTGAGCTCATTCCTAATAAACGAATTGTACAAGCATGGCGTGCAGGAAACTGGGATTCAGGAGTTTATTCAATAGTGAATTTCGAATTGTTTTCAGAAGGAGAAAATACTTTATTATACTTTAGTCATATCGGTTTTCCTGAAGGACAAGGGGAGCACTTGAAGCAAGGATGGGAAGAGAATTACTGGAAACCATTAAAAAATATGTAAGTGAATAAGAAGTAGAAAAAGAGGGAGAACTCCATATCTCTCTCTTTTTTTTCAAGAATAGATGTTTTGCTATCTTAGTAGCACAAAGATGATTTCGAAAGGCTTTACCGTACCTAATATTATGGAAACCAGAAATGATTTGAAAAAGAAGAAACCTAGAAATTCACTTGTTTTTTATCCAACAAGCAGGTGCATTGCTTAAAGTTCCAGCTGCCATTTTAGGCAGCTTTTCTTATTGAGTTAAAAAAGGCAGATTAGTAAAAAAAGGTAGAAACTGAAGTTGGAAGTAATTATGCAGTATTCTAGGTACATAAAAACAAGACCACCCTCTTTTTAAGGTGGATTTGAAAATTGGACATATTTTATTTTAAATATACTATTCAAAAAAAGCTTTATTTGGATTAACCTAAAAGAAATTACACTTTATTAAATAAAAAACTATTACTGAATATGGGTGTTTTCTAACACCAGTACCTTTTCTTGAGTGGAATGAGCCTTTTCTTTCGTATGATGAACTAATCTTATAATTTCACCCTGAGTCTGCTTGGCACCTTTTACTAATAAGGGAACACCCAATGAATCGATTTTTAGCCTTCTAGATAATAAGCCTCCAATAGTCATGGCAAATGGTACGGTTGGCGATGTATTCGAAAAAATAATCCTTTCATTACTATCAAATTTTTCTTTTAACAGTAAGCTTAAATTTTTGAGGCTTGGAACTAAAACTTTCGAATTTCCTCGACCAATTGTATAAACGGAATCTCCGTCTTCATCAAAACCATGAAAAATAATTTTACCCATGTCTGATGTATTAAGTTTATTAAAATATCTGACGCTTAAGATATCTTCGGTTGTAAGAGGTTTGTTACTTTGTAATTCTTTTAAATGATAGGCAGCAGCTAAAGCAGTAGTATGCGTTCCACCATAGTCATTATAAATATAAATCATGATTTCCTCCATCATTAGTAACGACTTGATATATCTTTATTTTTAGCTATACATAAAGAAATCATACTTAGTAATTACAGTGGCAGTATGTTTAGAAAGGTAGAACAAGCGGATTTATTAATGTTTCAATTTAGTCAGGGGCTATTTGCTATATACGCACCAGCTATTCGCCCGCCAACTGTAGCAATAGGAGAAAGTCGTATACGGTTGACTGTCACCTCTGAGCATAGTTTTATAGAAATAAATTACTTGTTAGATTCATTTAACATAATTGGAAAAGAGTTAAACATGATTTCATTAAGTTGTTAAGGCTGCCTCAAAAGTCCGCAAACCCTGTGGCTTTAATTGAGGCGGTCTGTTTTTTATACAATGGCTCAACAACAAATCAGTGATGGACTTACATCATAAAAAAGTGGGATGTTTTCATGACTAATATTAGTTTCGTCTCAAACTGACTTAAAACACACAAATGACTTTTGGCGACGCCACGATGAACAACGGGTTGAAAAAGCAGATATTCAGCTCTCCTCATGGACATATTAAAATAAAAACAACATGATTGTTAGAAGGTTGGAGAAGTTTTCCATTGGATAAGATAGGTTTTAAGAAGATATTCCAATTTGCTTTTGCAATAAGAGGAAGGAGCTCTTGAAGTTGTTTCGACGAAAAAGGTTTAAAAAGAAAGACAAACTTAATACGCAACAACAGCAGGTAACGAAGCAACAAGTTCTTTCTTTAGACTTGAATGAAAATCTAGAGGTTCTTCGCTCCATGTATCAGGATTGCTTTGATGTGGTCTTTCGAACGTTTTTGATAGGTGGAAAAACAAAGGCCGTTATTGTTTATATAGAGGGCTTATCCAATATTGAGGAACTTGATGATAATGTAATCGCCCCGCTAATGGAAGAAGCATCAGGAAAAGTTCGAAGTCCGCAGGCGGCGCTAGGGGAAAGAATGCACATATCAAAACTGAAAGAAGTTATGACGTTTGCTGATTGTATAGAGAATATTTCAATCGGAAACCCTGTGCTTTTATTAGAACAAGAAGAGTCAGGGCTTGCCTTGGGGCTGGCCAAGTGGGAAAAGAGATCGATTGAAGAACCGACTGCAGAGAGCCTCGTACGGGGACCAAGGGAAGGGTTTGTGGAAACATTGGGAGTCAATACCTCCCTGCTCCGACGAAAGATCAAAAGTCCTGACCTCAAAATGAAATCGATGAAAATTGGGCGCTATACCAGTACGAATATTGTGATTGCATACATAGAAGGACTGGCGGATCAAACTCTCATTAATGAAATAGAAAACCGATTGCATCGCATCGATATAGACAGTGTATTGGAAAGTGGATATATCGAGGAATTGATCGAAGACAATCCTCGTTCTCCTTTTCCTCAACTCATAAATACAGAACGCCCTGATACAGCCGCAGCTAATCTTATGGAGGGTCGGGTAGTGATTTTGGTGGACGGTACTCCTTTTGTGTTAATTGCACCCATTAGCTTTTTTTCTTTACTCCAATCGCCAGAGGACTATTACCAACGTTCTCTCGTTAGTTCAAGCATCCGCTTATTGCGTTTCTTGTTTATGGGGATGTCTCTTGTTCTACCTGCGCTCTATGTAGGGGTTACTACCTACCACCAGGAAATGGTGCCGACATCCTTGCTGATCAGTATAGCAGCTGCAAGAGAATCCGTTCCCTTCCCAGTGTTTGTGGAAGCATTACTGTTGGAGATTACTTTTGAAGCGTTGCGTGAGGCGGGGGTCCGGCTTCCTAAACAAATTGGGGCTGCTGTCAGTATTGTTGGTGCTCTGGTAATAGGTGAAGCGGCTGTCTCAGCAGGTCTTGTTTCTGCCCCAATGGTTATTGTTGTGGCTATTACAGGAATTTCATCTTTTATGATGCCGCACTATACACAAGGGATGGCGCTCCGGCTGCTGCGGTTTCCGTTGATTTTTCTTGCCGCTACGCTTGGTTTGCTTGGAATTATGCTTGGGGTTATTACGATTGTCGTCCACTTATGTACATTGCGTTCATTTGGGCTTCCATACTTATCGCCAATCGCCCCGTTGCATGGCCGTGAATTGAAAGATACGCTCTTTCGTGCTCCATGGTGGATGATGAACAACCGGCCGCATTTAACTGGCAAATTCAATAGCTACCGACAGACTCCCGGGGAAAAACCGAATCCAAGTAAAGAACAACAATAGAGTAAGGGCTTCAAGGGAAGGATATGAAAAAGGATGAATCTCTTTCTATCTCGAAAATTCATAATATCGTTCACCATTCTTCTCCTTCTTTCATCTAGTTTCCTGCTTACTGGCTGCTGGGACAGAAAAGAAGTCAATGATATGGCACTGGTATTGGGAGCTGCCATCGATAAAAGCAAAGGCAATAATATTGAGCTTACCATCCAAACTTTGCAACCTCGTAACGTAATCAGTGGTCAGCAGGGAACAGGGGGCGGGGGATCCATCATTTCGGTGAGATCGGCGGTTGGAGAAAATATGGCAGATGCCACGTCAAAGCTTCAGACAAAAATTTCACGTCAAATCTTCTGGGGACACTGTAAAGTATTCATAATTGGCAGGAAGCTTGCTAAAAAAGGAGGACTTGACCAGGAGATTGATTTTTTACTTCGTCATCCAGAGCCTCGGGAAAATGCTCATTTGTTTGTCAGTGATGGGAAGGCAGCCGATATTATGGAATTAATGCCGCCACTAGATCGTTACGAGGGAGAAGCTCTCAGAAGGTTATCTCAGATGCGTACTGGTGCAGCGGTTACCGTTAACGAATTTGAAGAGATGTTAACAGGTGATGGAGGTGGGGCAATCCTGCCCTTGATTAAGATTTTACCCCGTATTCATGGGGAAGAAAAAGCAGAAACATCGGCTTATATCGCCGGTACTGCTATTTTTAGGAAAGATAAAATGGTCGGTAAAATTGATGCAAAGGTAACAAGAGGGTTGTTGTGGTTAAGAAATGAAATCAAAGTGTTGTCGATTACAGTATATCCGAAGAGAAGAGAAACCCTATCATTGGATCCTATTCGGCAAAAGACGAGGCTGATCCCTAAAATCAAGGACGGAAAGTGGGGAATCACGGCCAAAATCACTTCAGAAAATACAATTGTAGAAAATGGAACCAATCTTGACCCGATGAGTCTCAATTTTGTAAAACGGATTGAAAATGAAGCAAAAAAAGACCTCAAACACCGCATTAATCTGTCCTTAGACCAAGTTCAGAAAGGAATGAAAGTCGACGTGTTCGGTTTTGCAGAAGCGTTTCACCGCAAATACCCTAAAGAATGGGAAAAAGAAAAAGATCATTGGGATAAGGTCCTTCCTCAAGTGGACGTGAATACAGATATTACCATGCGTATAAGCCGGCCTGGTTTGTCTACCACACCGGCGGGCTTCAGGGAAGAAGAGACAAAAAGGAAATGAAATGGATGGCGGCAGTAATAGGGTTAACAATATTGGTGGTTCTTCTTACTCTATATGAGTGGCCAAAAATGGATCAACACCAGAAAAAGGAGAAAACGGCTTTTGTAACCATAACAGCAATGGGGTGGCTGCTCGCCATCCTTCTTCTTTTCTTCCCGGACTTACCAGGTCCTACGCAAATGATCGACAAGCTTTTCAAACCATTAGGCAGGATGCTTGAGAAAAAGTAGGATAATGGAAAAAGAGCTAACTAGAAGGAGAAAAAAATATGATCGAAAACGGGAGAATGACTGCTTTTCAGATGATGTTCATGAAAGCAACAACCTTCATCACAAAGGCTGTACCCAACGTTTCAGGCCTTAACAAGCTGGTAAAGTTTTTGGTCACTCTCTATGGATTTTTTACAGTGATTAAGATTTATCTGAAAGAGACGATCATTCAATGCAGGAAAAGATAGGATTTATCCAACTTTTTTATATCATGATGGGTTTTGAAATAGGTAGCACTGTTATTTATGGTGTAGGGTCAGAAGCAAAACAAGATGCCTGGTTAGTGATTCTAGTCGGGATGTTCTGTGGTCTAGTTTTAATGTGGGTGTATACAAAATTATTTGAACACTACCCAGGATATACACTTACCCAAATGATTCCAAAAATTGTGGGCAGATTTATTGGCTACCCATTGAATGTGATCTATATTCTTTATTTTATTTATCTAGCCTCACGAGTGGCGAGAGATTTTGGTGAACTTGTAGGTGGGACTTTTTTGCCCAAAACCCCGATGCTTGTTGTGATCGGTTGTTTTATGGCAGTTATTGTTTATTGCTTAAGCGGTGGCATCGAAGTGTTCGGTCGTACAGGGGAGATATTTTTGCCTTTTCTGCTTCTCGTTGCGATAGTAAGTTGGATTATTGTATACAGTTCCCAGATTTTTGATATCGCACGAATCACACCTATACTTGAAACAGGAGTTGGAACGGTATGGAAGGCTGCATTTCCCCTTGTTGTCACGTTTCCGTTCGGAGAAATGGTGCTGTTTATGATGTTTTGGCCGATGTTACATGATTCCAGGAAAGTGAAAAAATTAGGAATGATGGTTGTTCTTGTTGCAGGAATTCTTTTGACTGTTAATATGATCAACGTTATTTCTGTCATAGGACCTAGATGGTTAAGCGAAAGAATATATCCGTTGCTTACGGTGGTAAAGTTAGCATCTGTAGGAAATTTCATCGAACGAATTGATGCAGTTGTGATTATAACGATGATCATAGGCGGTTTTTTTAAAGTAGGGTCGTATTTATATGGTGCAGCAATCGGAGCTGCTGAGTTGTTTAAAATGGAAAGCCGCCGTTCGCTGGTTGTTCTGTTTGGTGCCATTGTAGTTCCATTGTCACTTATCATTGCCAATTCATATATGGAACATGTAGAAATTGGACTGAAGAAGGTCCCCCTATATTTACATATTCCCCTCCAGATGGTAATCCCGTTTATTTTATTGGTTATAGCGAAAATTCGTAAAAGGTATAGAGCCCAGTAAGTGTCTTCTAATGAGATTTTGTGGAAATACTAAATGAAAAATGTAATGAGGTAAAACAATGATTGAAAAAGGTAAAATTTCGGCATTTCAAATGGCACTTATTATGTACCCAACAATAACAGCAACTGCTCTTCTCACCATTCCAGGCATTACCGGTAAGTATGCGGAGCGTGATATGTGGATCTCTCCTATTTTAGGGTCTATTAATGGCTTTTTTACAGTGTTTATCCTGTATCAGTTACATAAGCTCTATCCCAAGGAATCCATCATTCAATACAGCGAACATATTATCGGCAGGTTTTTGGGAAAGATACTGGGATTTGTCTATTTGTTCTTTCTTCTCCATTCTGGCAGCATTATATTAAGAGAATATTCAACGTTTGTAAGTGTTTCCTTTTTGCAAACAACACCGCCATTTGTAATTATTGGAGGAATGGTTTTGGTCTGTGCATTTGCTGTGCGCGGCGGTATAGAAGTGCTTGGAAGAGCTGCTGGCTTGTTCGTTCCGGTTTTTCTCCTTCTGCCGCTGATTGTAGCCTTACTCCTCTTGAAGGATTTTGACCCAAAGAATATGTTACCGATTATGGAGCATGGTATGGTGCCATCGATCATGGGGGCAGCTGCACCACAGGTATGGTTTGGGCAAACTTTCCTCATCTCTATGCTTTTTCCCTTTTTATCCGATCGTGATAAAGGAATGAAATGGAGTACGATCTTGGTGGTTACAATTATGGTTAACTTAACGATTACCAATATGTTATCTGTTTTCCTATTTGGAGGAACGGCAAGTGGTTATGCCTATCCGTTGTTTACCGCTATTCGATTCATTACTATTGCAACTTTCTTCGAGCACCTTGAATCATTCACAATTGCAATATGGATTACTGGGATATTTATCAAAATATCATTATTCTATTATGCACTCGTACTAGGAGCGGCCCAATGGTTAAAACTTTCGGACTACAGACCAATCGTATTTCCATTTGGCTTTCTATTGACTGTGCTTGGCTGTCATTGGGTAGCCCCTAACTTTAACATACTTAACCAATTCCTCGTAATCATTTATCCTTTTTATGGGACCTTGCTGATGACTTTGATCCCTGCATTGTTACTGCTTATTGTGATGGTTAGGAAGAAAAAACGCATCAAGGAGCAAATTCCGAACCAATCCGCACATTAAAGAAAAATTACATACAACACCAGTAATAAGACAAAGCGGAGGCAATGACAGTTTGGACCAGCTCATACAAAAACGTGTTTTTATCCGTCATAAGATAAATGGACAAGTGTTCACTTCAGTATTGGCTCATATGGAAACTAGGTTTGTTAAAGAGGGAGATGTAGGTTACTAACCCGAGACAGGGTCTTTTTAGTAGTGTCATTCCTTGTCAAAAAACAAGAAGGTATTCATTATGAGCAAAATAGAAAGGACAAAAAAGGAAACACAGATCTTAGAGGAAGATTATTTTATGGGTAATACAAGTAAGAAGCAAATTACCCTTACTTTTGATGACGAACCGGTTAACCGTTATACTCCGCAAGATTTAAAAATCTTAAGAGAAAAAGGGGTTAAAGCTACTTTATTTGTGGTTGGAGAGAGCAAAGAAATATCCCCTGAACTTAGGCCTTTAAGGCCGAATTCAGGGTTGTGCTGGTTCACTTACATTCCGGGAACTGCGTTTATTAGGAAGGAGATTGGTTCCTTCCTTTTTTCTCATTACATTTTTGCATGCTAGATAACAAATTAGTTGTTATCTAGCACTTTTTTGTTGATTGCAAAAGAGTAATTTTACATGATCCGCATTTTCCTTTGGCTGCCCGAAATTGATTCCTTCTTTATCGTAACGATATAGTCCTTTACTACTTCCGCACGCTTAGACTGGTGGAGAGATAAAGCAATGGCAAAGTCGGTCTTTGACCGGTGTTTCATCATGATCAAAAACTATCTTTTAATATCATTATCAATAAGTCTAAGATCATTAATTGCTTTTAAGCGGACATTTTTTCCTCCTTCTGTTTTGAAGATTATGTATCCATTGATATAAGGTTCAACTTTCCAAATTACGAGATGTTATCGGAATGTTGCCTGATATTAGTAATTTCTTCACAATGAAGCGGTTTCTTTTATTTCATATTAACAATCAAATGTTTTAATGAAATAGTTAAATCCACAAGGGGGTATTAAATATGAGGAAAAAACCAGTAACTTTAGGCCTGTCTTTGGCTATTATGGCATCCAGTGCATTTCCCGCAATCGCCTCGGCTGCCAGCAATGATCAAACGTCACCACTTGACAACCTTAAACCGGTTCAAAGTGTTGAGTTTAATTCAATGAAAGCTCCAAGCACGATTGAAAATATGGTGAAGAATTACACAGAAGCAACCATGAAAATTACTTACAAAGATGGCAGTGTCAAAGAAAAACCACTAAACTATCATTCGCTCTTTTTATCAAAAGACAAAATTGTAGAAAATAAAGGCGAAATGATTGCTGCGGGTACTCCTATTGATGCGAAAGGCAATCCAATTGTAGACAGAAGTGTTCCAGATCAACCATCCAATTTTGTATCTGATGCTCCTGACTCCAATAGCCTCCTTCATGCCGGTGGAAAATCTTTTATTGTTTCTCATTATGAGTACGATTCACAGGACAATGCCGGAAACAAAATTTCTGGATTACCGGCATCCATGACCCTTACTCAGGTTGATCGAAATCAGGACAATGGCGAGCTAACTGTTAATAATGCCAAAAAAATCGATTTTTCTAATGTAAATGGTCTATGGATTCCTTGTAATGGTTCTACGTCACCGTGGGGCACTCATCTTGGTTCAGAAGAATATGAACCAGACGCACGCGCTTTTGAAACGAATCCAACCTCACAAGCACATAAAGATGTTTCAAACTTTGCTAATTATTACTTTGGGGATAAATCTAAAGCAAACCCATACTTTTATGGATGGATTCCAGAAATTTCCGTTGACTCTTCCGGCAATGCATCGGCTGTAAAACACTACAGCACAGGAAGATTTTCTCATGAAGTCATGCAGGTTTTACCTGACAACAAAACGGCCTTATTTGGTGATGATGGCGGAAACACGATGATGTTTATGTATGTAGCAGATGAAGAAAAAGATTTTTCTGCCGGGACACTCTATGCAGCCAAATTTGATCAAACAAGCTCTGAAAATGGCGGAGCAGGCGATTTAAAATGGATAAAGCTTGGTCATGCATCCGATAAAGAAGTGAAATCGATCATTGATAAGGGTACTAAGTTCAGTGATATTTTTGATACTGCTTCCGAACCGACTGATGGTTATAAGGCGGTCAAAACAGCAGCAAGCAAAAATGTCGAGTACCTTAAAGTCAAACCTGGAATGGAAAAAGCCGCTGCTTTCCTAGAGTCTCGCAGATATGGGGCATTGCTGGGCGCAACCTCCGAATTTAATAAAATGGAAGGCATCGCCGTCAATAAAAAAGATAAAAAAGCATATGTGGCAATGTCTTATGTAGAGGGAAGCATGAAAAAAGAGGAAGGCAGTATCCGAGACGATATTCAACTTCCTGAACGTAAATCAGGTGTCACCTATCAGTTGGATTTAAGCGGTTCGCAAAATGACATCGATAGCGATTATGTTCCATCAGCCATGAAAGGACTAGTCGTAGGACAGGACTTGCCGAAACCTGATGCCTATGGTAATACAGCAGATCCAAATAAAGTAGCTGGTCCTGACAATATCAGCTTCTCAGACGATTTAAATACGTTATTCATCGGTGAAGACAGCTCGCATCACACGAATAACTTTGTATGGGCGTATAATGTTAAAACCAAAAAACTATCAAGAATTCTTTCCGTTCCGGCTGGAGCAGAAGCAACAGGCTTAAGAGCGGATGCCGATGTTGAGGATTCCCGTTATATCTTAAGTAACTTTCAACATCCAGGTGAAGACCTTGATGGAAAACAAATTACTGCAGTCGACAAAGCCAAATTAGAAGAAGAAATGAAAAGAACCATTGGCATCATGGAGACTGGTGGAGTTGGCTATCTGTCTGGATTGCCTTCACCAAACCCACTATCAAAATAACTGAATTTGTACTGAATAACGACCGCCAAAGGCCCTTGAGTTTAGGTTCGCATAGCTGCTAACCATGCTCTAAGGGCTTTTGTGCGTTAAGAGAAAACACACACTTTTATACAAACCGTTGTAAATTTTTGCTCTTTTTGAAAGGCTGTTTTCGTAACCTTTGTTGCTCTTAGGAGTGGTTGATTTCCGTTTCAGGATGCTCGCTTTTCCGCGGGGCTCACCTGTCCCGCTTCTCCCGCAGGAGTCTCGCACCTTACACTCCAATCAACTTGTCAATGAAGGCTGTTTAAAAAATGACCCAAAAGCAACAATCTTTTAGAAAAGAGCTTTTTGAAAAAAGTTTAAATCACTTCAGAAGATTGATTGCCAAAAAAGTAATAACGTTTTCTAATTTTAAAATGGGTGCCACACAATTGTTTTTGCTTGATTGTATCGTTGCTCCACTTCTCTCCAATTCACGATTTTCCACCAATTATCAATATATTTAGCTCGTTCATTTTTATATTGCAGGTAGTAGGCATGTTCCCAAACATCTAGAACAAGCAGCGGAATAACATCCCATTGAGTCAGATTCTGATGCTTTTCAGCTGTTAAAATCTCTAAACGATGGGATCGGGGTGCCCAAACGAGAATCGCCCAACCAACAGCTTCAACATTTTTTGCTGCTTCGGAGAATTGGTTTTTAAATTTTTCAAAGCTTCCAAATGTGTTATATATCGCTCTGCTTAGATGATCTGATGGTATACCCCCGCCATGCGGGCTCATAATACGCCAGAAAATTGTGTGTAAATAGTGACCGGAACCGTGAAACGCTGCTTCTCTTTCCCAATGCTTAATCAAATGAAAGTCTCCATTTTCACGTGCTTTTAGCATTTCTAATTCTGCTCTATTAAGTCCATCTACATAGCTTTGATGATGTTTATCATGATGTAATCTCATGATTTCTTCTGAAATGACAGGCTCTAAACCATTATATGGATAAGGAAGAGAAGGTAATCGATGTCCCCCGATTGGGACGACTTGAATTCTTTCATCTTCGTTATGACTGGATAACAGTTCAGCCCGGTTTAAGAAGCCATTAAGGTTATCATATAAGGAGGTTGCTTTCTTACTTAATTCATGATGATCATGTATGCCGTTTTCCATTTCTATTTCATTTTTTAATAATAAGAAGGTGTCTTCCCATTGTTGAAGACTAGGATTGTCGATATTTATTAACTGTTCTCGAACTGATTCCCAAGTTATTTTGATATCTTCACACCATTTCAATAATGATTCTTGATACGTTTTTTCATTTATATGCAATTGTTTCGCCTCCTAGGTAACTGTCACTAACAAGATATGAGTAATTACCGTAAAAATTCACAGAGAAACATTAATACGGAGTCACTGAGCCAGCACAGCCTTTCTTTTTTGTCTCTCTTATAATTTCGGTAGTTTAAATAAAGATGGATTCCCTCCCAAAGAAAAAACCTGTGGTTAGTACGAATTCATTCAAAATTAAAAGTCCACGATAAAAACGTGGACTTTTAATATCTTTACCTAATTTTATTCATGATTTTTTGATAGATTTGTCAGGGAAATAGTAATATCTTTTAGTGGGGAATTTCCTGGTTATTTGACTTTTTGGTACTCTAAAGAGAATGATTGCTATTACGATGACTTCATAAGTTTAATGAATATATTTATAGAGCATTTCTAACTGAAATGATATTAATTTTATCATTTTCTTCATCAATGCGGATCCCATGTAGTACCACCAAAAACTACTCCACCATCAATGCCTATTTTGGTTTTACAAGGAGAGACCCAGACATCATCTGATGGAAGGGAATGGAGTTCCCTTGTGGTAGTATGTCCAAAAAAGATTCGCTCTTTTGTAGAAATCGAATGTAAAATTAGGCTGTTTTCGTAACGTTTGTTTCTAACCTACTTGATTGTGATCCGAGTCCCGTCAAACTTAGTGAATGAGAAACCAATGAATTTCTCATGGTAGGTCGCGCTGTAGTCACTAAGAATGCTGATTGCGACAGCTTCCCCAAGCTTCATCCCCTCGATCCCATCTGAACGCCAATGGACGCCGGCTGTGTTGCGGCCTAGGGAGATATTGGCGGCTAGTTTATTCAATTCCCCGCCTATGGTCAAAGGTTTTCCTGAATAAGGAAGCAATGAGTGGCCATCCGAACTGGCGGTGACTGGATTTGGAATCTTGAACGATTCTTTAAAGAATGCTTTGAGAACAGTGGCACCGGCCCCAGCGATGGCTGCGTGGCCAGCTGGATAAGCCGGATGGATTGGGCAGCCTTCCGGATACGACATAGGAAGCAAGTAGCTGTGGAACTGGCTGAACACTTTTGAAATGACCTGGGAATGGAGGAGTTCTGAGTTTATCGGGTAGCTTGCGGCACCCATCAAATGGTTGTGGACGCGTCCTCCGAACTCCTCGGGACGGAGTCTGCGGTTGACAAGATACTTTTGGAACCAGGCGGCCTCAAGTGCTGCCCGCGCCACTTTCGTAACTAAATCCAGAATATGCGGGGCGCCGAAGGTAATAAAACCATCCTGGGTTTCTGATTTAAGGTAGGGATTGTATATATCTAATGCTTCCCTGCCGAAACTGAGCAGAACTAAACAAGCGGAAAGCGGACCCTGGAAGGAAAAGTCCTGATGAACATATTCACTCAGATCCCTTCCATTACGGATATAGCGGGGTGTGGGGTCGAATAACGGTGCAGCAGGAGTTGAGCCGTTCTGGATCTCCAGCCATTGATCATAGGATGTCATATGATCAGACCCCGCCAAAGTTGTACGATAATGCTGAACGATTGTTGTCCCGCCATAGGGGACGTTTTTCCAAAGAAATTGCGAAATATAAGGGCCAATTAGGTCACCAGGTGTAATCCCGCGAAATAGCGTACCCGTTGTGACTTTGCCGCCGGCTTTTGGCCCGCGAAAATCAGAAAATGACGATAACTCTGAAGCTGCCTCCATGGTCAGTGGATGGGTGCGGTACTCATGAAAAGACACATCCCGGGTCAGCGCCTGCCAATATAGTTCAGCCATCTCACCAGCCGCCCAAGCACTTTTGAAGGAAGGAGGAACAGCAATATCCAAGTTGTGGCAATCCGTTCCCGCAAGATCAAATACATATGCGGCTTGAGGATTTGAAAGCTTGGCGTTACCGCCGAGAGGAATGGATTCAAAATCGTCTTTGTTCCCGGTTTTTAGAGCCTTAATAAATTGGTTATAGGCCTGAAGGTCAACCTCGCCAAGGGAATTATGCGGCAGCCCCTTAGAAAAGCTGCCAATTTTAGTAGGATACAATTGTTCGTCACCATTACATGGATGTTCAGTAAGGGGAAGCTCCATTTGTGAACATGCTGCCTTATGACGAACACGAAATGCTTTCTCACTGCGCTTTTGTCCATTTAAAGGTCCGATTAAACACTTTTTTTTATTATTGGACTGGTTTCTTTTTGCCATTTTATCACCTTTTTTATTTATCATGTTACTAGATAGAAATCCTGCTTTCTCGATGTACCTATCTGAAGATTTGACCATCCTGATTTCCTGCTTCAATCCGTTCATACTATTCATTTTTATTTTAAAAGTATAGGTTGTTCACCAATATGAATTACCCAATTTAGTAAAAATCAATATGTAATCACTGCAAAAATAGATTTTGAAAATGAACATTATCTTGATATATTTGTCGAAGAAGAGGACATGATGTACCCCTGACTTGAAAGAGAGGTTTGTTTAAGCAGATCAAGTGCCGCTTAAGGAGCTTTTTGTGCTTACTACAGAAGAAAAATGAAAAATAATAAATTAGCAATGATTGAACTTTAATATATCTCCCTCAAAATAGTGATAGATTTTTTTTAGAAATATGTCAAGATAGGAAAGGAATATGAAATATATGCTGAGTGGTGAAAAGATGACTTATAAACAAATTAAATGGCTAATTTTAATGCTGCCTACTTTATCCATAGGAATATGGGAGTATTTAAGACATACCTTGCTAATGCCCTATATATCAATGGAAACTGGCAATTTTTTATCTCCTTTAATTGTTTTTGGGGTCACCATAATTTTCTTATTGAAACTTTTTAATATGCTGGAAAAAATACAAGCAGAATTAAACGAAGAACGATCTCAAAAAAGTGCATTGCAAGAGCGGGCTAAGATTTCAAGAGAACTTCATGATGGTATGGCACAATCCCTATTTCTCTTATCCATCAAAATAAATAAACTAGGCAAACAAGCTAATCTGGATAACAATCCTCATTTCATCAAAATGAAAAAAACACTTCAACATATCCATGAGGATACTAGACAAGCCATTAACAATTTACGTGTGCCACCTGTAGAATCAAACTTTAATTGGACAGATACGTTATTAAATCATATCCAAAGTATGGAAAAAGAACATCAATTAAAAGTTCAAATGACTTGGAAGATTGGAGAATCTTTGTTTTCAACGAAAGATAAGGTTGAGTTATATGCTTGCATAAAAGAAGCACTGATAAACGTTGTTAAGCATGCAAGGACCAAACAAGTTTGGATTGATGCCCATGAAACAAAAACGGGGTGGACATGCATCATTAAGAATAAAACAGACCAACAATCCTTAGTTAACAGCCATAAGGGTTATGGGCTGCAAATATTAAAAGACAGAGCGAAGGCGATGGGAAGCCACCTAAGAATTAATATTCAAGACGGAGAAATGCGGATTATTTTTTTAAAGGAGATTTAGGATATGAAAGAACCAATTCGTCTATTGTTGGTGGATGATCATCAACATGCAAGGGAAGGAATTCAGGAACTGTTAGAGGATTATGAAGAGTTTAAAATTATCGGTGAAGCAACAAATGGCTCAGAAGCGATTGAATTAACTGCTGAGCTGCAACCGGACTTAATCTTGATGGACATTCGGATGCCAGTATTGGATGGTCTGGAAGCTACTAAAATCATAAAATTTAAATACCCAACGATAAAAATCGTGATTATGACAGTTTCAGATGATATTACCGATTTATTTGAAGCGGTCAAACGTGGTGCTCAAGGTTATTTATTAAAGAACTTAAATTCAAATGAATGGTACAGTTATTTGCGTGCTTTTGCTGTAGATGAAGCACCCATGTCACAAAATATGGCATTTCGAATTCTGGAAGAATTCACACAGAGCAAAAAACAAATAGAACAAACTCCCTTATCCGAGCGTGAAAAAGAAGTTTTACAACTGGTTGCGCAGGGTAAATCAAACCGTGACATCGCTGAAACTATCTTTATTTCAGAGCATACGGTGAAAAGCCATCTAAAGAACATTCTAAACAAGCTTCATCTGGATAACCGTGTTCAATTGACAAGTTATGCTTACAGCAAAGGGTGGATTGAATAACATAAAAATGATTAATAAAGTCATATTGAATGCTGAAAATCCCCGGAAAAAAGTCTGGAAAAGTCGCTTAACTAATGAAGAAAAATATGGATCAGTGGATTTACTACCTACAAGCTGTTAAGTGCATGTTCACTTCATACAAAACATGAAAATCATTCATGAACATAAATAATAGTAAAAAAATCAGACAAGTGTCTGATTTTTTTATTTAATCGTAAACTGTTTTTGCGGCATAGTGTGCATATCTCTGGCTGTAACATGAGAAATCACATGATAATTGCCAGCCTTACTGTATGTACTTTGAATAGAATAGACTCCCTTTTTTGCTTTCTCCACCTTAACCTTTTTATGTTTTCGATTCCCGTCTTTCCAAATTTCAAATTGAACATCATCTGCATCATTTAAAGCATGACCGTTTTGTGTAACCTTGGCCTGAATTATGAAAGGTTTATTTGTCTTTGGCTGATAGGGATCAATATTAATTTTAACCTGAACAGGCACTAGTGAATTTTCACTTTCATTTGTAGATTGCTGGTGGGTATGATGTTTAGGATTTCCGCAGGCCGTTAATACAAGGATTGAACTTAGAAAAAGTACAAGTTTAGATTTGAGTTGCATGTCAATTTCACCTCGGTTGATTTAAGACTTTTTTGGCATCTTTAACAATTTGATCAAAGGGCACATTTTGAACACCATCATATCTTTTTACGACCTTTTCTTCTTGGTTCACCAGGTAAAACGAGGTTCCATGAACAAATTGGTCGGAGGTAGGATCAGCGGAAACAGCAGTCTTGAAAGAATTTTTGGCGACCGTCTCAATTTCCTTCTGTTCGTAGCCGGTCAAGAAGTGCCAGTGTGAAAAGTCTGCACCGAATTTTTTTCCAAAAGCGAATAAATTTTCCGGCGTATCCCTTTTTGGATCGACACTAAAGGATACGATTTGTGTATCAACTTTTTGATTTGCTAACATTTTTTGCAGTTTTGCCATGTGGGCTGTCATGGGAGGACAAACAGTTTCACAATTTGTGAAAATAAAATTAGCCAGCCAGACCTTACCCTTTAATTTGTCAATTGAAAATGTTTTCTCATTCTGATCCGTATAAGAAAACGATTGTACTTTCCAGTTAAGGGAATCATTTGAAGCATTTTTATTTGGATGTTCCCTGGGGGTGCTGACACAAGCCGACAATAAAAACAATAAAGAAATAAATAAGACTAAGAAATTGAATTTTTTCACTAAAGATACCTTCTTTCAAACGTTTTCATTATCTTCATCCTGAAAAAAACATAGCTTTTTTTATCATGTCATATCTTTGCACATGAGAATATCCCTCTTACGAGTGAAAACGGTGATTTAAAATTTAATAGTCAATAAGATTGGAAGCGTTCACTAATTAGTCAAACAATCGGCTCACATTTTGCTAATTATCCCCCTTTAGAGTGATGACGAGGAAAATAATTTTACACTATACTCAGCATAGCTTAACGGAGAGGTAGTTGGAAAAATGTATTCTACGAACGTAGTAAGAAAAGAAGTTCCCGAGGATACGGCGAACAAGCAATCACAAAGAGGGAAAAGTTTGTACCAGGCTATATGGCGTTGGCACTTTTATGCAGGTATATTATTTGCTCCAATTTTGATCATGCTGGCTGTAACAGGCGGGGTCTATTTATTTAAACCTCAAATTGAACCTATCCTCTATAAGGATTTATATTATGTTCATCAAGGAAAGCAAGAGGTCTCAGCCGATCAGCAAATAAAACAAGTGAAGGAAATTTATCCTAGAGCAACGATATTAAGTTTCCGCCCATCAGATGAACGAAAGCGCTCCTCTGAAGTAGGAATTATAAATCAAGATCATGAAATGACAGTTTTTGTAAATCCATACACAAATAAAATCGTTGGTACACTGGGTAACGAAGGAAAGCTCATGGAGGTTATGAAAAAGCTGCATGGGGAGATTATGGTTGGGACAATTGGGGATCGAATTGTAGAACTGTCTGCATGCTGGATCATGATCTTATTGGTAACTGGGGTATATCTATGGTGGCCGCGGGAAGGAAATGCACAACGGTTTGGAACATTAATTCCTAGATTTACAAAAGGGAAGCGTATCTTCTGGCGTGATTTGCATGCTGTACCCGCTTTCTGGCTCTCATTGTTTGCTGCATTACTCATTATGACAGGTCTGCCCTGGGCAGGGGTATGGGGTAATAATGTAAACAAATTAGCAACATCCACACAATCAGGTTATCCAACAGGCCTATGGGACAGTGTACCTGAATCTACTGCTCCTACTAAGAATGTCTCAATAAAAGTACCGTGGTCAGCTGAAAATATGTCATTGCCCAAATCAAGAACCGGTAGAGGTATTCAACAGTTAACAGTAGATCAAGTTATAGGTTTGGCTAATAAACAAAAAGTGCACTCTGGCTACAGCATCAATCTGCCGCATGGAAAAAAAGGAGTCTATACCGTCTCAGTTTTCCCTCCATTACCTAAAGATCAAGCGACTCTACACATCGATCAATACAGTGGGAAAGTTCTTGCGGATCTTCGATATAAGGATTATGGATGGATGGCAAAGATCATCGAAGTTGGTATTGCTTTACACGAGGGACACTATTTTGGATTACCGAACCAGATTCTTGGAGCAGCGGTCTGTCTAGGCTTAATTGGTGTCTCTGTTTCTGGGCTACTAATGTGGTGGAAGAGGAAGCCACAAGGGAAATTAGGGGCGCCTTCAGTATCTAATAGTTTTAATTTAATGAAAGGTGTTGCCCTCATCATTGTTGCATTTGGCTTGTTTTTCCCGTTAGTCGGAGTATCATTACTCATCGTACTGTTCTTAGATTGGTTTGTTATTAAGAAAGTCCCATTCATGAAAAAATACTTAAGTGCATAACCAGAAAAACCAGACATCCTCAATTTTTACAATAGAAATCAGTTTTGTGGCAACCGGAGATTGCTTTAACCTTAAAATGATATGTTTATTTTTTGCGATGTCTAGGAGTACATATATTTCACAATGGAAAAATTAATCCTATCGTCCTTACACCTTTTGATTGAATAGGTAGAAGTATAATATTCGAAAGGATTGAACAAAAATGACTGGAAGGGGTTATAAAAAGTTCATCTTGTGAAGTTTTTGTATCGTTTTAATAAGGCACTAGTGCTTTTTATCATAACAAGTGGAAAATTCACTCTTAGGGGTGATGACACCTCTTCTCTGTAACCCCTATACTCTCATTAGCCTATACTTAAAACCAAATATAGTGCGTCAGAGTGAGAGAAATAGTATCTAAATCCGGCATTCATAATCTCAAGGGAAAATTGGTATGAATTTAGGAGTTTTTTATGTATCGATTAATGAAGACCATTCATAGGTTATTTGGCATCATCGGATCTTTGCTTGTCCTTTTAATGGCTATAACAGGCTTATTATTGAACCACCGTTCATGGATTGGATATGGATCTACTAACGAATTGAAACTGCAGAAATGGATATTCGGAATTCACTCAGGTGTTTTAGACCATACTTCCATTGTATGGCTAACTGACCTTGGTGCTGTTTGTATGATTGTATTTAGTTTGACGGGCATTTGGTTATGGTTTAAAGGAAGCCGAATGGCCAAAAGAAAATGAAGCGTATAAAAAGGAGAATGAATAACACATGAAAACTAAAGAGTTTCTACTTATTCCGCTTACATTCGCAGTGATCCTTAGCCTTGCAGGATGCGGCACTTCCAAGCAATCTGGCAAAGATCACTCGCAACATGAGCATAAAAAAACCAATACTAGCAAGCCAAATAACAGCCAAACCGGCAAGGCCATCAAAGAAGAACTTAATGGATTGGATAGCATCGAAAAAGATGTCAATAAAAAGGATTTTAAAAGTGCTGCTGACCAATTTGAGTCGATGCATGAAGAATATCATTCGACCGTCCTTCCTCCGATTGAAGCCAAAAACAAAAAAATGGGAGAGGATATGCACGGGAAGTTTGATGCATTAGAAGCAGCGATTAACAGCAAGGATAAAACTCAAATCCTAACCAATGTAAAAATTAATCGTGACAGCCTACAGAAGGCTGTAAAAGAATTAGGGATTCAACTTTAATCACTCGTTAGGATATGGAAAAGACCGCTGGTAACTGATTGTCAAAATTGGACCATTCCATCTTTGGAATGGTTTATTTGTGTAAGGGATTCGGTATCAAAACGCGGAAAATATACGCTAAACAAATTTCGCAATGAAAAAGTAAAAGTAACGATGCAAATACTTAAAAGCGATGGCCGAGGGAGACCAGGAAGCCAGAAGCAAACTGATCGAACACAACTTGCGTTTGGATGCACATATCGTAAAGAAATTTGAAAATACAGGTAAAGATACTGAAGATCTGATTTCAATCGGAACCATTGGACTGATCAAGGCGATCGAGAGCTATTCGAGAGGGAAGGGCACGAAGCTTGCGACGTATGCTGCACGCTGTATCGAAAATGAGATTCTAATGTCATTACCATTACTGTGAATGGCTGCCTTTAGAGGCGGTTTCTTTTAAATTTGACTGAGGTCATAGCAACGGAAAAAGGTTACATGTGGTGGGTGTCTAACTGCATATCAAACGTGATGATCAGCTCCCTATACATAAAAGAACGCCTAAAGGCGTTCTCTAGAAATATTAAATTACCAGCGATTTTTCTTCTTTTTCTTTTTGCAAATTTTGCAATTACATTTTGGAAAGCCAGGGTCTTTGATGTCATCTTGATATTTCTTCTTTTTCTTTTTGTTTTTGCTGGAGCTGGAGCTGGAGCTCGATTCAACGTGTTTTTTGCTGAAGCTGGAGCTCAACTCAACGTGTTTTTTGATGGGGCTGGAGCTGGAGCTCGACTCAACGTGTTTTTTGATGGAGCTGGAGCTGGAGCTCGACTCAACGTGCTTTTTGCTGGAGCTGGAACTGGAACTAGACTCATCAAATTCTTTCTTCTTTTTCTTTTTGCAATCACATTTTGGAAAGCCAGGGTCTATGATCTCATGTATTGATTCTTCTTTATAGACATGGCGAGGGACATATTTGATATGCTCTTTTTTAATACGGATGATAGGGTGAACGAATATTACTTCTTTTTCGGTATATACGTCTTTAACAATATATTCCGGTTCACAATAAATCTTTTTTCGAGATTTCTTTTTTTCTCCCATTAAAATCACCTCCTACTCTATTAAATGCAAATAGAGAGACGTTGGTATGGACAAGCTACTTATTACTAAAAAATTGTGCTGTTGGTGTGAGCGTCATCACTAATCTCTTTCGAGTTTGATCGGGACAACAAAAAGAAAACAAAGCCTGAACTGGATGAGCAGCAGCTGGAGTTGATGGAGGAGACCATCGGCGAGACGATGGCTGAAAATTTGGATTTATGCTTTACGTATTTTAGAGACGGGGATTTTCATTTGTTGATTGGGAAGGTTCATTATCAGCCAAGCTGCTGGCCGCAAGCATTGAAAGTGAGTTTCCAGGATTAAATATTGTTGGAACCTATCCTTCCTATTCCTTAAAGGATATTGAATATCAAGATGTCGATTTAATCTTAAGTACAGTTCCGGTAAGAGAAGAACGAACGATTCCAATTCTGCATATTAACGCATTATTGACTGAAAAAGACGTGGACATGGTGAATAACTATATTTCACGAAGGTATTTAAATGATGACCAAGAGAAATCGTTTGAAAAACTCCGGAATTTATTTAGTGAGGAATTGTTCTTCCCGGAGATTGAAGAAGAAGAACCGGCAGCAATTATTAGATCAATGGCTTACGCGCTAAATATGAGAGGATATGTAGAGGAATCTTACTTGGATTCTGTTCTTGAAAGAGAGAATATATCACCCACTTCGATTGGCAATTTGGTAGCTATTCCTCATCCGGTAAAACAAAATGCACTCGATTCATGCATTGCGATTGGAATCCTAAAGAAACCGATAAAATGGGGAATGAACAACGTTCAATTAGTGTTTCTCCTGGCTTTAAATGAAAAAGATAAGGAAGAATTCAGCATCCTTTTTAACCGGCTATGGAAGGTAGTCCAGAATAAAAAGTTGGTTTCGGAGCTTTGCAAAACCTCTAGCTTTATTGAAATAAAGACTGAATTAGAAAGAATTAAATAATCTAGCCTTTATATAGTGAAGATCATTAAACCCAGCAAGTTCGCTTTTGCTAAATAGGCTTATTCGCTCAGCTCTCTTAAGATGGACAGAACCATCAAAATTAACAGGGCTATCTAGTTTATCTATTATTCCTGGTCGTTTAAAGGGCCGGGTTGTTTATTGGAATACTGATCATTTAGGAGGACTGGGGGAACTCCCCAGACGGTGGCGACTGACCAAAGGTAATTGGTTCGCCACCTGGAATGGTATAACCATGAACGCAGTTTAACTAAAGATCTTCATGAAACGGGCGCTTACATGAAATAAGGATTAGCGCATATTTCCATTTTAGGGCCAGATTGTTGAAAAGGTTTTACAAGAATAGCAAAATATCCTTCGATTAAGAGCAAAATCGATCAACTGATAAGATATTTAAAAAACCAGTGCCGGTAACGGACACTGGTTTTATCTTGGTATGATCCAAAGCCTATCGATGCCCGCATAATGCAAAAGAGATTATCTAGAACTCTTGTACGTTTGCCCCATTAATAGGAGGACCCAGTCTTTCTATACTCCATACACATTTTCGGAGGAATATTTTTTTCCTCCTTTTTCTGTTCTGTTATCAATAGAATGTTATCTTCCGGTGTGTTTTCGTTTTTGGAATTTGGGAATAAATCAGTAAGGAGGGTGAGTATGACTGTAGAATTCCGTAGTATAAAAACCAAATGTGAATTAGAAGATGTATTTGTCCTGTTGGAAAAGGTATTCAATAAAGATAGAGCTTTTTTTGAAGAACGAATTAAGAATAATCCTGCTTACCGCCTAAAGACAACATGGGTTGCCATAGTCAATGGAAAGATTAGTTCGGTACTTCAAGTTTTTCCTTTTTGTATCAATGTTCCTCCTCTAACATTTAATGTAGCTGGTATTGGGAATGTTGCTACTATGCCGGCTAACCGTGGACAGAAATTAGGCCACCGCTTATTGGATAAAGCCCTCTCTTGGATGGAAGAGGAGGCGTTTGATTTATCGCTTTTATATACCGGTATTCCCTCCTTTTATGAAAAAGCGGGCTGGCACTCAATCCCTGAAAATTATCACTACCTTTATGATAAATGTGAAGGGCAGGCTCTTGAAGATGGAATGAAAATTACACCCGTACAGCATAGTGATTTGCCAGAGATAATGGAAATCTATCAAAACTATTCCCAGCAGCTGAACGGGCCGATGGAACGGACAAAGGAATATTGGACCCAGCAGCTAAACAGTATGAAAGAACATGATCATTTTTTAGTAGCGAAACACCACAACCAAGTGACAGGGTATATCCGTTTTCAAAAAGCAGATGCGACCATTGATATTATTGAATTATGTCATCAGAGCTGCTCCAATACCGTGTTTCGCTTGTACCAGGCCGCACTTTCACAGGAAGAAAATAAAGTGATCTTATTTCTCCCTCCGCATCATGAATTGTTTACTCATCTTAGCCATCAAACGTTATATCCTTTTGAACATCATGAATCCATGTGGAAAATTATATCCAAATCTTCATTCACCAACCAAGTAAACGACCTAATAAAGAAGGATAACGGATTAGAATATATTAAAACAGAAGATCATTATATAGATGGTTTTTATAAGAATGAAGTATGGACCAGATTGTCACATTCGGACTTTTTAACGTTTTTTTTACAGGGAAAAGACACAAAAGAAATGACGACAAAAGACAAATCGATATTAAGAGACACCTTTATACATCGTCCTTATATTTTTTGGAGAAGCGATCACTTTTAAGAGGAGGTAATTATGGCGGAAATTAATAAACTAATGGTTGTAGCCCACCCAGATGATGAAATTATTTTTGGCGGGGATGAATTGATACAGGAAAAAGGTTGGAAAGTGATTTGTATCTCAGAAGGAAATAATGATACTCGTTCACAAGAATTTAAAGCAGCTATGAAAAAGGTAGAAGCCGAATATGAAATCTGGAGTTTTAAGGATGCATGGACAGAACACGTTAACCGGCCGAAATTAGAACAGGAGTTACAACGGATAATCCACGAGCGCCCCTATCGCAAAATTGTTACGCACAATTTACAAGGTGAATACGGCCACCCTGAACATAAAGCTCTTTCTGAAATTATGAACTCTATAGTAAAAGAAAACTTATTTATGTTTGATTTATCGCTAGAAGAAGTATTACAAGTGGATATATTAAAGCAAAAACTTGAAATACTTGAAGTGTATGAGAGTCAAAAACATGCTGTAGAACAGCTCCTTCCTTATGTAATTAAAGCCAGGTCTATTCAGGTAAAATAACTTTAATAATGGAGAATAGCAGAATACAAAAAAGGTCATTTACTTTAATTATCCAGAAGATAAAAACCACATAAAATGGCTTTTGAAAAAATTGTAAAAATTAGCGGTGGAAAATTAAACCTTAAATACGATATCTATAATTACAAAAGAGATGTGTATGATCTTTCGTATTAGCAAAAGTGTACAGCGAATAGTTCTCATTATTCGGTGTTTTTTGTTGTTATTTTAACTGTAATTTCAGCTGTTAAATTTTAAAAATCCTTACAAATCAATAAACATAGAAAACAAATACCGTTTTGTTCTGCACTTGTAAAGTAAACGAATGGATTACATTTGTTGATTGGATGTTCAAAGGCTATTCTCTACGAAAATCGGAAGAAATCGTAGGGGTTACTTGGGTTACGCTTTTTTATTGGAGACACAACCTCTTGAACGCTCTTAAACAAATCGATTTTGAACAATTTGAGGGTATTGTTGAGGTAGATGAGACCTATTTCTTATACTCTCAAAAAGGGCAGCGTGGCATTACTGGGAGAAAACCTCGTAAACGTGGTGGCAGCTCCAAACACAGAGAAATTACCACGAGCAAGTTTGCGTTCTTGTTGCCAGAGATCGCACAAAGGCAACTGTTTCCAAAGTTGTTTGTATGGGGCGTATTGTTAAAACCAAAGTTGAAGAAATGATTGGTTCAAAGTTAACACCTGAAAATGTGCTTGTGACAGATGCTTGGAGAGCCTATAAAACATACGCGAAAGAAAAAGGCATCGAGTATTACAGAATTAAATCGAACGATGATAAACAGAACAATGGATAAACCGATTTAAAGGTGTAGCAACAAAGTATCTCGACAATTACCTTGCTTGGTTCTTGTTTGTGGATAGCCGTAGCAATGAAAGCACAAAACATAATATTAAGGAATTCCTATTATCATCTTTTGTTTTTGAAATGACAGATACTTACGATAGTTTACGTTTATCAAAATGCGCTCTATAGTGCTTATTTAACTATCGGGCAGTATAGTTGAAAAAGGAACTTAAATTTAAATCTCGAATATCTAATGTAATCGCACAGCTAAAAATTTGATGACAGACAGGAGTTAGATACGATGATAAAAGGTTTCGGAGGAATATTTTGGAGAACTAAGAATCTTGAAGTTGTAAAAAAATGGTACAGTGAAGTGTTGAAGATTGAAGTGGAAAATTGGAATGGGACTGTGATAAAACCCCAATTAGGAAATGAGACTATCTTTTCTTTCTTTACCGAGAATGACAGTTATTTTCCAACAGAACAACAAGTGATGTTAAATTTCCAAGTACATAATCTAAACGAGACTATTAAGCATCTTGAACATATTGGTGTACCTCTTGCAAAGAAAAAAGAGATTAGTGAATTTGGAAAGTTTATTTGGATTGAAGATCCTGAAGGTCGACTGGTCGAGCTTTGGGAGAAATAACGAGTTGTAATTCATTTGCTATTGAGCTAACGGGGGCGTTAGTTGAACAAAAAAGGAGAACCTCGACAAATGCAGGTTCCCCTAATTACTATATGAAAATCGACATTTAATTTTACAGAGCCAAAATTTAAAAAAGAAATAACGATTCTTCGTATTTGACCCATAATGTTCACTAACTATTATTCGTACCGCTTAACCAACTCAATAATAGCTTCAATCAATTTATCCGTATCACCTGAAAACAAATGAAAATTTAAAGAGTTTTGCAGGTGTTGCATTTGTGTATGTATTTTATCGAATTCTTTAAATTCTGCTGACCAGTGAAGATCAGGAATGGCTGCAAAAAACGTCTATCAATAGTCCTGTGTAAAAATACTTCAGCAGAGTTATCTCCGGATAAAGTGATTTTTTCATAAGAAAATATAATGTTAATCATCCTTTCTGATAAAAGGTTGTGAGTTTAATCATTATCTATGTAGATCGTTATTTTTTCTAAAATGAAGTCGATCTATTTCACACATCGGACGCCATTACTAATATGGCCGAAGGTGACTATAAATTTATCCTATCGTTTGAAGATATTGAGGGACACCGATACGAACCATTCTTTTCTATTATGCATAAAGGGAGCGGTGGATATAGTTTTAATTCTGTAAGCATCCTCATTAATAACTAATCTTTATTTAGCAATAGGGTGCTTTCCTGGAACAAGGATTAGAGCTTTTTTCATTTTAAGGCCAGTTTGCCGAGGAAACAGTTATAACATATATATGGAAAATTATTTGAAAGGATGTACTAAGATGAGTGCGATGATATTAACCTTAATTAGGGACATTTTCGCTGCCATCTGAGGTTCATTTAACAAATCGAAATTAGAGGAGGTTAAAATGGAGAAGCAGGCTGTTTTATTTCATTCATTGGAGGGTGAAAAAATCTACTTCAAAGCACTTAGGATTGAGGATGTTCAAGAGATACATCATTATGCGTCAGATCAAGAAGTTTCACGATTTATTGGCTGGAATTTAATGAATACTTTGGAGGAAACTCGTCAGTACATTGAAATAATGTTAAAACGTGAGTCGGCAGGTACTCATTTATATTCCTCCATTGTTGAAAAATCAACTCAAGCAATTATAGGGACAGCCATGATTTTCAATTTTGACCAAGGAGCAAACAAAGCTGAAATTGGTTATGTGTTGCATAAACATCATTGGGGTAAGGGGTATGGCACAGAGATTGTTGCATTGATGAGTGATTTTGCTTTTAAATCACTAAATCTTCATAGACTCCATGCTATGGTAGTGGATGCCAATATTGGTTCTGCACGGATACTTGAAAAGAACAGGTATGAGTTAGAAGGACGTTTAAAAGACCACTATTTTATAGAGGATAAGTATTATGATGCATTACTTTTCGGCAAAATTACTAACCTGGAAACTTAGCGTTCTTATACAGATAAAATGAAGAGGTTTGTTGACCATAATTTCAATAAAATATAGTCCATTCTTATACAATTAAAGGGCGCTTTCCTGAAATAAGGATCAGCGCTTTTTTAAAATTTTCAAATAGTTATGTGAGGAAATAGTTGTAAGACTATCAACTAGTAAAAAAATGGATTAAAATAATGGGGAAACGCCATCAAAACAACTGGACAATTAAATGCATTTATCATTCATAGATCATTTGCTGAAGATACATATTCGAATGCATATATTGATCATTTTCTAAATTGTGAAGTGTTGGAAGATTTTAGTGCTGAACCTATGATGATTGGTTCTATTACTTATCCTTTATATGATCTTGCGCTAGTTGAAAAAAATGATAACTTCACTTTATGTAAACAGCTAGAAACCAATGAACTACTATACGTTAAAAATGAATATATTCAACAAAATGAAACGGGGCATTTTACTGCTAAGACCGATGTTTCTTGTGCACAAATAAGCGTAAGTAAAGGAGACATTGTCTCAGTTGTTGATGATAGCTGTACGGGGTATGACTTGATAAAAAAAGAAGGTTTAGAAGGCTGTGTACCGAAAGACATTCTTCTTGAATTGAATATGAGGGAAATAAAAAACAAACGTAATATAACGATCTTCAACTAAAGGGCGTATTTCTTCAAGAAGGAGAAGTGGCTTTTTTATTGATTTAAGGGCAGGATTGTTGAACAATGTATTTCAGCTATGGGGGTAAATATGAGAAATAGAGGTTCAGTAGTTTTAGTTGAAAATCAAAAAGTAGGTCTGATTAAGAGGGTTAGAGGGGATTCAGTTTATTATGTATTTCCTGGTGGTGGAATAGAAGATGGAGAGACACCTCAAGAAGCAGCCAAAAGAGAAGCTCAAGAGGAATTAGGAGTAACGGTTAATATAAATGAGTGTATCGCAGAAGTTGAATTTAACGGCACTCAATACTTTTTTCTTGCTGAAATAATAACTGGAAATTTTGGTACAGGGAATGGTGAAGAGTACACAGATTTTAATAGAAAGCGAGGAACTTATCTACCATTGTGGATTGAAATAAACCAGTTATCATCTATTGATGTTAAACCAAAAGAAGTCGCTATAAAAATTCAAGCGTTATTCAACTAAAGGGTGCTTATCTGTAATAAGGTAAGCTCTTTTTGTTATTATGGCTTGTGTTAAAGAGAATGATTTGAAATAATTGGTATTATTCTATGTGAAGGAAGATTAAAAAATGGACCTACTCACTGGTAAAGTAATTATAATATCTATTTTTCTTTTAATAATAACAGTTATTGAAACATTCATTGTTCAGTACTATGGTTATTGTATCGAGATTTTCTACGATGATCCAGCAACCTTTAACTGCAAAGCTCATTGCGGAGGCACCAGATTCAAATAAATTATCCCTTATTGAAGGACAATATCGTGTACTTATTGGGGTAACATCTTTAGGCGTTATCATTGGAATAATGTTATTTCCTACATTCATCACCATCTTCTCAAGAGCTATTGTTCAGCTTTCAAAATGAAAGAGGCTCAATAATCAAACTGCTAGTTAAGCATTTAAATTTATCTAGGTTTAAAAAACTTATAAAGTGTATTAGAATTCCAAAGATTTCATATCTAGACGGAATTACTTTGAGTACCATTCCAAAACGTTTATTTTTTGTAAATGTGGTAATCTCTGCGGTTTTTACAATAGGAGTACTTTCCTCTATTTATGCTTCGATGTTGGTACCAAAAGATTATGCACAAGCAGCTTTAATGTCATCTGGCATTATTAACGGTATTGCAACCATCCTTTTAACATTGTTTATTGATCCAAAAGCATCAGTTCTAGCTGACAGAGTGGTTAAGAAAGAAAGTAAGTATGTTTTTCTAAAAAGTTACTCGTTAACAATGATATGTTCAAAATTTATAGGTACATTAGTAGCACAACTTATCTTTATACCTGCTGCATATTATGTTGCTGGGTTTGCTAAATGGATATAAAAAGTATATTCAACAATCGGGTGCGTTAGTTGAAGATCGAGAGGGCTGATAATAGCTCTCTTTTTTTGAACAAACGGGCCAGATAAAGGAGTAAACCCATGTTGTTACAATGTAACGGTAATCTTTGATAGACAATAGTGAAAGCAGCAATACACAAGTAGATTTGAATTCCAGCAAGATGGTTTGACAAATTTGAGCTAATTTATATAATAGTTTTATGGTATTAAAACAATTGGATGATCAACAACGCATTAAGGTATTTAATGCATTAGCGGATGAGAAAAGAATACAGATGATTCGTTTACTATTTCACGAGAACAATCGCCCTATGTGTTCGGATATTGGAAGGAGTTTAGGAATCAGTAAGTCAAATGGTTCTTATCATTTGAAAATTTTATCGGACGCACAATTAGTGCTAATTGAACGTGAAGGTGTGACAAAGTATATCACGCTAAACAAAGAGATATTTGATTATTATTTACCGGGGTTTTTGGCTACGCTCTGATGTAGCCACTTTTTTTATTCTAAAGTCATAAAGTTTTATGACTTTAGAATAATATGAGGAGGAGAAAAAAATATGAAGATGAAAAGTAAAGAAAATGGTCTTATCTTAACCTTGTGTTTCATCGTTTTATCGGGTGTGATGAATTCAATTTTGTTTAATGTGGCACTTGTCGATATGAAAGGAGAACTAGGGGTAACAACTTCTATGATTAGTTGGGTCGTGATTTTATATACATTGGTCATTGCCTTCGGTTCTATTACTTACAGTAAATTGGCGTCATACTTCCAACTTAAGACCTTATTAATCTTCGGTGTGTGTATGTTCGTGTGTGGTTCCATTATTGGTTCCATAACCAATCAGTATATCTTTGTGATCATTGCAAGGATTATTCAATCTGCTGGAGGCAGTGCTTTCATTGCCTTGTCCATGATTATCGCCAATCAATATATGACAGCTTCTAAAAGAAACCTGGCATTAACGTTAATTAGTGGATGTTTATCATTAGGTTCAGGAATAGGATTTTTGATTGGCGGCACGTTTACTTTCTTATGGGGCTGGCATTCTTTGTTTTTATTGATGTTGTTGGTCGTTCTGACGCTCATCGGGTTATTTGTGGTTATGCCTTCCGGGTATGCCAACGGGAAAAAAGTTACCCGTCCTTTTGACTTCATCGGGTTATTTTATTTATTGATTTTCGTTGTGTCGTTTATTCTGGGTGTTAAAATGAATGGCTATCTCCTTATCATAACTGCTCTGTCAGTAGTTGGTTTAATGGCTCATGGTAACCGCAAAGATTTGGCTCTATTTGTCGATCTATCTGTATTTGGACATTTCGCTTTTAACAGATTGCTTGTGATAAGCTTTGTTAATAACGCAGCAATGGTGGGCATTGTGTTTTTATTCCCATTATTATCCGAGCAGCGTTTTCATCATTCAGCTATTGGCTCAGGTTTTATTTTGGGTGTGATCTCAATCTTTGCCTTTTTGATAAGTTTCATCGCAAAAAAGAGCCTGCATGTCTTAAGCAGTAAACAACTTATTGGATATTCCGCGATCATAGAACTTATCGGATTCCTGATATTGGCGACTGTCGGTGTAAGACAATCAATATTCGCAACTCTTGGCGTTTTCTCCATTTATATTGCTTTTACAATGATGACTGTGGCAATCAATATTGAAATTCCACAAACGATAGAAAAGGACAAAATTGCGATGGGTTTAGGAATATATAATCTTATCAACTTTTTGGGCATGTCATTTGGACCGGCCATATCAAGCCGCATTTTAGAATCGTTCTCTCATTTCAGTTATGCTTTCACCTTTTTTGTTGTTATTTTAATCTTGTCGATTATTTTATCATTAATAGGATCTAACCAACTATCATCAAAGCATGCGAAATTATAACTACAAGGGAATGTGTTGTACAAAATACAATCGGTATCTCTACAATAAGGTTATATTCTGGAAGTGGTTTTCCCGTCTTCCACAAACGGGTGCGTTTCTTAAAAAAGGAGAAGTACACTTTCTTATTAAAGTAGAGGCTGCTCCTTTTGTTTCTAATTATCATTTTTAGGAAGTCGCTTTCCGACGCCGATGAAAAAGTATATAACGCCCATGTTAAACACAAGTGATGTAGGGATCTTAATAGAAGTGGAACTGTTACAGGAATATAGTGACCAGTACAGCCGTAATTGGAAACGAGATCCGCCATGTTCTTATATGAAACGATAAATAACCGACCACGAAGACTAAAATAAGAATGAGAGAAGTAAAAAATAGCCAGTCTTTAAATGGAAAGGATGTAATAAAAAATAAACAAATTATGAAATATGCTATTACTAAATAGATTCCATGCCTCAAAGAAAAACCTCCTTCTTTCAATTTTTACCAATACCCATACATGAGAATTTACAAACAACTAATTAATATATGTTACGGTAAAAGATTTAAATTGGGAGACCATTTGATTAAATCATTTGAACCAAATCGGTAGTAGTTTTTATTCCACAATCAGGTGCATTTTTTCTAGAAGGAGAAGTATGCTTTTCTGAAAATGTAAATAACAGCAATAAATAAAAAAGGGATAACAAATGTTATCCCTAAAAACTTAGCTCCAGTCTACTGGTGGTTTTACTAACTGTGCCTTTATTTCTAGCTCTTCAGCTGCTGCTAAAATAAATTCTTTTCTAAAGAAATAACTTTTATGACTTACTATTTTATCATTTTCAACTTCTTGCATTTGGATGTCATGAATTTCAGGTCCATTTTCACCATTAGCTAAAACAAGAATAACCGGTTTACCCCATAGAATAGTTTCTTGGGCTGCATGACCAGGCAAACCAAATCTGAGAGATCCTTTTAGCATTTCTTCTTTCGAGAATTCTTGGAAACCAGAGAACGCTTCATTTTGTGCTTGATCACTGAATAACTGTAACATCCCTTGTAAATCCCCAGAATTAAAGGCAGCTAAATAAGCTTGAATAGTAGCGTTGGCCAATTTCGTACCTACTTTTCTTTTAGAGGTTGACATATCTAAAGAAGCAAGGTTTCTTCTGGCTCGCTGTACAGAAGCATATACTCCGCCTGGTGTACTATGAACTATTCCGGCTACTTCTTCCGCGGAAAATTGAAAAATATCGAGCAAGAGAAAAGCTGCTGTTTGTTTAGGGGTCAAATTAGACTCCAAGGATATTAAAATTTCTTCTAAAACAAGCGTATCTGAAAAATCTTGGATTGGCTCAATGCTCTCTTCTAATGTTCCCACTTCCCGTTTTCGCTTTCTGCATTGATCGAGCCATGTATTGGTTGCCATTCGGAATAAGTAGTATTTTTTATCCGTAATCTCACTCCAGCGGTGCGGTAACAAACCGAACGATTTGATCATGGTATCTTGATAAAGATCTTCACCATCCCAAGCGGACCCAGTAACATATTTACAATAATTCCACAGGTCTGATGAATAAAATGAAACGATTTCTTCAAATTCATTTTTTAACCTTCGAGTTTCATTCACAATATCATTTTCAATTTTAAGAGATTGCTTCATATTTCCCCTCCTAAAGTCTTTACATTAATAAGACGTTTAGATATAGGAAAATTATACGGCTTTCTAAAAAAATTAAATAGCTAAAATTATTAATAATTAATGGTATGGAAATCACTTCTTATTCCACAATCGGGCCATGATTGTTGAATAAGGTCCTTACGAGTTGCAAAAGAATTACTCAACTCTTCATTGTGATGTCTATAATCTGTTTGGCACTCTTAAGTTAACTTGGTAAAAAGAAATCCAATTTGATATTTTCGGAATGTGACCGATAAAGTAAGAGTTAGACTAACGTTGGAGTTTAGTATATTAAAGGAAAAGGGAGTTTATATGATTATTCAATCAGATATTAATAGAAGCACACAGGTTTTAGATCCCATATCCATCTTATCTTCGCTCGAAAAAAACTTAGCCATGATTGAATTCAACCTGGATAGAAAAGTGATCTGGGTAAATGATAATTTTTCACAAGCCATTGGTTACAATGCGAGTGAACTAATTGGTATGGATCATCAGGAATTTTGCACTCAAGAATTAAGAATTAGCACTGAATATATAGAATTATGGAATAATCTCCGCAAGGGCAAAAAGTTTCAAGAAAAGATAGAAAGAGTGAACAAGCAAGGCAAATTAATATGGCTAGAGGCTACATATATTCCAATCTTAAACGAGGACGGAAAAGTACATGCCGTCTTAAAAATAGCAACAGATATTACGAAACGTGAAAATATAACATTAGAAATAATTGATAAATTAAAAAAAATGCCCAATGAATTAGTGAATGTAGTAATGGGGAATTCCTCTAAGAAAATGAAAGCTGTCCATTCATTGGAAAAGCAAATACATTTAATTGATGAAACATCCAAGTTGATAAAAAATATTTCTGCTCAGACGAATTTATTAGCATTGAATGCCGCCATAGAGGCAGCACGAGCCGGGGAGCATGGGAGAGGTTTTAATGTTGTAGCCCAAGAAGTTCGTAAATTATCAGGCAATGCAGACGAAGCTATTAAGGAAGTTAATTCTAATATTGAAAACATTACAAAGGAGCTTTCAAACGTAAATCAAATAACGAAAGACCTCCAAAAATTGGTCGAGGATACAAAACAGACATTTGAACAGACGATAGCAGAATTTGAGAAGATGCAATAACACATCCTGATAAGTATCATGAGATTAAAGGGGGCTTATCCATGAAAGTAAGCTTCTTTTTTTATATACAATTATGTTTAAAACACTTAAAATCTCAATGATTCGATTTCGCTTATATTAGTAAATAACCCCGTAAAAGTATTGCTTTTCATTTTAATTTATGCCAGATTACAGTATTAATTTTTTCCACAATCGGGTGCGATTGTAGAAAATAGCAATCAATCTCTGCTATATAGCATTAGGAGGATTTAATTTGAATAAGAAATTAAGAAAATCATTCACAGATAAATCGATATCTGGTGTTTGCGGGGGGATAGCTGAATATTTAGGTGTAACCTCTTTTCTGGTAAGACTTATATTTATCCTTTTACCTGCAAACTTGCTGATATATATCATTCTTGCCAATACACTTCATGACAGTCCTCCTTCATTATGATTTTCAACGATCGGGTGCGTTAGTTGAAGATATGGTTGCCAATACTGGGATGCTCTTTTCTTCATCAGCTAAAGGGCAGGATTGCTTAGTAAAGAGATGGAGTTTATATTCTAAATAAATTAAAAAGCCGTCTCTTCAGACGGCTTTTTCGGCAATCGGGCACTTTCCTTTAGTAAGGAGAGTGCTCTTTCTGCATATAAGGGCCATTTAATGGAGGGAAAATCCCAAGCAGAAACGAATATTTATATTCGAAATGGATCAGTCTCGGTAACAATAATGTTGAAAGAAAATAAAGTGTTAGACCAAAAATAAAGTATTAGACTTGCTCAAGAAGAGCAAAGCGATAAACGAAACAGTCGATGAACAGGAGAGTGAAGAAGAATCATGATCAATGCAGCACACATTATTCTCTACAGTACCAACGCTGAGGCAGACCGGGTATTCATACGCGATGTACTCGGGTTAGCTGGGGTTGACGCCGGCGATGGTTGGCTAGTCTTCAAACTGCCTCCTGCCGAAATCGCCGTGCATCCTACAGACGGGCTTGATAAACACGAGTTTTACTTGATGTGCGACGATATCGAGAAGACGATCACAGAACTAACCGCTAAGGGCATCACGATCTCGGAGCCAATCAGCGAGCAGCGTTGGGGCCGGCTTATCTCCATCAAGCTTCCCAGCGGCGCTGATCTCTCAATTTACCAGCCACGACATCCCACTGCCTACGATCTAGAGGGCTGAGTCACCGTACATCCATTTCTTTCTCTCCGCTAAGCGTTAGCACAATAACTAAAGAGCATTTTTAATCTTCTGCAATTGGGCGCCTTCTTTATTAAGGTGGCGTCTTTTTGTATTGGGCCAGATAGCTTATTGAGAGTCATTTGGTTGTTAACTTTGAGATAAATGTAAAGTAGATCATTTATAACCTTTTAAAGATGCGAATAAAAATAGGTATCATTTTCGAAATGAATTGCTATCCTCTCGTGCCGATTGAGTTTTTAAAAATCTTAATACGTTATAAAAATGAAAAAGGGAAAAAGTTGATTTATGGGTTTTGCAACTTTGATAGAAAACTATTTTATGACACGGTGCAATTAATTTAATTCAGGGCTACCCATCTATTTTAAAACATTTTGAAAACGGTAGTTAAGTACAGAAGGGTGAAGCTCAATGATCGCGATCTATGCAAGGGTGAGTACAGAGGAGCTGGTGAAAAAAGGCTTCATCTTGGAAGATCAGATCAAGGAATGCCGGAAGAATAGTTTTCAGATCCACACTTTTTAAAATGCACTTTGATAAATCAAGTGTAGCTTTGCACAGACCACTATAGTAATTTTGTATATCGAGACAATGTTTATACAATAGTACAGACACCTAACAAGCCCAACCCGGCATACAGATAAGAGTAACGAAAAAAGCCGGGAGGTGTCTGTATGTCCGGGTTGCTAGCCGTGTTAGCGTACTTTTTCAAAGAGGTAATGCTGTTTGTTTCGTATGTAAAAAACAATGCGTTTCCGCAACCCCTCTCCGAAAATGAGGAGAAAGAATACTTAAAGCTGATGGCCGAGGGAGATCAGGAGGCCAGAAGCAAGCTGATCGAACACAACTTGCGTTTGGTTGCACATATAGTAAAGAAATTTGAAAATACAGGTGAAGATACCGAAGATCTGATTTCAATCGGAACCATTGGGCTGATCAAGGCAATAGAAAGCTATTCGAGAGGGAAGGGAACGAAGCTTGCGACGTACGCTGCGCGATGTATTGAAAATGAGATTCTTATGCATTTGCGTGCGTTAAAGAAGACCAAGAAAGATGTTTCTCTTCATGATCCGATCGGTACCGATAAGGAAGGGAACGAAATTACACTCATTGATGTCCTGAAAGCAGAAACTGAGGATGTCGTTGATGCCATTCAGCTCAAAATGCAAAAAAAGAAAATCTATGATTACATTCATGTTTTGGATGATCGGGAGAAGGAAGTCATTGTCGGCCGGTTCGGACTTGATCTTCAAAAGGAAAAAACCCAGCGGGAGATCGCGAAGATGCTGGGAATCTCGAGAAGCTATGTCTCAAGGATTGAAAAGCGAGCCTTAATGAAACTGTTTCATGAATTTTATCGAAGCCGGCAGCAGGGGCAGAAAGAAAAGCCCTCCTATTAATTAAATACAATAAAAGTACTGGCCAGAGAATGGACCCAGTACTTTTATTTTTGCTAAAACTCTTATCATTGCCAGCTATCACCCCTATTACTGGAGAAAAAGGCTTGAGGATCTCTTCAATATCCGAGGCTCATTATGATAGAAAATCAACAATATGCTAAAAAAGTATGCGTTCAAAAAACAGGAAATGAAACGAAATAAAACAAGCCAGTCTATGCTGGCTTGTTTCTTGTTTATTAGAAATTCCCGCCGAATGTCTGGTAAATCAGGAGGGCATTCAAAAAGATAATGAGCGTGGCTACAATACATAATAAAACGTTCGTCAATGGTCGGTTCGCATATTTGCCCATAATCTTTTTATTGCGTGTAAACATGATAAGCGGAATGATCGTAAACGGCAGCTGCATGCTGAGCACAACCTGGCTGACTACGAGCGCTTTCCACGTATCAATTCCCATCCCAATGATGATAAGAGCGGGAATCATCGTTACAACCCTTCTAACCCAGATTGGCAGTTTAACATTCAAGAATCCTTCCAATATATACTGTCCTGCCATTGTTCCTGTTACTGAGGACGATAGGCCGGCTGAGAGCAGCGCGATCGCAAAAGCAAGGCTGGCAAACCCGCCAAGCAGAGGAGTAAGCGTTGAATAGGCATCCTCAATCGATTTGACGCTCACTCCATTTTTGAAAAAGACAGCAGCTGCGACAATGATCATGGCCGAATTAATGAACCAGGCAATGTTCAAAGCAAGAAGGGAATCTACGATCGCAAACTTATATACGCGATGATTATGTTTTGGCTGGTCCTTCTTCAAACGATTTTTCACAACCGAAGAGTGAAGAAAGATATTATGCGGCATCACGGTCGCTCCGAGCATACCGATGGCCACTAAGATGCTGGCTGAACTAAGTTGAGGCACAACCATATGATAGCCTACTTGGGCAAAATCTGGTTTGGCATAAAATAATTCCATGATATAAACAGAGGCTACGACTAACACGAAAGCCAGTATGATCTGTTCGATGAAACGATATCCATACTTATGAAGAAGCAAGATCCCAAATGTAACAGCAGCTCCGATTAATGCGGCTGGAAATAAAGGGATTCCAAGAAGTATATAGATCCCGAGTGCAGCACCGAGAAACTCTGCAAGATCGGTAGCCATGGCAGCAAGTTCTGCTGTTATCCATAAAAAAACAGCAACCGGCTTTGAAAAATGCTGGCGGCAGTTTTCTGCCAATGATTTCCCTGTAGCTACTCCGAGTTTGGCAGCTGTAATCTGTAAAAGAATCGCCATTAAATTACTAAGAAGGAGAACCCATAACAGCGTATAGCCAAACGTGGCGCCGCCTTCAATGTTCGTTGCCCAGTTACCAGGGTCGATATAGCCGACACTCACAAGAAACGCTGGTCCGAGAAAAGGAAACGCTCTGCGAAATTTACCCTTCTTAGGGATAGCAGTAGCCAGTGCTTTACTATTCATTGTTGCTCACCTTCCTTGCGAAATAGGTCACAGGGTGTCCTTCAGGTTAAAAAGTTTCCTTTGTTCAACTTTTTGAGATTTGACTATAATATATGCGAGTAATCAGGAAAATGCAACAAATAAGAAACAAAAAAGGAAGCATCGGAATTTATGCTTCCTTTCCTCGTGTTAAAGTACATAAGGCACGATAAGAAAAATACTCAGAACAATGTTCACGACAGCATAGTAAGAAACGGTTTCAAGAATACCCCAATCCTTATCCTTCGACCATTTCAGAAAACATCCTACCAGAACGGCCAGAAGTAAGGGAATGAGATAGCTGCTGCCGGAGAAGATCAAGTACTTCGGAGCAAAAGAATAAAAGGTGTGAGTAAAAAACTTCTGTATAACGATAAATTGTGTAATTAGGTACAACATTATTCCTGCATTGGAAATCCAGGCAGGAGCTTGCTCGAATCGATTGGTATTCACCATTTACATAATGAAGAGAAAAATAATCGTGGGTACGACCCAGACTATTGCAGAGACCAGCATGAGAAAGAAGAAGACGACAGACATCAGGGTAGAAGAACAAGCCCAATCTTGTTTGGTCAAAGTTCGGCTGATCTCAATTACTTTTGGATCATTTTCTATTTTTCAATGTGCTCCCCTTAAAAAGATGAATTAAGCAAGCTCTCTTGAAAAAAACAAAATAGTAAGAAATTTACAATTTAATTAAAAAGGAAAACAGGAATTAGGATTGAACCTATTATTAAAGGGAATAGATGAAGTAAGAAATATACATAAGGAGGCTGCGGAATATGCAGGAAGTTTTGTTATTTGCAGTTATGATCCTGACATTAGTCTATTTCATGTATCTTTGCATCGCAGAATAGGTTTTTGGCTCTTTTCCTGTAAGGGAGAAGAGTTTTTTTATTTTAAATAAACTAAATAGTCGATTTTTATTGAGAATTTCATTATAATGGAAGAAGATCGAATACTTTATTTACAAGGGGGATTATCATGCTATTACAGGGATTGCGCGAGAGCTGGGATTTGGATTCTATATTCAGCGGAGGTAGCCGATCGGAAGAGCTTTTATCTGCTATCTCCAGCATTGAAGCACAGCTTGCGGCTCTAAACAAAAAGGTAGAAGACTTTCAGTTTTCAGAGGAATCATTTCAGGTGATCGTGAAGGATGTTCAAGAAACAGCTGCCTTATTGAATGAATGTATCTCCTATGTTGGGTGTCTTGCTGCTCAAGATGTTAATGACAAACAGGCTTTAAATCTTCGCGGAAAGCTCGAGTCTATGAATGCGGCCTACACTACCATTCTGGTGCTTCTTGATAATAAGATGGCTGAAATTCCGGATGAAGAGTGGAACGAAGCCCTTCAAAGCGAATATTTGTCCAGCATTGCATTTTCGTTAAATGAGAGACGTAATCTTGCGTCTCAAAAATTGTCTTATGAACAAGAAGCTTTGATGAATGACCTGGCCGTGGATGGGTATCATAGCTGGTCTACCCTCTATGACACAGTCGTAGGGAAAATCGGCATCGAGGTAGAACTGAGCGGCAAGAAAGAAACGCTTTCTGTCGGCCAGGCAGAAAACCGGATGACAAGTGCGGACAGGCAGGAAAGAGAAACGGTATTCGCTAAATATACGGAAGCATGGGATCAGCAGGGTGATTATTGTGCAGAAGCTTTAAATCATATTGCAGGGTTCCGAAACAGCCTATATAAGCATCGCAAGTGGGACGAAGTGCTGAAAGAACCGCTTGATATCAACCGCATGTCTGCTGATACGCTGAACGCCATGTGGCAGGCAATCGAAGAGAATAAAGGTCTTTTCGTGTCCTACCTGGACAGAAAAGCTTCTCTCCTTGGCTTGGATAAATTAAGCTGGCACGATGTTGATGCACCATTATCAAGTGCCGACAGCAAAATGAGCTATGATGAAGCGGCCAACTTTATTGTCGAGCAGTTTCAGTCCTTCAGCCCTAAGATGGCAGAGTTCTCAAAACAAGCGTTCGAAAAGCAATGGATTGAAGCGGAAGACCGTACAGGTAAAAGGCCTGGTGGATTCTGTACTGGTTTCCCGGTAAAGAACGAAACACGAATTTTCATGACGTTTTCGGGCACACCAAGCAATGTCTCCACTCTAGCACATGAACTTGGCCATGCCTTCCACTCATATGTAATGGAAGATATGCCTTATCTGGCTACTGACTATGCGATGAATGTCGCGGAAACCGCGTCTACTTTCGCTGAAATGGTCGTATCAGATGCTGCAGTAAAGAATGCGAAAACAAAAGAAGAAAAGATTGCCCTGCTTGAAGATAAAGCACAGCGCTCTGTAGCCTTTTTTATGAACATTCATGCCCGGTTCTTGTTTGAGACTAGATTTTATGAAGAGCGCAAAAAAGGGCTTGTACCTGTTGAGCGTTTGAATGAATTGATGGCTGAAGCACAAAAAGAAGCCTTCTGCGGCTCTCTTGAAAGCTATCATCCATATTTCTGGGCTTCTAAGCTTCATTTCTATATTACCGACGTTCCATTTTACAATTTCCCATATACGTTTGGGTATTTGTTCAGTGCCTGCATTTATGCGATTGCCAAAATAGAAGGCAGCAGTTTCGAAGAGAAGTACATCGCTCTTCTCAGAGATACGGCAAGCATGACGGTCGAGGAATTGGCGATGAAACACTTGAATGAAGATGTAACCAAACCGGCGTTCTGGAAAAAGGGCATAGAGGTTGCAATGGAAGATGTGAAGGAATTTCTTGAACTGACAAAATAATAAGCCACAACAAAACCATGGCCCAAGTCGGCCATGGTTTTTAATTACCTTTTCTGGATGGAGATCGAACTGATCATTAGAAAAGCAAAAGCGATGATGAAAAACATAAAAACATATCCTGGAACAAAAGGGATAAGAAGATAGCACATGGCGATGATACACCCTGCCACAGTGATTGGAACACCGACGAAGGAACCGTTGAATTCGGTAATATTGAATCGTGCCAGACGCATCGCTCCACACACGATAAATAGAATGGTAAAAATAATGCCGGGAACCCCAAAATTGAAAAGAGAGCCCTGATACAGCAGGAATGCAGGTGCAATCCCGAAGGAAATTAAGTCACACAGTGAATCCAGCTGCTTACCAAATTCTGATTCTATGTTTAATTTCCGTGCAACCATACCATCAAATCTGTCAAAAAGGCCTGCTAAAAAAATTAGAATAAAGCCAACTTTTAAATCATCTTTAAAAATAAACATCAAAGCGAGAGCACCTAGTGAAAGGTTGATCAGCGTAAGAACGTTGGCCGTTTGGCCTTTCATTTTCTTAACTGTAGAGTCAACCCGCTCTCTTGCAATCATGGACATAACATCACATCACTCCCTGTACCTTTCTTCATCTGAATGGAAAGAGTACTTGTGTATTAATATTATTCACTATTAATGAAATATATTTGATTCTTATCATTATATGTTAATTTTATAAAATTGGAAAGGGGATAATTGGCAATAAGTCCCTGTTTCTGTTTCTTCCTATTTAATAGAAATAAAAAGGGTGAGAACTTTGGAATAGAACACTGTATCATTTCCAGAAAACATGCCTACTATTAAATTGAGAACTAAATGAATTACTTAAGGCATAAAAAAAAGCCCATTTTTAGTGATGGGCTTTCCAAAAGTGAGTGCTGAGACGGGTCTGAAGTGATCTGCGTTCGATCTCTTTTTGAATCAATGAAATAAAGTCTGTACTTAATTGAAGTTCTTTTGCTTTAAAATAAGATTCGATCAACAGTTCGTCCGATAAGTTTTCCATAAGTGAGATGCCAATCGGGTGGCATGTTCACCTCCTGTTTTTAATGCATATTGATGCATTTTAATTGCTGTATGTGTCATGATTTCTCATAGATCCGCATAAACTATATGTTCGGGTAGTTTTCTAAAATCAGCTTAACATGAAACATGGAACAGAACAATCGTTCGATTATCCACAATGTTTGGTGGATAACTTGTGGGTAGCATGTAGATAAGACAGAAAATTCTGCTCATTGCATAGAGGAATAATGTTAATAAAGTTATCCACATTGTCGGAATGCGAACATTTTGTCGAAAACTTTTCTTTAAAAGAATGCATACTTTCCAGGCAAATGTATCTTAAAACAATAAAAAAGTTGTTACCCGTCGAATAACTGGTACAATGTAAAAGTGTAATCTGAATGAATAGTATAGAGGTGTCCAGCATGTTAAAAAAATTTTTGCCGGATGAACATGTCCAGAGCATTTTTGATATAACCCCTGAAATGCTAGTGAAACGAAATGTAAAAGGGATCATTACGGACCTGGATAATACCCTGGTTGAATGGGATCGGCCGGAAGCTACTCCTGAACTTTTAAAATGGTTTAGCTCTTTTAAAGAAAAGGGAATTTTAATTACAATTGTTTCAAATAACACGCAGCAGCGTGTGAGCAGCTTCTCCGATCCAGTTAAAATTCCGTTTATTTATAGTGCCAGAAAACCAATGTCCCGTGCATTCAAGCGGGCTATTCGTGATATGAAACTTCAACGTGAAGAAATTGTAGTTATCGGTGATCAGCTGCTGACGGATGTCCTTGGCGGGAATCGGCTGGGTCTCCATACGATCATGGTTGTACCTGTGGCAAGCACCGATGGTCTATGGACAAGAGTAAACAGGAAAATTGAAAGAATGATTTTATCATGGATGAAAAGGAAAGGCATGCTTAACTGGGAGGAATAAGATTGAAGGAACAAATTAAATGTATTGGATGCGGAGCACCCATTCAGACGGAAAATAAGGACGAGCTAGGCTATGCACCGCCGTCCAGTTTAAAAAGGGATGCTGTGATCTGCCAGCGTTGTTTCCGTCTTAAGCATTATAACGAGATTCAAGATGTCAGCCTTACCGATGACGATTACCGGAAAATTTTGTCAGGAATTGGAGAAACAGATGCCCTTGTCGTCAAAATTGTAGATATCTTTGATTTCAACGGCTCGTGGCTTCCTGGTATACACCGCTACATTGGACGCAATAAGCTTATACTTGTAGGAAACAAGGTGGATTTGCTTCCAAAATCGGTCAATAAAAACAGGATGACTCAATGGATGTCAACTATGGCAAAGGAACTTGGTGTAAAGGCAGAAGAAGTACACCTGGTTTCTGCAGCGAAAGGCACCGGCCTGCTGGACGTAGCTGAACGGATTGATGAACTGAGAGATGGCAAGGATGTCTACGTTGTCGGCTGTACCAATGTAGGAAAGTCCACTTTCATTAATGGCCTGATCAAACAGCTTGGAACAGAACAGGATGATATTATCACAACCTCTCACTTTCCTGGTACAACACTGAATTTGATCGATATACCGCTTGATGCTGAAACAGCACTGTATGATACGCCGGGAATCATCAACCATCATCAGATGGCTCACTTTGTCGGGAAGAATGAATTGAAAATCATCATGCCCAAAAAAGAAATAAAGCCGATGGTTTATCAGGTAAATGAAGGCCAGACTTTATTTTTAGGCGGACTGGCCAGGTTTGATTACATCAGTGGGGGACGAAGGTCGTTTGTCTGCCACGTTTCCAATGAGTTAACCATTCATAGAACCAAGCTTGAAAAGGCGGATGAACTATACAAGAACCATCTGGGTGATCTTTTGTCGCCGCCTTCGGATGCTGAGAATCTGCCGCCTCTCAGAAGGCATGAATTTAAGATCAAAGATAAAGATACTGATGTTGTCTTTTCTGGACTTGGATGGGTGTCGGTTAAAGAACCGGGCGCTCAAATCGCAGCATATGCACCTGAAGGCGTTGCGGTAACATTGAGGCCTTCACTCATATAGCCGGGAGTGATCAAAATGAAAAAATTAGTCGGTCTAATTGGATATCCTGTCAGCCATTCCATGTCACCGGAGATGCATAACGCAGCTTTTCAAAAATCAGGGCTTCCTTTTTATTATGACAAATATGAAGTTCATCCTGATCGTTTGGAAGAGGCAATTTACAATATGAGAACAAAGGGTTTTGCAGGCTGGAATGTGACGATTCCGCATAAACAAACCATTATGCCCTATCTGGACAAAATTTCGGACGAGGCTAAAAAGATCGGAGCCGTAAATACGGTGTTGAATGAGAACGGAAAGCTGATTGGATACAATACGGACGGGGCTGGTTTTGTAAAAGGATTAATACGGCATGTCCATTTTCCTATTGAGCAAGCGAATGTTCTTATTATTGGAGCAGGCGGGGCATCCAGAGCGATTGGTTATGCTCTGGCGCAAACGGCTCCTAAATCCATCGTCATTGCTAACCGGACGATGGAAAAAGCAAGAGATATTCAAATAGAGTGTTTGAGAGAGCATGACAAGGTAATGAGCTTACAAGAAGCAGCTGCCGTTCTTTCAGATTTTCAAATCGTAATTAACACGACGTCTATCGGAATGAAGAATGATGGGAGCACTCCTATCGATCTCCATCATCTTGCACCGGGTACAGTACTCTCTGATATCATATACAACCCGTATAAAACTGCTTTTTTGCAGGAAGGTGAGAAGCGGGGAGCAGTTATTGACAACGGAGTGTCCATGCTGGTTCTTCAAGGTGCTCTTTCTTTTGAGAAGTGGACAGGTATGCAGCCAGACATCGAACTGATGGAAACGATCGTGATCGAGAAATTGGGAGGAAATTATGTTAACAGGTAAACAAAAACGTTTTTTACGTTCAAAAGCAAATCCGATTCAGCCTATTTTTCAAGTTGGAAAAGGCGGAGTCAACAGCAATATGGTCAAGCAAATTGAAGATGCACTTGAGGCGCGTGAGTTAATCAAGGTCAGCATCCTGCAAAATTGCGAGCAAAGCAAGGAAGACGTCGCTCAGACATTGGTTAAAGGCGCAAAGGCCAACCTCGTGCAAGTGATTGGAAATGTCATTATTCTCTATAAAGAATCTAAAGAAAATAAAGAGATTGTACTTCCGTAAAGGATTGATTACATGGCGAGAATCGGTATTTTCGGCGGCTCTTTCCACCCTCCGCATAACGGGCATCTTCTCATTGCCCAGGAGGCATTAGCCGCATTTTCACTTGATAGGGTTGAATGGCTTCCGGCAAGCCATCCGCCTCATAAGGAATTGGTATCAGGTGTTTCAGCAGAGGACCGGATCGACTTAGTAAAAGCTGCCATCCAGGGAAATTCTAAATTTTCCCTCTCTCTTATAGAGTTTGAAAGGGAAGGCCCTTCATATACTATAGATACCATCAGGGAACTTAAAAAGAGGGAACCGAACCATCATTATTTTTTCATTATTGGCGGTGACATGGCTGATTCGTTATCCACTTGGCATGGGATCGAGGAGCTTAGCCGGCTTGTAACCTTTATCGGTATTAACCGCAGCGGCCATCCCCTTGATGAAAACCATAATCCTTATGGAGTCCATTTGCTGGAAGTACCGGTTTTTGATGTTTCTTCGACCCTGATCAGAAAGAGAATAGCAGCTGGAGAGAACACAAAATATTTAATTCCGGATGATGTAAGAAAAATTATAGAGGTGAAGGGACTTTATGGATCGAGAAGAAGCCCTTGAAATCGTTAAGGCTCAATTAACGGAACATCGGTACATTCATACACTTGGTGTAATGGAAACGGCTATCGAGCTTGCAGACCGATATGGAGCAAGCAAGGAAAAAGCCGAACTTGCAGCCATATTTCATGATTATGCCAAATTCCGTTCAAAGGATGAGATGCGGGAGATTGTCATGCAGCAGGGCATGCCAGAGAGCCTCCTTCATTATGGGACAGAACTTTTGCATGCCCCGGTCGGTGCTTATCTGGTGAAAGAAGAAGCAGGAATCGAAGACCTTGAGGTACTCGAGGCTATCGCCAATCACACGACGGGCAGAGCAGCGATGGGTACGCTTGAGAAAATTATTTTTCTTGCGGATTATATCGAACCGGGCAGGATTTTTCCGGGCGTTGATGAAGTCCGTCAATTGGCTAAGGGAAATCTAAACCTTGCTTGTATTCAGGCATTAAAAAATACTGTAGGATTCTTAATGAAGCAAAATCAACTGATATACCCGGAAACAATTTATACGTATAACAGCTTATTGGCTGAAGTGAATAACAAAAAGTGAATGGAGGAATATAATTTTGAAAGAACAGGAGCTAATTGAGTTAGTCGTGAAAGCGGTGGATGACAAACGGGCGGAAGATATTATGATGCTCGATATGAAAGGCATTTCCCTTGTAGCTGATTATTTCTTAATCTGTCATGGGAACTCCGAAAAGCAGGTGCAGGCCATCGCCAAGGAAATTAAAGATGTAGCAGCTGAAAAAGAGATCATCATCAAGCGCATGGAAGGCTATGACCAGGCGAGATGGGTCCTTGTTGATATGGGAGATATGGTTGTCCATGTATTCCATCGTGATGAGAGATCTTATTATAACCTGGAGAAGCTATGGGGAGATGCCCCTACCGTTGATCTGAATAAGATCCTTTCCTAATTGTGGAGCAGCGATGAGCTATCAACAATTTGCGTATTACTATGATCAGCTAATGGAAGATGCACCGTATGATCAATGGGTTGCTTTTTTTAAACAGGCCGTTCAGTCATATGGGGGAAACGTCAGCAGTGTCCTTGATCTTGGCTGCGGTACAGGGTCTGTGTCCATCCGCTTATCAAAACAGGGTTATGACGTAACGGGCGTTGACCTTTCTGAGGACATGCTGGTGATGGCAAATGAAAAATCCTTGCAGCAGAAGGTGCCCGTACAATACATTCAGCAGGATATGACGGAACTGGAAGCGCTTCAGGAATTTGATGCTGCTGTCATTTTTTGTGATTCACTTAATTATATTCTTTCTGAAGAAAAGGTCTTGGCTGCGTTTCAATCCGTTTATCAGCATTTAAAAGAAGACGGCCTCTTTTTATTCGATGTACACAGTCTTTATAAAATTCATAACATATTTATGGGCAGCACATTTGGATCCAACGAAGAGCAGCTTTCGTATATTTGGCAGTGCTATGAAGGGGAAGAACCAGACAGTGTGGAACATGAGCTTAGTTTCTTTGTTCAAGAGGAAGAAAACCGTTATATACGATTTGATGAAGTACATATTCAAAGAACCTTGTCAATTGAGGTTTATAAAAAGATGCTGCAAAGCACCGGATTTCGAGTTCTGGCAGTAACAGGAGATTTCTCTCAGGATGATATTCAGCCTGAAGCCGAACGGATATTCTTCATCTGTAAAAAATAAAAAATAAGCCATGGATTGGCTTATTTTTTATTTTATTCTTGAAGGAATATTTCAAATGCTGCCGAATGATTACTTTAATTCCTCTTTTACCTCAAATTGTTCACTGATTTTTTCACACTCATCGTGGTATTTTGCATGCGTACGGTCTATGACTTTATCGAAAACATCACCTGCTCCCTCGTTCAATATTCTTATTCCTTCACCAGTGATTCCGCCCTTCACGCAAACTTTCTCAATGAGTGAAGGCAATGAAAACACTTCGTTCTCCAGCAATTTTCCCATTCCAATAATCATTTCACTGGCAAGCAATGTCGCCTGGTTTTTTGTCAAATCAGTTTTTTTAATGGAACTGTCAACAAAACATTGCACGAGATACCCAATGAATGCCGGGCCGCAGCTTGCGATATCGGATGAGATGCGTGTCACATTTTCATCGATGATCACTGGTTTAGAGATAAACGACATCAATGATAAGAGTTTCTCTTTGTATTCCGTGTGGCATTTCGAACCAAATGTGATCAATGAGGTTCCTGAAAGGGCCCGGTTTGTGATGCTTGGAATGGCGCGGGCTACACTGCAATCAAGCAGGTTTTCAATTTGTTCACAGGAAATGGGGCTTGTGATCGAGACCACGAGTTTATGTTTGGATATAAACTTTTTATTTTCAGAAAGAACATCATAGAATTGATGCGGCTTTACACAGATGAAAAGGATATCGGCAAAACGGATCACCTCTTCAGCTGTTGCTCCCACTCGGAGTTTGGGGTGGGCAGACTGCAGACGTTCGGCTTTAGAAAGCGTCCGGTTTGTGACCATTATACGTGAAGGCTGTACAGCCGATGATTCTATGAAAGATGACACTAAAATGCTCCCCATGTTCCCGGTTCCAATAAAACCTAGTTTCACTTTAACTCCTCCTCTCTCTTATCTTTCCTACCTTGATGTATATGCTTGATTTGCCCAAAATATGAAATTGAAATTATCGTATTGAAAGGAGACGAATGATGATCAGAAAATATGATGGAGCCGTTCGCAAACTCAGGTACATTCTTCCCGCTGCGGCATGCTTGGCAGCCGCAATTTTCTATTTTGCAGGAAGAATGCCCGATGAAGTAGAGCATGAACAAGGCATTCCGGTCGAATTGATGGAGAATAAAGGGGCAGCGAGTAAAACAACCCCTATTGCAAAGGATGCAGATTCTCAGAGAATTGAGATCGATATAAAAGGTGCAGTCAGGAAACCGGGAGTGTACGAGATGAAGCAAGGGGACCGGGTGATTGATGCAGTTAATCGAGCAGGAGGGTTTTCGAAAAAAGCGGAGGAAAAAGGAGTTAACCTTTCAGCACGGGTGAAGGATGAAATGCTTCTTTACATCCCAGCCAAAGGCGAGGAACGTTTGCCGGCTGGGCCAGGAGCAGGAGGACAGGATGGTGGTGGCACAACAAAGGTTAATATTAATTCTGCAGCAGAGCAGGAGCTGGAAACGCTGAATGGCATAGGTCCTTCTAAAGCCAAAGCGATCATGGCCTATCGTGAAGAGAACGGACCGTTTAAAACAATTGAAGATTTGCTGAATGTACCAGGAATTGGAGAAAAGTCTCTGGAAAACATGAAGGAGCAGATTGAGGTTGACTAAGTTATCATTGACTCAGAGCAGCGTAAATGCCTACACTAAAAATAAATAAGATTGGAGGAGAAAAGATGGACCGTATTTCCTGGGATGAATATTTTATGGCACAGAGCCATCTGCTTGCCTACAGAAGCACATGTACAAGACTTGCGGTGGGAGCAACAATCGTAAGGGATAAAAGGATCATTGCGGGTGGATACAATGGTTCCATATCCGGGGGCGTTCATTGCATAGATGAAGGTTGTTATGTGATAGACGGCCATTGTGTGCGGACGATCCATGCCGAGATGAATGCCATTTTGCAATGTGCAAAATTTGGTGTACCAGTGGAGGGGGCAGAAATGTATGTCACCCATTTTCCTTGTCTGCATTGCTGCCGTACGATTATTCAGAGCGGAATAAAGACACTTTACTATGCCAAAGATTATAAGAATCACCCGTACGCTATTGAACAATTTAAAGAAGCAGGACTGGTTGTAAAGCAAGTCCCTTTTAATGACCATAATATCAACCCTCATTACATAGAACAGATGGAATTAACCTTTGAACTGTTGCGAGCTGTAGAGGAAGGTGGAGCGGGAGATCAAGAAAAAGTCGAGGCTTTGAAAAGTAAGGCGCATAATCTGTATCCCCGTTCTTTGCACTTGAAATAAAACATGAGAGCCGGATACTTATACGCGATAAGTGCGGCAGCAGGCGTGTTTTTATCATCTTGCCATTACATCTGGGCGATCGCCGGCATCGCTCTTTTTTATGGCAAAAAAGGTGCGAATACGTTGGCCATCAGCTTTTGCTTAGCGGTATTTGTATTCTTTTACGCCTATTACCAGTTTACCGATAAGCAAAATGTGACGAGGTTTTCTGGAGATGAACGAACCTTTACCGGAACCGTCATGACCATTCCGGAGATTGACGGAGATTTACTATCCTTCAGACTTCAAACAAAACATGAGAAATTTGTTGTTCAGCATCTCATACCATCTCATGGGATGCAGAAACAGCTTAAACAGCATCTTCATCAGGGGATGGTCTGTACGTTTGATGGTGAACTGATCGTCCCTGAGGGGCGGGGGAATTTCGCAGGAATGGATTACGCCTCGTACTTAAAACGACAGAGAATCCACTGGAGCATAAAGGCAGCCCATCTTGCAGTCTCTGCTTGCCGGGATAAACCGCCTGATCTATTGGGGCATGCAGCTGCTTTTCGTGAAAAGGGCATCCGTCTGATAGAAAAAGTGGTTGAAGAGGATGTCTCCGGGATAATCAATGCTCTGATATTTGGCTATCGTGAAAAAATACCGGGCGATATTGATGAGGCCTACCAGCGAATGGGTTTGTCACATTTGCTTGCGGTATCAGGGTTTAATGTGGCGATCATCATGGGCATGCTCTTTGCGGGCAGTCTTCGAATGGGCATCACCAGGGAAAGAGCAGCTCTGGGTATCGCTGCGGTCCTGCCTCTTTATGTTGTGATGACCGGCAGTGAAGCTTCCATCGTCCGTGCAGGTATTATGGGTATGGCGCTGCTGATGTTCCGGCGATATAAATGGAGGATTCATCCGTTGTCACCTGTGAGCGGTGTGTGCCTTCTTATGCTTCTGATGAACCCTTATTACGTTTTTCAGCTCGGTTTTCAGCTATCTTTTATGAATGTGTTTGCCTTACTGATATCATCGCGTCTGATCTTCAGCCGATATACCTCCTATTTAGCTCAAGCCTTGGTAACTACCTTCATATGCCAAATTGTTTCTTTCCCCATCATTATCTACCATTTTTATGAAACGTCATTATGGTCAGTGCCTCTGAACCTTCTGTTTATTCCCTTACTGTCTTTTGTGGTTCTGCCCCTTGCGTGTCTGTCACTTCCGATTTTGTTCCTATCGCTCAATGCAGCGAAAATAATCCTTTATCTTCCTGTCATCCTCATAAAATTCACAAATTCAATCCTTCTTTACGCGCAGCAGAACAATCTTAATTTTGTGTTTGGACAGCCTCCTGCCTATCTTATCCCGATCTATTATTTTGGCATCTTTTATTTATTCGTCCAATGGGAAAGGTATGGATGTCATAAGCGTCTGCTTCATCCTGCTTCCTTTCTTGTTTTGGCCGGTGTTTTTCATTGGAATGTTCATTCCCTTGATCCAAGCAGCTCAATTACCTATTTAAATGTTGGGCAGGGAGACAGTATCTTGATTGAACTTCCATTCAGGCAAGGGGTTTATTTAATAGATACGGGAGGAACATTAAATTTTGAAAAGGAAGAATGGAGAAAAAGAAAGGTGGATTATAATATCACGAAAGAGGTCGTTATGCCCGCGTTAAAAGCACGGGGGATCCGGAAGATCGATAAATTGATATTGACGCATGGAGACATGGATCACATCGGCGGGGCGGAAACGGTTCTGTCTGGAGTCATGATAGGTGAACTGTTGTATCCAAAAGGCACAATTGACGGAGTGTTGGAAACCAGTGTGCTGAATCATGCGGCCAGCCTGGATATTCCTATTCGTGTTACTCAGCGCGGGCAAAGGTGGTCGGTTGGGGATCATCTTTTTTATGTACTTTCTCCTTATGGTGATGAGACCGAGAGCAATGCCCAATCCCTCGTCCTGTTAGCAAAAATGAAGCGTTTTTCCTTCCTATTCACTGGGGATTTAGAAGAAGAAGGGGAAAAGCGTATTATAAGTGAAGATGTCCCTTTAAAGGCAGATTTTTTAAAGGCTGGCCATCATGGGAGTAAAACGTCGTCCTCACAGGCTTTTATCAACGCTGTCAATCCCATTTATGCCGTCATATCAGCCGGGAAAAACAATCGGTACGGACATCCTCATCCGGATGTTGTGTCACGTTTCAAAAAAAATGCTGCGGTCATTTTGCGTACCGATCAGCTTGGGGATATTGAGATCCAAATGCGGGGTCATGAGCTAAGGATACATCACAGTGTAACCGGATCCAAATAAAAAGAAGCCTTTTTCAGGCTTCTTTTTATTGATTATGTAGCGATAAGTTTGATAATAACTCCAATTGCAAAGATTAACGTGAAAAAACCAAAGGACCAAACGAAGCCCATGCCTGAATCGATTAAATCATTGCGTTTGCTTTGGACGTCTTTTTCGAAATGATTCATTTCCGCAACCCTCCCGTATCGATAATAAGTATAAGTCATTCAGATAAAAAAATCCATATTTGATTGGAAGCGTTGTCTATAAAATGCATATTCTTTTCCTTTTTTGCTAACTGTTGTCACCAATACTGCAGATTGGCATAGGATATCATAACATTACAAGGAATAGAGCGGTTTACTCGCTGTTCACTGGGAGTCCCGGGGTCTTGGTGATCAGCGTTTAATATAAATGAAGAAGCAGCATAAGCTGCTTCTTCTTTTTTGGTTTGATTCCTATTGAAAAAAACAGCTATACGGCATACGATAAGAACAGAGAAAGTTTGAGGTGAGTGGTTTTGTCGATCGTCCCATTACAAAAAAAGTTGAAGCAGAAGGAATTTTCTCCGTATTATGTTCTGTACGGAACTGAATCTTATATTATTGAGCAAGCCATATCCGCCATTGTAAAGCATTCGTTGAATGAAGAAGATAAGGATTTTAACTTCTCTGTATATGACTATATGGAAACTCCTATACAAGCGGTTATGGAAGATGCGGAAACGCTCCCGTTTATGGGGGACAGGCGTGTTGTCGTCGTGAAAAATGCTTATTTTCTAACAGGGGTAAAGGACAAGAGCAAAGTTGAGCATGATCTTGCAACCGTTGAAAGATATATTCAGAATCCAGCTGATTTTACGCTTCTCGTTTTCGTGGTCCCAGCTGAGAAATTAGATGAACGAAAGAAAATAGTTAAAACGCTGAAAAAGTCAGGAGAACTGATCGCGGCTACCCCTTTGAGCGGTGATTCGGCAGTAGAATGGATTAAGGACCGGGCGATTCAGCGGCAAGTGCACATCGATACAGATGCAGCTCAATATTTGACGGCCAAGGTAGGAAATGAATTGATGGCGCTCATTCAGGAAATGGACAAACTGGCATTATACGTTGGGGATGGCGGAAATATCACGATACCCGTCATTGATGAACTCGTACCGAGAACACTGGAAGATAATATTTTTTCTCTCATTGATGATATTGTTCATAAAAAAATTGACGCTGCACTAAGAACTTTTTATGACCTAGCCAAGCAGAATGAAGAACCGATTAAAATTCTCTCCCTGATGGCAAGACAATTTCGTATTATATACGGGGTGAAAGAACTTTTTTCAAAAGGATATGGAGAAAAACAGATTGCAGGAGCTTTAAAGCTGCATCCCTATGCAGTAAAACTGGCTTCCAGACAGGCGAGGCTTTTTGAGGAAGAAGAGCTTCTCAGCATGCTGGATCGCATAGCTGAGGCGGATTATGAAATGAAAACAGGAAAAATGGATAAACAGCTTATTTTGGAACTGATTATGCTGAAGATGGCAAATTAAAAAACGTCCAGCCGATTGGATATCGGCTGGACGTTTTTTGTTCATGCTGTGTTAAATCATAAAACCACCAATTTGGAAATTATTCAAATTTATAGTTTTTATGTTCAAAAATACCGATTTATGTTCAAAAAATCTGATTTATGTTTAAAATCTACGCTTTTATTTTCAAGTCGTTTATACGCGACAACTTACGACAGGATTCGACGATTTCGTTTTAAACCGGAACATCACGGTCAACATGGTGAATCTTTTATTATTATGGAATGTCATTTTTTTTGAAAAGCATCTGTTAACAGTCGCTTTTCAAAAAAAAGACATGAAAAAAAAACGACCTGTAAGGCCGTTTCGTGTCATTTCCCGTGATTATGCGTTGATTCCGTTTAACGCTTTAGCAAGACGAGACTTCTGACGGGAAGCTGCATTTTTATGGATAAGTCCTTTAGTTGCCGCTTTATCAACTTTTTTAGTAGCAACTGTGAAAGCTTCTTTAGCACCTTCAGCATCTTTGTTAGCGACCTTAGTTTCAAAGTTTTTCACAGCTGTACGCATAGCAGACTTTAAAGAAGCATTATGAGCACGGTTCTTATCGTTCGTTTTTACACGTTTAATAGCAGATTTAATATTAGCCAATCCATTCACCTCCCTAACATTGCAACTGGATTGCAAAAAAATAGGACACAGAGTATTTTATCAGTTTAATTCTTCAATTGCAATACAAGAATGAAATGGCTTTTTAAGGGCAAAAATAGAGACAATATATCTCTATCACAGGACGGTGCCAAAATGAACAACAAAGATTTGGATCGGAACAACTATTCCATTCGGACAGACTTAGCGATCGAAGCACATGAAATGCTGGTCAATGAAGAAAAGATGAAGGAAAAGGAGAGCTCTGTTAAAGGCATCATTATTAAAGAACGGGATCATGATGGAATTAAATATACGAGGGTAGAGATAGATGAAAATGGGGCACAGGCTACGGGGAAAAAACCGGGTACATATTTAACATTTGAGATGCAGGGAATTCGGGAAAAGGATTCGGAGCTTCAGGAACGGGTACAGGAGGTCTTTGCCCGTGACTTTAAAAACTTTATTAATGAACTTGGAATTCAGGATGATGACACGTGCCTGGTTGTCGGTCTTGGAAACTGGAATGTTACACCTGATTCTCTAGGGCCCAACGTAGTGGAAAATTTATTGATCACAAAACATTTATTTGCTCTGTCGCCTGAAAATGTGGAAGAAGGGTTCCGGCCGGTCTGTGCCATCTCGCCTGGAGTTATGGGGATAACAGGGATTGAAACGAGCGATATTATTGAAGGCGTCATTCGAAAAGTTAATCCTGATTTTGTGATCGCGATCGATGCTCTGGCTTCGAGATCGCTCGAGCGGGTAAACACGACTATCCAAATCTCTGACAGTGGAATTCATCCAGGGTCTGGTGTCGGCAACAAAAGAAAAGAGCTGAGCAAAGACACACTGGGTATCCCGGTTATCGCGATCGGGATTCCTACCGTTGTCGATGCAGTTACGATCACGAGCGATGCCATTGATTATATCCTCAAGCATTTTGGCAGAGAGATCAAAGAAAAGGATAAGCCGTCCAAGTCTCTCGCACCAACATGGATGACGTTTGGGGAAAAGAAAATTCTGAAAGACGACGATCTTCCACCAGAAGCGGAACGGCAATCCTTCCTGGGAATGGTAGGAACCCTTGATGAAGATGAAAAAAGAATGCTGATTCGGGAGGTCCTCTCGCCAATCGGGCATAATCTCATGGTAACGCCAAAAGAGGTGGATACATTTATAGAGGACATGGCAAATGTTCTTGCCGTAGGATTGAACACAGCGCTTCACAGGCAGGTTGACCAATCCAACAGTTCTTCCTATACGCACTGACACATAAAAGGACAAGCTGTTTCATAGGATGTAAAGAAACCAATGGTAAACGGGGTGGGTCCTGTGGGTAAATTTATGCTGAAGTGTTTTCTGATCACGGCTGTTTTGTTTTTCGGTGTCCTGCTTGGAATGCAGAGGGCCTCAGTAGGGATGAATCATTTAAAAGGCAATACGGACACAGGTAAAGCTTTGGTGATAAAGGAAAGCAAAGGTCATACTGATGCTGAAGTACTGGGAGCTCCAATAGATGCTAAAGATTTAACGGCGAAACAGAAACAATTAGAAGAGTCTAAAGCCTTTAACTTCTTTTCTTCGCTGGGTGAGAAAGTGTCTGTTCTCATTTCATCTCTTTTTCAAGCGGTCATCGGTCTTATCTCCGCAATACTTTCACAGATATTTGGATCATTAAGCTGACAGTTATTTTCATTTAAGAAAAATAACTGTTTTTTCATGTTTGTTATCCAGTGGAACATTTCAAGGCGTCTCCACTTTTCATTTGGTTCAGCATTGAACAACGGTCTTTGTATTGCTATAATCTAAAATAGTGTACTTTGCGCAAAATGTAGGAGTGAAATGAATGAATCGAGAACAAAAACTGGACAGGCAATCAAGGATTCGCAATTTTTCCATCATTGCTCATATCGACCATGGAAAATCAACGCTGGCTGACCGGATCCTTGAGAAAACTAGCGCCTTGACTCAAAGAGAAATGAAAGAACAGCTTCTGGACTCCATGGACCTTGAACGTGAACGGGGGATAACCATAAAGCTGAATGCTGTTCAGTTAAACTACAAAGCTAAAGATGGAGAAGTGTATACATTTCACCTGATTGATACTCCAGGACATGTTGACTTCACGTATGAAGTATCGAGAAGCCTTGCAGCCTGTGAAGGGGCGCTTCTGATTGTTGACGCTGCCCAGGGAATCGAAGCCCAAACCCTTGCTAATGTTTATCTTGCATTAGAGAATGATCTGGAAATCCTCCCAGTCATTAATAAGATCGACCTTCCGAGTGCTGAACCGGAAAGAGTGAGGCAGGAGGTTGAAGACATCATCGGGCTCGATGCTTCCGAGGCTGTTTTAGCTTCGGCGAAAGCGGGGATCGGGATTGAAGAAATACTGGAACAGATTGTCGAAAAGGTGCCGGCTCCATCTGGGGATCCGGACGGCCCGCTTCAAGCTCTTATTTTCGACTCGCTTTATGATCCATACCGTGGAGTAGTAACGTATATCCGTGTAACCGAAGGCACGGTTAAAATCGGCGATAAAATCAAAATGATGGCGACACAGAAAGAATTTGAGGTAGTGGAACTCGGTGTGTTCACGCCAAAAGCTGTCAACAAGGATTTCTTAACAGTCGGAGACGTAGGCTATTTGACTGCTGCCATTAAAAATGTAGGCGATACTCAAGTCGGGGATACCATTACGAGTGCTGTCAAACCAGCCAGCGAACCGCTGCCTGGATACCGAAAAATGAACCCGATGGTATATTGCGGATTATATCCAGTTGATAACGCAAAATATAATGATTTGCGCGAGGCATTGGAACGGCTTGTTTTAAATGATTCTGCTCTTCAATATGAACCTGAAACCTCTCAAGCACTCGGGTTCGGCTATCGCTGCGGATTCTTGGGGCTGCTTCACATGGAGATTATTCAGGAGAGGATCGAGCGTGAATTTAACATTGACCTCATTGCAACAGCACCAAGTGTAATTTACAATGTTTTGTTAACTGACGGTGAAGAGATGATCGTTGATAACCCGGCCAACATGCCGGAAGCACAGCTCCTGCAAAAAGTAGAAGAACCTTATGTAAAAGCGACGATTATGACACCGAATGATTATGTAGGGACCATCATGGAAATCTGCCAGAAAAAACGCGGGATTTTCCAGACGATGGATTACCTGGAAAATAACCGGGTAAACGTGCTTTACGAAATCCCTCTCTCGGAAATTGTCTATGATTTCTTTGACCAGCTGAAATCGAGCACGAAAGGCTATGCGTCACTTGATTATGAGTTGATCGGTTACAAGCCTTCCAAACTGGTTAAGATGGATATATTGTTAAATGGAGAAAAAATCGATGCTCTTTCTGTCATCGTTCATAAAGATTTTGCTTATGAACGCGGAAAAGTAGTCGTTGAAAAGCTTAAAGAACTGATTCCTCGCCAGCAGTTTGAGGTACCTATTCAAGCCTCAATCGGACAAAAGATCATTGCAAGGTCCAATATTAAAGCACTTCGTAAAAACGTTCTTGCCAAGTGTTACGGCGGAGATATTTCCCGTAAAAGAAAATTGCTTGAAAAGCAAAAAGAAGGTAAGAAGCGCATGAAAACCATTGGACGAGTCGAGGTGCCGCAGGAAGCCTTCATGGCGGTACTGCGAATGGACAACGATTAATTCCACAACGAAATAAAATAAGCAACAGGACGAGACCGCATATTTTTGCGGTCTTTCACAAATTTTAGACACGAAAGCAGGGATCACATGCCAGAAGCGGCTTATTTTCATATCCCGTTCTGTGTGAACATTTGCCATTATTGCGATTTTAACAAGGTGTTCTTAAAAGGGCAGCCCGTTAACGAATATTTAACCTATATGGAAAAAGAAATGATCAACACGGTTAGACAAACCCCATATTCCAGGATAAAAACCATCTTTGTTGGCGGAGGCACGCCCACTGCACTCGATTATGAACAATTTGAAATGTTTCTTAAAATGGTGAACCGACACTTTTCTTCTGACAAACTCGATGAATTCACCGTAGAAGCTAATCCGGAACAAACTGATCGAAAGAAATTGGAGATCATGAAGGCCTTTGGAGTGAACAGGCTGAGCATTGGTGTGCAGGCCTTTCAGGAACAGCTTTTAAAAGAACTTGGACGGACCCATGTGAAAAAGGACGTTATTCGAACAGTCTTAGAAGCAAAAGCTGTTGGCATCGAGAATATTTCTCTGGATATTATGTTCGGACTGCCCCATCAAACCGTTGATATGCTAAAAGAAACGCTCGAAATTGCATTTTCTCTAAACGTCCCCCATTTCTCGGCCTACTCCCTTCAGCTTGAAAAAAAGACGGTGTTTTACAATCGTGCGGTAAAAGGGGACTTGCTGCTGCCTGAGCAGGAGGAAGAAGCACAAATGTATGAAGTTCTTATGGAACAGATGGAGAAGCACGGCTATATCCAGTATGAAATTTCAAACTTTGCGAGACCTGGTTATGAAAGCAAGCATAATCTGCAATACTGGGATAATAACGAATACTATGGCATAGGAGCCGGTGCACATAGCTATGTAAATGGCAAACGCGTGGCCAATGCAGGGCCTTTGAAGAAATATATGTCGTTGATCGATGAGACAGGCTTTCCTTATGTTCATTCTGAAACGCTGGCTCCATCAGCTAAAATGGAGGAAGAACTTTTTATGGGATTGAGAAAAATGGATGGTGTATCTGATACCCGATTTAAACAAAGGTACGGAAAGTCCATGTATGATGTATTTGGCCCGCAGATCGAACAGCTGCTGGCAAAGGGGTGGCTTAAAAAGTCCGGAGACAGGGTATCACTGACGAAGGATGGAACGTTTTTAGGGAATGAAGTGTTTCAGGAATTTATCGGTGTGGTTTAATCGTTGACAATCTTCAGTTGCTTTTGGTAATTTAATATTAGATTTAGCACTCGCTCTTTCGGAGTGCTAACAGCCTCGGAGGTGAAAGGATGTTATCTGAAAGACAGCTTTTTATACTTCAAGTGCTGATTGATGATTACATCCAGCATGTTGAACCTGTAGGATCAAGGACCATTTCCAAAAGAGAAGATGTCCATTTCAGCCCGGCGACCATCCGGAATGAGCTGGCGGACTTGGAGGATTTGGGATTCCTTGAAAAGACTCACACTTCATCAGGCAGGATTCCGTCCGAGAAAGGGTATCGCTTTTACGTCGATCACCTATTGAGCCCCACGGTTCTTTCGACAGCGGATATTTTTAATATACAGGCGCTATTCAACGAGAAATTGGAAGAAACCGAACGTATTTTTGAACAATCTGCTAAAATTCTTTCTGAACTTACCAACTACACATCAATCATTCTTGGACCGGAAGCGATTGAAACGACATTAAAACACATTCAGTTGATTCCTTTAGGATCCCAGCAGGCCGTTGCTATCTTTGTGACAAGTACGGGACATGTTGAAAACAGGCATGTGATCCTGCCCGAAGGAATTGCGCCCGAAGAGATTGAGAAGCTGGTCAATATCTTAAATGAGAAGCTGGCAGGGGTGCCTCTCGCTGAACTTCACAAAAAAATCCAGGATGAACTTAATGTTGTTTTCAGAAAGCATCTGATGAATCATCAGCAGGCTTCCCTGTTTATTGATGATATCTTTAAATGGAGCAACAAAGATAAGATATTTTTTGGCGGTAAAACCAAAATGCTGTATCAGCCTGAATTCAGGGATATAGAAAAAGTCCGTATTCTTTTGGACGCACTGGAGGAAAAGGCGGTCATTGAACAGCTGCTTTCAGCGAATAATGATGGCATAACCGTAACGATCGGACAGGAAAATCAGGTAGAAGCTGTCAGAAACTGCAGCCTGATCAAAGCTTCCTATTCGTTTCACGGCAAGCATATCGGTACGATTTCCTTGATCGGGCCTACCCGAATGGAATATAAACGCGTAATCGGTCTGCTTGACACGATCAGCAAAGAGTTTACGAACTTATTTAACGCGAGGTTCTAACAATAACAATAAACTCCGATTATTTTAGGGAGGTGACAACATGGAAGACAAACAAAAGGAAACTGCTGAATTTGAACAGACGGAAAACGCTGAAACGTATGTGGAAGCAGATCAAACAGCCGGCTCTGAGCCTTCAGACAATGAAGGGGAAACGGCTGAGACAACTGAAGAGCAGCAACGAATTTCAGAGCTTGAAACCAATCTTGCTGACACTGAAAACCGATTGCTCCGCGTACAGGCTGACTTTGAAAACTTTAAGCGGCGTACACGTGAAGACAACGCCGCTCAGTTAAAATATAAATCACAGAGCCTTTTGACACAGCTGCTGCCTGCTCTTGATAATTTCGAAAGAGCATTGGATGTGAAGGTTGAGGACGCTCAAGCTGCTTCTGTCCTTCAAGGGGTGGAGATGGTATACCGCCAGCTGCTTGAGGCCATGAAGAGTGAAGGCTTGGAAGTGATCGACTCCGAAGGCTCAGCGTTTGATCCAAACCTGCATCAGGCGGTTATGCAAGTCCAGGATGAAAAATACGAATCCAATGTCGTTGTTGAAACCCTGCAAAAGGGCTACAGACTTAAGGATCGTGTCATTCGTCCAGCAATGGTTAAAGTAAATCAGTAATATTAAGTTCTTAATATTACATATAAAAGTGGAGGGTATGTAACATGAGCAAAATTATTGGAATTGACTTAGGTACAACAAACTCTTGTGTTGCCGTTATGGAAGGCGGAGAAGCAACAGTTATCCCTAATCCTGAAGGAAACCGTACGACTCCTTCAGTTGTCGCCTTTAAAGATGGCGAACGTTCAGTAGGGGAAGTTGCAAAGCGTCAGGCTGTCACGAACCCAAATACAATCATCTCCATCAAACGCCATATGGGAACTAACCATAAAGTGGATGCAGAAGGAAAAGAGTATACTCCTCAAGAAATCTCTGCAATCATCCTTCAAAAATTGAAAAATGATGCTGAAAGCTACCTTGGAGAAAAAGTAGAGCGCGCCGTTATCACGGTTCCAGCATACTTCAACGATGCACAACGCCAGGCAACAAAAGATGCCGGTCAGATTGCAGGCCTACAAGTTGAACGTATCATTAACGAACCTACAGCAGCTGCACTAGCTTATGGTTTAGAAGAAGACAGCGACCAAAAAATTCTAGTATTTGACCTTGGCGGCGGTACATTTGACGTATCCATCCTTGAAATCGGCGACGGAAACTTCGATGTAATTGCTACATCTGGTGACAATGAACTGGGCGGAGACGACTTTGACCAAGTCATTATCGACTATCTTGTTGATCAGTTCAAAAAAGAGAACGGCATTGATCTATCTCAAGACAAAATGGCGCTTCAACGTTTAAAAGATTCTGCTGAAAAAGCGAAAAAGGAATTATCAGGGGTTACACAAACTCAAATTTCTCTTCCGTTCATCACAGCAGATGCTACAGGACCTAAACACTTAGAGGTTTCCATGAGCCGTGCGAAATTTGAGGAGCTTTCATCTGACCTTGTTGAACGCACGATGGGGCCAACTCGTCAGGCGCTAAATGATGCAGGATTCTCTCCAAACGATATCGACAAAGTCATCTTAGTGGGTGGTTCTACACGTATTCCTGCTGTACAAGAAGCGATCAAGAAGTTTACTGGTAAAGATCCGTTTAAAGGGGTTAACCCTGATGAAGTAGTTGCACTTGGTGCAGCGATTCAAGGCGGTGTTATCACAGGAGACGTTAAAGATGTTGTTCTTGTTGACGTAACTCCACTTTCTCTAGGAATTGAAACACTTGGCGGCGTATTTACGAAGCTTATTGACCGAAATACGGCTATCCCTACAACGAAGTCTCAAGTGTTCTCAACAGCAGCAGACAATCAGCCGTCTGTAGACATTCACGTACTGCAAGGTGAGCGTGAAATGGCTGCCCACAATAAAACATTGGGCCGCTTCCAGCTTACAGATATTCCTCCAGCTCCGCGCGGAGTTCCGCAAATCGAAGTATCCTTTGATATCGATTCAAACGGAATCGTAAATGTTCGTGCCAAAGACCTTGGAACGAACAAAGAACAATCCATTACGATTAAATCTTCTTCGGGCCTATCAGATGATGAGATCGAAAAAATGGTAAAAGATGCGGAAGAAAACGCTGAAGCAGATAAAAAGAAACGTGAAGAAATTGATCTTCGCAACGAAGCTGATCAGCTGATCTTTGCTACTGACAAGACATTGAAGGATCTTGAAGGAAAAGTGGAAGAAGCTGAAGTAACAAAAGCAAATGACGCGAAAGAAGAGCTTAAAAAAGCGCTTGAAGGCCAAGATATCGAAGCAATTAAAACAGCGAAAGACGCTTTGAACGAGATCGTTCAGCAGCTTTCTGTCAAGCTTTATGAGCAGGCTGCACAAGCCCAGCAAGCTCAAGGCCAAGAACAAGGCGAGAAAAAAGCCGATGACAATATAGTCGATGCTGAATACGAAGAAATGAACGACGACGAAAAGAAATAACAACTGATTTTCAGTGAGGAAAAAGTCAAAGTCAGGCGAGCATCTTGGCTTTGACTTTTTTTCCGTTTTGTCGAATAAATAACCCTTCACATATTTAAAGATCTTTCTTGAAAAAAGAAATGGAACAATGGTAAGATAATTTTTATGTGAAGATTCGGGAGTGGGATTTTTATGAGTAAACGAGATTACTATGAAGTGCTCGGACTGGATAAAAACGCATCCAGCGATGAAATAAAAAAAGCTTACCGGAAAATGACGAAGCAATACCATCCGGATGTTAACAAGGAAGCGGATGCAGCTGAAAAGTTTAAAGAAGTCCGTGAAGCGTACGATACATTAAAGGATCCACAGAAAAAAGCGCAGTATGACCAATTCGGGCATACCGATCCAAACCAGGGTTTCGGCGGCTTTGGAGGCGCTGGAGCCGACTTCGGCGGTTTTGGAGACATATTTGATATGTTCTTTGGCGGCGGTGGCGGTGGAAGAAGAAATCCAAACGCTCCTCGCCAGGGATCCGATCTGCAGTATAATATGAACTTGAAATTTGAAGAAGCTGTTTTCGGAAAAGAAACAGAAATTGAAATTCCTAAAGAAGAAACGTGCGGAACATGCCACGGTTCAGGTGCTAAACCGGGTACCCATCCGGAAAATTGTACCCATTGTAAAGGAACGGGCCAGCTGAATGTTGAACAAAACACACCGTTTGGCAGGATTGTCAATAAACGTGTGTGCCAATATTGCAGCGGTACAGGCAAGCTTATAAAGGAAAAATGCGGAACTTGCCACGGAAAAGGGAAGGTAACGACTACAAAGAAAGTCAAGGTTAAGATTCCTGCGGGAGTGGACAATGGACAGCAGATCCGTCTTTCAGGGCATGGGGAACCAGGAGTGAACGGCGGTCCAGCCGGCGACCTCTATGTTGTCTTCAGAGTGCTTCCTCACGAGTTCTTTGAGAGGGACGGAGACGACATTTTCTGTGAAATGCCGATTACCTATGCTCAGGCCGCATTAGGTGACGAAATTGAAGTCCCTACCCTGCATGGCCGGATCAAGCTTAAGATTCCAGCAGGAACGCAGACCGGAACTCATTTCCGCCTAAGAGGCAAAGGAGTTCAAAACGTAAGGGGAAGAGGCCAGGGTGACCAGCATATCCAGGTAAAAGTTTTGACTCCTACGAAATTATCTGAGAAACAGAAACAGCTGCTCCGTGATTTTGCTGAAATCGGGGGCGATGTGCCTGATGAACATGAAGAATCATTTTTTGATAAAGTGAAAAGAGCCTTTAAAGGCGAGTAAAGGATCATAGGAATGGAGTTGATAGAATTGAAATGGTCAGAAATTAGCATTCACACTACCCAGGAAGCGATTGAACCAATCTCAAACATTCTACACGAAGCAGGTGCAAGCGGAGTCGTAATTGAGGACCCGGAAGATTTAGTTAAAGAGAGAGCATCCGTTTATGGGGAAATCTATCAACTCGATCCTAATGATTATCCTGATGAGGGAGTTATTGTTAAGGCCTATCTGCCTGTGACCAGCTTTCTCGGAGAAACGGTTGATGAGATTAAAGTAGCTATCAATAATCTCATGACCTATGATATTGACCTTGGACATAATAAGGTTACGATCAGTGAAGTAAATGAAGAGGAATGGGCAACGGCTTGGAAGAAATATTACAAGCCCGTTAAGATCTCTGAAAAAATAACCATTACGCCGACATGGGAAGACTATAAGCCTGTTAGCTCTGATGAAGTCATCATCGAACTAGATCCGGGGATGGCATTTGGTACCGGAACCCATCCAACGACTGTCATGTGTCTGCAGGCGATCGAGAAATACCTGCAAAAAGACGATGAAGTCATTGATGTTGGAACAGGATCCGGGGTTTTAAGTATCGCTGCGGCCCACTTGGGAGCAAAGCATGTCCAGGCATATGATCTGGATGATGTAGCAGTTGCGAGTGCCAGGCTTAATGTAAAATTAAATAAAGTAGCCGATTCTGTTACTGTAAAACAAAATAATCTGTTGAACGGAATTGAAGGTCCTGTTGATTTAATTGCAGGAAATCTGCTCGCGGAAATTATTTTGCGATTTGTCCCAGATGCCGCAAGGGTACTTAAAAAAGGCGGTTTATTTATTACATCAGGCATCATTCAAGGGAAAAAGAATGATGTGAAGGAAGAATTGAAACGCTGCGGTTTTTCAATTGTTGAAATTTTAGAGATGGAAGACTGGGTAGCCATCATTGCACGAAATGATGGGCCATTTGCGAAAGAGGTTTAACCTATGCAGAGATACTTTGTCTCATCTGCAGAGATGAATGATTCCTCCGTGACCATTATCGGAGACGACGCTAACCATATTGCTAAGGTGATGAGAATGGAAATCGGCGACCAAGTCATCTGTTCTGATAATCAAGGCAGAGTAGCGCTTTGCGAAATAACGGAAATCGATCGTGATACCGTAAAGACCAGCATTATAGAGTCCATTCAGGAGAGTAAAGAGAGTCCAATCCGGGTTACCATTGCCCAGGGAATTCCAAAAGGGGACAAACTTGAAACCATCGTCCAAAAAGGCACAGAACTGGGTGCTAAGGCCTTTTTGCCTTTTTCTTCTTCGAGGTGTATTGTTAAATGGGATGAAAAGAAAGGGCAGAAAAAAACACAGCGGCTGGAGAAGATTGCAAAAGAAGCTGCAGAGCAATCGCATCGAAGCCGTATACCAGATGTTTTATCTCCTGTTTCTTTTAAGTCTTTATTAAAACAAGCCGCGGAATTTGACTATAAGATCGTTGCCTATGAAGAAGAGGCTAAAAAAGGGGAGACCAAGCGTCTTTCTGAGCTTTTTAACCAAATGGCTCCAGGTGCTTCTATCCTGTGTGCCATCGGTCCAGAGGGCGGTTTGAGCGAGCAGGAAGTTGATGAATTAAAAGAAGCCGGCTTTATCCCATGCGGGCTGGGACCAAGGATACTCCGTACGGAAACGGCAAGCTCTTATATACTTTCCGCAATTTCTTACCATTTTGAATTAATGAGGTGATTGAAATGCCATCAGTGGCTTTTCATACATTAGGCTGTAAAGTAAACCATTATGAAACAGAAGCGATCTGGCAGCTGTTTCAAGGTGATGGCTACGAACGCAAGGAGTTCGAGCAGGCAGCTGACGTTTATGTAATCAATACATGTACTGTTACGAATACAGGCGATAAAAAAAGCAGGCAGGTCATCCGCCGTGCGATCCGAAAAAATCCCGACGCCGTGATCTGTGTTACAGGGTGCTATGCCCAGACTTCGCCTGCAGAAATTATGGCGATTCCTGGAGTGGATATTGTTGTAGGAACACAGGATCGATCTAAAATGCTTCAGTATATTGCTCAATATAAAGAAGAACGTCTTCCGATAAACGGGGTCAGCAACATAATGAAAGCACGCGTCTATGAGGAGCTTGATGTTCCGTCCTTTACTGACCGTACCCGTGCGTCACTCAAGATCCAGGAAGGGTGCAACAATTTCTGTACGTTCTGCATTATTCCATGGGCTCGTGGCCTTCTGCGTTCCCGGGATTCAAAGGAAGTCGTCCATCAGGCGCAGCAGCTTGTTGATGCAGGATATAAAGAAATCGTCCTGACAGGCATTCATACTGCCGGCTATGGAGAAGATCTAAAGGACTATAATTTTGCCATGCTTCTTTCTGAATTGGATGAAAAAGTGGATGGATTGAAGCGTCTTCGAATATCATCCATTGAAGCTAGCCAGATTACTGATGAGGTTATTGAAGTAATGGATCGGTCCGATAAGATCGTCCCTCACCTTCATATTCCACTGCAGTCAGGCTCTAATACTGTGCTGCAAAGAATGCGAAGAAAATATACGATGGAACTGTTTGCAGAACGGATCACGAAGCTTAAAAAAGCTTTGCCAGGCCTGGCTATCACATCAGATGTTATTGTTGGGTTTCCAGGCGAAACAGAAAAAGAATTTATGGAAACGTACAATTTCATCCGTGATCATAAATTTTCAGAACTTCATGTCTTTCCATATTCAAAACGGACAGGCACTCCGGCGGCAAGAATGGATGATCAGATTCCTGAAGATATTAAGAACGAACGCGTCCATCGGCTGATTGAGCTTTCTGACCAGCTGGCAAAAGAGTATGCATCCGGCTACGAAGGGGAAGTGGTAGAAGTAATCCCTGAAGAAGCGTACAAGGAAGAAGCCGGTACAGGCCTATATGTAGGGTATACACCTAACTATTTGAAGGTTAGATTCCCTGCGAATGAAGAAATGATCGGAAAACAGGTGCTGGTAAAAATCGAAAGAGCAGGCTATCCATATAGTGATGGACAGTTTGTTAAAGTGATAGAGGACCAGTCATCAAAACAGATCGTTAACCTATAAAATCCACAATTATTTAGTCCGGGAAACCGGGCTTTCTTTTGTTTAATCCTAACTATCTCGAATTTGTAGAGAAGTTTTGGTAAAATATATAAGAATGTACTAATGGCTGAAGGGATGATAGAAAATGTCTGCTATGGATCTTGCAAAATTAATTGACCACACAGCATTAAAACCTGAAACAACAAAGGAAGATATTCTGAAACTTTGTTCAGAAGCAAAAGAATATAATTTCTTCTCTGTCTGTGTTAATCCAACCTGGGTGTTCACAGCCTTTGAACAGCTTAAAGGATCAGATGTAGCTGTCTGTACAGTGATCGGCTTTCCACTTGGTGCGAGCACGCCGGAAGTAAAGGCGTTTGAAACGCGGAATGCCATTGAAAATGGTGCGACCGAAGTGGACATGGTCATCAATATTGGAGCTTTAAAAGGGCAGGATTATGATCTTGTAGAGCGGGATGTACGGGCTGTGGTTGAAGCAGCGAAAGGAAAGGCCTTAACTAAGGCAATTATCGAAACATCGCTCCTTACGGATGAAGAAAAAGTTAAAGCGTGTGAAATTGCTGTTAAAGCAGGAATTAATTTTGTGAAGACTTCGACTGGTTTTTCTTCTGCAGGGGCTACAGCTGAAGATATTCAATTAATGCGCAAAACCGTCGGTCCTAATATCGGTGTAAAAGCTTCAGGCGGTGTACGCGACAGAGAGACCACACTGGCCATGGTTGAAGCAGGTGCATCAAGAATTGGTGCAAGTGCTGGGATTGCCATTGTAAAAGGCGAAGATTCCAATTCTGATTATTAAAACTAAGCGGTTTCTTATTGACCATTACTGATTGGTATATTATAATGGCAAAAGATATGTGACGCATTCCTGACATGGTTTTCATGCCGGAATGGTCTGGAGGGAGGGAAAGAAAATGGCAGAAACTCGTGTTCGCAAGAACGAATCCATTGATGATGCTCTTCGTCGTTTTAAAAGATCCGTTTCCAAAGATGGAACTTTGGCAGAAGTTAAAAAGCGCAAGCATTATGAAAAGCCAAGCGTGAAACGTAAGAAGAAGGCTGAGGCAGCAAGAAAGCGCAAGTTCTAAGAGAGGTGTAAGTTATGAGTCTTCTTAATCGATTAAACCAGGATATGAAACAAGCGATGAAGGACAAAAACAAGCAAAAGCTTTCTGTGATTCGTATGTTGAAGGCATCTCTTCAAAACGAGTCAATCAAGCTCGGGCACGACCTGAATGAAGAAGAAGAGCTCACTGTTCTTGCACGTGAAATGAAACAAAGAAAAGACTCCCTCCAAGAATTTGAAAAAGCCGGCCGTAATGACTTGGCGGATGCGTTGAAAGACGAAATTGTCATCATTACGGATTACATGCCGGAACAGTTAAGTGAAGAAGAAGTTAAAGACATCGTCTTGGCAGCAATTGAACAAGTTGGAGCTGTATCTAAAGCAGATATGGGGAAAGTGATGGGAGCGGTAATGCCAAAAGTTAAAGGCAAAGCCGATGGTGCTCTTGTCAATCGCCTCGTCCAACAAAATTTATCTTAAACTCGAACAGACGTCTGAAAGGTTTTTAGCCTTGAGGGCGTCTTTTTGCATGCGTTAAAAGCTGGAGAAGTGCTGGTCTTCCAAAAGTACAGCCTGTAAAATAAATATGTTCTTTCCAATATTTGAAACTTTTTCACTCGTCAAGCGTATTCATAAAAGAGGGAACAAAGGGGGGCGTAAAGTGAAAAAAGTCCGATTCGTATTTTTTCTTGCGTTAATCATGATCCCTCTGATGGCTTCAATTCAACCTGCAAGCAGTGAGGGAAGCGGTAAAACGGTGTTCGTTATCCCTGTTCAGCAGGAAATTGAGAGAGGACTGGAAGCGTTTTTAAAACGCAGTATTAAAGACGCAGAAAGTGCAGGGGCAGACCACATCATCTTTGAAATCAATACGCCTGGAGGAAGGGTGGATTCAGCAAATAACATCGCTGAAGTGATAAGAGATACGAAGATACCTACTACAGCATACATAGTGAAGGATGCCTTTTCTGCAGGAGCGTATATTGCATTGAATGCAGATGAAATTGTGATGAAACCCTCCACAACGATAGGTTCAGCAGCTGTTATAGACTCGCGCGGGAATACAGCTGGAAAAAAAGCAGAATCAGCATGGATCGCAGAAATGGAAGCAGCTGCAGAGTTAAATAACCGAAATCCAAAGTACGCTCGTGCGATGGCTGATGATGATATGGAGTTAAAAGAGCTCGGCCTAAAAAAAGGAGAATTATTAACATTGACCGCTAATCAGGCGGTTAAAGTCGGCTATGCCGAAAAGATTGTAAAAGACCGTTCTGAATTGCTCTTTTATTTAAAACTGGATGATGCTTCTGTCACACAAGAAGATTTAAGTTTAGCGGAAAGGCTTGCCAGTTTTGTTACCAGTCCGGTCGTTGTTCCGATCTTGCTCTCGATTGGCTTCCTGGGAATGGTGATCGAACTGTTCACAGCTGGTTTTGGCGTAGCTGGAATCATTGGGCTTTCTTCAATGTTTCTATACTTTTTCGGACACCTTCTTGCAGGGCTAGCGGGATGGGAATCGATTGCCTTATTTATTTTAGGAATCATTTTTCTGTTGCTTGAAGTTTTTGTTCCGGGCGGTATTGTCGGGATATTAGGGCTGACTGCAGTGATTGCCAGCCTAGTCATGGCTGCAGGGTCATTAACCACCATTGTGACCTCAATCGCCATCGCAATCGTCGTGACAATTATTGGAGCATTCTTGTTCCTTAAGTTCTTCGGTTACAGAGGCCCGCTCCGAAAACTTGTCTTGTTCGACAGCACGAGTACCGAGAAAGGCTATGTTTCAAGCAGGCAGAGGCATGATTTATCCGGAAGGATTGCAGAATCTATTACCCCGCTGAGGCCGTCCGGAACAGCAGAACTGGATGGAGAATACTTGGATGTTGTGACTGAAGGGTCTTTCATTCAAAAAGGAAAGCGGATTAAGATTGTAAAAGTTCAAGGTTCAAGAATTGTAGTAAGAGAAGTGAAAGATCATCATGAAGGAGGAATGTAAATGTTTACTGGACCTATTGCTACACTGGTTCTAATAGGAGTCATAGTTATCGTACTGGCCGTTTTGTTTACCTTTGTTCCAGTTGCTCTTTGGATTTCTGCACTGGCTGCAGGTGTGCGGGTTGGCATCTTTACATTGATTGGAATGAGATTAAGAAGGGTTATCCCTTCCAGGGTTATCAATCCGCTGATCAAGGCTCAGAAAGCAGGGCTTAACTTAACGACGAATCAGCTGGAAAGCCACTACCTGGCAGGGGGGAATGTGGACCGTGTTGTAAACGCCTTAATTGCTGCGCACAGGGCGGATATCGAACTGAGCTTTGAACGGTCGGCAGCTATTGATCTGGCTGGGAGGGATGTACTGGAAGCGGTTCAGATGAGTGTTAATCCGAAGGTCATCGAAACTCCGTTCATTGCCGGTGTAGCGCTCAATGGGATTGAAGTGAAAGCGAAGGCTAGAATTACCGTAAGAGCCAACATCGAGCGGCTCGTAGGGGGTGCGGGTGAGGAAACGGTAATCGCAAGGGTCGGTGAAGGGATTGTATCCACCATTGGTTCAAGTGAAAATCATAAGAAAGTGCTGGAGAACCCTGATACGATCTCACAGACTGTTCTTTCAAAAGGTTTGGACTCAGGCACTGCATTTGAAATCTTATCCATCGATATTGCGGATATTGACATCGGCAAAAATATAGGTGCTGCACTGCAGACAGATCAGGCTCTCGCCGACAAGAATATCGCACAGGCAAAAGCTGAAGAGAGAAGAGCGATGGCGGTTGCAAACGAACAGGAAATGATCGCGAAAGTACAGGAGATGCGAGCGAAAGTAGTGGAAGCTGAAGCTGAAGTTCCGTTAGCTATGGCTGAAGCGCTTCGTTCCGGAAAGCTTGGAGTACTTGATTATGCCAACTTAACAAATGTGATGGCTGATACTTCGATGCGGGAGTCCATCGGAAAATCTGCAGATCCGAATGGTGACGATGAACTTCCAGGAAAAAAAGGGAAATAACCGATGGACCATATCCTGGATGCCATTGGTGACCTTATCCCTTTTTTAATCTTTGTGGTTGTCGGGCTGTTAGGGTTAATCAAAAAAAGACTGGAGCAGAAGTTTTCAGCCCCTCCAAAACGCATGGCCAAGACGAAAAGAAGTGCCAGCACGTTTTCTCAGCCTGAGAAGAAAGAATCAAAGGGAAAATCGCCTCCGTTGTCTGAAGCGACCTACCAGCAGGTCAGAAGAAGAGCTCAGGAAACCTTTACAATAGAACCACTTAAGAGTAACCGTTATAAAGACAGAAGCAATGAGATCATTACGGTTAAAGTAAAAAAAGAGAACATTGTGCAAGGTATCATCTGGTCAGAGATATTGGGTAAACCAAGGGCCTTCAATCCACCGCACGGAAGAAAAAAATAAGATTAGACGAAAAGGACTGCCAGATTTGGCGGCCTTTTTTCATTTAGGTGTGATAGTTTATCCCACGTCTTCATAAAAATGAGATGAGAGGGGTGTTGCGGATGGCAAAGTGGAGACAGCAGGTAACAAAGTGGCTTGTGGAAAAATTGGATCTCCCTGCGGATGCCATGATGGATTTGCCCCGTATTACAATGATTGGCCAGTTACATATTTATATAGAAAATCACCGGGGAGTCATAGCTTTTTCAAAAGAGGAATTAAAACTCCGTTTGAAGCAGGGCAACCTCGTGATCAAGGGCCAGGATTTTGTAATTAAGACGATATTGCCGGAAGAAATTCTGCTTGAGGGCAGCATAGATGGAGTTTATTATGACAAAGCCACGTAAACCTGTGGACAGGAGGCTGTTATGAAAAAGGACTGGCTGGAACCTATAAACAGTTATGTGAAAGTTGAAATACGGGGAGAAAACATCGAAGACTTTATTAACGAATGTCTCGCTCAAAATATCTCGATATGGAACCTTAGGCGGACGAATGAGAACGCCGTAACAGCTTGTCTTTATACTAAGAATATTAAGGGTTTTCGGCCCCTCTTAAAACAGACAGGGTGCAAAATTCGTTTTATAGAAAAGAACGGTTTGCCGTTCTGGGCAGCCAGAATGTGGAGGAGAAACGGCCTTATCTTAGGTCTTGCAGGCTTTTTAGTCATTCTATTCCTATTATCTAACATGGTTTGGAATATTAATGTGACAGGAGCAAATCCTAAAACAGAATACCAGTTGCTAAAAGCAGCAAAAGAACTGGGCATTAAGAAAGGGAAATTTATCTTTCTCCTGCCGAATGTAAGGCAGCTTCAGCAACAGCTGACGAACGCCATGGATAATGTGACGTGGATCGGAGTCAGCCTTAATGGGACAACCTATAACTTTCAAGTGGTGGAAAAAGAGATCCCAAAGCGGAAAGAAGCTCTATCACCAAGACATTTAGTGGCAAAAAAAGATGCTGTGATCTATGACATGTTCGTTGAAAAGGGACAACCCGTTGTGTCTCCGCATCAATTTGTTTATAAAGGGGCTCTTCTTGTCTCTGGATATATCGGTAAAGAAGGAAAAACCAAGCTTGTCCCTGCAAAAGGAGTAGTCCTTGGTGAAACGTGGTATACGACCAATGTGACCATCCCGCTTGCAACGAAATTTCAGACGTATACAGGCAATACTGTGACACAGCATAAACTCCGCCTTTTTGGTCTCAGGATTCCGATTTGGGGATGGAAAGACGGGGAATATAAAAGCAAAGAAGTCAGTGAAAATGAAACACCGCTGAAGTTTTGGAAATGGACGCTCCCAGTTTCTTTTATTAAAAAAGAGATCAGGGAAACAGATGGTGTAAAAAGGGTCTATACGAAGGAAGAAGCTGTGCAAGCAGGCAGGGCCATGGCAAAAAAAGAAGTGAGAAAACTGCTTGCTCATGATGCCCGGATAAAAGAAGAAAAAATTTTGCGCCAGTCAGTATCTAATGGTAAAGTTAATTTATCGATGCACTACCAGGTAATAGAAAATATTGCATCTGAACAACCTATACTTATCCAACAAGGAGACTGAGTAGTTTGTCAGAACCCATTAAATTACAGCGATTACAACTAGAAAATCAAGGGGAAGCCCAAGCGCTTTTCGGACCTAACGATGCTTTTCTGAAGATAATTGAAGATAAGCTTGAAGTCACGATTGTCACTAGAGGTGAAGATATTTCTGTCAGTGGAACATCCGACACGGTTCAGAAAGTGGAGGATGTTTTAATCGTACTTCTAAACCTTATCCGTAAAGGGATTCATATTTCAGAAAGAGACATTGTTTATGCTGTTCAGCTTTCTGAACGGGGGATGCTTGAAGAGATCACCGAATTGTATCAGCAGGAGATTACAACCAACGTCAAAGGTAAACCAATCAGGGTAAAGACACTCGGTCAGCGCCATTACGTATCTGCGATGAAAAAGGGAGACCTCGTTTTTGGAATCGGTCCAGCAGGTACGGGTAAAACTTACTTAGCCGTTGTTATGGCTGTTGCTGCTCTAAAAGAAGGAAAAATAAAAAAGATAGTTCTTACAAGGCCGGCGGTTGAAGCGGGCGAAAGCTTAGGATTCCTGCCGGGTGACTTAAAAGAAAAAGTCGATCCATATCTTCGCCCCTTGTATGATGCACTTCATGACCTTCTTGGGATGGAGCATACGGAACGGCTGCTGGAAAGAGGCACGATCGAAATAGCTCCGCTTGCCTATATGAGGGGACGGACGCTGGATGAATGCTTTGTCATTTTAGATGAAGCACAGAATACATCGCCAGAACAAATGAAAATGTTTTTAACACGTCTTGGTTTCGGCTCTAGGATGGTCATCACGGGGGATCTGACACAAATCGATCTTCCGAAAGGAAAAGAATCAGGCCTTAAAATCGCTGAACGGACGCTCAATGGTGTGCCAGGCATACAATTTATATTCTTAAAGCAGCTGGATGTAGTAAGGCACCCGCTTGTTCAACGAATTATTTCAGCATACGAAAAGACAGAGAAGTAGAAAAAGCTTGAGGGTTTTTGAAGAAAACCCTCAAGCTTTTTCTTTTTTTTGTGAAGAAAAGCTGCAGCCCCCTGCTAAGGTCCGACAAGCGCTGGAACTCTTACACAACAACATGCTTTTTGTGTTGAGAAGTAAGAGTGAAGACGACTAAGGATGAAAAGAAGATCTTACTTTTCATCTAACGAGGACCCATGCTGAAAACAGGAAAAACGATTTCAGCCTTGGGCGCTGGAGCTGGACACCACTTCTATGCATGCTGAATTTTTTATTCTTTTTCTCTGCTATCCTCTATGTCCAGTTTTTGTTAATATGAAGATAACAAAAGGAGAGACAGGCGGGGGATGGTACGAGTTGACGAATCAGATCAAAAAACGTTTGCGAATAAAAAAGGGGCTGCATAATAAATGGAATTTTTTTATGTTTGGACTGCTGGCTCTTATTATCTACGCCAGCTTGCTCAGCAATGTAACCCCTGATACGGTGGATGTTGGGCCGTACTCCATTTCCCCGCGTGATATTCAATCACCGATCACGATTGAGATGAAAGAAGAAACGCTGAAAAAGCAAAACGATGCAGCGGACAAAGTAGAGAATATTTATTCCTATGATGAAGACAGTCCGCTGAAACAGGCGGAAAAGTCCAATGAGATCTTTAAGGCTATCGAAAAAATCAACGAAGCGGAGAGCAAGAATAAAAAAGATAAGGACCCGCTGACACTTGACCAGAAAATAGATCAGATCAAGGGGATGGTTGGAAACGACCAGATCTCTCCAGAAGCGTATACTGCCCTGTTTAATGCCTCTCCTTCTGAACTCAGAAACGGCAGAGACCTTGCAAGCTCAGTAATCAACGACACGCTTAAAAATAAGATCAGGGTCGATCAGATCGAATTTTTCCGTGACAAGGCAGAAGATAAAATACAGCAGAATTCAAATTTTTCGAGTTCTTTAAAAAATGCTGTTGTTGAACTGACCCGAAGCAATATCATCTCTAATTTTCTGCTGGACGTTGATAAAACGAAATTGGCGAAACAAAAAGCGATCGATGAAGCGGAACCGGTCGAGATTAAAGAAGGAGAAATCATCGTCAGAGAGGGAGACGTGGTTACCCCTGAAAAATTCAGGCAGCTTAAGCTGGTAGGGCTTCTTGATAAGGAAGTTGCGATATATCCGTATTTAGGTCTTTTACTTTTTGTTCTTATTTTAGTCATAGGCCTGTATTATTTTATTAAAGAATCTTTAAAAGCAACGGCGCCTCTGCAAAAAAAGCAGATGCTGCTGTATGTCATCCTGATCACGTTTTCCTTGATCGTAATGAAACTGACAAGCTTCATTGATAAACTGGAGATCACAGGAATCTTTTTTGTGGTTCCGATCGCTGCAGGAGCTATGATGATTAAAATGCTGCTCAACGAATTTACAGCGATTCTTTCCAGTGTTCTATTTGCAGTTTGCGCGACACTTATTTTTAATGAAGGATCTACCGGAACATTTAATTTTCCACTTGGCATCTACGTATTGCTCGGCTGTGTGGCAGGAATCATTTATCTGGGAAAACGGCATTTAAAATCAAGAATATTAAAGGCTGGTGTTCTCGTTTCATTTACCAATATTTTATCAATATTGATCATTCTGTTGCTTCAAAATGGAAAGTACTCTCCTGTACAGATTGGGGTGGAAATCGGATTTGGCTTTTTATCCGGATGCCTCGCATCTGTACTAGCCTTGGGGCTGATGCCGGTTTTTGAATCCTGGTTCGGCATCTTATCTACGACACGGCTGATCGAGCTTTCGAACCCTAATCACCCGCTTTTAAGGAAACTATTGATTGAAGCTCCTGGCACTTATCATCATTCTGTCATGGTGGCCAACCTTTCAGAAGCCGGCTGTGAATCCATAGGAGCTAACGGCCTTCTTGCCAGAGTAGGATCTTATTATCATGATCTCGGCAAAACAAAAAGGCCTCATTTCTTTATTGAGAACCAGATGAATATGGAGAATCCGCATGAGAAACTGACACCGCAGCTTAGTAAGACCATCATTATTGCCCATCCGTATGACGGAGCAGAAATGTTGAAAGAATATAAGCTGCCTGGAGAAATTATTGATATAGCTGAACAGCATCATGGGACATCCCTGCTTCAATATTTCTACCACAAGGCAGTTGAACTGAGTGATGCCGAGATCCAGGAAACCGATTTCAGGTATCCTGGTCCGAAAGCTCAATCCAGAGAAGCCGCGGTAGTAGGAATTGCAGACGGTGTGGAAGCAGCTGTCCGTTCCCTCTCCAAACCGACACCGGTTAAAATTGAAGCCATTATCCGCAAGATTATTACTGAACGCCTTGAAGACGGGCAGTTTGATGAATGTGATCTTACATTTAAAGAATTAAATACGGTAGCAAAGACACTCAGTGAAACATTGAACGGGATTTTTCATTCGAGAATTGAATATCCTGAGCAGCAAATTAAAAAGAAGGTGGACTTATAATGAGCTTACACATTGATTTTACAGACGAAACCGAACAAATCTCCCCAGCTCAGATCGAGGAGTTAACGAACCTTTTAAATCAGGCAGCAGTCATGGAAGACATTCCCAATGAGACTGAGCTTTCTGTTACCTTTGTAACAAACGAGCGGATCCATGAGATCAACAAACAATATCGGAACAAAGATACGCCAACAGATGTGATCTCTTTTGCGATGGAAGAAATGGGTGAGGGAGAACTAGAAATCATTGGAGATGATTTACCGAGAATTCTTGGTGACATTATTATATCAGCAGAGATTGCTAAAAATCAGGCAGAAGAATACGGACACTCATTCTTGAGAGAACTTGGCTTTTTGACCGTTCATGGTTTTCTTCACCTCTTGGGCTATGATCACCTGAACGAACATGAAGAAAAGAAAATGTTCAGCAGGCAAGATGAAATTCTTAACGAATACGGTCTCACCAGATAAGATGAGGCCATCAGCCCGCAGATTTGTTAGAAGTTTTGGATATGCCTGGGAAGGAATTAAAGCTGCAGTTAAAGGTGAGCAGAATATTAAAATTCATCTCGCTGTGAGTTGTATCGTTTTACTGGTGGCCTATGTCCTTGAATTTTCAGCTGTGAGGTTCTCCATTCTGCTGATTGTCATTGGGAATGTGATCTGTCTTGAAATCGTAAATACGGCACTTGAACGCCTCGTCGATTTGGTCACGAATGATTACCACCCGTTAGCAAAGCAGGCCAAAGATATGGCGGCGGGTGCAGTTTTGGTTTTTTCGGTGATTGCTGTTATAATCGGATTACTGCTATTTTTAAAACCTGCCTTACACTATTTCTCTTAGATATCAGCCGCTTGAATTGAGTAAAGGCTGGTGTTGAAAGGTGGAACAAGAGATGGAAAAAGAAAAACTGATTGAGGAAGCGGTTTCAGCGAGAGATTATGCTTATGTGCCTTATTCGAAATTTAAAGTGGGTGCTGCACTCTTAACAAAAGACGGCAAGGTCTATCGAGGCTCCAACATTGAAAATGCTGCTTATAGTGTAACAAACTGCGCAGAACGGACAGCATTGTTCAAAGCCGTTTCTGAAGGTGATAAAGAGTTTGCTGCCATAGCCGTAGTAGCAGATACAGATCGGCCCGTTCCGCCCTGCGGAGCTTGCAGACAAGTCATTTCAGAACTATGCCCGCCAGGCATGAAAGTTTATTTAACAAATTTAAAAGGAAACATCATGGAAACGACTGTGGAAGAATTGCTTCCAGGGGCGTTTTCACCGGGGGATTTGAATGAATAACACAGGTTACAAATCAGGCTTTGTTTCTATAATCGGACGGCCGAACGTTGGGAAATCAACGTTGTTAAATCATATCATCGGCCAGAAGATCGCCATTATGAGTGACAAGCCGCAGACAACAAGGAATAAGATCCAGGGAGTGTATACAACGGATCAAGCACAAGTTATTTTTATAGACACTCCGGGTATTCATAAACCTAAGCACCGTTTAGGTGATTTTATGACAAAAATCGCTCAGCAGACATTAAGGGAAGTAGATTTGATTCTTTTTGTCATCAATGCAGAAGAAGGGTATGGCAGAGGAGATCAGTTTATCATTGATAAACTTCAGGACATCAAACAGCCGATCTTCCTTGTGATCAATAAAATTGATACGATCCACCCTGACCAGCTGCTTCCGCTGATCGACTTTTACAGAGGCAAGGTTGATGTACAGGAAGTGATACCGATCTCTGCTCTACAGGGCAACAACGTGAATACGCTCATGAACCAGATTACAGAATATCTGGAGGAAGGTCCGCAATATTATCCAGAAGACCAGATTACAGATCATCCTGAACGATTTATTGCCGGTGAGCTGATTCGTGAAAAAGTACTGCACCTGACGAGAGAGGAGATTCCTCACTCCATTGCTGTTGTCATTGAACAGATGCAGCGACGTGAGGACCGTGACGTGGTATTTATAAACGCCACCATCATCGTTGAACGAAAATCTCAAAAAGGGATCATCATAGGAAAACAAGGTTCGATGCTGAAAGAGGTCGGAAAACGAGCCCGTACAGATATTGAAAACTTGCTTGGATCTAAAGTTTTTCTGGAGCTTTTCGTGAAAGTACAGAATGATTGGAGAAACAAGCTGAGTAATCTAAAGGAATTCGGATTCAACGAAGACGAATATTGATCTTCCATATTTTCCTTCACATTAAAAAGATATATTAGGCAAACCTAAGGGCAAGAGAGTTTTATAAAAACAACTTGAAAGGTGGAGCATTCCCATGAAAGAATTTACCTGGAAGGTATTTTGCGAAACGGGCAGTATCGATACCTATTTGTTGTTTAAAGAACTTGAGGTCGACATGTCAACAAGTGTGGCTCAGCAAGAAGATCAGCAAGCACATATTGACTCTCCCATCCAATAAGGTGCCTTCATTAAATGACCTGGTGGTGGTGTAATCATGCTGCAAAAGGTTGAAGGAATTGTTATCAGAAAAGTGGACTACGGTGAAACAAACGTAATTCTTACTCTTTTTACGAGAGAAAACGGAAAAATAGGAGTTATGGCAAGAGGGGCGAAGAAACCAAAAAGTCGCCTCTCTTCTGTTGCACAGCTCTTTACATACGGTCATTTCGTTTTTCAGCAAAGCAGGGGGCTGGGTTCTCTTAGTCAAGGTGAGATCATCGACTCGTTCAGAGGCATCAAGGAAGATTTGTTTAAAACAGCTTATTGTGCTTATATGGTTGAATTTCTTGATAAGGTGACAGAAGAGAAAAAAACTCAGCCCTATTTATTTGAACATGTTTGGCAATCTTTCAACCTTATAAATGAAGGTGCAGATCCAGAAGTTATCACGTTTATTTTTGAGATGAAAATGCTGCAGCAAGCGGGCATCGGCCCCCAAGTAAATCACTGCGCCAACTGCGGCAAAACTGAAGGGGAATTTGCCTTTTCCGTCCGGGAAGGTGGTTTTCTCTGTGACAGGTGCCATCACCTGGACCCGAACAGGATCCCGCTGACTCAAGCAACCGCAAGGCTCCTTCACCTGTTTTATCATTTTGATTTAAACCGGCTTGGAAATGTATCGTTAAAAAAACAGACAAAGGACGCAATCCAGTTTATTTTATCTACCTACATTGATGAGTATTCAGGGATGTTCTTCAAATCTAAAAAGTTTTTGGATCAATTGAATAAATTTGAATAATAATGTTGCTTTTATACCTTTTAGCTTCGTTTGCTCCCTTAATTAGTATATAATGTTTAATAAAGAGTATAACACATTTCAAGTTTGCTAAGGTGGTGCGAACAATCGAACTGAATAAAAGGCAACAAACAATATTGCAGATCGTAAAAGACCATGGACCTATTACAGGGGAACATATTGCAGACCGTTTGCATTTGACAAGAGCTACGCTTAGGCCTGACCTAGCCATTTTAACGATGGCTGGTTATTTGGATGCCAGACCCCGTGTGGGCTATTTTTATACAGGCAAAACAGGCTCCCAGCTATTGACTGAAAAAATCAAGAAGATACAAGTCCATGAATTTTCATCGATCCCCGTTGTGGTTCCTGAATCTTCAACCGTATATGAAGCGATCTGTACCATGTTTCTTGAAGATGTGGGAACTTTGTTTATCGTGAATAAAAACTCTCATCTTGTTGGAGTGGTTTCAAGAAAAGACTTATTGAGAGCCAGTATGGGAAAACAGGAATTAAACGCCATCCCCATCAACATTATTATGACCAGGATGCCGAATATCACATATTGTTTTAAAGAAGACCATTTACTGGATGTTGCCCATATTCTCATCCAAAAGCAGATTGACGGGCTGCCGGTCGTAAAAAAAGCTCCCAATGACGAAGGGTATGAAGTAGTGGGAAGAATTACGAAAACGAATATTACCAAGGCCTTTGTTGAATTGGCCAGGGATGAAATGATTATTTGATCTTCGCAATCAGGAGGTAATGATGACTGACCAAATAAATCGCCCAATGATTTATGTTGTATCCGATTCTGTTGGCGAAACTGCGGAGCTTGTTGTAAAAGCCGCGGCCAGCCAATTTAATTCAACTGCCATTGAGCTTAAGCGGGTTCCATATGTAGAAGATAAGGAAACCATTAAAGAAGTAGTGGCATTAGCTAAAGAACATCAGGCTCTAATCGCGTTTACACTTGTCATACCAGAAATGAAGGAGTTTCTCCTGCAGCAGGCACTGGTTTCGGGAGTGGTTGCAGTAGATATTATCGGTCCGATGATGAACCAGATGCAGCAGCTTCTTCAGCAGGTACCGAGATATGAGCCAGGAATTGTCCATCAGCTGGATGATGATTATTTCCGAAAAGTTGAAGCCATTGAGTTTGCTGTTAAGTATGATGATGGAAGAGATCCAAGGGGGATTTTAAAAGCCGATATCGTTTTGGTAGGAGTGTCAAGGACGTCTAAAACACCTTTATCGCAGTATCTGGCTCACAAACGACTGAAAGTGGCCAATGTTCCGCTTGTTCCTGAAGTCGAGCCGCCGGATGAATTGTTCAAAGTCTCTGCTAAAAAGTGTTTCGGTTTAAGCATCACTCCTGAAAAACTAAACGATATCCGCAGAGAAAGACTGATGGCTCTTGGGTTAAATTCTGAGGCTAATTATGCCAATATCAACCGCATCAGGCAGGAGCTTGACTATTTCACTAAAACAATAGACCGGATCGGCTGTCGGGTCATTGATGTTTCAAACAAAGCCGTAGAGGAATCAGCAAATCTCATTTATAACATTTATACGGGCAAAAACTATCGATAACCATATTGCGTACGAAATCGTTTGATTTTGTACGCTTTTTTCTGCGGAAGTTATTTTTCTGGCATTATTATAAATTTTTAGCTATAATATAAAATTGTGATTAAAAGTTAGCATTGGAACCTAGAATAGGATAAGAATGTTCTTTCCAGAGCACAGGACAGACTGATTCTATGAAACAGCATTCTTCAACAAGACGTAACACATAAAAAGGTTTTCTTCGACATGTTTATTTTGTAGAAGGATTCTTATGGAGGATGTAGAAATTTAAATTATGTCTAATTCTAAAGCAAAAGTATGGGTAGATGGAGATGCTTGCCCGGTTCCGATTAGGAATTCTATTATCGAACATTGTCGGGAATTTAATTTATCGGCATTTTTTGTCATTTCATATGCCCATTATACAGCCCCTTCACCTGGTGTAGAGTGGATTCTGGTCGATGCCAACCGTGAAGAAGTAGACTTGTATCTAATGAATCATTCAATGAAAGGAGATATTGCGGTTACTCAGGATTTTGGCCTGGCCAGTATCCTGGTCCCAAAAGGTGTGATTACGTTCCATCCCCGCGGTTTTTTATACCGGGAGGAAGATATGGAAAAAATGCTTTTTGAAAGGTACATTTCCGGGAAAGAAAGAAGAGCCGGCAACCGTACAAAAGGACCAGCGAAGTTTCAGGATTCTGATCTTGAACGTTTCTCCGGACAATTTAAAAAAATGTTGTCGAATATTGAAGGATTTCAATAACTCTTAACGAATAACTATAACCTGTGTGATTTTTACAGAGGAAAGTAAATAAAGCGGTGTTTAAACATGGCAGAACGAATTCCGGACGAACTTATAGAAAAAGTTCGAACATCTCAAGATATTGTAGAACTTGTCAGTGACTATGTAACCTTGAAGAAACAAGGGCGCAATTATTTTGGCTTATGCCCATTTCACGGAGAGAAATCCCCTTCCTTTTCTGTTTCGCCTGATAAGCAGATCTACCACTGTTTCGGCTGCGGAGCAGGCGGTAATGCTTTCTCTTTTCTAATGAATATCGAAGGATTTTCATTTCTTGAGGCAGTGAAGCATATTGCACAGCGAACGGGAATAGATTTACCTCAACTGGAACGGCAGTCTGGAAACAGCAAATCCTCAGATAACCGGGCAGTCATGGCCGAGGCTCATGAACTTTTGGCGAAACTATTTCATCACTATCTGCTCAATACCGAGCAAGGTTTGAAAGCTCTCGACTATTTAAAGGGCAGAGGGTTTTCGGATGAAGTCATCTCACGGTTTCAAATCGGGTTTGCACCTGATTCCTGGGATTCGGCCACCAACTTCCTCAGCAGAAGAAATTTCTCGCTGGAGCTCTCTGAAAAAGCCGGTTTGCTTGGCAAACGGGACTTTGACGGTAAATTCTTTGACCGGTTCAGAAACCGGATCATGTTTCCAATCTGGGATAAAAACGGTAAAGTCATCGGCTTTGGGGGCAGAATTTTGGACAGCGGGGAACCCAAATATTTGAACAGCCCTGAGACCTTGCTGTTTAATAAAGGCAAGAACTTGTATGCCTTGCATTTATCCCGTCCTGAAATGAGGAAAAAACAGCAGGCTGTTCTATTTGAAGGGTATGTTGATACGATTGCTGCCTGGAGAGCAGGCGTTGAAAATGGGGTGGCCACACTTGGAACCTCTTTGACAGAAGATCAGGCAAAGCTGCTGAAACGAAATGTGCCTTCTGTCGTTATCTGTTATGATTCCGATCATGCAGGTGTTGAAGCTTCCTTTAGAGCTTCATCGATTTTATTAAAAGCAGGATGCAATGTGAAAATTGCGAAAATGCCAGACGGTCTTGATCCCGATGACTATATCCAAAAATATGGAGCCGAGAAGTTTAACAGGGATGTAATAGGGGCAAGTTTAACCGTAATGGCTTTTAAAATTCAATATTACAGAAGAGGTAAAAATCTCAACGATGAAGGAGAACGAATGCTCTATATCGAAGAGATAATAAAGGAAATCAGCCAATTGCCTAATGCGGTTGAAAAAGACCATTATTTAAGGCAGCTAGCTGATGAATTCAACCTCTCTCTGGAAGCTCTAAAGCAGCAGCAGTTTTATACAGCTAAGCAGCAAAAGCGAAAAAAGGATAATGTTGACACAAACAGGAATAATAATCCTAGGAATAATACTTACTATAACAAACCGCTTTTGCCTGCCTATCATAATGCTGAACGGATTCTACTTGCGCATATGCTGAAAAACACAGACGTTGCCATCAGGGTTCAGGAATTACTGGGAGCATCATTTAACATTGAAGAACACAATGCGGTTGCAGCTTATTTATATGCCTTCTATGAAGAAGGAAATTTGCCCAATGTTGGTTTGTTCCTGCAGCGCATTGAAGATGACAGGTTAAAAAAGATTGCTTCCGAGCTGGCGATGCTGACTGTCAATGAACATCTTTCCGATAAGGAAATGAGTGATTATATAAGACAGATCACCAACTATCCTAAATGGCTGGTGATACAGGGTAAAGAAAAGCACAAAAAGGAAGCGGAACGCGGGCAGGATTTTGCCAGGGCGGCCCAAATAGCAATGGAGATACTTCAAATGAAAAAAGAATTAAAAGGCTGATTATTTTTTTGTTGAAGTGTGGAAGGAGGGGATCGAATGGCTGAGAAACCAAACCGTCGCGAGACGGAGGGCGAATTAACCATCGATCAAGTAAAAGAGCAATTAATTGAAGCAGGGAAAAAGAATGGTGCGCTGACCTATACGGTCATTACCAACAAACTTGCGCCTTTTGATCAGGATTCAGAGCAAATGGATGAGTTCTACAACTTCCTTGAAGAACAGGGTGTAGAAGTAACCGATGAATCTGATTCTGATGAAGAAGAGCCTAAGTTTGAGGCGGGCAAGGAAGAAGAAGAGTTTGACCTCAACGATCTCAGCGTTCCTCCAGGGGTGAAAATTAATGACCCTGTACGAATGTACTTAAAAGAGATCGGCCGCGTGGATCTTCTTTCTGCAGAAGAAGAAATTTCCCTTGCTAAACGAATCGAAGAAGGTGACGAAGAAGCAAAACGCCGCCTTGCTGAAGCGAACCTTAGGCTAGTTGTAAGTATTGCCAAGCGTTACGTAGGCCGCGGGATGCTCTTCCTTGATCTTATTCAGGAAGGCAACATGGGACTTATTAAAGCGGTTGAGAAGTTTGATTACCGCAAAGGCTATAAGTTCAGTACGTATGCCACATGGTGGATCAGACAGGCTATAACACGAGCTATCGCTGACCAGGCAAGAACCATCCGTATTCCTGTTCATATGGTAGAGACAATAAATAAATTGATCCGCGTCCAGAGGCAGCTGCTGCAAGACTTGGGCCGCGAACCGACGCCTGAAGAAATTGGTGCGGAAATGGATCTCACTCCGGACAAAGTACGCGAAATCCTGAAGATCGCCCAGGAACCTGTTTCTCTTGAAACACCGATTGGTGAAGAAGACGATTCTCACCTTGGTGACTTCATTGAAGATCAGGACGCACTAGCTCCTTCTGAAGCTGCAGCTTATGAACTGTTAAAAGAGCAGCTCGAAGATGTACTCGATACCCTCACCGACAGAGAAGAGAATGTTTTGCGTTTAAGATTCGGTCTTGATGACGGCCGTACACGTACTCTGGAAGAAGTTGGGAAAGTTTTCGGAGTAACCCGTGAACGGATCCGCCAAATCGAAGCTAAAGCACTTCGTAAACTCCGCCATCCAAGCAGAAGCAAGAGATTGAAGGATTTCTTGGAATAAAATAGATCAGTGATAAAGTCTGCCCTTGCCGGCAGGCTTTTTTTATTTTGCTCAATGATTTATTGAACGAACGAGTAAAATAGAACATAATAACATTTTTACCAGTTATTATTATTCATTTTACTGATAAATTTTGCTGAATGCAAATCACCCTGATAAAAAACGACTTCCAAAAGAAGGAAAATAAACGTAAAAATAATAATGTTAATGTTGTAAAAATTCTGCCTTTATATCTATAATAAACTTGAAAGCGATTACACACAATGGTGAAATTATACAAAAGGTGGGGTCATCCATGAATTACGCATTGACAGATGAGCAAGCAATGATACAAAAAATGATGAGGGAATTTGCTGATGAAGAAGTTGCGCCTAGTGCAGAACAGAGGGACAAAGAAAAAAAGTTTCCTGTTGAAATTTTCCAGAAGCTAGGGAAGCTGGGAATCATGGGCTTGCCTTTCCCTGAAGAATATGGCGGCGGAGGGGCAGATACCATTTCTTTTGCGATCGCAGTAGAAGAACTAAGCCGAGCATGCGGTTCTGCCGGTATCACGTATTCGGCACATGTTTCTCTTGGCGGAGCTCCCCTCTACTTATTCGGAACAGAAGAGCAGAAGCAAAAATATCTTGTGCCAATCTGTACAGGAGAATCGATGGGTGCTTTTGGTCTGACTGAACCGAACGCTGGCTCAGATGCAGGGGGAACACAAACAACCGCTGCGAAACAAGGCAATCAGTGGGTGATCTGCGGAAGCAAGTGCTACATTACAAATGCAAGCTATGCCAAGCATCTCGCACTGACAGCAATAACAGGGAAAAATGACGGCAAAAAAGAGATCAGTGCCATTATTGTTCCTACTGACGCAGAAGGTTTTAAAGTGATCGATAACTATGAGAAACTGGGGCTTCATTCTTCAAACACTACTGAATTAATCCTTGACCAGGTAAAAGTTCCAGAGGAGAATCTGCTCGGACAGCGGGGAGATGGTTTTAAGCAATTTCTGATCACGCTTGACGGAGGACGTATTGGTATTGGTGCGATGGCAGTAGGCATTGCACAGGCTGCCTATGACAAGGCTCTTGCTTATTCAAAAGAAAGAAAGCAGTTTGGGACCGCTCTTTCTAAATTTCAGGCGATTCAATTCAAACTTGCTGACATGGCAATGAAGATTGAACTGGCGAGGAACATGGTATACAAAGCCGCCTGGTTAAAAGACCAAGGGAAAAGGTTTTCCAAAGAAGCAGCAATGGCGAAGCTTTACGCTTCAGAGGCTTGCATGCAGATCTGTTCGGAAGCTGTTCAGATTCACGGTGGTTACGGGTACATGAGAGACTATCATGTAGAACGCTATTTCCGTGATGCTAAGCTGACTGAAATCGGCGAAGGAACGTCTGAGATTCAAAGAATGGTCATATCCAGAGAAATCGGCTGTTAATACTAAAGAATGGGGTGAATTATGACAGAGCTGCAATCCGTAACTATTGGAAAATATCTTGAAGAGCAAGTGAAGAAATTCGGCTCTCGTGAAGCTGTTGTATACAGCAATATAGGAATCCGGTATTCCTATAAAGAATTTTACGATTTAACTGCGAAAGTAGCTAAAGGATTAATGTCACTCGGTATTAAAAAGGGAGATCATATTGCAGTCTGGGCAACCAATGTGCCGGAATGGATACTGCTGCAATTCGGCTCAGCAAGAGCGGGGGCGGTATTAGTAACGGTAAATACCAGCTACCAGCAGACTGAACTGGAATACCTCCTAAAACAGTCAGATTCAAAAGCCCTATTTCTCATAGAGGGCTTCAAAAACACGTCCTATGTGCAAATGGCTCAGGCTGTTCAATCCAAAAACGAACAATTCCCTTTGCTGGATCAATTCATTTATATAGGCAATGGCCAGCCAGAAGGGATGTCAAACTGGGAAGAGATGCTTCGTTCAGGAGAAAGCATTTCCGATGAGGAGCTCCTAGAGAGAGAAAATTGCCTGGAGCCGTCAGATGTCATTAACATGCAGTACACCTCAGGCACGACTGGTTTTCCAAAAGGGGTCATGCTGACGCATAGTAATATTCTTGGAAACGCTCATCGTTTGGCGGCAGCCATGAGATTAACTGAACAGGACCGTCTATGTATTCCAGTACCGTTCTTTCACTGCTTTGGGTGTGTGATCGGAACTTTAACAGCAGTTTCCGCTGGAGCAGCTATGGTACCCATCGTTCAATTCAGTGCAAAGGAAGTCCTGGAGACCGTCGAAAAGGAAAAATGCACGGTGCTTCACGGCGTACCTACAATGTTCATTGCAGAGCTGAATTATGAAAATTTCCAGCAATACGATTTAAGTTCGCTTCGGACAGGAGTGATGGCAGGATCTACTTGTCCAATTGAAGTCATGAAGAATGTCATCAGTAAAATGGGAATGTCAGAAATCACAATTGCGTATGGACAGACAGAAACCTCGCCGGTCTTTACTCAAACGACACCTGATGATCCTATTGAAAAGAGGGTGGAGACGGTCGGGAAAAAGCACCCGGGTGTTGACATCAAAGTTATCGATCCTGCAACAGGCAAGACGGTACCTTTTGGCGAACAGGGGGAACTCTGTACAAGAGGCTACCACGTGATGAAAGGATATTATAAGATGCCTGATGCGACCAGAGATGCGATTGATCAGGAGGGCTGGCTCCATACCGGTGATCTTGCTGTGATGGACGATGAGGGCTACGTGGCCATCACAGGCCGTTTGAAGGATATGATCATCCGCGGCGGTGAAAACATTTACCCGCGAGAAGTCGAAGAATTTTTATATTCGCATCCTTCAATTCTCGATGTTCAGGTGATCGGAGTTCCGGATGAAACATTTGGAGAAAAAGTGGCTGCCTGCATCCAGCTAAAAGAGGGGCATAGGATTGGGAAAGAAGAACTGGCTGCCTATTGCCAAGGAAAGATATCCAAGTTCAAAATTCCTGAATACATGATTTTTGTAGACGAATATCCAATGACGGCATCTGGTAAAATTCAAAAGTATAAATTGCGTGAAGAGGCTAAAAAGCACATTGAAACAGAACAAGGTATAGTGACCTGATCGTCCGCAACTGCGGGCGGTTTTTCTTTGCTGCATCAGGTGATCCTTTAATATGAAATCCATACACTCTGTATAATTCCAAGGTTGAAGGCTTTTTACAAAACTAGTAAAAGTTTAACTTTCTCTTTCCTTCGACTCTTTTTTCAAGTAAAATAGGATATGGATTGTTAGCACTTACATAAGCAGGTAAAATGTACATCAAATGTATAACAGATGAAGGAGGAAAAATGATGAAACGTAATCCGCTTATTCCTTTTATCTTTACAGGAGTAATTGGCATTATTCTCGTTATCGGCATGTCATTTTGGGGAATACATAATCAGGAACAAGCGAAAAAGGAAAAAGAACAGGCTGCACTTGATCCTGCAGCAATATTTAAACAAAACTGTTCTTCCTGCCATGGCCAAAACCTGGAAGGCGCGGTTGGTCCTAACCTTCAAAAAGTCGGAGCCAAATATTCAAAAGAGCAAATCACTGATATTCTTAAAAATGGTAAACCTGGCGGAATGCCCGCTGGTGTCGTAAAAGGCGAAGAGCAACAAATCATTGCAAAATGGCTTTCAGAGAAAAAATAAAAGAAGCTGACTTCAATCAACAGCCTTATGGCGTTATGATTGAGTCGGCTTTTTTACTTTTTTCCTGTGACATGATAATAATAAGTAGTACGATAATAAAAACAGGTGGATAAAAATGAAACGAGATAACCTTTCCTTAAGACTTAAAACAGTAGCAAATTATGTGCACCGGGAGGCAGTGATAGCTGATATTGGTTCGGATCATGCCTACCTTCCATGCTATTTAGTACTTGAACACCAAGTTGTATATGCGATTGCAGGTGAGGTAAATGAGGGTCCCTATCAATCAGCATTAAAAGAAGTACAATCAGCGAACCTCCAGTCAAAAATATCAGTCCGCAAAGGAGACGGTCTTGAAGTGATCTCTCCCAACGAAACGGATGTAATCACCATTTGCGGAATGGGCGGTCAACTGATTGCCAGTATTTTAGAAAAAGGGAAATCCAAGCTGGAAGGTGTTAAAAGGCTAATATTGCAGCCGAATGTAGGTGCAGGCTCGGTCAGAATTTGGCTTAAAAATGAAGGATGGACCTTAACTCAGGAGGAAATTTTACAAGAAGACGGCAAGATTTATGAAGTACTGGTGGCAGATCGCAAAGAAGGGAACCAGCCATATACTGATAATGAAATGCTTGAACTATTGCTGGGCCCTTTTTTGATGAAGCAAAAGAATGAGGCATTCATTGAAAAATGGAGCGGCGAGCTTGAACAGTGGACCAAAATCCTTCAGCAAATGGAATCAAGCCAATCTCCTGACTCGATGGAGCGAAAACGGCAATTGATGAAAAGAATAGAATCCGTAAAGAAGGAGCTGGAATCGTGAATAAATACGCAAACGGGCAGACGGTCATTGGTGAACTGCATGCCTTGGCACCAAAACATCTTGCGGAAGAAGGAGACCCGATCGGATTGCAGGTCGGAAATTTGAACAAGCCTGTAAAAAAAGTCATGATTGCCCTGGATGTATTGGAAGAAGTAGTGGATGAAGCGATTGAAAAAGGAGCGGAATTGATCATTGCCCATCACCCGATGATCTACCGCCCGCTGAAAAAAATTGATCTCTCCCTGCCGCAGGGAAGAATGATTGAAAAGCTCATTAAAAATGACATAGCAGTATACGCAGCACACACGAATCTGGATGTCGCGAAGGGCGGAGTGAACGACTGGCTGGCTGAGGCCTTGCAGCTCGAACAGACAGAAGCTCTTAAAGGCACCAAAGAGATATCCCTGGTCAAACTTGCGGTATATGTGCCGGAAGAACAGGCGGATACTGTCAGAGAAGCCATGGCCGCGGCAGGAGCAGGCCATATCGGTCAATATAGCCATTGTACGTTTAATACGTCGGGTGAAGGTACGTTCAAGCCTCTTGAGGGGACAAATCCTTTTATCGGCACGAAAGGAAAGATTGAAAGGGTAAATGAAATCAAAATAGAAACGGTGATTTCTGAAGACCTGGTGAAACAAGTCATATCCTCCATGAAGAAAGCTCATCCCTATGAAGAGGTGGCTTATGATCTGTATGAACTGAAAAACGAAGGAGAAACCCTCGGGATTGGAAAGATTGGCCGTCTTGCGGAAGAAATGCCGTTTGAAGATTTTATCCTGCACGTCAAACAAACATTGGATGTACCCGCCTTGCGTGCGGTGAAAGGGCACTCGAGGCCAGTCAGAAAGGTTGCTGTGGTAGGCGGTGATGGAAACAAGTTCATATCTGCTGCCATCATGAAGGGGGCAGATGTGCTCGTAACAGGGGATATGTATTATCATAATGCCCATGATGCCCAGGCAGCAGGCTTGTCCATAATCGATCCCGGACATAATGTGGAGAAGATCATGAAAACAGGACTCTCTACTTTTTTATCAGGAGAATTGAAAAAAAAGGGCTACACTTCCGAAGTCATTTCTTCAGCAGTTCATACCGATCCATTTCTTTTCTATTAAAAAAATAAAAGGCTGACAAACCACTTGGTTATGTCAGCCTTTTTATTATTGCTTCGTTTTTACTTTTGGCAAGATCTTGCTTAAGCTTACTTTTCTTTCTTTTTCCCAAGTCGAAGGATCTTTATCGTCATATTGCTCTAAGAAAGAGAGAACTTCCTTCGTGATGGGGGTAGGAGTGGAGGCACCGGATGTGATGCCGACGATGTTCACATCTTTAAGCCAATCCAGTTCAATTTCAGTGACATCGGCAATACGGTAAGCCGGTGTTCCTGCAATTTCCTGTGAAACTTGTGCCAGACGGTTCGAATTGTTGCTTTTCGGGTCGCCTACAACAAGAACAAGATCACATTCTTTTGCCTGCTCTGCAACAGCCTCCTGTCGAACCTGTGTAGCCAAACAGATTTCTTTATGAACCTCGGCGTTTGGGTATTTTATTAGCAGCTGTTTAATGATCTCAGCTACATCCCACTGGCTCATCGTCGTCTGGTTCGTAATAAGAATCTTGGCGTTCCCAATCGTCAGGTTGGCAATGTCCTGCGTGTTTTCAATCAAATGAACCGCATGGGGAGCAATGCCAATCGCACCTTCCGGCTCAGGGTGGCCCTTTTTGCCAATATAAATGACTACATATCCCTCTTTTTCCTTTTCCCGGATCAAGTCATGTGTTTTGGTAACATCTGGACACGTTGCATCAATTTCAATCAGCCCTTTTTCATGAGCGATGCGTCTCACTTCTGGAGATACTCCATGAGCTGTGTAAATAACAGTGCCCGACTCAATGTTGCGGATGATGTCCAAACGGCTCTTCCCGTCCAGCGTAATAATTCCCTCTTCTTCAAAAGCATCGGTAACATGTTTATTATGAACAATCATGCCCAAAATATAGATAGGCCGAGGCAATGATGGATCTTTAGCCGCCTGTCTTGCTAATACCATGGCATCAACTACGCCATAGCAATAACCTCGAGGAGATATTCTAACAACCTTCATTTTCATCTCTCCCTTATAAACTAAAAAGATCGGCTGTTCAGATGAAATGGTCTGAACACCTCTTCCCATTATAAAGGAGAGCGTATAAGAAAACAATGAAGCGGACTTTGAGCTAAATGAACAGCTTTGGTGGAGGCTGCAGGCGTGTGACCGGTCTTTTACTCGATGATTTCGGCGGCTTTCCAACATTTTTTACTTTTCTGGCTGCAGGACCGATAATAATTTTAGCGTCTTCTGGAGTGCCTGCCGGTATATCATAAGGAAAGCTGCTTTCTTCCAGCATCTCGCTGTCTACTGCAACTTTTACAGGCTTAGCTTCAGTTTTGGGTTTCTCTTTCTTTTTAGGTTTGCTTTGAGGAGCTGCTTCTTTTTTTGCTTTTGCTTTTTCGTCTCTGGCTTCTTTTTTTCTTTTATCGTTTTGTTTGTGTTATCTCTAAATTCTTTTAAGGACTTCATCATGTCCGGTAGATTTTTTACCATTGGCCCGTACTGTTTTACCATGGGACCCATTGTTTCAGCAACCTGCAGCATTTTTTGAACGTTTTCCACCATGGTCAGAACGTTCATCGGCGATCTGGCCGCACCGCCTAGACCGGCTAGAGACCGCATGCCCGCTGGAGGAGCGAATCGCTGTCCAGGCGGTATACCCGCCGATCGTCCGCGCTGAGGACCTATAGGGGGATATGGATGCATTGTTTGACCCTCCCTTCAGAAAAATACCCTTCACTTAAAGATATGAAAGTCTGGCTCAAAGGTGTGCGGATGTCTTGGCAAAACGGCAGAATTCCTTTTCTTCATAGCTAATTTTCAAGACTTCATCTATAATACTAAAAGTAGACAATACAAATGGAAAAAAGTCAGGTGATAAAAAATGAAAACAGCGTTTGACCGTTTAAATATAAAACCGTTTTTATTAAACGCAATGATCGAGCAAGGATTCAAAAAACCGACAGATATTCAGGAGCGAGTTGTTCCGGGAATTCTGAACGGTTATGACATTATCGGACAGTCACAGACCGGTTCAGGTAAAACTTTAGCTTTCCTTTTGCCGGTACTGAATAAGATCAATACCGAAAAAAATGAAATTCAAGCGATCATCACGGCGCCTACCCGTGAACTCGCACAGCAGATCTTTGACGAGTATGAAAAGCTGTCGGAATACTTTCCTGAAGATGATTTCATCCGGGCGAAAACGGTCGTTGGTGGAACCGACCGAAAAAGAATGGCTGACCGTCTGAAGAATGCCCCGCATTTGATCATCGGTACACCAGGGCGCATTAAAGACTTGGTGAACAATGAAGGAATCAATATCTTTTCGGCAACGACGCTCGTTGTTGATGAAGCTGATCAAATGCTCGATATGGGATTCATTGAAGACGTCGACCAGGTGGCAGCACGTATGGCAACAAAAATTCAAATGCTTGTGTTTTCCGCGACAATCCCGGAAAAGCTGCAGCCGCTGCTTAAAAAATATATGAATAATCCGCGCCATGTTCATGTGAGCCCTGAACAGACGACAGCGAAAGAAATCAAACATGTTTTAATTCCGCTAAAGCATAAGGACAAGATAAAGACTTTGATCGAAGTTGCAAAAGCGTATAATCCTTACCTTTGTTTAATCTTCGTCAACACGAAGAAAACAGCAGATGCAGTAGCGGATGCCATGCTCGCAGAAGGCATGAATGCCGAGCGGCTGCACGGCGATGTTCCTCCGCGTGAACGGAAGAATATCATGAAACGAGTCCAGAAAGCGGAGTTTCAATATGTTGTAGCGACTGACTTGGCAGCGAGGGGCATTGATATTAAAGGGGTAAGTCATATCATTAACTTCGAGCTCCCAGCCGATTTGGATTATTATATCCATCGTACAGGCCGAACAGGCCGTGCTGGAATGTCAGGCATCGCGGCAACCATCATTGAACCTTCTGATCAGCTCGCTATTCAAAAACTGCAGAATCGAAAAATTCTGTTTGTTCAAGAAGAGCTGAAGAACGGGGAATGGAAAGAGGTGCCCCTTCGAATAAGAAAGGCCTCTGTCCAAAAAGGAAGCACAGGTGCAAGTGTACAGAAACCTAAAAAAGTGAAGCCAGGCTATAAAAAGAAGATGGCAGAAGAAAAACGCAAAATGGAAAAAAGGCAAAATCGCAATAAAAGATAATCATCAAGGTTAGAGAAGGAGATCAGGTATGCTGAAACTAGGATCACACGTATCAATGAGCGGAAAGAAAATGCTTCTGGGGGCAAGTGAAGAAGCAGCTTCCTATGGAGCCAATACTTTCATGGTTTATACTGGTGCGCCTCAGAATACCCGCAGAAAAAAGATTGAAGATCTGAACATTGAAGCGGGTATCAAGCATATGCAAGAAAATGGCATGACAGAATTGGTCGTGCACGCACCATACATCATTAACATCGGAAACTCAGTCAAACCGGAAACTTTCCAGCTGGGCGTTGACTTTCTTACTTCAGAGATCGAACGTACAGCTGCCATTGGCGGAAAGCAAATTGTTCTTCATCCCGGAGCCCATGTTGGTGCAGGAACAGAAGAGGGGATCAAGAAAATTATCGAAGGTTTGAATGAGGTGCTGACACCTGAACAAAATGTTCAGATTGCGCTGGAGACTATGGCAGGAAAGGGTTCGGAATGCGGCTGTACGTTTGAAGAATTGGCCTCTATCATTGATGGGGTTCACCTTAACGATAAGCTTTCCATCTGCTTTGATACTTGTCATACCCATGACTCTGGATATGATATCATCAATGATTTTGATGGAGTGCTGAACACTTTTGACAAATTGATCGGCCTTGATCGTCTGAAGGTTCTTCATATCAATGACAGCAAGAATGAGCGCGGCGCCCGAAAGGACCGCCACGAGAACATCGGATTCGGAAAGATCGGTTTTGATGCATTAAACTATATCGTCCACCATCCGCAGCTTGGCGATGTTCCTAAAATATTAGAGACACCTTATGTTGGAACAGATAAGAACAATAAAAAACCTCCATATCAACTGGAGATCGAAATGCTGAAGAATAAAGAGTTTGTTCCGACTTTGCAGGAACAGCTCCTAACTGTATAAAAAAAGAGGCGAAAAAACGCCTCTTTTTTATCTGTTTAAATAATTGTTGATTAAGTATTGGATGTAATTTGCTTTCTCGCGGCTCACTTCTGCGGCAATCGCTTCAATGATTTCTGCACGCTGGGCAGCATTTGTTATGTTAATGTTGTATCTTCTTAAAATCCCGATCACTTTATTGGCTTCCTGCATGGAAACCGGAAACTGATACTGTCCTGCCAATTGAACGAGCTCCTGGGCAGTAAGCTGATTTAATTTCGAGTTGACCATGTGGACCATAAAAGGATTCATTTTATCCCCTCCTATTCACCCTATCCTATGAAGGAGCGGAAAAAAAGTGAACAAAAAAAGCCGCTTAGAGCGGCTTTTTAGTAATTTATATCACAGAATGAAACATGAAATTTATCAGAAATAATAAGGCGATTACATACAGTGGTACAGGGATCTGCTTGCGCTGTCCCACTGCCATTTTCAAAACGGGATAAGCAATGAAACCGAAGGCCAGCCCGTCAACAATGCTGTATGTTAAAGGGATGAGCGCGATGATCAAAAACGCAGGAAATCCTTCTGTAAAATCAGAAAGCGGGATATGCTGTATATTTTGGACCATAAGACCGCCAATAATGATCAGTACAGGCGCGATCGCTCCGTCCGGTATCATGCTGAGGAATGGAGTGACAGCAATCGAGGCAAGGAACAAGATCCCTGTTACGACACTTGTTAAACCCGTTCTGCCTCCTTCGGAAATCCCAGCAGCACTCTCTACTGTAGAAATGGTAGGGCTTGTACCAAGTATACCTGAAATGAGAGATGCGACGGCATTTGCCTGAAAGGCTTTTGGGAATTTTTCACGATCTGGCAGAAGGCCGTGAAGGAGCCCCATGTTTTCAAATGTAACAATCATCGTAAGTGAAAACGTAGCAATCCAGAATGGGAGGCTGAAGATTCCTTTGAAATCTGCTCCGAAAAAGAGCTCCATAAAGGGCGCCAATTCAAGCTTATTATGAGTATCTTCCGTGCCATGCGCCCAGCCGGTAAGGTAACCGATCAGGCAAGTAAGCGCAATTCCAATCAAGAAGCTGCCTTTCACTTTTCTTGAAAAAAGAAACAAGGTTACGACCAGCCCTATTATGGTGAGCAAAGTGGTCGGATGACCTAAGTGTCCAAGCTTCACAAAAGTAGTAGGACTGGCTTCAATAATTCCGCCTTTTTGCAGGCCGATAAAAGCTAGAAATAATCCAATGCCAACCGTTATACTATGCTTCAAAGAAGCTGGAATACTTTCTGACAATACATCCTTAAGCCGGGTTGAGGCAACAGCCAAAAATAAAATACCTGAGATGATAACAGCAGCAAGCGCTTCTTTCCATGAAAGCCCCATTCCTTGTATGATGGTATAGGTAAAAAAGGCGTTTACGCCCATACCTGGCGTCAAAATGATTGGAGCGTTCGCGTAGAATCCCATAAAAAAGCATCCGGCTACAGAAGTCAGGATGGTGGCAAGAAGTACGCCGTAATAAGGCATTCCTGCATCAGCCAGTATTAAAGGATTGACGATAATAATATAAGCAATGGTGAAAAATGATGTAACACCAGCAAGTACTTCCTGTTTTATGGAACTGCTGTGTTTCTCTAACTGAAAAAACTTTGATACGTTCAAGTGTTTCCCTTCTTTATTTACTTATCCCTCTCCCACCCAGCAGCCAAGAGCTGCCAATTAAAAATTATAACGCAATGCCGCCTTCTTGACTACTCCTTCTTTATAAAGGTTTCAAAGTGGAGGGGAAGTTGCAATACACAGAGCAAAGGATGATGGAAATGACATTTAAAGCAGTATGTTTTGATATGGACGGTGTATTGGTTAATACGATGAAAGACCATGTAAAGGCGTGGAACTATGCCTTTGGTGAGCAGGGCCACATCATTAGTGAAGATTACTTTTACGAGCTGGAAGGAATGCCAGGCATGCAGACCATTCTTCATGTCAATAATCGCCATCTGCTCAAATTATCTGATACTGAACAAGAAGAAATCTATCATAATAAAAGGTCGCATTTTATACAATATTCTACCTATGCCTTCTATGACGAAACCGTGGATGCCATCCGGGCTTTAAAGGAAGCAGGGATACCGATCGCTCTTGCTACAGGGAGCAGAAAAGAGTTTGTACAGGAAGTACTTGAAAAGATGCGGGTCTCATTTGATGCTGTAATTACAGGCGATGATGTTGAAAAAGGTAAGCCTTCACCAGAGCCTTATGAAAAAGTGTTTAAGCAGTTTTCATATTCAGCTGAAGAATGGATTGTCGTTGAAAACGCACCGCTTGGTATTCAGGCCGCCGATGATTCCGGTGCCTATGTTCTTGCGCTACTGACCACACTTCCTGAAGAAAAGCTGTTCAGGGCAGATGAAATTCTCAAAGATCACGGGAGGTTGAAGGAGTACTTGCTGAGAAAGCTGATGGGATGAGCTCGCTATTTTACAAAATGATAGGTTTCTTGTATACTTTATTGGAATTTAAATCGTAACCGTTACTATTAGATGGAGGCGCGTATGTCACAGCAAGCTGATAAACCAGCCGTTAAGATAGAGGATCTTTCCTTCCATTATGGAGACCGAAACGTTCTTGAACATATTGCATTTGAGATTCCTGAAGGATCGTTTATGGGACTTGTCGGTCCGAACGGCTCTGGAAAATCCACCTTGATCAAATGTATTTTAGGGCTGTTAAAACCGCAATCCGGCAAAGTTTTTTTGTTCGGAGAGCACTTGAGCCAATTTAAAAACTGGGATGAGATAGGGTACGTGTCCCAAAAAGCCAATAGTTTTAATACAGCTTTTCCAGCGACTGTCTATGAGGTGGTATCGATGGGGCTGTTCGGCAAAGTGGGCCTGTTTCGGTTTTTGACCAAGAAACATAAGCAGAAAATCATTGAGGCGATTGAAGCCGTAGGCATGACACCTTACTTGAATCGAAATATTGGTGAACTTTCGGGCGGCCAGCAGCAAAGGGTGTTCATCGCGAGGGCGCTTGTCAGCGACCCGAATCTGCTTATCCTGGATGAACCGACTGTCGGTGTCGATTCTGCATCGGTTTCCAGCTTTTATCAGATGCTGAAGAACCTGAACCGCGAGAAAGGCCTGACACTGCTCCTTGTTACACATGATGTAGGTGTCATGTCTGACTATGTCACCCATGTGGCCTGTTTGAATAAACAGCTGCACTTTCATGGCAATACAGCTGAGTTTGAGAAAACCTCTAAAGAAGGCTTTTCACAAATGTATGGGCACCATGTCCATGTAATAGAACATCAACATTAACCGGAGGAAGAGTGGATGTCATTCCCGTTTTTTCAATATGATTTTTTGCAGAATGCATTTCTTACAGGGATTATGATTGGTCTATTGGCCCCTGTACTTGGTGTGTTTATTGTTGTTAGAAGGCAATCTTTAATTGCAGATGCACTGTCTCATATTACACTGGCAGGAATTGCAGCAAACCTGATGCTGGGCCGTAACGTCGGATTCTTCAGCGGGCTGAATCCTCTATATATGGGGATGGTATTCTCGGTCGGGGGCGCAGTGGGGATCGAACAGCTCCGCAAAGTATATAAGCATTATGAAGAACTTGCCATACCAATTATCATGTCAGCCGGAATCGGACTGAGTGTTATTTTTATCTCACTTGCGAATGGTTTTAACACGGACTTATTCAATTATTTATTCGGAAGCGTGCTGGCTGTAAAAGAATCCGATGTATGGACAATCTTTTTTATTCTTTTGCTTGTGTTTGCCTTTGTACTTTTTTTATATAAAGAATTATTTGTGCTCTCCTTTGATGAGGAGCAGGCTGCCGTTTCTGGAATTAGAGGAAAGTGGATACAGTTTCTATTCATTGTCATGGTGGCTCTTGTCATTGCTTCTTCCATGAAAATTGTAGGGATTTTGCTTGTTTCTTCTTTGATGACATTGCCGGTTGCAGCCAGTATCCGGCTTGCGAACGGGTTTAAGCAGACATTTGTTTTGTCTGTCATCTTTGGCGAAACAGCGGTCATTCTTGGCCTCATTCTGTCTTATTATCTGGACTTTGCCCCTGGCGGCACTATCGTAATGATCTCTGTCATCATTTTATTGCTGTCGCTCTTGTGGAAAAAGCTGCGTTCCAGAAGAAAAATAGCGATTAACCAATAGTGGAGGTGCAGTATGGACGTTATAACCGCCATTGATTTATTGAAAAAGAAGGGCTATAAATATACCGATAAACGGAAAGACATCCTTCAATTGTTTTCCGATGAAAAAAGGTATCTAAGTGCCAGAGATGTTCAAGATTCACTGAAAGAGAATTATCCTGGATTGAGTTTTGATACCATTTACCGCAATCTTTCTACCTTCTCAGACCTGGATATATTAGAAGAGACTGAACTGGAAGGGGAGAAAAAATTCCGGTTCACTTGTCCTACACAGGAACATCATCATCATTTGATCTGTTTGAAGTGCGGAAAAACAAAGGAAATCAATGCCTGCCCGATGGAAAATGTAACCACAGATTTGTCGGACTTTACCGTTACCGGACATAAATTCGAAATTTATGGTGTCTGCCAGGGATGTGTAAACTGATTGAGGATTGAGGTATGACATTCCTCTAAATGTGGCAACCTAGCCATAAAAGGAGGAGAGTCATTTTGCCAACAGTAAAATGTAATGTAGCCAACTGCACATATTGGGGAGAAGGCAACAATTGTGTAGCCGATGCCATCCTTGTTGAAATCGATAAGCATGCCAACAATAGATACGATATGGAAGCAAGCGGTGATTTGAGCGGAGATGCCAATCACAAAGACATCGCCGATAAACCGGCTGAAACCTGCTGCCATACCTTCAAGCGAAAACAATGATAAGAAAGGAGCGTTTAACGCTCCTTTTTTATTTGCCGCCCAGCTTTTCATTAAATTAACAACTATATTTACCTTGTTTAAAGCCATACTAAAAACGCTCCACCAAAGAAAGTGAGGGATTTGGTATGGCAGAAGATAAAGAATTTGAATCGGAATACAGAAGAGAACCTGTTAACCGGGATTCGGATTACAGAGAGGAAATGGCTGCTGATGTTGTCCCGATCACGAGCGGAGCAGCTCTTCCTGAGTATGATCGTCCCCGAGACGAACGTGAGCATGTAGAAAGAGAAAGACATGAAGAAAGAGATGACCGCGGCCAGGCAGGAAGGGTAATCGGAATGTTTTCCGTTATCCTGTCTGTTCTGTCATTGTTCATTCTTCCTGTCCTTTTCGGGGCTGCCGGTATTATCGGCGGTTTTATTGCAGCTAGGCGGGGAGCAACCACTTCAGGTTACTGGGCGATCGGAATTGGGATTGCTTCCATTGTCATCAGTTTATTATTTGCCCCCTTCTTTTAAATACAGGAGCAAAAAAAGCCTGCCGGTTCATCCGGCAGGCTTTTTGTTATTTTACTAATTCAGCTTGTTGTTTGGCATGATGCTCTTCAGCCAATTTATCAATTTCTTTCTTCAGCTCATCAAGCAGCTGATCTTCTGGAATCTTGCGTACAATTTCTCCGTGGCGGAAAAGCAAACCTTCGCCTCTCGCGCCTGCGATGCCAATATCAGCTTCGCGCGCTTCTCCTGGTCCGTTAACGGCGCAGCCGAGTACAGCAACCTTAATTGGCGCACGGACTTTAGAGATATATTCCTCTACTTCATTGGCAATTGAAATCAGGTCAATTTCAATTCTTCCGCATGTAGGACAAGAAATAAGTGTGGCTGCATCAGATAGCAATCCGAACGATTTCAGCAGCTCTCTTGCCACCTTCACTTCCTCCACAGGGTCTGCACTTAAAGATATACGGAGTGTGTTTCCGATTCCTTTGCTGAGGATAACACCCAATCCTGCTGCACTTTTTACGGTTCCGGCAAAAAGAGTGCCGGATTCGGTGATGCCGAGATGAAGAGGGTAATCAAAAGCCTTAGCTGCTTTTTCATACGCTTCGATCGCCAAGTTAACATCAGAAGCCTTCATGGACACGATAATGTCATGAAAATCAAGATCTTCGAGAATCTTAATATGATCAAGTGCACTCTCAACCATTCCTTCTGCTGTCGGGTATCCGTATTTTTCAAGATATTTCTTCTCGAGTGAACCCGCGTTAACACCGATACGGATCGGAATACCTTTAGCTTTTGCTGCTTTAACAACAGCTTCCACTTTTTCTTTGCGCCCGATGTTGCCCGGGTTGATTCTGATCTTGTCGGCGCCGCCTTCAATCGCTTTAAGAGCGAGCTTATAATCAAAATGAATATCAACGACAAGCGGGATGGATATTTGTTTTTTTATATCGGCAATAGCCTCTGCTGCGCGCATGTCAGGACAGGCGACGCGGACAATTTGGCATCCTGCCTCTTCAAGGCGTTTGATTTCTGCAACAGTAGCTTCAACATCATGTGTTTTTGTAGTCGTCATGCTTTGAACGATTACCTGGTCGTTGCCGCCGATCGTTAAAGGGCCTACTTTGACAGGTCTCGTTTTTGAACGATGCGTAATTTCACTCATTGGTGAACCGCTCCTTTAATTTCTAGTATGACAGATATAAAGCAACATCTGTACAGTAGTACATTTTATCAAGGGTTCCTTTAGTTTGGCAAGAAATCTAATGTTTTAGTTCTTTATAGACCGGAAAATTATACATCTTTCCAACTTGAATGCTTTCAGGCCGAATATAGTGATTATATCTCTGAAAGTCCTTAATAATCTCAGGAATCGGCTTGGAAAGGGAAGCGGGGTTCACTTTTTCAATGATCGAAAGAACGGTATCTCCAGAAGAAACTTTCACTTTTTTATAAGGTGTGCTATTTTTTATACTGACCGCAGAAACGGGGGCTGGTTTTGAGCTATAGGACTGTAGAGTTCCAATTTTGAGATCATACGCAATGGTATAAACAATAACTAGTGACAGGCAGAAGAGCAGAAATTTTTTCAAAGGCTTGTCCCCCTTTTGATATATGGAGAATATATATGCTGCGGCCTCTCGGTTTATTCCTTTAGACACCTATTTTTCAAGGATTAAATTGCTCCTTGAAAGTTATGTGGTGTAAAATGGAAATATATCTGCAAGAAAAAGAGAAAGATACAGGGTCAAAAAGGGAAATACAAACAATGAGGTGGAGTATAAACATGAAATGGAATGCAAAATGGTTAGTGCCCATAATGGTCGTACTTACATTCATGGTACCTTTAAAAGCATTTGCTGATGCAGCGCCTGGAGATGTAATCGTAACACTTGGGGAAGATCTGACACCGGACCAAAAGGCAAAAATCTTAGAAGAGATGGGTGTTGACTCTAACGTTGATTCCGTAAATGTAACGAACGAAGAAGAGCATCAATATCTCGGTAAGTATATTTCCAAAGCGCAATTAGGAACACGTGCAATTTCATCTTCAAAAATCACACTTGCTGAGAAGGGTAAAGGGCTGCATGTGGATTCGAAAAACATCAACTGGGTAACGGACAGCATGATTGTTAATGCTCTTGTAACGGCAGGGGTAAAGGATGCAGACATCTATGTTACTGCCCCGTTCGAAGTGTCTGGAACAGCTGCTCTTACAGGAATCCTTAAGGCCTATGAACAGAAAGCTAACGTAAATATCCCTGAGGAAAAGAAGCAAGTTGCCAATGAAGAGGTTGTAAGAACGGCACAGCTTGGTGATCGAATCGGAACGAAGGAAGCCACACAGCTTATTACAGAAATCAAACAAGAGCTGGCTAAACATCCGGTTAATAATGAAGATGAACTTCGTGATCTCATCAAACGGGTAGCTGAGCGTCTCGGAATTCAGCTGACGGATGAAGAGTTGAACGGACTCGTTTCACTATTTAACAAAATGAAGGATCTTAACATCAATTGGGATAATGTTCAAAATCAGCTGCAGAATGTCCGTGATAACCTCGATGGATTTTTAAATAAAGACGAAACTCAATCTTTTCTCCAAAAGTTCATCGACTTTATTATTTCCATTATTGATGGCATAAAAGGCCTGTTCCAAAAATAAGAAAAAGCAAAGAAGGAGCCTGGTCAGGGCTCCTTCTTTTTTTATCCTTTTGGCTGTGGAGTTTCCTTAATGGAAAGATGAAGAAAAACAGAAGCCACTGCCCAATAGATGAGAAAAGAGAAGGGGACGTCTGTATGTAAAAGTTTCATGATGGCAAAGAAAACAGTAGGAAGTGTAACTGCATAGGCAGACATGATCCACAGCTGCCTGTAAGAAAGCTTTCGATGGCTGATATTTTGCAGCACCAATCCGATGACGGCCAAAACCGTAACCCCGATAAACTTTAACGCGACTGTAAAGACATAGATAAATAAAAATAACAAAGGTATCAGAACAGGCAGCAGATCGAATAAAGTGTTTGTCCAGGAGCTGATATCTTTCTTGGTCAACTTCACATCGCCGAGGGTGTTGTAAGGAACCTTCTGAGTTTCCCCGCCAGATATGACGATGGCTTCGTTATGCAAAAGAGCGATCACATTTGTATAATCTGATAGATCATCTTCTTTTATTGATCCTGTTGTATCAAAAATGAAGGTTTCACTGCTGTCTGTATGAACAACAGGCTTTTTCAGATCGGCTGTTAGCTTTCCGTTTTGCAGCGAAAAGTCAGGAATCTCAGAAGTCATCGATTGCTTGAACTCTTCTATGCCCGATTTAAAGGCTAAAGAAAAGGCGATACCCACCGGGATTGATGTCAGCAGGATCAAAAAAAATACATAGCCTATGGCTTTGCCGATTCCCTGAAAACGGAGACGGGCAATCATTGGAGGGGAATACAGGCTTTTGAAAAAATGGTTGAAAAATCTCATTGAACTCCTCATTTCCTGAATGGTCTATATTAATTTTAGCGAATTATGAGGAAACAGACAATGAGGAGAACATTCCTTTGTAAAGGTTTTGCGAAGCGCCTTTACATGACCTTCATAAAACTAGATAATGGCATAAGAATGATTAGATAAAAGGGGTTGTAATTCTATTGGGTGTTCAGGATATGCTGTTTCAATTTTTAGGCGGGCTCGGCCTTTTTCTATTTGGAATTAAATATTTAGGTGAGGGTCTGCAAAACTCTGCCGGTGATCGGCTGAGGAACCTTTTGGACAGTCTGACGACCAATTCATTTACAGGAATTCTGGCTGGCTTATTCGTAACCATGCTCATTCAATCCAGTTCTGCCACAACGGTATTGACGGTAGGGCTCGTAAATGCAAGAATGCTGACGCTTAGACAGGCAGTTGGGATCATTATGGGGGCCAATATCGGTACTACTTTCACTGCCTTTATCATTGGATTTGATGCAGCGGGATTTGGTCTTCCCCTGCTTGCGGCAGGGGCATTCTTCGTTTTTTTTATCCGGAGTTACAAATATGTTTTCATCGGAAGAATTTTATTCGGCCTGGGCGGGCTATTTTATGGCCTTCAGCTAATGGGAGCAGGGATGGAACCTTTGCAGTCCTCCCTTGATTTTCAAAACATCACGGCACATTTAAACGATCAGCCTTTTTTGGGCATCGCCATTGGAACTTTGGCAACGATGATCCTTCAATCCTCAAGCGCGACCGTGGGCATACTGCAGCAGATGTTTTCAATGGACCTGATTCATTTAAACGGTGCCCTTGCTGTTCTTTTTGGTGATAATATCGGAACCACCATCACAGCTGTGATCGCATCGTTCGGGGCCTCTCAGAATGCCAAGAGAGCAGCACTGGTTCATGTGCTGTTCAATCTCATAGGGACGATTATTTTTGTGATTATCTTTATCCCTTACAAAGGGTTGATCCAATGGATTTCAAGCGGTCTCCATCTGGAGCCTGCCATGCAAATCGCCTTTGCGCACGGAATTTTCAACATCGGCAATGTTATTATCCTGTTTCCATTTATTTCATTGCTGGTCTTTACAGTCTCAAAATTGATTAAAGATGATCAATGGTCTGTTGACAGCAAGACGGTAAAATTGGACGAGAAAGTCATCAACAGTTCTCCGGAATTTGCCCTGCATCAAGCTAGGCAGGAGCTGCTGAAAATGGCTGACTATTCAAGGGAGGGTCTCAGCCAGGCGTTGCTTTTCTTCCAAACCCGGAAAAATAAGCATGCCGATACAGCCATGCAATATGAAGAAGAGATTAACCGGTTTGACAGGCAAATCACCAAGTTTCTCGTTAAACTTTCTATTCATTCTTTGTCCAAGAATGAATCTAAAGAGCATACGATGCTTCTCAATCTGTGCAAGGACATCGAAAGAATCGGGGATCATATGAAAAATATGATTGATCTGGTCTGCTTTATGGCACGAAATAATATTAAACTTTCGGAAGTAACGTCACGCGACTTTGAAAACATGATGATCCTGACCCAATCCTGCCTGACAAAAGCGATTATTTCTCTTGAGACGAACGATAAACCGATGGCTGAGGAAGTTCTGAACATTGAGGACGATATTGATGAAATGGAGAAAACACTGAGAAAGAAACACATTCAGGACATCAACAACAATTTAAGCACCGGTCAAGAAAGTGTGGTGTATGTTGACTTTATCAGCAATCTGGAACGGATCGGAGACCATTCTGTCAATATTGCAGAAGCAGTGCTTGATCGATAAACCTACTTAAAACACTACAGGAGGCTTACTGATGGATTATGTATATTGGATATTAATCGGCCTGTCGTTCGTTCTGGCATTCGCTGCCCTGATCTTTCCCATACTGCCTGGAGCGCTTTTTCTGGCTCTTGGGTTTGTGCTCTATGGAATTTTTTATTCCTTTCAGCCATTTACGCCCTTTTTCATCGGTGTAGAAGTGTTTTTGCTGGCAACTCTTTTTGTAGTGGATTATTTCAGCAATTTGTATGGAGTAAAAAAACGGGGCGGTTCCAAAGCGGCCATATGGGGCAGCACGATCGGCCTGCTCCTTGGCCCATTTGTGATTCCTGTTGCCGGCATCATCGCCGGACCGTTTCTGGGTGCGTTTATTGCAGAAATGATTATCGGGCGAAAATCAATAGGTGAAGCGGTTAAGGTAGGGTTTGGCTCAGTTCTTGGTTTTTTGGGAGGAACGGTTGCTAAGATCATCATTCAAGTGATCATGATTGGCTATTTTCTTTTTGTTGTATTATAAAAATAGTGCTTGCTAAAATGTTGGAGACGTGCTATATTTATGTCTGTCTCACCGAGGGCTTTCAAAATGGTCATGAAAAAAAGGTTTGACTTACATAGCTTAAAAATGATATAGTAATTCTTGTCCCTTAGAGGACAACATTGTTCCACAGTAGCTCAGTGGTAGAGCTATCGGCTGTTAACCGATCGGTCGTAGGTTCGAGTCCTACCTGTGGAGCCAAAATATGGCGGTGTAGCTCAGCTGGCTAGAGCGTACGGTTCATACCCGTGAGGTCGTGGGTTCGACTCCCTCCGCCGCTACCATATTTTTTTAGGCGATGGCGATCGTGGCGAAGTGGTTAACGCACCGGATTGTGATTCCGGCATTCGTGGGTTCAATTCCCATCGGTCGCCCCATTTTTATTTACATAATTATCTTAATACATAAAATGGACCCTTAGCTCAGTTGGTCAGAGCGGTCGGCTCATAACCGATTGGTCGTAGGTTCGAGTCCTACAGGGTCCACCATTTTTCAGCACATGGAGGTATACCCAAGTCCGGCTGAAGGGATCGGTCTTGAAAACCGACAGGGGTGTAACAACCCGCGGGGGTTCGAATCCCTCTACCTCCTCCATAATTTCTTAATTTATGTCATCGCAGGGTGGAACAACGAGCGTTACAGCATGATTTTGCTGCGAGTAACCTCGAGGGATACATTCCAATGATTACTCGAGTAGAGGAAGAGGTAAAGCCTCTGAGAGACAGTAATAACTGCGGAGGAATAATATCGTCCGTAACTTAATATCATCGCGGGGTGGAGCAGTCTGGTAGCTCGTTGGGCTCATAACCCAAAGGTCGCAGGTTCAAATCCTGTCCCCGCAACCAATAATACCTAAAGTGGCTCGATAGCTCAGTCGGTAGAGCAGAGGACTGAAAATCCTCGTGTCGGCGGTTCGATTCCGTCTCGAGCCACCATTTTCATACATAGTCAACCTTTGCCCATCGTGGTGAAGGTTTTTTGTTTGTAATGAGAAAACTTGTGTTTTAATATCTCCCATAACGAGGGATAAAAGAAGTCCAGCTATGTACATAATAAGCTTTGATTAAAGAGAGTTAATCGTTGAAAGTTCCGGGTAAATCTGATAATGTATGAGTTGGGATACTTATTAAACATTATTGTTGCTTAACTATGTTTTCAATTTTGGGGTTTTTTCTCCAAAATGAAATATAAAAAATGTTTACATACCAAGGAGGAGATTGATCATGGCAAAGTTTGAACTGCCTGCTTTACCTTATGCTGCAAATGCACTGGAACCACACATTGATGAGACTACAATGAATATTCACCACGACCGTCATCACAAAACGTATGTTGATAACTTGAACGCAGCACTTGAAGGTCAAGCTGAGTTTGAAAACAAAGGCCTAGAGGACCTTCTTTCCAATCTTGATGCATTGCCTGAAAACATTCGCACAGCCGTACGCAACAATGGCGGCGGACATGCGAACCACAGCTTATTCTGGGAAATCCTAAAACCAGGCGGATCCAACGAACCTACTGGTGAAGTAGCTGAACGCATCAACAGTAAATTTGGAAGCCTTGATTCATTCAAGGAAGAGTTTGCAAATGCTGCAAAAGGCCGTTTCGGATCTGGTTGGGCTTGGCTAGTTGTTAATAACGGTGAGCTTGAAGTAACAAGCACAGCGAATCAAGATAACCCTGTGATGGAAGGCAAAACTCCAATCTTAGGTCTTGATGTTTGGGAGCATGCATATTACTTGAACTATCAAAACAAACGTCCAGATTACATTAATGCATTCTGGAATGTAGTAAACTGGGATGAAGTTGAAAAACGTTATAACGAAGCAAAATAATGCAGAAAAGCCGGCCAGGTTCTTTGAAAAAGACCCTGGCCGGTTTTTTTATACTCTTTTTCTAATGATATACAATAAAAACCAATTCTTCGTTTGGCGAATAGCCCCTTTCAGGATGTGAAAACTACATGTGAATTGCAAAGGGGCGAGAACAAAATGAAGTTCAATTTGTTTGGAGACACGGACAGAACGAAAGAATTGCTGCTATTGCTTGTGGTTGGCGGGCTTTTTGCATTGAGTACGGCTCTGTCTAATACGTTTGTTAACATTTATTTATGGAAGCAATCCGGTGAGCTGAAGGATATCGCTCTGTATAATTTATCGATTGTGTGTACTCAGCCTGTAGCCTTTTTTATTGCAGGTAAGCTGACAAAAAAAATTGACAGGGTTATTGTACTGCGGATTGGCGTCATCATATTATCGCTTTTTTATTTGTATGTGCTTTTCCTCGGGAAGGAGGCAAGTGAGTATCTGCTCATTCTTGGCGGACTGCTCGGTGCTGGGCTTGGCTTTTATTGGCTCGCTTTTAACGTGCTGACCTTTGAAGTGACAGAACCTGATACAAGGGATAACTTTAACGGCTACCTTGGGGTGCTAACTTCCTTATCGGGTATGGTCGGCCCGATTAGCTCCGGATTCTTAATCTCGCAGCTGGATAAGTTTACTGGCTACCGCATCATCTTCAGCGTTTCATTGGTTTTATTTTTCAGTGCGGTTATCATCAGTTTTTTCTTAAGCAGACAGAAGGCCGAAGGGAAGTTTTTTGTCTGGCGGATCCTTAAGTCGAGAGAAACCAACTTAAATTGGGGCCGCATCCTAAATGCCCATTTTTTTCAGGGATTCAGGGAAGGGACATTCATTTTTTTGATCGTTATATGGGTATACATTATTTCAGACAGTGAATTTGCGCTAGGGACATTTGGTCTTGTTCAATCCGCCGTTTCTTTTGTTGGTTATTTTATCGTCTCCAGGATGATGACAAGAGATAGAAGGAAGAAATCCATCTTTGTCGGAGGATTGATCCTATTCCTTTCTCCGTTCCTATTTCTGCTTCAAGTCACGTTTCCGCTGCTTCTCTTTTATGGTGTGGTCATTTCCATCGCCTATCCGCTGCTGCTCGTTCCGTATGTATCCCTGACATATGATGTGATTGGCCGCTCGGATAACGCGGGGCCGATGAGGGTGGAATATATTGTGGTGAGGGAATTGTATTTAAATGCAGGACGGATTCTTTCTATTGTTATTTTGCTTGTTACGATCACTTACTTTAATGGAGACTACAGTATTCCGGTGCTACTGCCTGTACTGGGAGCAGGTCACTTTATCATTTATTTTTGTGTAAGATCAATTCGGTTTGCTACCCTTCAAAAATCTGAAATCATGTCGAACTATTCACAGAACAATTCAGACAAGGAAGATGGAACTAGGGTATGACATTTTTCTTTCGGAAACATTGATTTACTGTTAAAATTATTTTAGTAAATCAATTTGTCGAAAATGGAAAATTAGTATCGAACTATTTCCATACATAGGTAAGGGTGGAATGAATGACTAAAGAAAAAAAGAAAAAGAATCATGTACCGGTGCGTCTGAATGCGTTGTTTCTGGCTGTTTTTTTCCTTTTTTCAGTTTTGATCTTCAGATTGGGCTATGTTCAGATCGTACAGGGTGAAGAATATCACAGGTCCGCTGATAAAAAGGAAAATGTGACTGCAAGGCTGGATGCTCCGAGAGGGAAAATGTTCGACACACAGGATCGAGTGGTGGTTGACAACAAGCCGCTTTATTCCATTACGTATACCCGCACTCAGAAGACGAGTGCAGAGGACCGCCAGGCGATCGCAAAAAAATTGGCGGGCTATATTCAGAAAGATACAAAAAGCGTAACAGAACGGGATAAGAAAGATTATTTTATCTTTTTAAATAAAAAAGAAGTAGAAAGCAGGATCAGCCTGAAAGAGAAAAAAGGCCTGAGCGATGATGCTTATTACAATCTTATGCTTGATCGGATCACTAAGAAGGATCTGAAAAGCTTTACTCCTCATCAAATTAAGGTATTGGCCATCAAACGAGAGATGGACAGGGGATATGCCCTGACACCTCAGCGAATTAAGATTGGTGCAACTCAAAAAGAGATTGCAGCCATAAGTGAGCATTTGGCTGAATTGCCGGGTGTAGATATCAAGCCTGATGCGAAAAGGGATTATCCTTATGGTGACACGTTCAAGGCACTGTTCGGGCAAGTAAAACAGATCCCGCAGAGTAAGATGGATTATTATGTTTCACGGGGAAATGAGCGCAATGATCTAGTGGGGACCAGTTTCCTTGAACAACAGTATGAATCACTGCTTAGAGGACAAAAATCGAAAATGAAGTTTGTGACCGATAAATCGGGCAATCCGGTTGGTGATCCGGTTGAGGTTGATGGATCCAGGGGCAAAGATCTCATATTGACCTTGAACATGCAGCTTCAGCAAAAAGTGGAACAAGTTATTGAAAAAGAACTAAAACAAGCCAAGTCTGGAGGCTCCGCTTACGCGAACCGCGATTTGACATCTGCTTATGTCGTCATGCTCAATCCGGAAAACGGAGAAGTCCTTTCTATGGCAGGTAAGGAATATGATAAGAAAACAGGCAAATATAAGAATGCTCCATTTGGAACGGTTTATAATTCATTTGCCATGGGTTCTGCCGTAAAAGGAGCAACGGTGCTTACTGGACTGCAGCAAGGCGCGATCACGCCGAACACTCATTTTTACGATGCGCCCCTAACGTTTGGCGATGGCAGAAAGATGAAATCGCATGAAAGCTTGGGCAGTATTGGCCCTGTTAAAGCGCTGGAAGCTTCCTCGAACGTTTATATGTGGAATATCGCCATGAAGCTTGCCGGCTATGACTATTCCCATAAGCGTTACATTGACCGCCATGTCGACCAGGCTTTTAAAACCTTAAGAGATTCTTACAGCCAGTTTGGTCTTGGTGTGCCGACTGGAATCGATCTGCCGTCCGAAGCGACAGGTTATAATACAGGGGTCAGTGACCAATTGGCACAGGCGATGTTTTTTGCAATCGGACAATTTGATACGTATACGCCTCTGCAGATGGCTCAGTATGTCTCAACCATTGCCAACAATGGATACCGCATGCAGCCACATCTGCTGAAGGAAGTACGCGAGCCATCTGTTCAGCCTGGCAAAATGGGTAAACTCGTCTATAAGTTTGAACCGAATGTTATGAACAAAATTGAAATGAAGCAGGAATATCTTGATGTTGTCCACCAGGGATTTCGCCAGGTTATGGTCGGAAGCAAGGGGACTGCCGCAGCTTATTTTAAACATAAGAGTTATAATCCCGCTGGCAAAACCGGGACGGCTGAGGTGGACAAGAAATCCCGCTTAAACAATAAAACATTGATTGGTTATGCTCCTTATGACCATCCTGAAGTGGCTTTTGCCGTTGTTGTGCCGAATGTTCGCGAAGGCTCACTCAACAATGAGATCGGTGCGGCGGCACTTGATGAGTACTTTAAGTTAAAGAAAGACGGAAATAAGAAAAATTAACTAGATATGATGATAAAAAACACGTCCTTTGGGCGTGTTTTTTTATTGTGCATAAATTATTCTAGTTAGAAAAACATAGTACTGTAGTCTCGCTTTATTTACAATCTCTTTACATTCCGTTCAAACAGCGTTAATAATCGTCGCTTATTCTAGAAATGTAAAGTGATTAACAGAACTTGTTGGGGGTGTGCGATAGAGACAAGGAACACATAGAAGAAGCTAAATCTCTATCAAATCAAAAAATCTTTTAAAACCATTCTAGGGGGACCTAAAACATGAAGAAAATGAAATCAGCTTACCTTTTAGCAGTACTCGCTATGCTCCTCGTGTTCGCTACAGCATGTGGAAACAAAAACAATGAAGGTGCGTCAACAGATGGTGGCAAAAAAGCATCAGGCTCTATCGTTATCTCCGGATCAAGTGCAATGCAGCCGCTCGTTGCAGCAGCAGCAGAACAATTTAAACAAGATAACCCTGACGCTGATATTCAAGTACAAGCAGGCGGAAGCGGAACTGGCTTGAGCCAAGTATCTGAAGGCGCTGTAAAGATCGGTAACTCTGATGTTTTCGCTGAAGAAAAAGAAGGAATCCCAGCTGACAAGCTTAAAGATCACCAAGTTGCAGTAGTCGGAATGTCTGCAGCAGTTAACCCTGAAGTAGGCATTAAAGATATTTCTAAAAAAGACCTAATCAAAGTATTCACAGGGAAAGTTAAAAACTGGAAAGAGCTTGGCGGAAAAGACCAAAAGATCGCTTTAATCAACCGTCCTGATTCTTCTGGAACTCGTGCTACATTCGTAAAATACGGTCTTGACGGCAACACACCTGTTGAAGGTGCAGCTACAGAAGATTCTTCTAACACAGTTCAAAAGCTAATCAAAGAAACTCCTGGTGCAGTCGGATACCTTGCTTTCTCTTACTTCACAGATAACAGCGGTGTGACACCACTTAGCATTGACGGAGTTAAACCAACTGATGAAAATGTACAAACAGGTAAATTCCCAATCTGGGCTTATGAGCACTCATATACTAAAGGAGAGCCAAAAGGCTTGGAAAAACAGTTCCTTGATTATTTAATGAGCGATGACATTCAAAATAAACTTGTTCCTGATCAAGGATACATCCCTGCAAGCAAAATGGAAGTTAAACGTGATGCCGAAGGGAAAGTTACGAAAAAGTAACCATAAAGAAAGTTAAGAATGCTTAATCAGGGTAAGTATCCATATTGAATTGGATATTTACCCTGTTAGGGCGTTTTGGGGAGGTACGAAAATGGATATTAAGACAATGACAGCCAGTCAAAGGCTGCTGAAAAAATCAAACAAGTCTGCACTTCAAATGGAAATGCGGGGTAAGTCCATAGTGTTAATCAGTGCGCTGATCATTATAAGTGCCACGATTGCTATAACGATTTTCCTAGGTACTAAAGGATTACAAGCCTTTTTTAATAACGGGGTAAGTATTTATGAATTTTTAACCAGCACGAACTGGAATCCAACCAACGCAGAGAGTCCAGCCTATGGTGCCCTACCATTCATAATTGGTTCTTTTGCTGTTACCATCCTATCTGCTTTAATTGCAGCACCTCTTGGTATTGGCGGTGCAATCTTTATGACGGAAATTGCTCCTTCCTGGGGAAAAAAGATTCTCCAGCCGGTTATTGAATTGCTTGTTGGTATTCCATCTGTTGTTTATGGATTCATCGGCCTTTCCGTTCTTGTTCCGTTCCTCCGCGATACAGTGGGCGGACAAGGTTTCAGTTTGCTCGCAGGTATGATTGTCCTTTCCATTATGATTCTCCCTACAGTAACAAGTATCGCTACAGATGCGATGAGCTCGTTGCCAAAGGGGCTAAGGGAATCTTCTTACGCGATCGGTGCGACACGTTGGCAAACCATTTGGAGAGTACTGATTCCTGCGGCTATGCCCACACTTTTAACCGCTGTTGTTCTTGGGATGGCTCGTGCGTTCGGTGAAGCACTTGCTGTTCAGATGGTCATCGGAAACGTTCGTACACTTCCATCTGCGATCACTGATCCATCAGCTACATTAACGACCATCATTACGTTGAACATGGGGCATACCACCTTTGGCAGCGTGGAAAATAATGTTCTTTGGTCGCTTGCGCTTATTCTTTTAGCGATGTCCTTTATCTTTATCATCTTAATTCGCTATCTTTCTTCAAGGAGGCAGTTCTAATGAACAGCAAAGTTACAGACCGCATTGCTACTTTTATTTTTTACTTGATCGCAGCAACGATCGTTACTGTTCTAGTTGGACTGCTCGGATATATTATTTTTCATGGTTTTTCAAAGCTTAACCTTGAATTTTTAACCTCTCCATCAAGCTCTTTCAGAGCAGGCGGAGGTATTGGGAACCAGCTTTTTAACTCTTTCTATATTCTCTTCCTAACCATGGTGTTCACGATTCCGCTTGGACTTGGAGGCGGAATTTACATGGCAGAATATGCACGTCCAGGGAAGCTGACAAATGCGATCAGAACATGTATTGAAGTATTGGCTTCATTGCCATCGATTGTCATCGGTATGTTTGGATTATTAATGTTCGTTAATCTTACAGGCTGGGGATATTCAATCCTCGGCGGCGCACTGGCACTTACAGTGTTTAATCTTCCTGTTATGGTAAGGGTTTGTGAAGATGCCCTCCGTACGGTTCAAAGAGACCAAAAAGAAGCTAGTCTTGCTCTCGGAATCACACACTGGCACACGATCAAAACGGTCCTGCTGCCGGCCGCATTTCCAAGCATTCTGACTGGAGCGATTCTTGCATCAGGACGTGTGTTCGGTGAAGCTGCAGCATTGCTCTTTACGGCAGGACTTACAACGCCAACGCTTGATTTTGCAAACTGGAATCCGTTTGATTCGACTTCTCCTCTTAACGTGTTCCGTCCGGCAGAAACACTTGCGGTGCATATTTGGGCGGTTAACACACAAGGGTTAATTCCTGATGTGCGCGAAGTGGCAGACGGATCATCAGCAGTTCTGATTATCTCTGTATTGATCTTTAACTTGCTGGCCCGCTGGATCGGCAGTGTGGTTCACAGAAAGATAACAGCTTCTAAATAACTTTAGAATATAGGTGGGGTAGCATGAAAACTGTGATGGAACGAAAAAAAGAGACAAAACCATTGACTGAACAACCGAATAAAGAGAATAATCCGGTTGCTTTAAATATCGAAAACTTGAATATTTATTACGGTGACAACCATGCGGTAAAAGAGGTCAATTTTTCAATCGAGAAGAACGGTGTGACAGCGTTGATCGGTCCGTCAGGCTGCGGAAAATCAACCTTCCTTCGTTCCATTAACCGAATGAATGACCTGATTCCCGGGGCACGAAGCACAGGTGGAATTATCTATGACGATGTTAATCTGATCGACGATGACATCAATGTTGTTGCTCTTCGGAAAGAAATCGGCATGGTGTTTCAAAAGCCCAATCCATTTCCTAAGTCTATCTACAATAATATTACCCATGCTTTGAAGTTCAACGGAATCCGTTCGAGAAAGAAGCTTGATGAAATTGTGGAAGAAAGCCTTCGGAAGGCCGCTTTGTGGGATGAAGTTAAAGACAGGCTTCATGAGTCGGCTTTATCATTGTCTGGCGGGCAGCAGCAGCGCCTTTGTATTGCCAGAACCCTGGCCATGAAACCGAACATCCTTCTCCTTGATGAGCCTGCGTCTGCATTGGATCCTATTTCTAATGCTAAGATTGAAGACCTGATCATAGAGCTGAAAAAGGATTATACCATTGTAATTGTGACGCATAACATGCATCAGGCTTCACGTATTTCAGATAAGACCGCTTTCTTCTTAAATGGAGTGCTGGTTGAATTTGATAAGACAGATAAGATCTTCACGAATCCATCAAAAAAGGATACAGAAGACTATATTACAGGCCGCTTCGGATAAGGGGGATAATGATGGGACAAGCAGTATTGGCAACAGAGAAAACGGTTTTTGATATCAAGAATTTAAATTTGTGGTACGGAAAAAATCTGGCACTGAAAGATATCGATTTTACGATTTACAATAATGAGATTACAGCAATCATCGGACCATCGGGATGCGGGAAATCGACGTTTATCAAAACGTTGAACCTAATGATCCAGAATATTCCGGGAGTCAGGATGTCCGGTGAAATTAATTACGGCCATCATAACTTAATCAATGGAAAGGTGGACCTTGTCGATTTGAGAAAAAAAGTCGGTATGGTGTTCCAGAAAGCCAATCCATTTCCAAAGTCGATCTATGAAAATGTAGCCTACGGACCCAAAATTCATGGGGCAAAGAAAAAAGGGAAACTGGATGAGATTGTAGAACGTTCATTAAGAGATGTGTTTTTGTGGGATGAAGTGAAGGATCGGCTTAATACATCTGCTTTAGGCTTGTCAGGAGGCCAGCAGCAACGGTTATGTATTGCCAGAGCCATTGCCACCAAGCCGGATGTCATTTTGATGGATGAACCAACATCTGCACTCGATCCGATCTCAACTATAAAAATCGAGGAACTCGCTCTTGAGCTGAAGAAAAACTATTCCATTGTTATGGTTACCCATAACATGCAGCAGGCGGCAAGGGTTTCTGACCGTACGGCATTCTTCTTGATGGGTGAACTGATTGAATACGATCTGACGAGCAAAATCTTTTCCGCTCCTTCAGATAAGCGGACAGAGGACTATGTAACCGGACGTTTTGGATAATAAGAAGAGGAGTGACGAGAAATGGTGGTACGTGAAAACTTTCAGATCCAATTGAATGAACTTAAAGAAATGCTCGTTGAAATCGGTGAATTAACAGAGTACGCCTTAAAAGAATCCATGGAAGCGTTAAAGGAACAAAATGTGGATAAAGCTCTTGAGGTGATTGAAAATGACCAGCGGATCAACCAGCTCGAAGATGAGATCAATGACGCAGCAATCCTTCTTATCGCCAAGCAGGCACCAGTGGCTTCAGATCTGCGCAGAATCATTGCCGCGATTAAAATCTCTTCCGATGTGGAGCGCATGGCTGATTTTGCTGTCAATATCGCAAAATCAACGATTCGAATCGGTGAAAAACCACTGATCAAACCACTCGTAGATCTTCCGAGGATGGCTGATATCGCGATCGGCATGCTCTCAGATTCCATCAGAGCATATGTTGACGAAGATATAGTACTGGCGAAAAACCTTGCTGATACCGACGATTCCGTCGATGAACTGTATGGAAAGATTATTCAGGAGCTGTTAGAGCTGATGACCCAGCATCCAGAATCTCTCGCTCAGATCACCCAGCTGTCTTTCGTATGCCGCTATATTGAAAGAACGGCAGACCATGCGACGAATATCGCTGAAAACATTTTTTATCTCGTAAAGGGAAAACGCTACGGCTTAAATGAATAGCACAACAGAAAGGGAGTCAGCAGTTAAGCTGGCCCCCCTTTTTTTTATTTTGTTAATGAGTGTATTAGGTGAGGGTGTCAGCAAGCTTTTTGAAATTCATCTTGCTGTTCACCTTATAACTTCCAAACCTGACTTCCCCTTCAAGCTTATGGCTGCGGAGATATTTAAGGAACGATCTGCCGTCCTTGATGATCTTCTCTTTTTCAAGGAAGTCACAAACCTCTCCTGTGCTCATACCTCTTGAAACATGCAAAGTAGTGTTGTAGACTACTTTTTCTGCAGGTTTCCCTTCAGTAGCAGGCTCACTCGCTTTTGGTGCAGCAGCTGTCCGGCTTGCTTTGAGGGTTTGAAGTTCTTCGGTTGTAATAGCTGTCATATTTTTGGAGTGTAGATATGTATTGACTGTATTGTCATTTAATTCGGCTTCTTTTTCCGGAGGAGCCTGTGTAAAGTAAACTCCTGCAATTAATCCTGTAGCCAGGATCATCCCGGCTGAGAAACCTCTTAATGTATTATTTGTCATCATGAATCCCTCGTAATTAATTTATTTAGCTTTCTCGTTGATCATCATTTCATCTTCAAGCACTTTAAGCTTTTTCTTTACTTGATACATTTCTTTCATTAATTGAATCGAAAAGTTTTCAAACTGTACTTCCAGGTTATTGCTTTTGTCCTTGCGGAACGAGATGACGAGTAAAATGATTCCTAATGCCAATAGGGAAAAAATGATAATTTCCATTGTATCCTCCTCTTATAAAAACATACCACTTATTTTTATACCATAGTATTCATGTGAAGAGTAGATTTTTCGCCAAATTGTCGAAGTTTTTGCGGTGTTTCGACATCCCCTTTGACCACCTTATTTAGCAAACTGCTGCATCTGCTCAAAGATTTGTAGAAAAATGACGATTTTAAATACTATTCTGTAAATAGTTTGTAAAGCAAACGGTTTCAAAAAATTTACAAAGCTTATTCTATCAGACATGCTAAGCAACCTACATTTTTCTACAATTTCCGTTTATTGTGAAAAAATTTTTGTGATGATACGATTACTTCAAATTAATAGGGAGGCATATAAATACTATTCTGCAAGATGTAATAGACCAATGTCTAACTAAACGACCGGGGTGAAAAATATGATTAATGAGATCGTCAAAATGAAGGAAAAGGGTCTTACCCTTCAGCAGATCGCCGAAAAGATGAACCTCTCACTCGGCAAAGTGCAATACCGGTGGAACAAGTATCGGCAAGAAGCCGGAAAAGTGAGGGAAGAGGAGAATGCAGAGGAACTGATTCTGGCAGATCCTCCAAAACAGGAGCATAGCATCCAGTGGGTGATGCCATACGAATTTGACGAAGATACTTTGTTTGCCATGGTTCAGTCCCCAAATAGTATTTATGTATACTGGAGTATTTCGTCCATGAAGCAAAAGATGGTTGAACACCACTTCAGAACTCCCTGGAGTGAACTGCCTAAACGAATGAAAATCTATGATGTTACAGATATCATCTTCCAGGGTCATAACGCACACCGAAACTTTGAAATCGAGATCCCTGAGATGACCAACAACTGGTTTATCCAGCACTTGGAACCTGATCGTACCTATGTCATTGATGTAGGAACAAGGACGTTTGATGGAAGCTTCTTCACAGTGCTTAGATCTAATCCTGTAGAGACACCGAGGGACCAGTCAAATGAATACCGTAACGGGAGCATTATGAACTGGAAGAATGGTAACGCTGATGTACCAGAGTGGATGGAAAATTTCAGCAGTTATTCATACTATCAAAAAATCAGATAGGAGCTCTAAATCAATGAAAAGTGGCTATTTCACATTTATATTGCATGCCCATCTTCCCTACGTAAAGCACAGAGAGGCTAACCGGCTCGAAGAACGATGGGTGTTCGAAGCAATGACAGAGACCTACATCCCGCTGCTTTGGGTGCTTGAGCGTCAGCCTGAAGGCTTCACCTGGAGTATTTCCTTTTCGCCGCCGGTGATGGAAATGCTGTCAGACCCTGTACTGCAAAGAAGATATTTGGAGTATCTGGATAGTACGGAAAATCTCATTAAAAAAGAAAAACTTCGCACTCTCGATCAAGACGAAGCGAAAGCCATCCAATTTTACAGTGAGCGTTATAAGAACATTCGGGACACATTTTTTAAATGGAACCAGAATCTGCTCAATGGTTTTAAACACTACCATTCGGCGGGAGCAGTCGAATGCTTCACAACAGCGGCTACACATACGTTCTTACCTTACGTTCAGACCCACGAAGCCTTACATGCTCAAATCGATATGGGTATCGCAACATTTAAACATCATTTCGGAGAAAGACCTAAAGGATTCTGGCTCCCGGAGTGTGCGTACACTCCCGGCATCGATCAGCTGCTCCATCAGAAAGGTATCCTGTACACATTTGTCGATGAACAAACGCTCCTGAACAGCAGCCCCAAATCTGCACGAGGCATCGGTTCCCCCGTCTACTCGCCGCATGGAGTGGCACTATTTCCAAGAAACCGCGAAATATCAGGAAAAGTATGGAGTTCGGTGAACGGTTATCCGGGTGATGTAGACTACCGTGAATTTTACCGGGATATCGCCTATAACAGGGAGCTTGATTATATCCTTCCTCATATCCATCCAGAAGGAATCAGGATCGATACCGGCCTGAAATATCACCGGATCACAGGTCCCGTCGAAGATAAACAGATCTATGTCCGTGAATGGGCAGAAGGAAAAATAAGACAGCACGCAGAGCACTTTACAGAGACAATAGAAACCCGGCTCAGAGAAAAGGAAGACGAATGCTTCCCTCCTCATCTTATTACGGCACCTTTTGATGCTGAATTGTTCGGGCACTGGTGGTTCGAGGGTACAGATTGGATCTCTGCGTTTCAGCAGGCAAGTGCCGGAAGAGTAGAATGGATTACTCCATCTGAATTCATCACCCGCCATTACCGTGACCTTGAAACTGTACACGCTTCTTTTTCAACTTGGGGACGCAATGAATACGGAGAAGTCTGGTTAAATGAGAAGAATGCGTGGATGTACCGGCATCTGCATAAATGTGAAAGAGAGATCATATCAGCCGTTGCTCAGCACTCGCCGCTCACACCTGTTACAAAACGCTACGTTCAACAGTTGATTAGGGAATGGATGCTGGCTGCCAGCTCAGACTGGGCCTTTATCATTGATAATGAAACATCAGCACAGTATGCCAATGAGCGTTTTAAAACCCATATTGAACGATTCCATACCATCAAGGAACTGTTACAGCAAACTCCAAATACTACTGCATCAATCGAAGCTTTTGAAAAGGATTTTCCATTTTTAAAAAGTATTGATACAAGTTATTTTGAAACTCCGCATGACCTCTATATACAGCAGCATTACAACCAGAAGCCTGAACAAGAAAAACGAAAAATCCTTATGCTATCCTGGGAGTTTCCGCCAATGGTAGTCGGCGGGCTCGCCCGTCATGTATTTGATCTAGCCAAAACGCTAGTTAAACAAGGCCACGAGGTGCATGTCGTCACATGCCATATAGACGGTTATCCTGACTATGAGATCAACCAGGGAATATACGTTTATCGAGTAAGGTCTAATCAGCCTCAGACCGAGGAGTTCTTCCACTGGACGGGCAGCCTGAACCTTGCGATCGCCGATCAAGGGAGAGAGCTTTCCAAAAAAAATGATTTTGATTGCATTCATGCCCATGACTGGCTTGTCAGTGTGGCCGCTAAAGGATTAAAGCAGGAACTGAATATCCCGCTGATCGCGACGATCCATGCGACCGAACATGGCCGCAACAATGGTATTCATAACGCCCTTCAATATGAGATCAATCAAAAAGAGTGGGAACTTTGCTATGAAGCGAGCCAAGTCATTGTGTGCAGCCCATATATGAAAAAAGAAGTTGCCTCGGTGTTCAGGTTACCTGAAGAAAAGATTCATATCCTTCCAAACGGGGTTGATCCTGAACTGATTCAGACAGAAGAGGTTTTGGATGGTTTCCGTTTTAAAGAGCACCATGAAATTCTTGTTTTCTCAGTAGGGCGTGTAGTAAAAGAAAAAGGATTCCAGACCATCATCGAAGCCGCACATCTGGTCAAACAGAGGATGGGCAACATCAAGTTTATGATTTCCGGCAAAGGTCCGATGCTGGATGAATATCGCGATCGAATTCATAGGGAGGGACTTGAAGGCTACGTTACTTTTACCGGTTTTGTATCAGATGATGACAGAAACCGGATCCTGTCGGAATGCGATATTGCGTTATTTCCGAGCCTGTATGAACCATTCGGCATTGTTGCCCTGGAAGGGATGGTGGCAGGAAAAGCCACCGTTGTTTCAGATACGGGCGGACTGAGAGACATTATCCGCCATGAAGAGACCGGGCTGAAAATCTATCCCGGCAATCCGGAAAGTCTGGCATGGGCAGTCCTGACGCTTGCTCAAGATGAGCCTTTAAGGCGCACTCTCGCCATCAACGGCAAGAGAGAAGCGGAAACCGTATTTAACTGGAAAGAAATTGCTCAACAAACAAGCGTACTGTATGAACAATGTTTAGAAAAATCCGGTATAAGGGGCTGTGTATAATGAAAGGTGTAATAATGGCTGGGGGAAAAGGAACCCGTCTTCGTCCACTGACTTGCAATCTGCCTAAACCAATGGTGCCGCTGCTGCATAAACCCGTAATGGAGTACAGCATTGAGCTGCTGAAAAAATATGGCATCACGGATATCGCAGTAACGCTTCATTATATGCCAGAGGCCATCAAAAATTATTTTGGAGATGGCAGTGACTTTGGCGTTAACCTTCATTATTTTGAGGAAACGACGCCGCTAGGGACAGCAGGGAGCATTAAAAACGCAGAAGATTTCTTGGATGAGCGCTTCATCGTGATCAGCGGTGATGCCTTGACGGATTTTGATCTACTAAAGGGAATCCAATACCATCAGGAAAAGGACTCTCTCGTTACGATCTTTATGAAACAGGTCGAATCTCCGCTTGAATACGGCGTCATCATGACCAATCAGAACGGAGAGATCATCCGTTTCCTTGAAAAACCAAGCTGGAATGAAGTATTCAGCGATACAGTCAACACCGGCATTTATGTCCTCGAACCGGAAATTTTTCAATATATGGAGAAGGATTTTCAGACGGATTTCAGCAAAGACTTGTTCCCTCTCCTGATGAAAGAAGAGCGGCCATTGTATGGCTACCCGGCAGAAGGCTACTGGTCGGATATCGGAAGCCTCCATCAGTACCGGCAATCACACCGAGACATGCTGGATGGCCTTGTCAACCTGCCGTTCTCAGGGCATGAGATCGACCAGGGAATCTGGGTCGGGAACAATGTTGTCATTGAAGACGGCGCAAAACTGGAACGGCCGGTACATATTGCGGATGGAACAGTCGTCAGGGCAGGAGCGGATATAAAAAGTTATTCTGTCATTGGACGGAATAATGTCATTTCTTCTAAAGCGTCATTAAAGAAAAGCATTCTTTGGCATGATGTTTATGTGGGATCTGAAAGCGAGCTGAGGGGTGCAACCATTGCAAATGGAACGATGGTCGAGCAGGGAGCAGCGATCTATGAGCATGCTGTTGTCGGCAATCATTGCAAGATCGGAAAACGCTCCACTTTAAAGCCGGAAGTGAAAATCTGGCCGGAAAAAGAGATCTACGATGAAGCACTTGTGCATACTTCATTGATCTGGGGAAGAAAAGCGACCAAGTCATTGTTCGGCAGCCGCGGGGTCTCAGGGATCGCCAATGTAGAGATCACACCTGATTATATCGCAAGGCTTGCTTCTGCGTATGGAGCTGTGCTGCCTCACGGATCCAACATCGCGATCGCCAGTGATTCTCATTCTTTCTCCGGAATGATTAAACAGGCCTTTATCCAGGGATTGTTGTCATCAGGGGTAAATACACTTGATACGAGCCCTACGGTAGCTCCTGTCGTCCGTTTTGCGATTGAGATGGATAATCTTCAGGGCGGTGTCTACATCCGTTTTTCAAACAGAGGCGGAGAAAAGCAAGTGTTTATCGAGTTCTATGACCACAAAGGCCTGCCGATCCATCCTGATCAGGAACGGAAGATCGAGAATGCTTATTGGCAAGAAGATTACCGACGTGCCGCTTTTGACATGATCGGCAAAGGTACCTACAACAATTATAAAAACGAAGAGTATATTGAAGCCCTTTTACAGACCGTCAATAAAAAAAGAATCAGAAATTCAAAGTTTCGAATCGTTGTAAACTATAATCACCAGCCGTATCTCAGCTTTATTCCTATCCTTTTTCATAAATTGGATTGTGAGTTCTTGACCGTTCCATCTGAGACGGGACCTGAGGAAATGGCTTCCTTTGTCAGAGTGACGAATGCCAATCTTGGGATTCTTGTCGGCGAGGCCGGAGAAACGCTCAGCCTGATCACGGAGTCTGGAAAACTGCTCGATGAGGAAACGATGCTTTCTCTATATGTTCTCGTGACGTTTTACGAAGGAAAACAAAACGAAATGGCCATCCCGGTCTATGGTTCTTCTGACCTTGACAGCCTGGCCGGCCGTTTGAACGGAAGGCTCATCCGCACGAAAGCCAATCCCCGATCCATTATGGAAGTCGGCAGCGGGGTGATGAATTTTCAGTATGACGCCCAGTTTGCCCTCATTCACATCCTGGAGATGATGGCTACCCAGAAGATCACACTGTCAGAACTAGTAGGGTTGCTCCCAAATGTGAATATGCTGAGAGAGTATGTTCCTTGTCCATGGGATAAAAAAGGAAAAGTCATGAGAAAGCTTATGGAGGATATCCGTGATAATAATGTGGAACTCGTCGACGGCATCAAAGTCTTTCATCCTGAAGGCGGCTGGACACTGATTCTTCCGGACGTAGAACAGCCGGTCTTCACTGTGTATTCGCAGGGATCGAACATGGATCAGGCGAAAGAAGCTGCAGCCGAGTTCATCGATAAAATCCGGCTGTATCAGAAGGTTTAATGGATCATGCCGAGGCAGCTTGTAGCCGGAAACGGAAAAATTCTCGTAAACATTGATCAGCACCTTCAGATTAGAGACATTTATTATCCTTATGTCGGACAGCAAAATCACGTTCAGGGACACGCAAACAAAGTGGGGATATGGTCAGATGGCCATTTCTCCTGGCTGTCTTCGGAACTCTGGAGCGTCCATACGGACTATCATAAAGATTCTCTTGTAACCTGCTGTACGGCTGAAAACAAACAGATGGGCATTCGCCTTGTATTTGAAGACGGTGTTCATCAGCGTGAAAATATGTTTTTGCGCCGAATAAAAGTGACGAACACCTCGAAGAAGGAAAAGAAAATCCGGCTCTTTTTTCATCAGGATTTAAATATTTATGAGACAGAGGTTGGAGATACTGCTTTTTACGCCCCGGATTCAAGGTCTATTATCCATTACAAAAAGAATCGCTATTTTTTGTTTAATGCTCTTTTTGGAGATAACGGCATATCACAGTATACGACAGGAATCAAACGGTTCCAAAGCGCTGAAGGAACATGGAAGGATGCCGAGGATGGATCGCTGCACATTAATCCGATCGCCCAGGGATCTGTAGACAGCACCTTTTCTGTGGAACATGAAGTTCGAGGGGAAGAAACCGTTGAAGCCTTTTATTGGATGACCATTGGAAGGAACAGGGAAGAGATCCTTGCACTGAACGAATACATCAAAGAAATCGGACCATCATTGACTATTGATAAGATCATGATCTACTGGAGGAGATGGGCGAATAAATCACCGCTTCCAGATACAGATCTGGAGGAAGAGATTTTAGCTCTGTATAAACGGAGCCTGCTCATTGTCCGGACTCAGACAAATGAAAATGGCTATATCATGGCTGCCAATGATTCTGATATCCAGCAATATAACCGGGATCATTACAGCTACATGTGGCCGAGGGACGGCGCACTTGTGGCAGCGGCAATCGCCAAAGCCGGCTATCAGGGGATGGTGAAAAATTTCTATAGAAGGTGTGCAGAGGTGCTGACGAAAGAAGGATTTCTGCACCATAAATACAATCCGGACGGATCGATCGGTTCAAGCTGGCATCCGACTGTCGGAAAAGACGGGAAAGAACAGCTGCCGATACAAGAGGATGAAACGGCACTCGTATTATGGGCGTTTTGGGAGCACTACAAAGAGACCGGGGATATCGAATTTGCCCAATCTCTTTACCGATCGCTTGTAAGGCCGGGTGCCCGTTTTCTTCTTCAGTTCATGGATGAAGAGCTTGATCTGCCCAATCCGTCTTATGACCTGTGGGAAGAAAGAAGGGGAATCTTTTCGTTTACGTGCTCGGCTGTTTACGGAGGTTTGATGGCAGCTCACTCTTTTGCTCTTTTATTTGGGGAAGATGACAGGGCTGCAAGGTACAAAGCGGGAGCAGAGCGCGTAAAAAAAGGAATGGAGAACCATCTTTACGATCAAGAAGCCGGCCGGTTCCTCCGGGGAATTTACTTGAACGAGGAAAATCGGGAAATAACAAAAGATTATACGATAGAAAGCAGCATGTACGGCTTGTTTGCATTCGGTGTTTTTTCCGTCAATGATGGAAGAGTGCAGTCTACGATGGAGGCGATTGAGCGGGAGCTGTATATCAAAACACCGATTGGCGGAGTCGCACGGTATTTTAACGATTATTATTTTCAGCAGACCCATGAAGTGGAGAAGGTGCCAGGCAATCCTTGGCTAATCTGTACACTGTGGCTTGCGAAATGGAAAATTGCTGCAGCCGTTGACCGGAACGGCCTCAAGCAATGCAGGGAATACTTGCACTGGGTGGTCTCCCACGCATTTTCAAGCGGAGTTCTGCCTGAGCAGCTGCATCCATTCTCTGGTGAACCGCTGTCCGTCGCCCCATTAACATGGTCCCACGCGACCTTCGTGGATGTCGTTGTCGATTATATTCAAGCTTATGAACGTCTTGAATAAAATGCACTTGCTGAAATTAAATGTGTCTGGTATTATATTAAAGTATGAATTAATTTGGAAACAAATCAATCAAAGCAGTACGCCATTATTGTAATGGTTAAGGTTTGGAGGGAAAATACATGCGTGTAAACATCACTCTTGCTTGCACTGAAACTGGTGATCGCAACTATATTACGAAGAAAAACAAACGTAATAACCCAGAGCGCTTAGAGCTTAAAAAGTACAGCCCAAGACTAAAAAAATATACATTGCACCGTGAAACGAAGTAATGTAAGGAAAAGCCACCTAAACCCTTGGTAGACAAGGGATTAGGTGGCTTTTTTATTTCCGTTTTTTTTCTCTTCATCACTTCTTCAGGGAATTAAAATGAAAATAAAAAAACGTAATGATAACGGCAGTCCTTGCTGTATGGAGGAAGTTTTGATGCAGGGAATAACAGTAAGTATACAGTTGCCGTTAGACAGGTAACTGGTAAAATAAGAATGAGAATGATTTTTAAGAGGAGATGCGGTATGGAGAAGAAGAACTTAAGAAAAGAAATGAAAAACAAACTGCTGTCCCTGGACTCAACGTTACATAAAACGAAGAGTAAAGATATTGCCAGGCAGTTATTCAACATGCCGTTATGGTCGAACGCGAAGCATATCGGGATTACGATTTCGAGGGGATTTGAAGTAGATACCCGGGAGATTATAAAAAAAGCATGGGTCGAAGGAAAAGAAGTGAGTGTTCCAAAGTGCAGCACTGATGGGGAGAGGGCGATGGATTTTTATAAGATCACCTCTTTTGAGGACCTTGAAAATGTATACATGGACCTTTATGAACCGATTCGTTCCAAAACTCAGCTTTCTTCTGCTTATAATATCGAGTTGATGATCGTACCTGGCTTGATCTTTAGTCCAGAAGGTTACCGCATCGGTTTTGGCGGCGGATTTTATGACAGGTACCTGGCATCCTATGAAGGAAATACGGTTTCTTTGGCTTTCGACTTTCAGCTCTCACATTCGATACCTGTTGAACCGTTCGATATTCCTGTCCAATGGATTGTATCAGATCTAGGTGTTCATAAGGCGGAATTCTGATGGGATGGTTCGTCTTTGGCATCATCCTGGGCTGCTTTGTTTTTGCAGCCTTTAAACTTAAAATGCTCACACTGAGCGGAGCGATTGCCAGCTGGGGAATGGGTATGGTTGTTTATGGGGCTTTTGGTTTCAGCGGGCTGAGCATACTCCTTCTTTTCTTTATCAGCTCCTCACTTTTAAGTAAATGGGAAAAAGTGAAAAAGCAGCAGATAAGAACACTCGTAAAAGAATCAAAAGGGAGAGATGCGGGACAGGTCTTTGCGAATGGAGGCGGCGCGTTTTTTGCAGGAGCAGGCTATTTAATGTTTCCGCATCCTTTTTGGCTGCTTCTCTTGCTCGGCAGTTTGGCAGAAGCCGCAGCTGATACTTGGGCATCTGAAGTGGGAGTCCTCTCTAGAGCAAAACCATATCATATCCTCCGAAGACAACGGGTAGAAAAAGGAATATCGGGCGCGGTGTCTCCCCTTGGGCTCACGGCAGCCGCACTGGGTTCTTTTGTGATCAGTGTGGCAGGGGCAATACTGTTTTTTCATGGCGGCCGGGCCTTTATCGTCTTCTTGGCTGTGGGCATTGCCGGATTTTTTGGCAATGTTCTCGATACTCTGATCGGCGGGACCATTCAGCTTTCCTACCGATGTAAGGTATGCGGAATTGAAGTGGAAGAGGCGGATCACTGCGGAGTAAAATGCAGCAAACTAAAAGGCTGGCCTGCCGTCACGAACAATACCGTAAATTTTGTTTCCAGTGCAGCAGCAGGACTAGCAACAGGGGTGCTGATCCTATGGTTATGAAAATGAATTGTACGGGTGTAGTGCTTGCCGGGGGAGAATCGTCCCGTTTCCCCATTCATAAAGCATTTGCTCATTATGATGGTGAATATTTTTATGAACGGGCTGTCTCTTGTTTGAAACCTGCTGTATCCTCTGTTTATCTCGTTGCACATCCATCCATCGCACATAAACTGTCCGCTTCATCTGCAATGGTGATCCAGGACCTTCCATACCTGCAAGGACAAGGGCCCCTGGCGGGAATTCTTACGGCGATGAACATCAGAGAAGGAGCTGACTGGTACGCGGTCATCACGTGTGATATGCCTCTCATGAGAACTGAAATATATGAGATCCTTTTAACCGCTGCGTTGTGTACTCCGGGAATTCAGGCTGTTGTGCCTGTCGTGAAAGAACGCCAGCAGCCGCTTGCCGCACTTTACCATAAGAGCTGCAAACCGGTCATATACAAGCTTCTTACTGAAGGGAAGAGGAGCATGTATGGTTTGCTGCAATCTGTGAATACGAAGTACATCGATGAACTCTGCGGTGACTGGAATCCACATGATTTTATAAATATTAATACACAGGAAGATTACTCCCTTTATATTGAAAAAGGGCTCAGGGAATAATTTGCACAATCATGGCAAAAAGTAAGAGCAAGGAGGAATGCTCTGTGACTAGATTTATATTCAAGCTTGCCCTTGTTGTTGCCTTGATCCTGATAGGTTATCAGTACAGATATCGGCTGCTCAATGTCATACTGGGAGTGCCTTTGCTCCGGAGATTCGCGGTTGGCCGAATGATGTCGTTTCCGGGTTTGCGGGATAAATTTATGAAGGAAATGTTCTGAGGCGCTGTTCGCGCCTCTTCTTTTTGGTATGAAAGCAAACGGAATCTTTTTTGACCTTGATAATACACTTTTTGATTATGACCGTACTTTTGGGCTTGCCGCTATGCAAAGCTTTACAGAGATGTATGGGGAACGGATGATATTAGGGTGCACCAAAATGAATCTTGAACTGGATTGGTTTAGAATATTCAAAACATACTGTGACTATTTTTGGGCTGGCTATGAGTGCGGCGATCTTTCACGTACCGCGTATCAGAACAAAAGATTTTTAACTTCTTTGCAGGCATGCGGACTGAAAGCAGGATCCCATAGGGCTGCTGCTGTTTTTGAAGAACGTCTCAGAACATACATCCCATCGTATTGTCAGCTGTTTGCAGGGGTCTCACAACTATTACAGGAACTATGTGATCGTAAAATGTTGATGGGCATCATTACCAATGGAGAGAAAACGGTTCAGAGAAATAAAATAGAGGCCTTAAACCTTACAAACTGGATAAAGCCTCAACATGTCTTTATATCTGACGAGATGAATGTACAAAAACCCAATCCCGTCATATTTCTAAAGATTCAAGAGCAAACGGATTGCAGCAATCCTCTATATGTCGGTGATTCTTGGGACCAGGATATTTTTCCTGCCACCGTGTCCGGATGGAAAGCGGTCTGGCTCACTACAAGAAGGAGTGAGCCGAAAACACAAGGCAGTCATTTGGAATACAGAAGAGCTGCTTCGGTCTCTGAACTGAATCAGCTTCTTATCTCGTATATTGAATGAGCTGGATATACTCTCCATCCTTGAGCTTAAACAGAACCATCAAATGAGTCTTATCCTTGCTGAACAGGATAAGCGGCATACTGCTGCCGATGGGGCTCACTTTGGATCCATTGCTTTTCTTGACACCGAGAAAATAATTTTTATATAGCCCTTCCCACAGGTTGCCGATAATTTTATTCGTCTGGTCTTGTGTGAAACCAGGGAGCGGACTGTTTTGGTACTGGGGAAGATCGTTTAGTGCCACAGCATTATAATTCGCGCCGTTCACATTGTAGAACTGTTTGGCCCCGCTCCAGGTCTGCTGAAGAAATGAATAGGTCTTAACATCCAATTTGGTTTTTACAGATCGCTCACTGCTGTTCTTTGGATTTTGGAAAGAAGAAAAGGAGCTGCCTTTGTGATAGACATAAAGATTTTTTTTGCTCATCGCCTGGGCGCTGCGATAGGTGTCTTCATTTTTATGAATTTCTGCATAGTGATAGCTGACACTCTGAGACAATTGATCGTTCCTTCCAGGCACTTTTTTAGACTGATTAAGTGTCCTGGTGTCCTGTTCCCATTTGTTCATCGTGCTTGTTAATACACCGTTTGCATACAGCATGGAAATATCTTGCCGAAGATAAGCTGACTTGTTCGTTTCAGATGATACATCCCAGTTGAGCGTATAGTTTTCAGCAGTTGAGCCGCCCAAAGAGACATTCGTATATGCTTTTGTGAAGGTCACTTGGCTGTCGATGGGAAAAAAGATGATACTTTCTTTGACAGGTTCCTTTCCAAAATGATACATAAAAAAGAGTATTGCGAAAAAAACAGGCAGAACGACACCAAGCCAATTTCTCATTTTCATAGGAATTAACCACCCCGCTGGACAGACTGTTGTTCCATGTTTATGCATGGTCATCACAAGAAAGAAGAAGGAATTTAAGGAGAAGGAAAGAAATTTTATAGGGAAGAACTAGACGATTATAGGAGAGAGGCACATCATGATCAATGAACAAGAAATACTTCAGAATATTAAGGACTTAGTCAGTATTCCAAGCCCATCCGGCTATACAGATCACGCGATTTCCTATGTGAGCGATTTTCTGACTAAGGAAAACGTTCCGTATTACATTAACCATAAAGGCGGGCTGATCGCGACACTTAAAGGAAAGAACGATACGAAGCATCGTTTGCTGACGGCGCATGTGGATACGCTGGGTGCCATGGTGAAAGAGATAAAAGGCAGCGGGCGCCTGAAGCTCACCATGATTGGAGGATTCCGCTGGAACGCAGTCGAAGGAGAATATTGCAAGATACATACAACTGACGGAAAAATTTATACAGGGACCATCCTAATGCATCAGACGTCTGTCCATGTTTATAAAGATGCGGGTGACGCAAAAAGGGACGAAGTGAATATTGAAGTTCGGATCGACCAGCCGGTGAAAACAAAAGAGGAGACAGAAAAACTCGGTATCTCGGTAGGGGATTTCGTATCCTTTGAACCAAGGGTGGAAATAACAGAGAGCGGATTTATTAAGTCGAGGCATCTCGATGATAAAGCAAGCGTCGGTATATTGATGCATCTTATTAAAGTGATTAAAGATCAAAGGATTGAGCTGCCTTATACAGTGAATTTCCTGATCTCAAACAATGAAGAGATCGGGTACGGCGGAAATTCCAATATTTCAGAAGAGACGGTTGAATATATCGCAGTCGACATGGGCGCGATCGGTGACGGGCAGGCGACCGATGAGTACACGGTGTCGATCTGTGCAAAAGATTCCAGCGGCCCTTATCATTACGGACTGCGCAAACATTTGGTCAAACTGGCTGAAAAGCATAGTGTCGACTACCGTGTGGATATCTATCCTTTTTACGGCTCTGATGCATCGGCGGCCATTAAAGCCGGCTATGACATTAAGCACGGATTGGTAGGAGCTGGGATCGATGCTTCACATGCCTATGAACGCACACACGTACAGTCCTTGCGGCATACGGCGACTTTGCTGCTTCATTACATGCAGTCTGAACTGGTCTTATGAGTTTAAAGATTTTTTCATAAGAAACAGAGAGAAACCGCTGTCTTTTCAGCGGTTTTTTTCTTTAGTCTCTGCTATAATAATCAGGGTGATGAAATGAAAAATCTATATGATGTGCAGCAGCTCTTAAAGAGATTTGGAATCTTTATTTATACCGGACACCGGATGGCTGATCTTGAGCTGATGCAGGATGAAGTAAGAACCCTGTACGATTCAGGTTTGATCGATCAGCAGGAATTTAAGATGGCACTGCTGATTATTAAAGCTAACTATCAAAAATTCAGCTAATAAAATTGATATAAAAGGGTGACAGCTATGAATGAGAAATGGTATGTAGGCGTTGATCTTGGCGGGACAACAATTAAAATGGCATTTATCAGCGACTATGGTGATCTGATCAAGAAGTGGGAGATCCCAACGGACATCTCTGAAAAAGGAAAAAATATCACAACAGATATTGCGAAAAGCATCGACTCTGTTCTGGAGGAGCTTGGTGAAAAGAAATCCAGGCTCAATGGAATCGGAATGGGAGCTCCTGGATTTATTGATCTGTCCCGCGGATTTATCTACCATGCGGTCAACATCGGCTGGGTAAACTTCCCGCTGAAAGAACGTCTGGAAATGGAGACCGGACTGCCTGTAGTCGTAGATAATGATGCCAATCTTGCAGCTGTCGGAGAAATGTGGAGGGGGGCCGGCGATGGAGCCAAAGACCTCCTTTGTGTAACACTTGGCACCGGTGTCGGAGGCGGAATCGTCGCCAATGGGAAAATTCTTCACGGAACCAACGGAATGGCAGGAGAAATCGGGCACATTACAGCCATTCCTGAAGGTGGTGCACCATGCAACTGCGGAAAAACCGGGTGTATTGAAACCATAGCATCTGCTACAGGCATCTGCCGCCTTGCTCGTGAAGGTTTGGAAAAATATCCGGATTCCATTCTTCATAAAGAACAGGAAAAAGAGGATGGAATCACTTCTAAGGATGTTTTTGACGCTGCTGATAAGAAGGATGAGCTGGCGCTGTATGTCTTGGAGCTCGTGGGATATCACCTCGGTTTTATGATCGCGAACCTTGGGAATGCGATCAATCCAGGGAAAATTGTTTTTGGCGGCGGAGTGTCTAAAGCTGGAAATAAAATCCTTCAGCCTGTCAAACAAAACTTTGATAAGTTTGCTCTTCCGCGTGTAAAAGAAGGAGCGGAATTTGCTATTGCTTCACTAGGAAACGATGCAGGTGTATATGGAGGAGCCTGGATGGCGAAAAAATTGCATGAGGAAACTATTTTATAAACGATCCATAGCGTTCTAAGAACCATGCCCAGCATGGTTTTTTCTTTTCATTCATGACTTAACTTCTGTTTGAATACACTGAAAGGTAGAGGTTACATGATGAGGAGGAGCTTATGAAAATAACGGTAAGAAAAGGAGACACGTTTTCTTATTACAGCCAATTATTCGGACTCCCCTTACAGCTGCTGCTGGATTCCAACTTGCAAACTGATCCCGAATATTTGCTGCCCGGATCTTCGCTGCTCATTCCCGGCTATTTTCATCATGAGCATACGGTAAAAAAAGGAGACACATTCCATTCCCTCTCTAGGAGATACAATGTCTCTTTAGATGGCTTGTTTATATTGAATCAGGAAAATAATGCACAGCTTCTTGAAGAGGGAATGGTCGTGAATGTTCCGGAACGAGCGGTACACCGTGTCGTTTCAGTCGGTGTGCCGTATGATTATACTGTTCTGAAATACGATCTTCAGCGTTTATGCTCTCTTTATCCCTTCATTCGCTCTGACTGTTTTGGACAATCGGTATTAAAAAAAGACCTTGTTCAGCTGAAATGCGGAAGAGGGCCAAAGAAGGTGCACGTGAATGCCTCTTTTCATGCAAATGAATGGATAACGACTGGCATCTTGATGGTTTTTTTAAACGATTACTTGTTGGCGCTGACAAATAATACACCCATCCGGGGAATCAATATGCTGCCTTTGTACGAATCAGCGACGCTGTCAGCCGTTCCAATGGTCGATCCTGATGGAGTCGATCTCGTCCTGCAGGGTCCGCCCGATATAGAGCCGTACCGCAGCCTGGTCAAAACCTTAAACAAGCAGCATCCCAATTTTAAAGACTGGAAGGCCAACATCAGGGGAGTGGATTTAAACAACCAGCTTCCGGCACGGTGGGAGATCGAAAAAGCTAGAAAGCCGGCAGAACCGGCTCCAAGAGATTATCCGGGAGATTATCCGCTTTCCGAGCCCGAAGCGAAGGCGATAGCCAATCTGACGGTCGACGAAAATTTTGACCGTGTTATCGCTCTTCACACCCAAGGGAAAGAATTTTATTGGGGCTTTGAGAAGGAAGAACCGGATGAAGCCGAAAAGATCGCCGAAGAATTCGAACGTGTAAGCGGCTATAAAGCAGTCCGCTACGTAGACAGTTACGCGGGATACAAAGACTGGTTCATACAGGAGTTTCGCAAACCGGGTTTTACTATCGAACTGGGGATCGGTGTAAATCCGCTTCCTCTTTCGCAATTCCAGGAAATTTATAAAGATACGCTTGGAATATTTCTGGCCAGCCTGTACATGTAAAGAAGCGGAGAAACCAGCAGCCATAAAAGAAGTGCCCCCAATTGTGAGTCCAAACTAACAATTGGGGGCACTTCACTAGGTGCTGTTTTTTTCTTATGAGTTAAATCATGGTACACTGTTAGTATTCTCGATTCTATTAACTCAGGAGGTTATTATGGCTATTATAGACATTACGGTTATCCCGATCGGGACAGAATCCCCGAGTGTCAGTACATATGTTGCAGGAATACAGCGTGTTCTTGAAAAATATAATGATCAGATTAACTACGAACTGACTCCGATGAACACCATTGTAGAAGGGGAGCTGGATGTTTTATTAAACGTCATCAAAGAAATGCATGAAGCGCCCTTTCAGGAAGGCATACAGCGGGTGGCTACAAATATCCGCATTGATGACCGAAGAGACAAGAAATCTACGATGAAATCCAAACTGGAAAGCGTACGGAACAAAATGCAAGGGTAAATAAAAAACCATCCGCGATACTTCGCGGATGGTTTTTTGCTGTTCGGTTTAGTGGCCTGTAGAGCCTCCGCCTGTGAACAAATCGATAAAGGTCATGATGGTAAACCAGCCAAATACGGCAAATGTAAGAAACGCAAAACCAGAACCTAACATATTCTTAATTTTTAATGACCGCAGTAAACCTAGAGCAGCAAAAATTGTAACAATTGCGAAAATAATGGCTAAAGCCATATCCTATGCCCCCCTTACTCTGGAGTAATCTACTTAAATACTGAATTCCCTATGTATAGCAAAAAATCCGGGTACTGCCTTGTACTATTTTACTTGTTTTGTTAACTTTTGTACAGTCTCCATTTTATTAAGATTGGACGGTAATGGCAATATTGTAAGCACTTGCATACTTTTCGATCAGTTCTTTTTCTTCTTTGTCAACGAAGTACTTTGAGCTGTGGTCCCGTTGTTCTGTCCCAATTAAATGTTCGTCGAGCTGAAACAGGGCCATGCTGATCTCCTGGCTGGTACCTCCGTTTATCGTGAAGGATAGAACAGTGTCTTCAAAGAGGTAAAAGTGTTGAGAAGCTGATCGGAATCCATAGTCCCAAAAACGGTCTGTAGGCTGGAAGAATTCTGGAGAGTACAGGGGATGCAACTCTTCGAAATAGTTCTGCGTTCCATAATAGGCTTTTAGTGCAAGAGCTTCTTCCATCGTTTTTACAATAATGATCTCTCCGCTCCGGTCGAACACATTGGCCAGTTCGGCTGTCTTTCTGACAATTTGCGCTGCAGCAGCAGGGTGTTTTTTAGAAACCTGTTTTATCTCAATTCCATAACAAAGCGACAAAGCCATCTCCTCCGCATCTTTTTTAATTTTAGTGTAAAATAGGGGGAAATAGAATGCAATGGAGGGATACATATGAAATGGGAACGGCTGACTGTCGGACCAGTTCAGGAGAATACATATGTTTTATGGAATGAAAAAAAGGAGGGGATCATTTTTGACCCGGGCGGCGAGAGCAAAAAGATTATCTCCTTGGTTGAAAAACGGGGGGTAAAGCCGCTTGCTGTATTGCTGACACATGCCCATTTTGATCATATAGGTGCCGTAGACGATGTAAGGGAAAAATGGCAGATTCCTGTATATGTCCATAAAAAGGAAAAGGACTGGCTGGAAGACCCGAACAAGAACGGTTCCGCTCATTTCATGCAGGATATAACAGCAAAAAAAGCAGACCATCTGATCACGGAGGAAGGAGAGCTGCAGATCGGCAGCATTTCCCTGCAGGTGCTGGAAACTCCAGGACATTCTCCTGGCAGTGTATCTTATTATGTTTCAAGCATGGAAACGGTCTTCTCTGGAGACGCTCTTTTCGCAGGAAGTATCGGAAGGACAGATTTATATGGCGGGAATCAGGAGCTGCTCTTGAAGAGCATTCATGAAAAGCTGTTGAACCTTCCTGAAGAAACGATGGTTCTTTCGGGCCACGGACCGGAGACAGCGATTGGCGCCGAAATGGATTCCAATCCTTTCTTAAGCGGTTTTTAAAATGCTCTCTTTGATCAGGGAGAAGATAAAAAACTCGCCAAACCAGGTCATATCCTATGAGGAATATATGAGGCTGGCCCTGTATGCTCCTCAATTGGGCTATTATCAAAACGAGCGGGTGAAGATTGGAAAGAACGGGGATTTTTATACGAGCAGTGCAGCTGCCGATGCTTTTGGAGCCGTTTGGGCAAACGCGTTTTATCGAATGTTCCAGGAACAGCAGCTTCCTTTTGTTCTTTGTGAGATCGGAGCAGGGGACGGCAGGTTTGCCAAAAGCGTCCTCCAGGAATGGGAGGCCAAAGGTTATCCGAACATGGAATATATCGTGGTTGAGTCAAGTCCTTATCATGCAGGAAAAATAAAGGACAAGCTTTCTGAGGATCGTTTCATCCATTATTTTTCTCTTGAAGACATGAAGGCTGAATACCCATTTTTTCAAGGGATTCTATTTGCCAATGAACTTCTTGATGCGATGCCTGTTCATGTTGTTAAACAGGAAAAAACAGGTATGACTGAAATCATGGTATCAATGGATGTGACAGGAAACCTGGTAGAGCAGGAACAACCATTGGTTAATGCAGAACTCGGCGCTTGGATCGCAGAACACCTCGGAGGGCTTTCCATCGGGCAGACCATAGAGGTTCCGCTGGCTATGACACACTGGCTTAACGATCTTTATGGTTGGGTTGAAAACGGAGCAGTAGTGCTCGTCGATTACGGATATACGAGGGAAGAGTGGGACATGCCCCATCTTTTAAACGGAAGTCTGCGCGGTTATTTTCGTCATCAGCAAATCAACGATCCGCTGAAATTCCCCGGGGAGATGGACCTAACGTCTCATGTTCATTGGGACAGTGTAAAAACGATCGGTGAAATAGCAGGATTCCGGGCGGATGGTTTTCAAAAGCAGACAGATTTTCTTCTGGAGAACGGGATTCTAGATCATCTGCGCGATACTGGCAGCCAAGATCCGTTCTCACCTGTGCATAAGAAGAACAGAGCGATCCGTTCCCTGATCATGGAGAACTCCATCAGCTCTTATTTTCAAGTTCTAATCCAAAAAAAAGACGGCTGCCGTTAAACGGCAACCGTTTTCTTTTTTCTTTTTAATGATTAATGGCCGCCCGCTCCGGGAGTCATCATGAACGTTGTCCAGTATGTAAAACCTACAAAAAAGACTGTTAGATAAGCTCCAAAAATGTAAATATACATACGCTCAGATAAATTTAAGTAGCTTAGTGAAACAAATAAAATAGTTTGGCCCAAAAACAACAGTGACATGTTGGTTAAGTCCCCAAGATAGGCCATTACTGCGATAATCCCAGTCCAAAAGCCCAAGACCTTGTACATTCTTGCCATATGTATCCCTCCCTTTTCACCGAAGAACTCATTCCCTCTGTATTATATATGAATTTTTACTGGATTGTAAATGCCATTCTAACTGGATTTGGAAAAACAAAAAAAGAACACATGGCAGGTGTTCTTCGTAAAAGATGGCTGGGCTAGCTGGATTCGAACCAACGAGTGACGGAGTCAAAGTCCGTTGCCTTACCACTTGGCTATAGCCCATCGGAATAATTTTAGTATGGGTAGTGTCGAAAATTTTATGCAAGAAAGTGTGAACTTTTTGAAGGGATTTAGCAGATTATGTCGTAAAGTTACCTTTAAGTTAAGAAAGAAGGTGATAACGCGTTGCCAATTGAAAAGAAAAGTGATGAACTGCTTCAACTCGCAGAAAGAACCAATGCGTCAGATATTCATTTTGTCCCCATGAGGGAAAAAGGCCTGATCCAGTTCAGGATCGATGGCCAGCTTCATCAGGTAGAAGAATTAGCCTATGGATTTTTTGAAAGACTTGTTTCCCATTTCAAATTTAAGGCTGGTATGGACATCGGTGAACGCCGAAGGCCTCAGGACGGTTCGATGGATGTTACCATCAAAGACCATCTCCTTCATCTCAGGCTTTCCACACTGCCTACTGCCTTTCATGAAAGCCTCGTCATCCGCTTGCTTCCCCAGACTCATCCTACAGAATTTCAATCCTTAGCCCTGTTTCCGCACTCACTCGAAGGACTTTCCCTCCTATTGCGGCGTGCCAGCGGCCTTATTCTCTTCTCAGGACCGACCGGTTCAGGAAAAACGACCATCATGTATTCTCTTCTTCAGCATATCCAATCCTTGTATACCCGCCACATCTTAACACTCGAAGATCCCGTGGAAAAGAAAGTCGATCTGTTTTTGCAGATGGAAGTGAATGAAAAAGCAGGAATTACGTATGGGGAAGGCTTTAAATCACTCCTTCGCCATGATCCCGATGTTATCATGATCGGTGAGATCAGGGATGAAGCTACAGCCAAGCTCGTGATCCGGGCCGGAATGACGGGGCATTTAGTGCTTTCAACAGTCCATGCAGAAGACGCATTAGGCTGCTTATTCCGGTTGATCGAATTTGGTTTGACCGTTCAGGAACTTGAACAAACACTGCTCGGCATTGTTGCTCAGCGGTTGATTTCGCTGCGCTGCCCCTATTGCGGTGAAGTGTGCGACACTAATTGTTTTATGAGAAGAAAAAATAAAAGAATGGGTTTATTTGAACTGCTGTCAGGATCCGGGCTGGAAAAAGGTATAGAGTGGATCCGGGGCAACACGGATCGGCCGGATGGTGCTAGAACATTGAATCATTTTATAAAACAAGGGATTGCTTTAGGATTTCTGCCTGCGCATAGCCTTGAGAGATGGGGGGTGGACAGGCAGTGAAAAAGGGAAGGAGCTGGTCGAACAAACAGCAGGGAGATTTTTTGATGCGCCTTGGCAGGCTGCTGGAACAGGGCTACACACTCCCAAAAGCGATAGCAATACTTAAGCTGCATCAGAACCGCTGGATGCAAGACGGTCTTTACCGGGTGTACGATTGCCTGAAAAGAGGATATTCCCTTCATGAAGCATTGGCACGAGAGAGATTTTCAAGCGATGTGCTCGGCTTTCTTGAGTTGTCCGAAAAACATGGTGATTTGCGCTTCAGTGTTATGGAAGGTGCCAAAATGCTGCAGAAGAGGGAAGAAATCAAAGAACGATTCATTAAAGCGGCAAGGTACCCGATATTCTTATTTGCTGTCGTTTTGTCGATATGCTTCATCATGTTTCGCTTGCTGATCCCCCACTTTTTATCTTTGTACTCCTCTTTAGACATCAATTTCCCTTATTTTACAATCGTAATGATTTCCATAATTAAGAAAGTTCCTTTCCTCTTTTTTCTGTTTGCTGCGTTTACTGTCACGGCTGCTGCAGCGTATATCGCTGTCATGAAAAAAATTTCTCCTTCCAAACGCATCTCGCTGCTCTTAAGAATCCCCATTGTAAAAAGGACACTTCCTGTCCTTATCACCCATCAATTTTCTATTCAGCTGGGCAGCCTGCTAAAAGGAGGATTGGCGATCAATGAGGCGTTAAAGATCCTCGAACAAAATCAATACATGCGATTTTTTCGAACAGAGGCTGCCTTGATGAAACAAGAGCTCGTGAACGGGCTGAGATTTGAAGATATCGTTGCTCAAAAGCGCTACTTTGTTCCTGAGCTGTCCATGATTATTGTTCATGGACAATCCTGCGGAATGCTCGGTAAAGAATTGATTGCTTACAGTGAAATACTGCTCGCTTATGCAGAAGAAAAAATGGCAAAGTACATCGTTGTAGTTCAGCCGGTACTGTTTCTATTCATAGGGGTCATGATTCTTGTCATGTTTGTTTCGATGCTTTTGCCTATGTTTAAAATGATGGATTCCATTCAATAATTAAGGAGAGTTAGGATGAAAGATATGAACGAAAAAGGTTTCACGCTGATCGAAATGATGATAGTTCTCCTCATCATTTCTGTATTGCTTTTAATAGCGCTGCCGAGCATGGCAAAAAACCTTGGCGTCGCTAAAAATCTCGGATGCAAGGCAACACTGGATCTGGTTCAGGGCCAAGTAGGCGCATATGAAGCGGATAAAGAAGAAAAACTGACGGATTTAGATACGTTGGTGGCGGAAGGCTATGTGGATACGGTCAAATGTCCGAACGGAAACGTGCTGGAATTAAAAGGCGGAACGGTCGTTGAAGCGGCAGATTGAACGGATCAACGGCTATACCTTGCTGGAGCTGATCATCGTTCTTTCGATTGGGAGTATCCTGTTGAGTGTTGCCTGCGCCTCACTGCAGAAATACTACAAAGGAAGGGAAGTGCATTTTTTTCTCGAGCAATTCAAGCGTGACTTGTATTTTACACAGCGAACAGCGATAAACGAGCAAAAGCTAGTTCATTTGCATATTTTCCCGGGTGAGAACCGGTATATCATTACCACCGGCATGAACGAAGTGTATAAGAATGTTAAATTCCCAAAGCAGATTCAATTTGAATCTGCAACGATGTCCTTGAAGATTACGTACAATAAAATAGGAAACATCAGTACTTCAGGAACGATGATTATCAAAACAGATGCTGGCAGATATAAGGTGGTATTTCTGTTGGGAAAAGGCAGGTTCTATGCTGAAAGATTCTAATGGTTACTATTTGCTTGAAGCACTTCTCGCCTTAAGTGTCTTGTCGATCGTAATTAGCGGAGTTAGCCCGGTCTTGCATACCCTTTATACAGAACGCTTCACTCTTAAGCAAGACAGAGAGGCTTTAGAGCTTTTATCCAACAAAATGATTGAATCCGGAAATGGTGATGAAGGGGGGACGTCCATAATCCGTGGACGTACGGCAGACTTTCAATGGAAGAGGAAAGAAGGGAGGATCTGCATTGAATTTACGGGGAAGAATGGAAGAGCCTATCGTGAATGTGATGTTGTTAAACAATGAAGGTTAGCCAAAAAGGGTTTACGCTCGTTGAAGCAATGGTGGCGCTGTCCATCTTTATCGTGCTGGCGGGCTTTGCACCGCTGCTCATAAAAGTACTTTCGCCTCCTGTGCAAAGCGGTGTCTCAATGGAAGAATTGGAATCGTTTTATTCAGCGATCGGTCAGGCCATAAGGGAAGCGGTTAATGCGGAAGTAAGCGAAGAGAAACTGACCTTAACCACTTCTTCTGGACAGTCCGTAACCTATTCCTTCTATCAAAACCGGATACGAAAGCAGATCAATGGACAAGGATATGAAATCTGGCTGTTTTCTGTAAAGCGGTTTCGCCCTTCGGTAACTGGCCAGCTGGTTACGGTATCCATCACTGACACAGCCTCCCATGTCTATAAACGCGTGTTTGCCAGACAGGCAGAAAATGTTCTGGTGAATCCTTCATGAATAGCCGCGGATATATTTTCCCCACTGTTCTCGTTTTTTGTCTTATCCTCTCGATGCTGGCAGCACATCAGCTTCTCATTTTTATCGGTGAGAAACAGTTCATTGACGCACAGAGGGAAAGGCTGCAGCTGGATGCAATGATCGAGAAGTCCAGCCGGGATGCGATTAACAGCATAAAGAAAAATAAGGATCCAGCCGGCCGGATCGCGTTCGACCAAGGAGTGGTGGATTGCGTGGTGTCCACAGGGCAGCCTCCTGCAATGGAAATAAAAATATCGGCAAGTTTGCGAAACCATCAGACAAAAAGCGTGGTTATATATTATAATAGCGAGACTAAAAGCATTACGAAGTGGGTGGAGGGTGCAAGTTGAAACCGATTTTTTTAACAGGATTCATGGGATCCGGCAAAACCACGATCGGTTCGCTGCTCGGCAAGAGATTAGACTGGCCGGTCGTTGATACCGATCACTACATTGAAGAAAAATACGATCAAAAAGTGGCAGAAATCTTTGCATTGCATGGAGAAGAAGTGTTCAGAGGCTATGAAGCTTCTATCCTTCCTGAACTTCCTCAGCAGGATGCGATCATTACGACGGGCGGAGGAATGGCCGTTTCAGCAGAAAACCGGAAATACATGCTGGAAAACGGGTTTGTTATTTTTCTAAGCTGCCCGCTCGATACTATTTTTGAGAGACTGAAAGAAGACCGAAGCCGGCCATTGTTCAATCATGAAAAAAAGATAGAGATGGAGAAGCTGTACGACAGGAGGCTTCCTCTTTACCGGGATTGCCATTGGGTGCTCGAGACCGGGGGATATGAGCCAGAAGAAACGGTCGAAGAAATTGCAGCAAGGTTAGCGCGTTCCGATTTCGGGCAAACTGGTGACAAACAATAAAAAGGTGATGTCATCTTATGAATACCTATTTTAAGTTTGTCATTGAAGCGATCGTTAAGAGAATGAGCAGGTCTCCAGAGGAAAAACAAATGTTAAAACAGCAAAAAGCGGAACGAAAACAGCCTGTGCTCGTTTCGCTTTTTGGCATGGTCCCTTTTTCTCTGGGATTGATGTTTAAGAAGCGCCGGAAATGATGTTCCCTTTTGTTCTTATCATTTTTCAATCTACTGGAAGTATGATAATGTTGAATTATCATTTAAACGAAGAAGTGTGGTATAGATGGCTATAGAAAATGGGATTTACGATCGGCTGAAAAGACCGCTTAAAGATTTGCGGATCTCAGTCACTGATCAATGCAATTTTCGCTGCACCTATTGTATGCCGAAAGAAATCTTTGACGGGGACTATCCATTCTTAGAAAAAACGGAGCTGCTGAGCTTCGATGAGATCGTAACGATTGCCGAGCGCTTCATCTCCTTGGGTGTGACGAAGCTGAGAATAACGGGCGGTGAGCCTCTTATGAGGAAGAACCTCCCCGAACTGATCGGCCGGTTGAATCAGCTGCACGGTCTGAAGGACCTTGCTCTGACGACCAATGGCGTGCTTCTGCCCCGTGTCGCTCATGATTTAAAGAAGGCAGGAATGGAACGGGTTACTGTAAGCCTTGATTCTCTGGATTCCGAACTCTTTGGCAGAATCAACGGAAGAGGGCTGGGTATCGATCCTGTTTTAGAAGGGATGAAGGCAGCACACGAAGCCGGACTTAAAGTCAAAGTCAACATGATGGTCCGCAAAGGGGTAAACGATCAGGAAATTTTGCCGATGGCAGCCTATTTTAAAAAAACCCCCTACATCCTGCGATTCATTGAATTTATGGATGTCGGCACAACGAACGGCTGGAACATGAAGGAAGTGGTTACAAAGGAAGAAATTCTTAAAGCCATTCAAACAGAACTTCCTCTTCTCCCGGCTGCTGAAAATTATTACGGGGAGGTAGCTTCCCGCTATCAATATGCTGATGGGGAAAATGAGATTGGCATCATCTCTTCCATCAGTGATTCTTTCTGTTCATCCTGTACACGGGCAAGGCTTTCTGCAGATGGAAAGGTGTTCACTTGTCTCTTTGCTTCGAAGGGAATGGATTTTAAGACACCACTGCGTGAAGGCGCAACAAAAGATGACCTGGATAACATGATCACAAATCTTTGGAAGAACCGGGGCGACCGCTATTCCGATGAGAGAAGAGATGGAGCAGGCAAGAAGGAAAAAATTGAAATGTCATATATCGGGGGCTAAAGATAGCCCCTTTTTTTTGCACTATTCTGGTGTTCATGATGAAAGAAAGGTATCAGACAAATAAAAGAGCCCGCCATTTATAATGTCCACTGTAATTTTCGGTTCGTATTGGGTACGGAGTGCCTCTTTTTCTACCTGATAATATTCGGGCTTTTCGGTTTCATCCTCATAAAACCGATCCAATAGTTCTTCATCCTCCCGCCACCTGTTTTCTGCATCCTCCGCCCAGCTGTGATCATCTTCATGGATTTGCTGTTCAACGATTGCTTCGATTCGTTTTAATCCGCTCACCGGACGGATGAAGGGAGACAGTGTATAGCAGAAATCCGGGATTTTCCGGGTAAGAGGAAGTGAACGAAGCTGTTCATGAAAGTTGCTTTCTATTTTCCCGTTAATCAAATGAATGCCGTAAGAAGAGATCATATCTTTTTTACGGTCACATTGATAGGAGGTTTTTAAATTCACACAGAGCCATGGATTTAAGGGGATGTTCTGCCCGGAGTCCTGGCGGATCGCTTCGTACATGCGGATGAACGAACCGAGTTTTTTGGTGGAGGCAAAAATCTGATGCAGCCTCGGTGAACCGAAGTGAATAAACTCCCCATTTACGTCGGGGGGATGCTGCTGGCCTGTGACGAGAGTAAGAGCCATCGGGTTCGGTGTTCCGCCTGTTTTCTCCAGATAGTGCCAGTAGAAGGGCCGGTTCATCAGCAGTTTATCCAGCTCAACGGTGAGCTGGATCTTCATGTAACTATGATTTTTTTCCTCTACGATACAGTCGTTCGATTCAAAATAACGTTCAAGAAAATGATGAATCTCGTGCTGCTGCATGCTCTTCCCATCCTTTCTTTTTAATGCCTCCGTCTAGATTAATAAGAGCGGCAAGATTGTCCATTTTTACTTTTATTTCCCCTTCGCTTTCCGAGTTCAGCATGATATCCGAGATATAAGTTTCGATGTTTTTCAGTTCGAATTTTGCAAGGATCTCATCAAGCTCACCTATTACACTTTCAAACAAATTGATCTTATTATACAAAAGGTTTAAGATTCGTTCTTCAATGGTGTCCTGTGTCGCGAAATTATAAATATGAACGTCTCCTTTTTGCCCAATGCGGTGTATACGCCCGATCCGCTGTTCAATGCGCATAGGATTCCAGGGAAGATCATAGTTAATGATGTGCTGGCAAAATTGGAGGTTGATTCCTTCGCCACCTGCTTCAGTGGCAATAAGAACCTGTGCATGGTTTTTAAACAAGTGGGTCATGTAGTCTTTTTTGCTTCGCTTAAAGCCTCCCCGAAAAGGGACGGAGGAGATGCCATGCTGCTGAAGAAACCATTGCAAATATAGCTGTGTCGCTCTATATTCCGTAAAAATTATAACTTTATCTTTAATAGACTGAATCAGTTCCAGTGTCTGCAGTGCTTTTGAATTCTGTGAAACGTTCTCAATCTTTTTCATCAATGGGAGGATGGTCTGTTCAGTAGCGATGTTTCCGGCATCTTTCTGAAGCATGTTCTTTAAAGTGAGAAAACAGGCTTCTCTTGAACTGCATACCTCTCGCTGCAATGTCAGAATCGAGAACTTGCTTCTATTAAAGTTTGGCTGCTCTTTAAGATCCGAGATGCTATTGTACAAGTCTCTCTCACTCTCAGAGAGTGTGATAGGAATCGTTTTGACCAGCCGTTTTGGCCATTTTAAGCCGGTCTCTTCTCTGCGGTTCCTGACCATAACTTTATTGACGAGCTGTTTTAGCTTCTCTTCATTTTTCAGTGAATGTTTATCATTGCGGAAGTCTTTATCAAAATTCTCCTGATTGCCAAGATGTCCGGGTTTCAATAAAGTAACTAAGTTAAAAATCTCTTCCACCCGGTTCTGTACAGGTGTGGCGGTAAGCAGCAGACAGAATTTTTTCTTCAGATGCTGTACGAATTCATAGTTTTTCGTATTTTTGTTTTTAAGTTTATGTGCTTCATCAATGACAATGATGTCGTAATCCTGATTAAGTACAATGTCCCGGTGGGGCTGCCTTTTTGCCGTATCAATCGATGAGACGACAACATCACACTGCTCCCATACATAAGATTTTTTTTGCGCTATTGCCGGGATGAAGAATTTTTGATTCAGTTCTCCTGTCCATTGAAGAACAAGGGATGCCGGTACGAGAATGAGCACCTTTTTAGCAAGTCCCCGGATCATATATTCTTTAATAATCAAGCCAGCTTCAATGGTCTTTCCCAGACCAACTTCATCAGCAAGAATGGCTTTTCCGTTCATTTTTTCAATGACCGTTTTTGCGACCTCAAGCTGATGGGGGAGAAATGTCAGCTGCGGAAGATGATCCGGTGCCTGAAGGCCGAGAAAATCAGGAATCGACAGGTTCTTCTCCGCTTCAAGCGCAAGATTATATAACTCCCATTTTGTCCAGGGTCCGTCATCTTCCATTCTTTTCACAAAGTCTTCATGCCAGTCCCGGTTAAAGTTAATGTTGAGATTCATCTACAGCTTTCCTTTCTCTGTACGGATAGCGCACCTATAGGTAATGGTATACAGATTCCCAAAATGGCGTTGCTTTTTAAACTGAAATAATGATAGGATAATAATGTGCTTCCAAGGTAAAAACATATATTTAGTATGGACGATGGAATATAATTACATACTTGCGAATGAAAGCAAGAGGAGAGACTATTTCGGTAGCGCCGAAGGAGCAAGCAGGAGCGAAACTCTCAGGCAAAAAGACTCTTGTTTGACGCGTCTCTGGAGAGCGTCCGCGGTCACGCGGCCACCAACGAAGAAACGAAGGGGTATGCCCCTGAGAAACTTACTGGTTAAAGGACAGAGGGATACCTGGCAAAGGTATTTCTCTGTCCTTTTTTCGTGTATATCCTGTTCAGCGGATCAACTTGTGTGATTTTTACTTGGAATTTTTTGAATATTACCAATGATGGATTAAAAGGAGGAAGAGTAATGGGGGACTTAAAGCGTACACCACTTTTTGAAGTTTACAAGGGCCATGGCGGCAAAGTCATCGACTTTGGCGGATGGGAGCTTCCTGTCCAGTTTTCCCGTATAGGGGAAGAGCATGAGGCAGTCCGTACAAAAGCCGGGCTCTTTGATGTATCTCACATGGGTGAATTTGAAGTGAAAGGTGAAGGAGCAAGTGAATTTCTGCAATACATGCTCACCAACGACATCTCAAAGCTAAAAACCGGAGGCGCACAATATACCATAATGTGCTATGAAAACGGGGGCACGGTTGACGACCTGCTTGTTTATAAGCACAGTGATCAGCATTATCTTCTCGTTGTGAATGCATCCAACATCGAAAAGGATTTTAACTGGCTTGAGTCACATGCAACAGAAGGCGTTGAGCTTGCCAATATCTCTGATTCTACAGCTCAGCTCGCTTTGCAGGGGCCCGCTGCAGAGAAGATTCTTCAGAAGCTGACTGATACAGAGCTGCCCTCCATTGGCTTTTTTAAATTTAAAAATGATGTAGACCTGCAAGGCAACAGAGCGCTTGTATCACGCACGGGCTATACAGGGGAAGACGGATTTGAAATCTACTGCCGTCCTGAGGCTGCAGTCAAGCTTTGGGATCTTATCCTCAAAGCAGGTGCAGAAGAGGGAATTATTCCATGCGGTTTAGGTGCAAGGGATACGCTGCGATTTGAAGCGAAACTTGCGCTTTACGGCCAGGAGCTGACAAAGGACATCACTCCGATCGAAGCGGGAATCGGTTTCGCAGTAAAAACGGATAAAGAAGCAGATTTTATCGGCAAGGAAGTCCTCAAACAGCAGAAAGAAGCAGGCGCACCCCGTAAACTGGTGGGTATTGAGATGATCGACAAGGGTATTCCACGGTCTCATTATGAAGTTTTCAAGGATGGAGAACGCATCGGAGAAGTCACCACAGGCACTCAATCACCGACTCTGAAAAAGAACCTGGGTCTGGCTCTGATAAAAAGCGAGTTTACTGAATTAGGAACAGAAGTGGAAGTACAAGTAAGACAAAAACGATTAAAGGCGGTTATCGTTAAGTCGCCGTTCTATAAACGCAGCTAAATTAGCCACTGGGGAGGATATTCACATGACGTTTCGTTATTTGCCGATGACAGAGCAGGATAAAAAGGAAATGATGGAAGCTGTCGGTATAGCATCGACAGAAGAATTGTTCAAAGATATTCCAGAAAAGGTCCGCTTTAAAGGAGAACTTCAGATTGAAAAGGCCCTTCCTGAGCCAGAGCTTGTAAAATACATGTCAGGACTTGCGCAAAAAAACAAAAATACGAAGGACTATGCAAGCTTTTTAGGTGCGGGTGTCTATGACCATTACACACCATCGATCGTAAACCATGTAACCCTCAGATCTGAATTCTATACAGCGTATACACCGTACCAGCCCGAAATCTCTCAGGGAGAACTTCAGGCAATCTTCGAATTCCAGACGATGATCTGTGAGCTTACAGGCATGGATGTAGCGAATTCATCCATGTACGATGGGGGAACAGCCCTTGCAGAAGCGGCATTGTTATCTGCAGGACAAACGAAACGCAAAAAGATTATCGTATCCAAAAGTGTTCACCCGGAATCCCGTGCTGTTCTTCAAACCTACGCCAACGGACAGTTTCTCGAAGTTGTTGAGGTGGGAACAAAGGATGGACTGACGGATCTGGATCAGCTCAAAGAAGCGGTGGACGGAGAGACCGCTTGTGTACTCGTACAATATCCTAACTTCTTTGGCCAAGTGGAATCATTGAAAGAGATTGAGGAAATTGTTCACAGCGAAAAAGCCATGTTCGTTGTTTCGAGTAATCCGCTGTCATTGGGAGTACTTACTCCTCCTGGCAAGTTTGGAGCAGATATTGTCGTGGGAGATGCACAGGTTTTCGGAATTCCTCAAGGATTTGGCGGACCTCATTGCGGCTATTTTGCCGTAACACAAAAGCTGATGAGAAAGGTTCCGGGCCGTCTCGTCGGACAGACGGTCGATGAAAACGGCAAAAGAGGTTTTGTATTGACGCTGCAGGCGCGTGAGCAGCATATCCGCCGCGACAAAGCGACCTCTAACATCTGTTCGAACCAGGCTTTGAATGCCCTGGCTGCTTCTGTTGCCATGACCGCTCTTGGAAAGCAGGGCATCAGAGATATTGCAGGACAGAATATCCAGAAAGCGCATTACGCAAAGAATGTTCTTGAAGAAAAAGGTCTGTCCGTTCCATTTGATGCACCTTTCTTTAACGAATTTGTCGTAAAACTGAACAAACCTGTAAAAGACATCAATAAAGAATTGCTCGAAAACGGAATGATCGGCGGATATGATCTGGGCCGGGATTATCCTGACCTTGAAAATCACATGCTCATTGCAGTCACTGAACTGCGCACTAAGCTTGAGATTGAAAAACTGGCAACGGTATTGGAGGGGCTATAATGAACAATCATGATACAGCACTTATTTTTGAATTGTCCAAAGAGGGCAGAGTCGGTTACAGTCTTCCCGATCTTGATGTTCCGGAAGTAAGCCTGGATAGTCTTATTCCTTCTGATTATGTCCGTGAAGAGCCAGCTGAGCTTCCTGAAGTTTCCGAGCTTCAGATTATTCGCCATTATACGGCTCTTTCTAAACGAAACCACGGTGTAGACTCCGGATTCTATCCGCTTGGTTCCTGCACGATGAAGTATAATCCAAAAATTAATGAAGATGTGGCGCGATACCCTGGTTTTGCACAGATCCACCCTCTTCAGGACGAAGAAACTGTACAGGGTGCGATGGAGATGCTTTATAACCTTCAGACCTCTCTTGCTGAAATTACGGGGATGGACGAAGTAACCCTTCAGCCGGCAGCCGGAGCCCATGGAGAGTGGACAGGATTAATGATGATCCGTGCCTACCATGAAGCAAATGGAGACAGCCACCGTACAAAAGTCATCGTTCCTGACTCGGCTCACGGAACGAATCCTGCATCAGCAACCGTTGCGGGCTTTGATTCTATTACCGTTAAATCCGATGAGCGCGGACTTGTTGACCTTGACGACCTTCGCCGTGTTGTAGGGGAAGATACAGCCGCTCTTATGCTGACGAATCCGAATACACTCGGTCTTTTTGAGGAGCACATCCTTGAAATGGCGGCTATCGTCCATGAAGCCGGAGGAAAACTTTACTACGATGGTGCCAATATGAATGCCATCATGGGCTACACACGCCCGGGAGACATGGGTTTTGATGTCGTGCATTTAAACCTTCATAAAACGTTCACAGGCCCTCACGGCGGCGGTGGACCTGGATCAGGTCCGGTTGGAGTGAAGAAAGACTTGATCCCGTTCCTGCCAAAACCTGTTCTAGTGAAAAAAGAAGAAGGATTCACGTTTGAATACGATCGTCCACAATCCATCGGCCGAGTAAAACCATACTACGGAAACTTCGGCATAAATGTCCGCGCCTACACCTATATCCGTACGATGGGCCCAAAGGGACTTAAGAATGTATCAGAGTATGCGGTGCTAAACGCCAACTATTTGATGAGAAGGCTTGAGCCGCATTTTGATCTTCCGTTCACACAGCATTGCAAACACGAGTTTGTACTGTCCGGCAGAAGACAGAAGAAGCTCGGAGTACGTACACTGGACATGGCAAAGCGCCTGCTTGATTTCGGTTATCATCCGCCGACCATCTATTTCCCTCTTAGCGTAGAAGAGGCGATTATGATCGAACCGACAGAAACCGAGTCAAAAGAGACGCTGGATGAATTCATCGATGCGATGATCCAAATTGCTCAGGAAGCCGAAAAGTCTCCAGAAGTCGTTCAGGAGGCGCCGCACTCAACAGTTGTCAAAAGACTGGATGAGGCGATGGCTGCCCGTAAACCAGTGTTACGTTATGTAAAGTAGAATACTAATAAAAAAGGTTCGGGAGATTACTCCCGAACCTTTTTTCATGATGATTTAACTTTGCCAGTCCATTTTTTAAATCCGCCTCTCAAATGAGAAAGGTCAGTATATTTATTTTTACGCAGGAATTGTGCGGCTCTGGCACTGCGCATACCGCTCTCGCAGTATAGATAGACCGGCTTGTCCTGGCGAATTTCAATTTTACGCTGTTTCATTTGTGTCAGAGGAATGTTCCTCGCACCAAGTATATGCCCTTTTTTAAATTCCTCCGGTTCCCGGACATCAATCAGCTGTGCTTTACGGTATCCAGCTCTGAATTCCTCTTCGCTTAGCGTTGTTAAATATTTCTTTTGATACAGCGCGGTCACTACGAGGTAGACGAGAACCGCTGCCAAAATAGCAAGAACGATAATCCATTCCATTTCATTTGCACTCCTTTTTTCTATCTCCTACAATTATATCTTCACAGCCCGCCAGAATCAAAAGAATAATATAAAAAAATTGGCAGTACTTGATGTTTTGACAGGAGTCATAGTTTTGATAAACTAGTAGGGTACTAAAAAGGAGATAGTTATATGGAGAGAGAAAAGTGGTTATTCATTGATTCAGGAAACTGTGATCCTGCCTATAACATGGCATTGGATGAAGCATTACTGACGTGGCACAGCGAAGGCAAAATTCCACCGGTCATACGGTTCTATGGCTGGAATCCAGCAACGCTGTCCATCGGCTACTTTCAGAAGGCCGAAAAGGAGATTAACCTTGAGGCGGTTGAAAAATACGGCCTTGGCTTTGTGCGCCGTCCGACGGGAGGCCGCGGAGTTCTCCATGATCAGGAGCTTACATATAGTGTGATTGTTACCGAAGAGCATCCTAACATGCCAAAAACAGTGACGGAAGCCTACCGGGTTATATCCGAGGGCATTCTGCAAGGTTTCCGCAACCTTGGTTTGGACGCCTATTTTGCCATCCCGCGTACAGAGGAAGAGAAGGCGGGATTGAAAAACCCTCGCTCGGCTGTCTGTTTTGATGCTCCTTCCTGGTACGAACTCGTGGTAGAGGGGAGAAAAGTAGCCGGCAGTGCTCAAACCCGCCAAAAAGGGGTTATTCTGCAGCATGGTTCCATCCTCCTGGATCTGGATGAAGACAAGCTGTTTGATCTTTTTGTGTACTCCAGTGAACGTGTCCGTGAGCGGATGCAGAAGGCTTTTAAGAATAAGGCGGTAGCCATGAACCAGCTCAGGGAAACACCGGTCACACAAGAAGAAGCGAAGAAAGCTTTCCATGCCGGGTTTGAAGAAGGATTGCAGCTCGATCTGCAGCCGTACACTTTGAATGAAGAGCAGGAGAAAGAAGTAGAACAGATCGCTGAATCAAGATATAGAAGCAAAGAATGGACGTTTAGAAGATAAGGTGGAAATCGGGACAACGATGGCTGTCTCGGTTTTTATTTTTTGCACTTGTCAAGCCAGAAAAAATTTTTGGACCGTCCACAAGGATGTTCAATAAAGCCCGATGTTACAAGGTTCCTTTCGTTGGTATTTTTTTCAATCTTTAAATGTGTAGAATTGAGGGGATTTGAAGCGGAAAAAACATCAAATTCTATGTTTTTCTTAATAAAGCTTGGTTTTTCTAGTTTGACAAGATAAATATTTTGACAACAGGTTTACCTATATATAGTATAGTGGTAACTTAACTACATACAACATATAGAAAAAAGATTGGATTTTTTCATAAGGAGGAGAATGATGGGAGTAGCGGTACATGACCCTTCAGGAATTAACATTGAAATGCTGAATAAGGATATTGAACAATTTCCCCAAGTACACCCCGTAACAGATGACATGAAAACAGCGCATAAAGGTGTTTCCCGTCTCGTAATGCTGGACAGGTACAGTTTTAAAGATACAGAGAGGAAAACATTAAAGGAAGGAGATTTCGTTGTATTAACGGTCAAAGAAGACCCGAAATTCCCTGCGAGAGGTCTTGGATATATCGTCAGTATCGATTGGGAAACGAAAACCGCACGTGTCAGGGTAGAAGATGAGTTCAAGTCTGCCCTTGATAAGCCGGAGGAAGCGGAATCAGGAATCATCAACCGTTCTTTGGACGTGATGGACAAGCCGCTTGAAGTGTTTTATGAGCAGATCGCAAAGAGAAATGCGACAGGGCTTGCAAGTGTGGAAACCACTGAAGAAAAACGTCAGGAATCTTTCGAGAAGTTTTACAAAGAACTTTCCGAGATGAACTTTATTCCGGCAGGACGTGTTCTATATGGTGCCGGTGCAGAAACAGACGTTACGTATTTCAACTGCTACGTAATGCCGTACGTGAAGGATTCAAGAGAAGGAATCTCAGATCATCGTAAACAAGTAATGGAGATCATGAGCCGCGGCGGAGGGGTAGGAACAAACGGTTCGACCTTAAGGCCGAGAAACGCTCTGGCGCGCGGAGTAAACGGAAAATCATCCGGATCGGTATCCTGGCTGGATGATATTGCGAAGCTTACCCATCTGGTTGAGCAGGGTGGGAGTCGCCGCGGCGCTCAGATGATCATGCTTGCGGATTGGCACCCTGACATTATCGATTTTATTATTTCAAAAATGCAAAACCCAAGAATCCTTCGTTACCTGATCGAAAACACAGAGGATGAAAAGATTAAGCAGGTCGCTCAGGACAAGCTTAAATTTACTCCGCTGACACCGACGGAAAAAGCGATGTATGAAGGAATTCTACGTTACAAAGAGATTCCGGGAACAGGCGGATTTGATGCAGATGTTCACCGTGAGGCAGAGCGTATGCTGCGTGATGGGGGAACATACAGTGTTCACAATTCCGAATTCCTGACAGGGGCGAATATCTCAGTAACGATCACGAAAGAATTTATGGAAGCTGTAGAAAATGATGAAGAGTACGCTCTTCGCTTCCCGAACGTTGAAAATTACACACCGGAAGAAATGAGAGCTTACAACGAAGAATGGCATGAAGCTGGTGATGTAAGAGTCTGGGAAGAAAAGGGCTACAGCATCCGAGTTTATAAAAGGATCAAAGCAAGAGAGCTTTGGAACCTCATTAACATTTGTGCAACCTACTCAGCTGAACCAGGGATCTTCTTCATCGATAATGCTAACGACATGACCAATGCTGTTGCCTATGGGCAGAAGGTTGTAGCGACAAATCCATGTGGAGAACAGCCTCTTGCACCATATTCTGTCTGCAACCTTGCTGCTGTTAACCTTGGCACCATGGCAGACAAAGAGAACAAAACGATAGATTTTGAGAAATTGGAGCGCACAGTAGAAGTTGGCGTTAGAATGCAAGACAATGTAATTGACGCGACACCTTACTTCCTTGAACCAAACCGCATCCAAGCACTCGGTGAGCGCCGTGTCGGCCTTGGTGTCATGGGTCTTCATGATCTTCTCATCTATTGCGAAACAATGTACGGTTCAGAAGAAGGAAACGAGATGGTGGATAAAATCTTTGAAACCATCGCTACTACCGCATACCGTACATCCATCGAGCTTGCCAAAGAAAAAGGAAGCTTCCCGTTCCTGGTTGGCAAGACAGAAGCAGAAACGAAACAGCTTCGTGAGAACTTTATTAAAACCGGCTATATGAAAAAACTGCCGGAAGATATCCATCAAGGCATCTTGAAATATGGGATCAGAAACTCTCATTTATTAACTGTGGCTCCTACGGGAAGCACCGGGACCATGGTTGGAGTCTCTACAGGGCTTGAACCTTACTTCTCCTTCTCGTACTTCAGAAGCGGAAGACTGGGTAAATTTATTGAAGTGAAAGCTGATATCGTCAAAGAATATTTGGATCGGAATCCGGAAGCGGACGAAAACAACCTGCCTGAATTCTTTGTTTCAGCTATGGAATTGTCTCCTGAAGCGCATGCGGATACGCAATGTGTGATCCAAAACTGGGTAGACAGCTCCATCAGTAAAACGGTGAACGCGCCGAAGGGCTATTCTGTCGATCAGGTGAAAAAAGTATATGAGCGTTTATACAAAGGCGGAGCAAAAGGCGGGACCGTGTATGTGGACGGAAGCCGTGATGCCCAGGTCTTAACGCTGAAAGCTGAGGAGTCTTTTGAACAAACAGAAATGAACCTTGGGGAAGAAGAAAAAAGTAAAGTAGTACTTGTGGATACGATTACCGATCTTCGCTCAACAGACGTAACAGTCGGAAACGAGGTTGGCAACACATGCCCGGTCTGCCGCAAAGGAAAAGTAAAAGAAATCGGCGGCTGCAACACGTGCACGAACTGCAACACTCAGCTAAAATGTGGATTGTAAGCACAGTTCTTTTATAAAAGAGGCATGACCTGCGGGTCGGCCTCTTTTTTTACGGACGGAAGTACTGGAAAGGCAAAATCCCACTGCCGCCCGAAAGCAGTAAAATCATCACGAAAGCGCAAAGCACAGAGTGCACTCTGTTACTTATAAAATCAAACTGCCTTGTCACCCTTTCTTTTGTATAGTAAAATTTTAGACAGAGCAGAGAAAGAATGAATCGGAGGGAACAGCATGCCCCCAACACCCAGCATGGAAGATTATATTGAACGAATCTATGCGTTAATTGAAGAAAAAGGATATGCCAGGGTTTCTGATCTTGCTGAAAGTCTGGAAGTACATCCCTCCTCAGTTACAAAAATGATACAAAAGCTGGATAAAGGAAAGTACCTCGTCTATGAAAAGTATCGCGGATTCGTATTAACGCCAAACGGAAAAAAACTAGGCAAACGCCTCGTTTACCGGCATGAATTACTGGAAGGCTTTTTAAAAGTTATCGGTGTTGACCAGGAAAAAATCTTTGACGACGTAGAAGGAATCGAGCATCATTTAAGCTGGAATGCTATCGACAGGATCGGGGATCTTCTGCAATATTTTGAAGAAGATCCGCAGAGAGTTGAAGCATTAAAAGAGATACAGCAAAAAAATCAGGAACAATCATAACTGCCGTTGTGATTGTTTTTATTTTTGTTGAATATTGTACTTCCCCTCGTGATTAGGATAATAAAGGGGGGAATTCATGATGATGGTGGATGGAGTATTCTCAGGCGGTGGCATTAAGGGGATATCATTGATAGGAGCCATTCAGGCAGCAGAAGAAAGGGGCCTTCAATTCAAACGTGTAGCTGGAACGAGTGCCGGGGCGCTCGTGGCTTCCCTCGTAGCAGCAGGATATACTTCTGCTGAACTGAAAGATCTGATTCACAATGTCGATTTGAAACAGTTTCTTGATGAAAAGAAATCATGGGTGCCCATACCGTTTATGAATTGGCTGAAAGTGTATTGGAAATTAGGTCTTTATAAAGGGGATGCCCTTGAAAGATGGGTTAAGGAGCTTTTAAAGGCAAAAGGCATTGAGACTTTTGCGGATATTCCGGACGGATCGCTGAAAATTATAGCTTCAGATATTACCCGTGGTAGGCTGGTCGTACTGCCTGATGACCTGCAGGAATACGGTTTGCTGAAAGAAAAATTTCCGGTAGCCAGAGCGATACGGATGAGCTGCAGCATTCCTTATTTTTTTTATCCGATCACCCTTTATAACCGTCTGGGCCAAAAAAGCTTTATTGTAGATGGGGGTGTTTTAAGCAACTTTCCGATTTGGCTCTTTCAGCGAAAAGACCGGACGTCTGAACGGCCGGTCCTTGGGTTTCAGTTAAGTTCATCGTACGGAAACATTCCTGCACATAAAGTGAACAATGCCTTTAACTTGTTTAAGGCACTGTTTCAGACGATGATGGAAGCCCATGATAACCGCCATATTTCCAAGTATGATGCGAGTGATATTATTTTTATCCCCGTAAAGGAAATTTCAGTGGTTGATTTCGAACTGGCAGAGGAAACGAAAAATGCTTTAATGGATTTTGGGTATCTGCAAGGAACAGAGTTTTTAAACCGGTGGGTGTCAGGAAAAAAAATATGGACTCCATATAAAAATCGAGCCTAAAAAGAAGCTCGATTTTTTTTCTTATTCTTTTTTCCTTCAATCACTGTTAGGTTGTGATCTTTTTTACGTTTTTTGAACGGAGCGGGTTTGTTTGAAGCTGAACTCTTCTTAATCGGTGGGGCAGGTTGATTATACTTTCGTTTGGACTGCTTTACCGCTTTTTTGTATTTTCCGTTTTCACCGGGACGAAACCGCTGAAAGATAAAATAAACAAGAGCAACAACCAAGCCGATCATGAGCAAATTCGTGATTAACTTTTGAGGTGAAAAGATTAATTGTGACCCAAGTCCAATTACTGCCAACACGATAATAACCCAAATGACTGGATGAAATGATTTTCGATGCAACAGGTTCACCTCCTTGAAGAATTAAACGATTTTTGTACTGTTTTCGAGTTTTCTTTTTTCATGTTCGGCATCCCGGCGGAGCATTTCGGTAAATGACAGGATGGCCACTTCGGTCTGTTCACGGTCAGGTTCTTTCGTGGTCAGAAGCTGTAGCCATAAGCCAGGAAATCCGAGATATTTGAGAACAGGGACATTCCTTAGTTTGTTCGTAATCTGCAAAACTTCAAAAGAAACACCGAGGACTACCGGAATCAGCACTAGCCTGTAAACGACCCGCTGCCATAAAGGATCAGACGGAACGAACAGATAGATAAAGACTCCGACCACTACCGTAAACAGGATGAAACTGCTTCCGCAGCGGTAATGAAGCCTGGTTTGCTTCTTTACATTATCAACGGTAAGTTCAAAACCGTTCTCGTAGGCATTAATTACTTTGTGTTCCGCTCCGTGGTATTGAAAGACTCTTTTTATTGTTGGCGTTAAAGACACAAAGTAAATGTACGATAGAAGAAAAAGAAATTTAAAGAATCCCTCCAGCAGGTTTTGGCCGATATGGCTTTGCACCCAAGGCCTGAATGCTTCTGCGAGAAAAACAGGAACTAGGGTAAAAACAAATTTTGCAAACAGAAAAGAAACGATGCCAATGATGGCTAGACTGAAAACAAACATCGCTTTGGATGAGGAGGGCTCTTCCTTTTTTAATTCTTCACCTGGCGGGACGTTATATCTTTCAGTAGAATAGTTCAAATGTTTGGTTCCGTTTGAACTGGCCTCCAGAATAGCCGCGATTCCCCGCAGAAAAGGAACCTTTTTAATCTTGTTGAGCCATGGGCTGTAGCGCTTAATCACTTCGAAATACTCAATACTGTCATCATTCCTGCGGATGGCGGTAACATATGTGTGCTTGCCGGCAAACATCACCCCTTCGACGACTGCCTGGCCGCCGTATGCCGGTTTTTTGTTTTCTGTCATTTCTACACCTCTACCCTTTATGTTTATTAGCTTAATTCTACAGGAAAACGCTATAAACCTCTAGGCAATCGTGCGTTATCTTTATTTTTCCCATTTTATACATTTTTAACACGGAATATTAATAGAACTCAACTTATTGAAAGCAATGAAAGAAAACGGGGCATACTGTAAGATGGAGGTGTTTTTTCCAATGGATGATTTTAAACAGGACAAGAATAAGCGAGAAGAACCGATGTCCTTTATGGCCAGGGTGGTCAGTGTTGGATTCTTTGGGGGTCTTTTCTGGGGGCTTGTCGGTTATGTTGCCTACTACCTTAATTTGTCCAAGATTGGACCGGCGCTCATCCTTGCACCATGGGCGCTTGGAAAATGGAAGTCGCTATGGCTTGGCCAGCTCATCGGTGTCATTGCCATTTCTCTTCTTTCCATTCTCGTTGCTATTTGTTACCGATATCTTCTAGCAAAAGTAAAAAGTATGGCTGGCGGCCTCTTTTTCGGTATTGTTCTCTGGGTCATCGTTTTTTACTTGCTGCACCCCATATTTCCAGGCTTGGAAACGATGGGTAAGATAGGAAGAAATACGATTGCCACTACACTGTGCCTGTATATTCTGTATGGCATTTTCGTAGGGTACTCCATATCTTTCGAATATCAGGAACGGCAACCTTCAAAAAGCGGGGAAAGTACCTAACTATTCAAAAAAATACCTGTATGATAGAATGTTCATGGAACATTCTATTTTATTAAGGGGGCCAATCATGGAACGAATACTGGTCATTAACGGCCCGAATCTGAACCGGCTCGGTACAAGGGAGCCCTCCATATACGGTGATGACACACTGGCTTCTCTTGAACAGCGGCTTACTCATTTCGGAGAGATAAATAACATGAAGGTAGAGTGCAGGCAATCCAATCATGAAGGGATCTTACTGGACTGGATTCAAGAAGCAGAGAGTAAATTTGGCGGGATCGTCTTAAATGCAGGGGCCTTTACACATTATAGTTATGCAATTCGGGATGCCATTGCTAGTGTGAACATCCCGGTTATCGAAGTACATATTTCAAACATTCATGCAAGAGAGGAATTTCGCCACCATTCGGTCATCGCACCTGTTGTGGCCGGACAGATCGCAGGTCTCGGGTTCAAGGGATATGAGCTTGCGGTTTTAGCACTGCTTGATTCGTTCAGCTAAAATAGGGCATTAGGGGAGGAAAAGGCATGTCAAGATTAGAGAAATTGAGAGCGGAATTTCAAAAACATGATATTGACGGGCTCATCGTAACATCCGGGAAAAATCGAAGATACCTCAGCGGATTTACAGGAAGTTCTGGTGTGCTTGTCATCTCTAAAAAAGAAGCGAGACTCATTACCGATTTCAGGTATATGGATCAGGCAACAGAACAAGCGAGAGACTTTGAGGTTATTAAGCACACTGCTGCTATTCAGGAAAAAGCTGTTCAAGCCGCGGCTGAAATGGGAATAAAGAAAGCCGGGTTCGAGCAGGATCATCTCACCTTTGCTCAATACCGCACGTATGAGAAGTACATCTGCAGCCAGGACACGGAGCTTGTGCCGATTTCCGGCCTGATTGAAAAATTACGCTTGATTAAGGATAATTCAGAGATTAAGATATTAAAGGAAGCCGCACAAATTGCGGATGCAGCATTCTCTCATATCACTTCTTACATAAGGCCTGGCCTAACGGAGCTTGAGGTCTCGAATGAGCTTGAATTTTTCATGAGGAAGAATGGGGCATCGTCTTCTTCTTTCGATATTATTGTGGCATCAGGCTATCGCTCTGCACTTCCGCATGGAGTAGCTTCTCAGAAGAAAATAAGCGAGGGGGAACTCGTCACCCTTGATTTTGGAGCATATTATAAAGGCTATTGCTCGGATATTACACGGACGGTTGCTGTTGGCGAAATATCTTCGGAGCTTCGGAAGATTTATGAGACGGTTTATGAAGCACAGGCAAGGGGAATGCAGGGAATAAAACCCGGAATGACGGGAAGGCAGGCAGATGCCTTAACGAGGGACTATATTACCGAACAGGGATACGGTGAATATTTCGGACATTCGACGGGTCATGGCATTGGCCTCGAGGTTCATGAAGGACCTAGTCTTGCTGTCCATTCAGACATCGTTCTTGAGGCGGGTATGATCGTCACAGTAGAACCGGGAATCTATGTTTCCGGTTTAGGCGGAGTAAGGATAGAAGATGATGCCCTTATTACGGAACAGGGGAATGAATCACTTACTCGTTCTACAAAAGAGCTGCTTATTTTAGGTTAGTATAATCAGGAGGAAAAACGATGATTTCAGTTAACGATTTTAGAACAGGATTGACCATTGAGGTAGACGGCGGAATTTGGCAGGTAATGGAGTTCCAGCACGTAAAACCAGGAAAAGGAGCTGCCTTCGTTCGTTCTAAGCTCCGCAATCTCCGTACAGGGGGCATTCAGGAAAAAACGTTCCGCGGCGGTGAAAAAGTAGCTAAAGCTCACATCGAGAATAGAAAAATGCAATATTTATATGCTTCAGGTGATACACATACGTTCATGGATAATGAATCGTATGAGCAAACCGAACTTACATCCGCTCAGCTTGAGCATGAATTAAAATTCCTGCTTGAGAACATGGTCGTTCAGATCATGACCTATCAAGGCGAAACCATCGGGGTTGAGCTGCCGAACACGGTAGAATTGGAAGTTACAGAAACAGAACCTGGAATTAAAGGTGATACAGCTTCAGGCGGATCAAAACCAGCTACCCTTGAGACTGGCTTGATTGTTCAAGTTCCTTTCTTTATTAACCAAGGCGACAAATTAATCATTGATACACGTTCAGGTGACTACGTTTCCAGAGCGTAAATTTATACATGCAAAAAGCTTCATTCCTCATCGGAGGGATGGAGCTTTTTTGTATTTCCTCAGGTCATAAAGCGTGCTGACAAGCATAAGGTATAATACCTATTTCTTTTTGGGGTGGTGCGCTTGGAAAATGTAATGGCCGTGTTGCCGGAAGCTGTCTGTAAATTGATTATAAATTACCCGAAGGAGCAGTTAGATCAACTTGAGGAAATCCGTTTTCGATTGCAAAAACCGCTCGAGCTGATCATTAATGGCAAACCTGAATACCCTTCTACCGGCAGCGGATATTATATCGTTCGTCCGGAAGATGGCGTTCAGCTGATCAATAAGCTAAGCCGGTATTCCCTTTATGCTCTGGAAGAAGAACTGAAGAGAGGCTATATCACCATCAAAGGCGGACACCGGGTGGGTCTCGCGGGTAAAGTGATCACGGAAAAAGGTGAAGTAAAAGCGATTAGAGATATCGGTTCTTATAACATCCGTATCGCCAGACAAAAAATCGGAAGCGCTGATCCTTTCCTCTCGGATCTCTACCATAACCGCCGGTGGCTGAACACATTGATCGTGGGAGCGCCTCAGACAGGAAAAACAACGCTGCTGCGGGATCTTGCAAGAGCGGTAAGTGCAGGATGGCCGGAAAAGAATATACCATCCAGCAAAGTAGGCATTGTTGATGAACGCTCAGAGATTGCAGGGAGTGTGAAGGGGGTTCCGCAGTTTGTATTGGGACAAAGAGTGGACGTGCTCGATGCCTGTCCCAAAGCGGAAGGCATGATGATGATGATCCGGTCGATGAGCCCGGAAGTGCTGATTGTTGATGAGATCGGAAGAAAAGAAGATGTGGATGCCATTCTGGAAGCGATGAACGCTGGGGTAGGAATGATGATGACCGTTCACGGACACTCCCTTGAAGAAGCGCTCCGGCGTCCTGCCATTTCCCCTCTTGCTGATATGAAGCTTTTTGACAGGTACATTGAACTGACAAGGACAGGCAAGCCTGGCACCGTCCGAGGGATCTATGATGAGAACAGGAAGCGTATCTCTGCAGAAATGAAGAGCAGGGCATGAACTGGTTTGGAGCGGTACTTATTCTACTGTCGACTACGTGGATCGGTTTTGGGATGGCTAAAAAAGTAAGAGAAAGGCCGAAACAGCTTAGACAGCTGAAAGTAGGCCTCCAATCGCTGGAGGCAGAAATCATGTACGGCCTCATTCCGCTTGATGAAGCCTTCCTCCATCTCAGTACCCAGCTGAAAGGGCCGGTTGCCGAATTTTTTCTCGATGTATCGAATCGGCTGGAGGAATCGGCTTCTTCTGTACTGGAGGCTTGGGAGAGTGGTTTAGCCGGTCTGTGCGATGCCTCTGCCTTTAAAAAAGAGGAGATTGAGATCCTCAGGCAGTTCGGCTCAACCCTTGGGAGACACGACCGGGAAAACCAGCAAAGACAAATCAAGTTAACACTCGCACATCTGGAGAGAGAACTTTCTGAAGCGAACGAAGCACAGTTGAAATATGAAAGAATGTACAAGAGTCTCGGTATTCTTGCGGGGCTGCTTCTCATCATCTTATTGTTCTAGGCATGGGAGGAAATCAGATGGGTTTTGACGTGAACGTCGTCTTTCAAATTGCTGGTCTTGGAATCATTGTGGCGATGCTGCACAGTGTTCTGAAGATGGTTGGAAAAGAAGATTATGCAAATTGGGTGACACTGCTTGGGTTCATCGTAGCGTTATTTATCGTTATTTCACTTTTAAGCGACCTGTTTCAAAAAGTGAAAGGCGTCTTTCTTTTTCAATAACTGAAGGGGGTTTCCAACATTGAGATTCTTCAAATTGTAGGATTAGGTTTAATAGGTACGTTTCTTGCCCTCATTCTGAAAGAACAAAAAACGTCCTTTGCCTTTTTGCTTACCCTCGTTGTAGGAATTACGATCTTTCTATTCTTAATCGATCAGATTGCTCTAGTGTTAAGGATGCTGGAGCACCTGGCTGAAGAAGCACATATCAATCTTATGTACGTTGAAACAATCATGAAGATCATCGGTATTGCGTATATTGCCGAGTTCGGTTCACAGATTACGAGGGACGCCGGGCAGGGTGCAATTGCTGCCAAGATCGAACTTGCGGGCAAAATTCTCATTCTTGTCATGGCGATCCCGATCTTGTCTATCATTATTGAGACAGTCATTAACTTGATTCCGAAGTAGGAGGTGATGAAGACGGTACAGCGGGATTTATTATCCAAGAAATTAATCTTTTTATTTCTTTTGTTATATGGACTCTATACATGGAACAATGGAGTGCAGCCGGCCAGAGCCTCTTCCATCACCAAAAACATCATGGATGATCAGCTGTCCAAGCTTGGAGTAGAGGATATTAAAGAATATTGGACAACCATTATGACAGACTATGGAGGCTTTTTGCCGGAAACGCAAAAAGGGTCTCTGATGGAATTCATAAAAGGAGAAAAAGATTTTAGTATAAAGGCATGGGCATTAGGCATTTTAAAATATTTATTCTATGAAGTTCTTATTCAAGGGAAGCTGCTTGGCACGCTCATTTTACTGACTGTTTTCAGCATGCTGCTGCAGACGATCCAAAATGCTTTTGAGCACCATGCCATCAGCAAGGTCGCATACTCTATCATCTATATGGTATTGATCATCCTTGCGTTAAACAGCTTTCACATCGCCATGCAATATGCCCAGGAAGCGATCAGCACGATGATGAACTTTATGATGGCTCTCGTTCCTCTCCTGCTCGCTCTGATGGCCACAGTCGGAAGTGTGACATCGGTTGCATTTTTTCACCCGGTCATCGTGTTTCTGGTCAATTCGAGCGGTCTTTTGATCAACAATTTTGTTCTCCCCCTATTATTCCTGTCGGCCTTGCTAAGCATTGTGAGCACACTGTCTGAGCATCATAAGGTCACCCAGCTGGCAATGCTGCTGAGATCTATTGGAATGGGGGCGCTGGCTGTTTTTTTTACGGTTTTTCTAAGTGTGATCAGTGTACAGGGAGCGACGACAGCGGTAGCTGACGGAATTACGGTAAAAACCGCCAAATTTATCACCGGCAACTTCATCCCGGTCGTGGGCCGGATGTTCACGGATGCGACGGATACAGTCATGAGTGCCTCAGTACTATTGAAAAATACAGTGGGTATTGCAGGCGTTGCCATCTTGTTTCTCCTGGCTGTTTTTCCAGCCATTAAAGTACTTGCTCTAGGGTTTATCTACAGTTTTGCAGCTGCAGTCCTTCAGCCGCTGGGAGGCGGACCGATCATCGAATGCCTGGGTATTATCGGAAAAAGCGTGCTGTATATTTTTGCAGCCCTGGCAACTGTCTCCATCATGTTCTTTCTTGCGGTAACGGTTATTGTAGCAGCAGGAAATCTATCATTAATGATCCGTTAGCAGGAGGCCAAGATGAATTTTTTGACAGACTGGATTTCAAATATCGTTCTGATCATTCTCCTTGCTGTCATCGTAGATTTGCTCATACCCAATAGCAGTTTTCAAAAATATATCAAAATGGTGGTCGGACTGCTTCTGATCCTGGCGATCCTCAACCCGATACTAAAAATTGCTGGATCCAATGTGGACAAAGTATTCGAGGCGATCGGTGTTGAGCACAAGTTCAATGAGAATGATATAAAAAATTCGATAGAAAAGAATAAAAGAGAAATACAAGACTCCCAGTCTGCATATATTTTAGAACAAACGCGTGTCCACATGGAAAACCTAGTAAAAGAGGAGTTGAAGGCAAACTATGGTGTAACGATACTAAGTCTGCAATTGATCCCTAAAAATGGACCTGCTCAAGGTAAGCTGAAAGCAAATGACATAGATTCAGTCCATGTCATCATCGGGCAGGGCGGAGATAGTAAAGACATAATGGTACCGGCTGTCAAGAATGTGGAAATAAACGCAGATCAACCTGTCCAGAAAGAAAAAGAAACGCAAATTAAAGCTAATCCTGTTCAAACGTTCCTAGCAAAGAAATGGCAGATGAAAAAAGAGAACGTACTGATCTCTACGGAAGGAGGAGAGGAAAATGGCGGGTAAGAGTAAGGGATCGCTTCAAAAAATATTGGACCTGCTTCCCGGCGGCAACGGCAAAAAAGGGCCGCCTCCTTATATCTGGCTTCTTCTGCTGCTTGGTTTTGCCATTATGATCGCAAGTAAAATTTTTACCCCGCCATCTTCGGAGAACGGTAGCTTGCCGACGGCTGCTATAAAGGCGCCGGAAGAAGCAAAAACCGTATTTAAATCCTCCGGGACCTCTACTTCAAAGAAGTTCAGAGCTTACGAAGATAACTATGAAACACAGTTGAAAGACATTTTAGAACAGATCTCCGGTGTTAAGAAGGTCAGGGTGATGGTTACTCTTGATACTACGGAGATCAAGGAGATTGAAAAGAACGAGAGAAGGCAAAATCAGACGACCAAAGAAACGGATAAGAACGGCGGAGAGCGAACGATCAATGACATCAAAACCGATGAAGAAGTGGTGACGATTAAAAGCGGTGATGAAGAACGGCCCATCATCATAACGACGGAGAAGCCTAAAGTCCGTGGTGTAATCGTGGCTGCAGAGGGTGCGGAAAACCTGCGCATAAAGGAAATGATCATAGATGCGGTTACAAAAGTATTTGATATTGGAAGCGACAGAGTATCAGTGATACCGAAAAAATTTGAGGGGGAATAAAAAATGCTATTAAAGAAACAAACTGTTTGGCTATTAACAATGCTTAGCTTGATCATCGTCCTGTCCGTATACTATATCACCGCTCCAGGATCGGGAGATGACCTTGCTTATTTAGAAAAGGGAAAAAATACAGTGTCATCTAAGCAGGAGCAGGCAGCAAAGAACAAGAAAGGATCTGAAGCAGCCGTTACAAGCGCTGCAGGAGATGATTTATTTACCGCTCTCCGCATGAAGAGAGACGAATCACGCGACGAACTTAGCAGCAAGTATACAGCGGCTATCGCTTCACCAAATGCTACAGCCGAGGTTCAAACGGAAGCGCTTGCTAAAATTTCAGAACTGCAGTCCCTGACCATGAAAGAATCTACATTGGAAACCTTGATTAAAACAATGGGCTACGATGATGCTCTCGTAAATACGATGGATGATGAAGTCAGAATCATTGTAAAAGGAAAACATTCTTCTAAAGAAGCGGTTAAGATTATGAAAAAGGCTGAAGAACAGCTGGGGAACAAGCAAGTGGCTGTTGAGTTTCAAAAACCTGCAAAGTAAGCCGGGGATCATGCCCCGGTTTTTTTATTTTTTTCCATTTATTCCAGGTAGTATGGCAATTGGTAACGTTGGTCAAGATGTTATTGAAAGAAAAAATAGAGCAACCGCTTACAATGCAGAAAGATTTCATGTAGTATGTACATGTAAAGCGATTTAATCTATTCTTTAGACCTAAATTATGATATGCTTTGCTAGTACCAGGTAACAATAGAAGGTGCTAAACTACGGTAGACAACACCGTGTATAGATCGAAAAAGGAGTGGAATTTGCGTGTTTAAAATACAAGAAATCCGAGAATTGATTAAACTAATTGACAAATCCAGTATTGACGAATTCCAATATGAAAATGACGGTGAAAAAATCGTCCTAAAGAAAAATGAAACGAGTGTACAGCAAGGATATGAACCAGCTGATGCACCGGCTGCCATTCAGGCAGCGCCGCTTGCTCCTGCAGCTTCTGCAGCTCCTGAAGCTTCAGTTCCGGCAGAAGCTCCTGTTACTGAGAAAAAGGAAGATGCCAACTTACATAAGATTGAATCTCCAATGGTTGGTACGTTTTACGCATCTCCATCACCAGAAAACCCTGCTTATGTAAAATCAGGAGATAAAGTCAGCAAAGACTCCATCGTATGTATTATTGAGGCGATGAAGCTGTTTAATGAAATTGAAGCAGAAGTAAACGGGGAAATCGTAGAAATCCTTGTTGAAAACGGGCAGCTCGTTGAGTATGGACAGCCCCTCTTTTTAGTGAAAGCGGAATAGAGGTGTCTTCTACTATGATTAAAAAGCTGTTAGTTGCCAACCGGGGAGAAATTGCGGTCCGGATCATCAGAGCATGTAAAGAATTAAACATAGAAACGGTCGCTGTGTACTCAGAAGCGGACAAGGATGCGCTGCATGTGCGTTTAGCGGATGAAGCGTATTGCATTGGGCCTAAGTCTTCTAAAGACAGCTATTTAAACTTCACCAACATCATGAGTACGGCGATGCTGACAGGCAGTGATGCCATTCATCCAGGCTACGGATTTTTAGCGGAGAATGCTGATTTTGCTGAGATTTGTGCTGAATGCAATGTTACGTTTGTCGGGCCGAGCGCTGAAGCCATTAATAAAATGGGCATCAAAGACGTTGCCCGTGCAACGATGAAAGAAGCGGGTGTGCCGATCGTACCTGGTTCAAACGGAATTATTTCGGGTAAAGAAGAAGCAATTGAACTTGCGGAAGAAATTGGTTATCCTGTTATTATTAAAGCCACTGCCGGGGGCGGAGGAAAGGGTATCCGTATCGCAAAGACGGAGGCGGAACTGATTAAAGGCATCTCCATTACCCAGCAGGAAGCCGCAACAGCATTTGGAAACCCGGGAGTTTACATTGAAAAGTTCATTGAAGATTTCCGTCATGTTGAAATTCAGGTTCTTGCTGATAATTACGGAAATGTTATCCACCTTGGCGAAAGGGACTGCAGTATTCAGAGACGGCTGCAGAAGCTATTAGAAGAAACACCATCACCGGCCATCTCACCGGAAAAGCGTGAGGAGATGGGAAGTGCCGCTGTGAGGGCCGCAGAAGCGGTAAACTATTCAGGGGCCGGAACGGTTGAGTTTATCTTCGATCATAACAACGGTGATTTTTACTTCATGGAAATGAACACCCGAATCCAGGTTGAACATCCGGTAACAGAGATGGTAACTGGCATTGATTTGATCAAACAGCAGATTCGTGTCGCTTCTGGTGAACATTTAAGTGTTTCGCAGGAAGACATTGAATTCCAGGGCTGGTCTATCGAGTGCCGGATTAACGCAGAGAATCCTGAAAAGAATTTTATGCCGTCTGCAGGCAAGATTGAAATGTACCTGCCTCCGGGCGGGTTGGGAGTCCGAGTGGATTCAGCCGCATATCCGGGCTACACGATTCCTCCGTATTATGATTCCATGATTGCGAAGGTGATCACATATGGCAATACGAGACAAGAAGCAATCGACCGAATGAAAAGGGCATTGAATGAGTTTGTTATTGAAGGCGTGCATACCACTATTCCGTTCCATCTGCGCCTTTTAAATCATGCCACTTTTGTGAACGGCGACTTTAATACTAAGTTTTTAGAAATTCACGACTTGACGTCAAAGTCTGTAAATTAGGCACGGAGGTGTAATCAATGAGTGAGCTTACATTTGAGATGGAAGAACATCAATCTGACCTTGGACGAGTGGAAATATCTCCCGAAGTGATTGAAGTGATTGCCAGCATCGCTGCTTCTGATGTTGAAGGTGTTGCTTCAATGCGAGGCAACTTTGCGACAGGTGTAGCTGAGCGCTTCGGGAAAAAGTCTCATAGCAAAGGCGTAAAAGTTGAGCTGGGAGAAGAAGGAATTGCCATCAGTGTATATGTAATCATGAATTATGGTGTTTCTATACCTGAAGTGGCACAGAGTATCCAGGACCATATCCGGCAAGGACTCAAGAATATGACAGCCCTTGAGGCAAGTGAGATTAACATTTTTGTTGTCGGTGTCCAGTTTGAGACAAAAGAAAAGCCGCTGGAAGCGCCTGAAGCATACTGATAAAGGGGATTCTCATATCCCCTTTATTTTTTTGCGATTGTTAACTCTTAAGGACATATGATATGATTTCACTTATATTAAGGTACGAACGAGAAAGGAAGTAAAAAATGAAACGTAGACTTGCAAGAGAAAAGGCATTTCAGTCTTTATTCCAAATCGAGGTCAGTGATATTGAACCGGAAGCTGCAATCGCACATGTTTTGGAAGAAGGAGAAAAAGAGGACGAATTTCTTCATTCCCTCGTGTTTGGTACGGTTGAAAACAAACAGGAGATAGATGAAATCATCGCCAATCATTTGGAGAACTGGAGCTTCTCCCGTTTAGCGAACGTTGAAAAGGCAGTACTGCGCCTCGCAGTTTACGAAATGCAGTTTCATGGGGATATTCCCGTTAATGTATCCATGAATGAAGCGATCGAACTTGCAAAGATCTTCGGAGGAGAAGAGTCAGGCCGTTTTGTCAACGGTGTTCTCGTAAAGATTGTCCAGCATTTTTCAAAATAGGGTACCTGCAGGAGATGCGGTAAGCTCAAAATCAAAAGGAGACGTTTCATGCAAAATGACCGTTATGTAACGATAAGTTCAGTTACCCGTTACATTAAGCGGGTATTCGAAGAAGATGACAACCTCAATAACGTCTGGGTCCGCGGAGAACTATCCAATGTCAAACGACATAGCCGCGGTCATTTGTATTTCACACTAAAAGACGAACAAAGCAGAGTCAATGCCGTGATGTTTGCCGGCAATAACCGCTTTCTTTCTTTTCAGCCCGAAGATGGGATGAAGGTACTGATTCAGGGCGAAATCTCGGTATATGAACCGCAGGGCCAATACCAGCTGTATGCCCGGACTATGAAAAAAGACGGAGTAGGAAATTTGTTTCTGGCTTATGAAGAGCTGAAAAAAAAGCTCGAAACGGAGGGTCTGTTCGAATCTTCCCGGAAAAAGAAAATTCCTTCGTTTCCGGATGAAATCGGGGTCATCACTTCACCGACCGGAGCAGCGGTAAGGGATATTTTGACAACGATTAAACGCCGCTTTCCCATTTCAAAAGTAACCGTTTATCCTGTACTTGTTCAGGGGGCTGGAGCGGCTGCTTCTATTGCAAATGCAATTGAAAAGGCGAACAGAGGCTCTGCCAATGTCTTGATTGTTGGACGGGGCGGCGGATCCATTGAAGAACTTTGGGCTTTTAATGAAGAACTGGTAGCAAGGGCGATCTATCAATCCTCGATACCTGTTATTTCTGCTGTCGGACATGAGACTGATTTTACCATCGCCGATTTTGTAGCTGACTTAAGAGCGCCTACCCCGACTGCAGCTGCTGAATTGGCTGTTCCTCATATCGCTGAGCTCGAAGACAGGCTCGCTCAGCGCAAATTGAGGTTGACCCGTGCGATGGGTGACCAGATCTCACAAAATCGCCAGCAGCTGTCAAGGCTGCAAAAGTCATATGCCTTTCGCTATCCTGATCAGCTGATCAAGCAAAAAGAGGTTGAGCTCGACAGGGTGCTTGAAGCGATGACGAGAGAGATGCAGCGGAATATCGAGCGCCAGAAAAACAGGATCAGCCAGAATCAAAAACAGCTGTCCTATTTCTCACCTGGGGATCAGATCCTTAAATTGAAAGAGAAGCAGCTGAAGCTTAGGAAATCATTAATTCGATACATGGAACAGCAAGTAAAGGGCGGTCAGTCAGGCTTTCAAAGCAAACTTTCACGCTTGAATGCATTGAGTCCGCTGGCTGTTATGGAAAGGGGCTACAGTCTTGTATATACGGAAGACGAGCAGCTCGTAAAAAAAGTGAGCCAGGTGCAGCCTGGAGATACCATTAAGGTTCGCCTGCAGGATGGAAAACTGGATTGCCAGGTTTGGGGATTGGAGGAGAAGAACAATGGCTGAAAAAAATAATATTACCTTTGAAGAAGCAATGGAAAAGCTTGAACAAATCGTTGAGCGTTTGGAAGAAGGGGATGTTCCTCTAGAAGAGAGCATAGAACTGTTTCAGCAGGGAATGGCTCTTTCGAAAGTATGCCATTCTAAACTGCAGAACATTGAAAAGAAAATGGATACCATCATGAAAGATAATGGAGATGCTGCACCGTTTATCATTCAGGAAGAAGATCAATAATATGGATATCCAACATTACCTGCAAGGCAAAAGGCAGCTCATCAATGATCATCTCCCTTCCTTTTTAGCTGAAAAATCCATTCCTGGTCCATTAAAAGATTCCATGCTCTATTCGCTTCAAGCAGGAGGAAAACGGCTGAGACCCATCTTGACATTGGCTGTTCTTGATGCGTTCGGAAAGAATTCGGAAGCTGGTCTTGAAGCCGCCTGTGCACTGGAGATGGTGCATACATATTCATTGATCCATGATGATCTTCCTTGTATGGATGATGATGATTACAGGAGGGGCAAGCCGACCAACCATAAAACTTTCGGAGAAGCGACAGCCATACTGGCAGGGGATGCACTGTTAACGTTCAGTTTTCAGATGATTGCTGGCAGCAGCACGTATACCCCGGTACAGAAAGTGGCCCTTCTTACCATTCTGTCAGAAGCATCCGGGGCAGAGGGAATGGTCGCCGGACAAGCAGTGGATATGGAATCAGAAAATCAGGAACTTACGCTTGAGGAACTGCAATCGATCCATGAAAGGAAAACTGGGCGATTGCTTGAAGCATCTGTTCTTTTTGGCGCTGTACTGGCAGATGCGGATGCTGAAGAATTCGAGCGCCTCGGAGCGTTCAGCCGGCATCTGGGAATCGCTTTCCAGATACAGGATGATATTCTTGATGTGACCGGCGATTCCCAGCTCATGGGCAAACAAGCGGGAAGCGATGAACATAACTATAAAAGCACCTATCCAAAACTTCTGACTCTTGAGGGAGCCAAAATACAGCTAGCTCATCATATCAAGCTGGCTAAAGATAATCTTCGGAAAACAAAAGTGGATCTGGTTATACTTGAAGGGATCACGGATTATATTGTAAATAGAAACCACTAGTGTTTCAGCCGTATTGTTGGTACTCGAGATTTATGGTATGATAGAAAATACTTTGGAGTGGTGCAGTATTCTAGTCAGTCTCCCATTCTTGAAGGCGGGCCTAAAAATCCGCCAAAGGGCACATCGATGAAGTTCCTGGTGTTGGCTTGAGGCGCCCAGCCTTGGGTTAACGCTGGGAGTTAAGGTCGCAGGGCGATCCACAATGGCATGTGGGCGTTGACCCTGCTTCCGCGGAGACCCCCATCTTTACGGCTTGCGTTCTAATACCTTGCTGTGAAATGGGGTTTGAACCTGTTTATGTTCTGCGAACAGCGGAAACATGCAGCGTAGCCTGCCTTGAGTGGAGCTTGAGGGGATTATGGTCATAGGGACGATGGATGGTTGGCCGCCTGAAATCTGTTCATGCTATATGAAATCATCTCTGCAAAAGAGGCTAGGGAAATGGGGAAGGGCTGTTGAGGAAAACTCCTAGACTGTTCCAGCCGACATTCAAAAAGGATTATAGTGCGGACTAAGTGGCAATCCAGTCTAACGTTTGGCGACATCGTTAAGGAGGAAGTAAAGGGAAACCGCGGAGATGGCGACATTTCCGTTTCCTCTTGGGAAAACCTACTGGACCTAAGCCGCAGCGTTTACTTTTTGAATGACCACTCCTCTTACATAATTTAAATGGAACCTTACGTTTGATCTTGGCGTAAGGCGTTCATTATATTTAGGGAGATTTTATGAAACATTCTTTTCATAAATCGCTAAAATGGAGTACAGGCATTGCCGTTATCACGCTCGTGTTAGCGGCAATTTTTTCAGTAGCTTCCACCCTGCTGCTGAGTGGTGTATCATGGGGCATGGGTATGGTGATTGTGTTAATTATTGTTCTTATTGGGGTATTTTTTGATATTATTGGAGTGGCATCAACAGCAGCTAATGAAGTTCCCTTTCATGCCATGGCATCTGAAAAGGTGCCGGGTGCCAGACATGCCATACTAATTACAAGGAATGCTGACAGGGTAGCCAATTTCTGCAATGATGTGATTGGAGATATATCAGGCATTATCAGCGGGACGGCTTCGGCCGCGGTAATTGTTGAATTGACTATGAACCTTGGGCGTGGAGAAGGAACGGTGTTTGAACATACCGTTTCCATCTTATTTACCGGGGTTATTGCGGCTCTAACGGTTGGCGGAAAAGCGTTCGGAAAATCGTATGCGATCCATCATGCCACAGCCATTATTTTTCAAGTGGGCCGTTTAATAAATTTTTTTGAGGAAAAATTAAAGATTAAACTATTTGATACTTCTTCTAATAGAGGAAAGAGAAGGAATTAAATTGGAAAGTGAGGATTTTCCATGAAACTGGAAGATATTCAAAACCCTCAGTTCTTGAAGTCCTACGATCAAGAACAGCTTATGAAGCTTGCGCAGGAGATCCGACAATTTTTAATCAGCAAGCTCTCTGTTACAGGCGGGCATCTCGGTGCCAATCTTGGGGTAATAGAACTGACACTTGCCCTTCACAAGGTTTTTGACAGCCCGAAGGACAAGCTGATTTGGGATGTCGGCCACCAGGCTTATATCCACAAAATGCTGACAGGCAGAACGTCGCAGTTTGATACATTGCGCCAATATAAAGGTCTATGCGGATTTCCGAAACGTGTTGAAAGCGAACATGATGTCTGGGAAACAGGACACAGTTCTACTTCATTATCAGCTGCTATGGGGATGGCCATCGCCCGTGATCTGAAAGGGACGGATGAAAAAGTAGTAGCCGTTATTGGAGATGGCGCTTTGACAGGCGGTATGGCTCTTGAGGCACTGAACCATATCGGGCATGAGAAGAAAGATCTGATCGTCGTTTTAAATGACAATGAGATGTCCATTGCCCCGAATGTCGGTGCTCTGCACAGTGTGCTCGGCCGCATGAGGACAGCTAAGAAATACAATAAAGCAAAGGATGAACTGGAATCTCTGATCCGCAAAATCCCTGCTTTTGGCGGAAAGCTCGCAGCAACTGCTGAAAGGGTGAAAGACAGCCTGAAATACATGCTTGTGTCAGGAATGTTCTTCGAAGAACTGGGATATACCTACCTAGGCCCTGTGGACGGACATGACCTTTCTGATCTGGAAGAAAACCTTCGTTATGCGAAAAAGACAGAAGGACCTGTCATTGTCCACGTATTGACGAAAAAGGGCAAAGGCTATAAACCGGCTGAACAGGACCTTACGGATCATTGGCACGGAGTTGGACCTTATAAAATTGAATCCGGAGAGAAGATTAAAGCGAAACAGGCGGCGCCATCTTACAGCAGGCTGGTTAGTGATACGCTCGCTAATCTTTCAGAAAAAGACGATCGGATTGCTGTGATTACACCAGCGATGACGGTCGGTTCACAGCTTGAAGGATATGGCAGCAAGTTCCCGGAACGTCTTTTTGATGTAGGGATTGCAGAACAGCATGCGATGACGATGGCTGCAGGACTGGCTACACAGAATATGAAGCCGGTACTTTCCATTTACTCGACCTTCCTTCAGCGGGCCTATGATCAGCTTCTGCACGATGTTGCAAGGCAGAACCTTAATGTCATTCTTACTGTGGACAGGTCCGGACTTGTAGGTGCGGACGGAGAGACCCATCAGGGTGTATTTGATATAGCGTTCATGCGCCATATTCCAAACCTGGTGATCGCTATGGGGAAAGATGAAAACGAACTGCAACACCTTGTTCACACTGCTGTCCAATACGACGACGGACCTATCGCGATCCGCTTCCCGAGAGGTAACGGACTTGGTGTTGAACTGGACGAAGAATATGAACAGATTCCGATCGGAAGCTGGGAAGTGCTGAAAGAAGGCAATGAAGCCGTCATTCTTACATTTGGAACAACGGTTCCGATGGCATTGGAAGCTTGGGAAATCCTTGCAAAACAAGGTGTTTCCGCAAGGGTGATCAACGCCCGCTTCATTAAGCCGTTTGATCATGAGATGATGATGGAAATCCTTCGTGAAGGTTTGCCGATCCTCACAATCGAGGAAGCAGTTCTGCAAGGCGGTTTCGGCAGTGCAGTTCTTGAGTATGCCAACGAGCATCAGTTCTACTCAACTATGGTAGACAGGATGGGAATACCGGATTGCTTCATTGAGCATGGGAGTGTAACAAAGCTGCTTGAAGAGATCGGGATGACGACAGAAGCGGTTGTAGAACGAACGAAAAAGCTCGTTCTAGAAAAAAAGAAAAAGGGTCTATATACATGAAGAAAGAACGAATCGACGTTTTGCTTGTTGAACGGGGTTTGAGTGAGACGAGGGAAAAAGCAAAACGTTCAATAATGGCCGGGCTTGTCTATTCGGGAAGCGAGCGATTAGACAAACCGGGTTTAAAGATCGATATTGAAGCCCCTCTGGCCGTAAAGGGCAATGCACTGCCATACGTGAGCAGGGGTGGTTTAAAACTGGAGAAAGCGATCAAGGCATTCAGCTTGAACCTTGAAGGGAAAATAGTTCTGGATATCGGGGCATCCACCGGTGGGTTTACCGATTGTGCTCTCCAAAATGGGGCGGAGTTTGTTTATGCCCTTGATGTCGGATACAATCAGCTTGCCTGGAAAATCAGACAGGATGAACGTGTAGCTGTAATGGAAAAAACAAATTTCCGGTACGTCAAACCGGGGGATCTTGCCTTCGGTCTGCCGGAATTTGCTACGATTGATGTTTCGTTCATTTCGTTAAAACTGATTCTGCCAGTTCTTAAGACCATCTTAAAACCGGGCGGAGAGGTCATGGCTTTGATCAAGCCTCAGTTTGAAGCCGGGAGAGCGGATGTTGGCAAAAAAGGAATCGTACGAGATCCTGCTATCCACGAACGGGTTATCGGAGAAATCATCCGATTTTCCCGCAACGAAGGCTACAGTGTTAAGCATCTTTCTTTTTCTCCTATAACTGGCGGGGAAGGAAACATCGAATTTCTTGTTCACTTAAAGTCTGAAGAAGAAACAGCAGATACCTTTCAAGAGGATGATATTGCGAAAGTCGTTTCGGAGGCTCACCTTCAATTCAAAAAAACAGATGCAGAAGAATAAATAAACAATGGCCCGTATTACAAATCAGTGATACGGGTTATTTTTTTGTTCATAGTGGTTATTGTAAGAATAGAGAAAGAATGTACAAGTACCGGACAATATTATAAGATAAGAGCAGATGACTTAAGAATTTGGGCTTCAATTGATATTAAATGAGGTGAAAGACGTGAACAAAGGCCAACGTCATATTAAAATAAGAGAAATCATTACACATAAAGAAATTGAGACACAAGATGACCTGGTCGAGCAGCTTCGCAATGCTCATTTTAATGTGACACAGGCTACGGTTTCCCGTGATATTAAAGAACTGCATCTTGTAAAAGTGCCGATGTCAGACGGAAGATACAAATACAGCCTGCCTGCAGATCAGCGTTTCAACCCGCTGCAAAAGCTAAGACGGACACTGATCGACAGCTTTGTAAGCATCGACCAGGCTGATCACTTAATTGTTATGAAAACGCTGCCCGGTAATGCCAACGCGATTGGTGCCCTGATCGATAATCTGGACTGGGAAGAGATTATGGGAACCATCTGCGGTGATGATACGATTCTGGTAATATGCCGTTCGAAAGATGTTTCTCCCGACGTGTCGCAGCGGTTTCTGGACATGCTGTAAAATCAATGGGTTTCTAACCTCAAAAGCTTAAAAAGTAAGGTGTGATGTAATTGCTGGCAGAATTAAGCATCCGCAATTTTGCGATTATTGATGCATTAACCATCTCCTTCAATAAAGGGCTCACCGTGCTAACCGGGGAAACTGGTGCCGGAAAATCAATAATTATTGATGCCATCGGTCTATTGATCGGAGGGAGAGGTTCCTCAGAGTTCGTACGCTATGGAACACCAAAAGCGGAGATTGAAGGGTTATTTTTAGTGGATGCTCCTCATCCCGTTTTTTCAAAAGCTGAAGAATTGGGGATCGATATACAGGATGGAATGGTCGTTTTAAAAAGGGACATTATGGAGTCCGGCAAAAGTGTATGCAGGATTAACGGGAAGCTTGTGACGCTGTCTCTTTTAAAAGAATTCGGGCAATCTCTGGTTGATATCCATGGGCAGCATGAGACACAATACTTAATGCAGCCTGAGATGCATCTATCGCTGCTCGACAGCTTTGGCGATGATGATATGGAACTTCTCATCAGCCAATATCAATCCGTATATTATGAATATAAGGATTTGAGAAAGCAGTTAAGAAATCTGACAGAAAACGAACAGCAGATGAACCAAAGGGTTGATCTGATCCAATATCAGCTTGAAGAAATCAACAGCGCCGAACTATTGCCCAATGAAGACGAAGAACTGCAGGAAGAGAAACTGAAGCTCGGGAACTATGAGAAGCTTTTTAACAGCCTTCAGGATTCTTATCAGTCGCTGTATGGTGAACAAAAAGGGATTGAACACGTTTCTGTCGCATTGAACCATCTTCAGAATATTTCCCATCTCGATGATGAGCTGAACCAGCTGCAGGAGAATGTGGCAAATCATTTTTATGCACTGGAAGAAGCGGCTTTTTCCATTCGTAACTATTTTGAAACCATGGAATTTGATTCGGCAAGACTGGACTTTATAGAGACGAGATTGAATGAAATCAGCAAGTTGAAACGAAAATATGGCAACACTGTAAATGAGATATTGGAATATGCATCTAAGATTGAAAAAGAATTAGATATTCTGCAGAATAAGGACGGCAATATCGAAGCAATAAGACAGCAGCTTCAAAAACAGGAAAAACTCCTTCAGAAAAATGCTCAAAAGCTTAGTAAAAAAAGAAAGAACCTTGCCGAGCGCCTGACTTCTGAAATTCTTCAAGAATTAAAAGAACTGTATATGGAGAAGACTGTCTTCGACATAAAGATTACTTCATTGCAGCATGAAACCGAGCAAATGCGTGAACAGGATTTCGGTAAATATGGCTCTGATCAAGTGGAGTTCTTCATCTCCACTAATCCTGGAGAACCATTGAAGCCGCTGGCAAAAGTGGCTTCTGGAGGAGAACTTTCCCGTGTTATTCTGGCGCTGAAATCCATCTTCTCACATCATCAGGGAATTACTGCAATTATATTTGATGAGGTGGATACAGGGGTAAGCGGGCGTGTCGCACAAGCGATTGCTGAAAAAATCTTCCGGGTCTCAGAAGGTTCTCAGGTGCTTTGTATAACTCATCTTCCGCAGGTGGCAGCCATGGCGGATACTCATTTGCATATCTCCAAAGAAACGTCGAAGAAAAGGACGACGACACATGTCGTCTCACTGGAAACAACACAAAAAGTCAATGAGATCGGAAGAATGATCTCCGGAGTTGAGATCACAGAGCTGACAAAACAACATGCAAGGGAACTGCTTGACCTTGCCGAAGAAATTAAAAAAACATCATAAGCGTCAAAGTCATTTTGGGCATTATACGTATGTAAAGCTATCCATTTAAGGATAGCTTTTTCTTTTTAAGCGGTTATAATCTTACAGTTCTAAGGCAAAATTAGTAGTACAGCCATGTTGGAGGTGTGGGTAAGGAGCGAGGAGAGTGAAAGATGGTTAAAGATAAATTAAGGCGGATTTTAGGTGTGATTCTCCTTGGTTGCCTGGTGGGAATTGGTTTCCTTGAGCCGGTCCAGGATTATGTAGGCCTGCCTTCAGCCCTAAAGGTGTTTAAAGGTCAGGATCGTATCGTTTCCAACCTTCCTGCGGGAACTGAGGTTGCTTCAGCAAATGGAACAAATGTAATCTTTTCAATAGGCAAATCGAGTGGCGGACACTCATTTTCAGTCAATGCTCATGAGGATGGTGATTCTGTGGTCACGCTCGAAGCAGGCGGCTTTCCGGTGAAAAAAATGGGGATAAGTGTATTGCCGGAATTGAAAGTGGTGCCAGGGGGGCAATCAATCGGGGTTAAATTGAATACCTTAGGTGTTTTGGTCGTAGGCCATCATCTTGTAGATACTAAAAAAGGACAAAGATCACCTGGTGAAATCGCAGATATACAAGTTGGTGATATTATTACTAAAATCAACGGTGAAAGCATTGCAAAAATGGGAGATGTTGCCCCATTTGTAAGAAAAGCAGGTAAATCAGGCGGCATGCTGGATGTAACAGTGATCAGAAACAAAAAAACGTACCATCGAACATTACAGCCGCTCCAGGATAAGCACGACTTGTCTTATCGTATCGGGTTATATATCAGAGATTCTGCCGCAGGAGTCGGAACACTGACGTTCTTTCATCCTCAGTCACATAAGTATGGAGCACTTGGCCATGTGATCTCAGATATGGATACGAAGCAGCCGATAGTCGTGAACAAAGGAGAAATTTTAAAATCAACCGTTACTTCTATCGAAAAAGGAAGCAATGGTCATCCTGGCGAGAAATTAGCGCGTTTTTCCGACGAAAATGAAAGCATTGGAAGTATTTCGAGAAACAGTCCATTCGGTATATTTGGAAAGCTGAATGACGGTTTATCAAACGGACGGTGGGATAAACCCCTGCCGGTTGCTTTCTCTGATGAAGTAAAAGAAGGACCCGCCAAGATCCTGACGGTCGTTAACGGAACGAAAGTGCAGGCATTCCAAGTGGAAGTTGTCAGTTCAGTTCCTCAAAAGTTCCCTGCAACAAAAGGAATGGTCATAAAAATTACCGATCCGAAGCTCTTGAAAACAACAGGCGGAATCGTTCAGGGGATGAGTGGGAGCCCGATCATCCAGAACGGAAAGCTCATTGGTGCGGTTACTCATGTGTTTGTAAATGATCCGACTTCAGGGTATGGTGTTCATATTGAATGGATGCTGGATGAAGCAGGAATTAATATATATGGAAAACAAAAGCAGAAGGCGAGTTAAAAGCAGCCTCCCTGCTTTTTTCTTTTCCATCAAAAGGAAAAACCTTCTCCTTTTCATAGACATTTGTATGAATATTTTATACAATACATAGTAGATAAAGAAAATTCGACAAGCGTGGTTAAGAAAACTGATATAGTGTCGAAAATCTAAGATAATTGAAGAGAAAATGTGATATATTAACCAAAATTAAAAATTTGAGAAAAAATAAAGGGAAAACAGGTTTTTTGTGGAAATATTATAAGAGAAACGAAGAAAATGTTGGATAGGGAGGAATATCCGTGCAAAAAATAAAAGTTTGTTTAGCTGACGATAACCGTGAATTAATTAGTTTGTTAAAAGAATATTTGGCAAATCAGGATGATATGGAAGTGATTGGTGTCGCTTTCAATGGTCAGGAGTGCCTGAACGTCCTTGAAGATAAAAATCCTGATGTCCTTGTACTGGACATTATCATGCCTCATCTTGACGGGCTTGCAGTACTTGAAAGAATTCGTTCAAACGATCATCTTCCGCAGCCAAACGTCATTATGCTGACGGCATTTGGCCAAGAGGACGTAACAAAAAAAGCAGTGGAACTTGGTGCTTCTTACTTCATATTGAAACCGTTTGATATGGAAAATCTCGCTAGTCAGATTCGCCAGATCAGCGGAACGGAAAAGTCTTTTGTACAGCGTCCATCATCCGCTCGGTCAGCAGCATTAAATACAATGAAACAGCCGCGGAATCTTGACGCGAGCATCACGAGCATCATCCACGAAATTGGGGTTCCTGCCCATATTAAAGGATACATGTATCTGCGTGAAGACATATCAATGGTATACAACGATATTGAATTGCTAGGATCCATTACAAAGGTCCTCTATCCTGATATCGCTAAAAAGTTCAATACAACGAGCAGCCGAGTCGAACGTGCGATCCGCCATGCTATTGAGGTAGCGTGGAGCCGAGGCAACATCGACAGTATTTCATCCCTGTTCGGTTATACGGTGTCCATGTCAAAAGCAAAACCGACCAATTCTGAGTTTATCGCCATGGTCGCAGACAAGCTGAGAATCGAACATAAGTCCAGTATGACCGTTTAAATTAACGCCCTGGCTTTGGGAATAGGGAGAACGAACTTGTATTCAATTCCTTCCTAGCCTTTGAATGTATACCTCCTTATTCCGCAGAAGGCTCCGCATGAGTCTTCTGTTTTTTTGTGCAATAAAAAATAGTCCATGGAAGAATGGTTCTTCTGCGGACTATTTTTTTTGGAAACGGGTCTGAACTTTATTTCTTTTTCGGTCACGGTAAAATACAAAGCCGGCTACAAATGACAGACCGCAGACAAACAGGATTAAACCGGCGGCAAACTGAAGCCATAGAGCACCGAATCCGTAATGAATGCCAAACAAAACATCTCTCATTAATTTTATTCCGACTACACCTGCAATTCCCGGGATCACCATAATGAGCAGAGCAATTAAACGTTGCATGGTTATCCTCTCCTTTTCCTCCTTCATTTTACTGCAGTTGTAGTTGGGTGTCGATGAAAATTCCAATCTTGCAAACCTTTTCATAAAAACGTATGATTAGGGTGTGAAAATAATTGCAAAACTAAGGAGCTGGGTATGCAAAAAGCAGTTATTTACGGGACAGGGGAGCATCTTGAATCTTTGGTACTCCTTTTGGCTTCGTCCCGCCTGATTCAAATCAGTGCCATAATTTTAAAATCCTCTGCTTCTGAAGGATTAAATCGGCTGGCAGAGCAATTTAATATCCCGATCGAAGAAAGCTTGGATGGAGCTGCTGACCGTTCTGTTGATTTTTTGATCGATTTTACCAATCAACTGCCAAGGCAAATGGCAATGCTTCATTTTGGGGACCGGGTCAGTGTTATACCATCCTCAATTGCCTGGGAGTTCTGCCAGACGCTGTCTGCGAGTGAACATTATATCCCTTCTTATAAAAGCAAACTCCATAAGATTAATACCATACTTGATTCGACACATGATGGAATGATTGCCATCAATGAAAATTTATCTGTCACTTTATTTAATAAGAGTGCAGAAAAAATGACGGGAAGCAAGAAAGAAGATGTACTTGGCCATCCTGTGCATGAAGTGATCCCCAACAGCCAGCTGCAGAGAGTAATGTCCGATGGCAAGGAAGAAATCAACCAGGAACAGATACTGGACAATGGCACAAAAATTATTACAACCCGAATCCCGATTATTGATGATTTTGGCAACAAGATGGGTGCATTTGCAGTATTTAAGGATATCACCGAAATGATTGATCTTGCAGAGGAAGTCACCAATCTGAAAAGCATCCAGTCCATGCTTCATGCGATTATTCAGTCTTCTGAAGAAGCAATCTCGGTTGTTGATGAAGAAGGAAAAGGGTTGATGATTAACCCTGCCTATACGAAGCTTACCGGACTCACATCAGAAAAAGTGATCGGAAAGCCTGCTACGATTGATATCTCTGAAGGTGAGAGTATACATATGCAGGTCCTTAAAACGAGAAAGCCTGTCAGAGGTGCCCGGCTAAAGGTTGGGCCGCAGCGGCGCGATGTTATCGTAAACGTGGCTCCTATTATTGTAGACGGTGTGCTAAAGGGAAGTGTCGGCGTGATCCATGATGTATCGGAAATTAAATCCCTTACTGAGGAGCTGAGCCGTGCCCGGCAAATTATCCGTACGCTTGAAGCTAAATATTCCTTTGAAGATATAAAAGGTGAGTCTGAGGAAATGAAATTTGCCGTCGATCAGGCCCGTCTGGCCGCTTCAACACCCGCAACCGTACTGCTGAGAGGAGAATCTGGAACAGGGAAGGAACTTTTCGCCCACGCCATCCATAATGGGAGCAGCAGAAAGTACAATAAATTTATCAGGGTCAACTGCGCTGCCATATCAGAATCCCTTCTTGAAAGTGAGCTGTTCGGTTATGATGAAGGAGCTTTTTCTGGCGCATTGCGCGGAGGGAAAAGAGGGCTGTTTGAAGAGTCCAACGGAGGAAGTATATTTTTGGACGAAATCGGTGAACTGGCTCCAGCCATGCAGGCCAAACTGCTTCGAGTGCTTCAGGAAAAGGAAATAAGGAGAGTCGGTGGAACAAAGTCCATTCCAATAAATGTAAGGGTCATCGCGGCCACGAACATTAACTTGGAAAGGAAAATTGGTGAAGGTGCTTTTCGGGAAGATCTCTATTACCGCCTGAACCGGATGCCGATTTATATTCCACCTTTACGTGCCAGAAAACAGGATATCCGGCTATTGGCAAGCCATCTTATCCATAAGCTCAATCAGGATTATGGAAAAAATATTGAGGAAATAACAAATCAGGCTGAAGAAATACTAAAACAGTATGAATGGCCGGGCAATGTCAGGGAGTTGGAGAATGTTCTCGGAAGAGCGATGATTCATATGGGTCATCATGAACAATCCATCAGCTCCAGCCATATTGATCTGCCATCGCTGGATAAAACTGAGGAACAAATGTCTCGCCCCATACTGGCTGAAGAGATAAAACCCTTAGCGCTGCAGATGGAAAAAGTTGAAAGAGACATCCTGCAGGATACGTTAACTAGTGTCCAGGGCAATAAAACCAAGTGCGCAAAAGCACTCGGCATTTCATTGCGAAGCCTCTACTACAAACTTGAAAAGTATGGAATAAGCCAGGATGAATGAAAATGCATGCATTTTTATTCACAGTGTGCAATTATATTCATAGTAAAAATAACAATTCAGCCAATTTTAAAGGAGGAAAACCGTTGGCACGGTTCTTGCAAGGTAATTAGAAGGGTGGCAAAAGGAGGCTGAACATTGAAACTAGAACATCTGCTGAACTCCATTTCAACGGAATCAAAAAAAGTAGTGGCAGTTGCCGCTGCTGAAGATGAAGAAGTCATTCTGTCAGTGAAGCAGGCCTATGAAAAAGGGATTGCATCATTTATCCTTGTTGGAAATAAAGAAAAAATCCAATTTTTGCTACAGCGAAGTAAGCTTGAGCAAAATGAAGAGCTTCAGATTATGGAAGCAAAACCTGAAAACGCTGCACTTGAAGCTGTGAAAGTGGTTAGCAGCGGTCAAGCAGATATCGTGATGAAAGGACTGATTCCTACAGCTGACCTGCTTAAAGCAGTCCTTCACAAAGAAAACGGGCTGCGGACGGGTAAAATTCTGTCACATGTCGCTGCCTTTGAAGTTCCAGGCTATGATCGGCTGCTGTTTGTAACCGATTCAGGAATGAATATTGCTCCAAATCTTCAGCAAAAAGCACAGATCATCGAGAACGCCGTGCAGGTTGCAAGAGGTATCGGAGTTGAAATGCCTAAGGTTGCGGTCTTGGCGGCTGTTGAATCCGTGAACACGGCCATGCAGGCAACGCTGGATGCGAGTGCTCTGACGGTGATGAACAAGAGAGGACAAATCAGCGGGTGTATCGTCGATGGTCCCCTTGCATTGGATAATGCCATTTCAGTAAAAGCGGCTGAACACAAAGGCATATCCGGCGAGGTTGCAGGGCATGCCGATGTACTGGTTGTTCCTGCGATCGAGACAGGCAACGCTTTGTATAAATCACTTATCTATTTTGCAAATGCCAAGGTGGGAGCAGTTATCGCAGGTGCCCGTGCACCAATCGTTCTGACTTCCAGAGCGGATACGGCTGAAAGCAAGCTGTACTCTATTGCTCTTGCAGTAAAATCACTTGAAAAAAATAACAACAACCAGGAGGAAAAATAAAATGGAACTATTCAAATACATGGAAACATATGATTATGAGCAAATGGTGGTTTGCCAAGATAAACAATCAGGATTAAAAGCCATTGTTGTTATTCACGATACAACACTTGGGCCAGCATTAGGCGGGACAAGAATGTGGACATACAACACTGAAGCAGATGCGTTTGAAGATGCACTTAGACTCGCACGCGGTATGACTTACAAAAATGCGGCTGCAGGTCTGAACCTTGGCGGCGGAAAAACGGTTATTATCGGCGATCCGAAAAAAGACAAGAATGAGGAAATGTTCCGTGCGTTCGGACGTTATATTCAAGGTCTTAACGGCCGATACATTACAGCTGAGGATGTAGGTACAACGGTTGAAGACATGGATATCATCTACCAGGAAACACCATTCGTAACAGGTGTCTCTCCTGCTTTCGGTTCTTCAGGCAATCCATCACCAGTTACAGCTTACGGTGTTTACCGCGGAATGAAAGCGGCAGCCAACGAAGCGTTTGGCACGGATTCACTTGAAGGGAAAGTAATTGCAGTTCAAGGTGTGGGGCATGTTGCCTACAATCTTTGCCGCCATTTAAACGAAGAAGGCGCACAGCTTATCGTTACAGATATCAACAAAGAAGCGGTTGACCGTGTCGTTGAAGAATTTGGTGCGAAAGCAGTCGACCCTGACGAAATCTATGGAGTTGAATGTGACATTTTTGCACCATGTGCATTAGGAGCGATCATCAACGACCAAACGATCGGCCAGATTAAGGCAAAAGTCATCGCGGGTGCGGCAAACAACCAGCTTCGTGAAACACGTCATGGAGATGCGATCCACGAAATGGGAATCATTTATGCTCCTGATTATGTCATCAATGCGGGCGGTGTTATCAATGTAGCAGATGAATTGAACGGCTACAACCGCGACCGTGCTATGAAAAAAGTTGAGACCATCTATGACAACATTGCGAAAGTTATCGAGATTTCAAAACGCGATGGTATCCCGACTTATTTGGCAGCTGACAGGCTCGCTGAAGAACGAATTGAAAGAATGCGCAATTCCAGAAGCCAGTTCCTTTTAAACGAACGTCATATCCTGTCCAGCAGAACCCGCTAATCTCGGTTTGAACATTGGAGGTTTATATGGTGCCTACAAAAGAACATCGCTTACTCGTCATCAATCCAGGATCAACCTCTACCAAAATCGGGATTTTCGACAATGAACGTGCTGTTTTTGAAAAAACTATACGGCATGACAGCGACTGTATCAATACATTTGAAAATATTATCGATCAATATGAATTTCGAAAAAATACAATTCTCGAAACCCTTGATCATGAAGGAATCAACATTTCTAAATTAAGTGCGGTAGTAGGGCGCGGCGGTTTGCTGCGTCCCATCGAGGGCGGAACGTATCATGTGAATGATCTGATGCTTGCGGATCTTAGAAAGGGCTATGCGGGAGAGCATGCTTCTAATCTCGGCGGGATCATCTCATACGAAATCGCATCCGGACTAAACATTCCATCATTTATTGTTGATCCCGTTGTCGTCGATGAGATGCAGCCGCTTGCGAGAGTCTCGGGAATCCCAGAGATTAAGCGAAAGAGTATTTTTCATGCATTGAACCAAAAAGCTGTTGCAAGAAGAGTATCCTCTCTACTTGGTAAGCCATACTCTAGCCTCAGGCTCATTGTTACGCACATGGGCGGAGGAATTACCGTTGGTGCTCATCTTTACGGCAAAGTTATTGATGTAAACAACGGTCTTCACGGCGAAGGTCCATTCTCACCTGAACGAGCCGGAACCGTTCCTGTCGGAGATTTAGTGGAATTATGCTTTTCAGGCGAATACTATCCCGATGAGATCATGAAGAAACTGGTCGGACAAGGCGGCCTTGTCGGATACCTTGGCACGAATGATGCAGTAAGGGTCGAAGCGATGATCGCGAATGGCAATGAAGAAGCGGCGCTGATCTACGATGCGATGGCCTACCAGGTGGCAAAGGAGATAGGCGCTTCCAGTACCGTATTAGAAGGACAAGTTGACGCGATCATCATTACCGGAGGACTAGCTTACGGCAAGGAATTTGTGAAAAAGATTACAGAACGTGTAGAATGGATTGCTGATGTTATCGTTCAGCCCGGTGAAAATGAGCTTCAGGCTTTGGCCGAAGGAGGGCTTCGCGTATTAAAAGGCGAGGAAGAAGCCAAAGATTATCCTGCATCAGATGTTTCTGTCCGAACGAATTAAAGTGATAAAGGAGAAACAGTATGGCAACTGATTTTGATTTAGTAATCCTCGGCGGCGGTACAGGCGGCTATGTTGCAGCCATCCGTGCAGCTCAAATAGGCAAAAAAGTAGCGATAGTGGAAAAAGGATTGCTTGGCGGAACTTGCCTTCATAAAGGGTGTATTCCAAGCAAAGCCTTGCTGCGAAGTGCAGAAGTTTATTCTACTTCTAAAAAAGCAGCTGAATACGGTGTTTCCATTGAAGGTGTGTCCCTTGATTTTAATAAAGTACAGGAACGCAAACAAAAAATTGTTGATCAGCTTCATAACGGTGTAAAGCACCTCATGAAAAAAGGGGACATTCAAGTCTTCGAAGGGACAGGCCGTATCCTTGGGCCATCCATTTTTTCTCCGATGCCTGGAACAATTTCGGTTGAATTTAACAATGGAGACGAGAATGAAATCCTCATTCCGCAGAATGTTATAGTAGCGACTGGATCCAGGCCTCGTACACTGCCTGGGTTAGAGATTGACGGCAAATTGGTCATGTCTTCAGATGATGCTCTGAAAATGGAGACTCTTCCAGCATCCATCCTGATCATCGGAGGCGGAGTAATCGGCATCGAATGGGCTTCCATGCTCAATGATTTCGGGGTCGAAGTTACGGTTGTAGAATATGCGGACAGAATCCTTCCGACAGAAGATGAAGAGATTTCCAAGGAAGCTGCACGCATCTTGAAGAAAAAAGGAATCAAACTTGTTACAGGTGCGAAAGTTCTTTCAGAAACGCTGAAAAAAGAAGAATCCGTTCAGATTGATGCTGAGCATAAAGGCGGAACGGCATCGTTTTCGGCAGAAAAAATCCTTGTTTCCGTTGGACGCCAGGCAAATGTGGAAGGAATTGGCCTGGAGAACACAGCGATCAAAGTAGAAAAAGGGTTTATCGAAACAAACGAATATTACCAAACGGCAGAAAGCCATATCTATGCCATCGGAGATGTTATTGGCGGGCTGCAGCTTGCTCATGTGGCTTCACATGAAGGTATTGCAGCAGTAGAGCATCTTTCCAACCAGAACCCGCACCCAATTGATTATTCCATGATCTCTAAGTGTATTTACTCCAGCCCGGAAATGGCGAGTGTAGGATATACGGAAAAGGAAGCGAAAGAGAAAGGGTATACTGTAAAGGTCGGAAAGTTTCCGTTCAAAGCAATCGGTAAGGCTCTTGTTTATGGAGAATCAGACGGATTTGTTAAACTTGTAGTGGATGAAGCAACGGACGATCTTTTGGGGGTCCATATGATTGGACCGCACGTTACCGATATGATTTCTGAAGCAGGTCTGGCGAGAGTTCTGGATGCTACACCATGGGAGATCGCCCAGACTGTTCATCCTCATCCTACACTTTCTGAAGTGTTCGGGGAAGCTGCGCTTGCCGTCGATGGAAAAGCGATTCATTTCTAAAAATAGGAGGGATCTATCATGGGCGAAAACCGCCATGAAAGACTTGGTTTAACGGACGAAAAAGTCCTTGAAATGTATAGAACGATGCTGATGGCCAGAAAAATCGATGAGCGTATGTGGCTGTTGAACCGGGCTGGTAAAATCCCGTTCGTTATCTCTTGCCAGGGGCAGGAAGCAGCACAGGTCGGAGCCGCGATGGCGCTGGACCGTGAAAAAGATTTCGCATTGCCGTATTACAGAGACATGGGAGTCGTCCTTTGGTTTGGGATGACTGCAAAAGACTTGATGCTTTCAGGTTTTGCAAAAGCTGAAGATCCTAACAGCGGTGGAAGGCAGATGCCGGGTCACTTTGGCGGAAAAAAATATCGAATCGTAACAGGTTCTTCCCCCGTTACGACTCAAGTTCCACACGCTGTCGGTATGGCACTTGGCGGAAAACTTGAAGGAAAAGATCTTGTTACATTTACCACATTTGGAGAGGGTTCTTCCAATCAGGGAGATTTTCATGAAGGCATCAACTTTGCCAGTGTTCACAAACTTCCTGTTATCTTCATGTGTGAAAATAATAAATACGCCATTTCTGTACCGATCCAAAAACAACTGGCGTGCAAAAATGTTTCAGACCGTGCTTTAGGCTATGGCATTCCTGGTGTTACCGTAGACGGAAACGATCCATTGGCTGTATATGAAGCAGTGAAAGAAGCTGCAGACCGCGGACGCCGCGGAGAGGGTCCAACATTGATCGAAGCCGTGTCATACAGGCTGACTCCTCACTCCAGTGATGATGATGACCGTGCCTATCGTACAAGGGAAGAAGTTGAAGAAGCAAAGGCAAAGGATTCGATCTTTACGTTTGCTCAATATCTAAAAGATGCAGGCGTTCTAACTGACGAGTTTGAGAAGCAATGCCATGAAGAAATTGCAGCGATCATTGATGAAGCAACTGATTATGCAGAAGCAGCGCCGTATGCAGACCCAGAATCTGCAATGCGCTTTGTTTATGCAGAGTAAGGGGGAGAAACCATGCCGATTATTTCCTATATAGATGCAGTAACACAGGCGATACGAGAAGAAATGCAACGGGATAAAAAAGTTTTTGTGGTTGGAGAAGATGTTGGAGTACGCGGAGGAGTGTTCCGTGCCACTGCTGGATTAATAGAAGAGTTTGGTGAAGATCGAGTAATTGATGCTCCATTGGCGGAGTCCGCGATTGCAGGGGTAGGAATTGGTGCAGCGATGTATGGCATGCGGCCTATTGCTGAAATGCAGTTTGCTGATTTCATCATGCCTGCTGTAAACCAGATTGTTTCAGAGGCTGCGAAGATCCGTTACCGTTCGAACAATGACTGGACATGTCCGATCACTATCCGCGCTCCGTATGGCGGCGGGGTTCATGGTGCTCTGTACCATTCTCAGTCAGTCGAAGCATTGTTCGCTAATGTTCCTGGACTTAAGATCGTGATGCCATCGACTCCTTATGATGTAAAAGGCCTTCTGAAAGCTGCGATTCGTGATGAAGATCCTGTTCTTTTCTTTGAACATAAACGCGCTTACCGTTTGATCAAAGGTGAAGTTCCAGAAGAAGAATATACACTGCCGATCGGCAAAGCCGACGTGAAACGTGAAGGTGATGATATTACGGTCATTACATATGGCTTATGTGTACATTTTGCGCTTCAAGCAGCAGAAAAGCTTGAGAAAGACGGAATTTCCGCTCATGTCCTTGATTTAAGGACCGTATATCCTCTTGACAAAGAAGCGATTATTGAAGCTGCTTCAAAAACAGGCAAAGTATTGCTATTGACTGAAGATAATAAAGAAGGAAGCATTATGAGCGAAGTTTCCGCTATTATCGGTGAACATTGCCTCTTTGAACTGGACGCACCGATTAAACGTCTTGCAGGGCCTGATGTGCCTGCAATGCCTTACGCTCCAACGATGGAGAAGTATTTTATGGTGAATCCGGATAAGGTAGAAAAAGCAATGAGAGAACTTGCTGAATTCTAAAACAGCACTCTAGCAGGAGGGTGAATAAATGGCTACGGAAAAAATCTTAATGCCCCAGCTCGGGGAGAGCGTTACAGAAGGAACAATCAGCAAATGGCTGGTACAGCCTGGCGATCATATAAAGAAATACGATCCGCTTGCTGAAGTAATGACAGATAAGGTAAATGCAGAAATTCCTTCTTCATTTACTGGAGTTATTAAAGAATTGTCTGCTCAGGAAGGCGACACACTCGCTGTGGGCGAGTTGATCTGTTATATCGATACGGAAAGCGGGACAGCGGAAAAAAGTAATGAGCAAGCAGCCCCGGCAGCTCCTTCTTCTGATAAAAAAGAAGAAGGAACGGCGACTGCTTCTTCAGAAACTGGGCTTCCTAAGCGGGACAAATCTGAGAAAAACCGTTTTTCTCCAGCTGTTCTTCGAATAGCGGATGAACATAACATTGATCTGAACCAAGTGGAAGGTACCGGAATGAATGGCCGGATTACCCGCAAAGATTTAATGAAATTGATTGAATCCGGTAATATTCCGGCACAAGGTACAGCACCGGCTCAAGCTCCGATTCAGGAGGCAGCAAACGTCAAGGCCCCAGAACCACAGGCGGCTCCTCAAACTGAAGCACCAAAACCAGCAGCATCGGTTGAAAGCCAGCCTGGCGATATTGAGATTCCAGTTACAGGTGTAAGAAAAGCGATTGCTGCCAACATGGTGAGGAGCAAACACGAAGCTCCTCATGCGTGGACGATGGTCGAAGTAGATGTTACTAACCTCGTGTCTTACCGCAATGGCGTGAAAAACGATTTTAAATCAAAAGAAGGCTACAACTTAACGTTCCTGCCTTTCTTTATCAAAGCTGTCGTCGAATCACTGAAAGAATTCCCTCAATTGAATTCCATGTGGGCGGGCGATAAGATTATACAGAAGAAAGACATTAACATTTCCATCGCTGTAGCGACCGATACTGCACTTTACGTTCCTGTTATCAAACAGGCAGATGAGAAGAGCATCAAAGGCATCGCGCGTGAAGTGAAGGAACTGGCAGATAAAGTCCGTACGAACCGTTTGGGCGCTGATGATATGAAAGGCGGCACGTTCACTGTCAATAATACCGGCTCCTTTGGATCTGTCATGTCTACACCGATTATTAATTACCCGCAGGCAGCGATTCTTTCGGTAGAATCCATCGTAAAACGTCCGGTTGTTATGAATAACGGTATGATCGCAGTCCGTGATATGGTTAACCTTTGTTTGTCACTTGACCACCGCGTACTTGACGGACTTGTCTGCGGACGGTTCCTTGCCCGTGTTAAAGAACGCTTGGAAAATATTTCGAGTGAAACAACATCTATTTATTAAAAAGAGGTTTATGTGGGAATGAAAAGGGTAAGTAAGAAGTATCAACACCTCCATACCCCATAACCCCCTAAAGAAAAGACGCTTCGGTAAGCGTCTTTTCTTTGTATTCATAAAGAAAACGGGTAAAATAAAGGCAGAAAGGGGAGGTCAGCAATGAATTTAAATTTTAACTTTTTCATGAATGATGCCGTTGAATCAGCACGAAAAGAAATCGTAGAGGCTGGATATACGCAATTAACGACGCCTGAAGAGGTAGATGAAGCACTAGCTAAAAATGGAACAACGTTGGTTATGATCAATTCTGTATGCGGATGCGCAGGCGGTATTGCCAGGCCGGCTGCTTCTTATTCAGTTAAGCAGGGTATCCGCCCGGATCATCTTGTTACCGTTTTTGCCGGACAGGATAAGGAAGCGACAGAGAAAGCGCGTTCTTATTTTACCGGTTATCCTCCTTCTTCCCCATCCTTTGCGCTTCTAAAAGATGGAGAAATTCAAACGATGGTGCAAAGACACGAAATTGAAGGCGAAGAACCGATGGAAGTTGTCAATAAATTAATCAATGCGTTTAATACCTATTGCAAATAAACATTTAAGACCCATTCTCTCTTAGAGGATGGGTTTTATTATGCACTATCATGAATAGAAATACATTCGGAATTATCTAAAAACTAATATCACTCACTTTTTGTGTTAAAATACATTATATTGAATAAATATGAATGCATAAATTTTATAGAGACACTTTTTAAGAAAGTTGGGGGATATAATGCTAAAAAGAACCTATGTATTGCTTTCACTTGCGCTATTGATCATTTTCAGTGCAGTGGGGGCTGTATTGCCAATGGGCGAGCACCAGGCTTTAGCAAAAGAAAAACATAAAAAAACACTGGTGATGGGAACATCTGCCGATTATGCGCCTTATGAGTATATCGATACGACCAAAGGCAACAAAATCATTGGTTTTGATGTGGATGTGGCTAATCACATCGCGGACAAGCTTGGCTATAATCTCGTCATAAAAGATATGGATTTTAACGGTCTGGTTCCTGCACTTGATTCAAAGCGGGTCGATTTCGTCATGGCTGGCATGACGCCGAATTCAGAGCGGAAGAAGAAGGTGGATTTCTCAAACACCTACTATCAAGCTAAGCAGCTGGTCGTTACAGATAATCCTAAAATTAAAACGATTCAGGATTTAAAAGGAAAAACAATTGGTGTCCAGCTAGGTTCCATCCAGGAAAATGAAGCGAAAAAAATTGCTGATAAAGTGGACAAGGTTCATATTGAAAAAAGAAATAAAGTTCCTGACCTTGTACAGGAAATTATGTCTAAAAGATTTGATGGAGCCGTTATTGAAGACGGAGTCGCTATTGAATATCTAAATAAAAACTCAGATTTAAGTGCTTTTGAAATACCTGATTCCGCATCTGCCGGTTCTGCGGTTGCTCTTCAAAAAGGAAGTAAGCTGACGGATGATTTTAATCAGCAGATTGCGCTGATGAAAAAGAATGGCGAGCTGGATAAAATCGCCAAAAAATGGTTTGAACCGAAATCTAAGAAAAAAGCAGAGAAGAAGTCGATTGTTGACTTTTCAACTATCATGCCTTCTGTACCGTATATTTTAAAAGGGATAGTAACGACCCTGAAATTTGTGGTTGTGTCCATTCTTTTAGGCTTTGTGCTTGGTACGATTCTTTCTCTGTGCAAAATAAGCAAAGTGAAAGTGCTTCGATGGGGAGCAGACGCTTATACATCCATCTTCCGTGGAACACCGCTTATTCTTCAGCTGCTGATTATCTATAATGCGACACCTCAGCTGACAGGATATAAAATCGAACCATTTCTTGCAGGTGTATTGACCTTTGGATTGAACTCAGCGGCTTACGTTTCCGAAATCATCAGGGCCGGAATCAATGGAGTTGATAAAGGGCAGCGTGAAGCTTCTATGGCGCTTGGGGTCTCCTATGGTTCAATGATGAGACAGATCATCCTTCCTCAGGCCTTGAAGAACATTCTGCCGGCACTGATGAACGAATTTATTACATTAACGAAGGAATCAGCCATCATTGCGGTGATTGGTACGACAGATATCATGAGGCGCGCACAGATTGTCGGGGCAGATACGTACCGTTATTTTGAGCCGCTGATAACTGCAGGAATCATCTATTATCTGATGGTAATGGCATTAACTGTTCTGGGACGCATGCTTGAAAGGAGAATGAGCCGCGGTGATTAAAATCGAAAACCTTCATAAAACATTTGGAAAAAACGAAGTATTAAAAGGCATTTCCACTGAGATCGGACAAGGCGAGGTCGTTGCGATCATCGGCCCTTCCGGTTCAGGGAAATCGACCTTCCTCCGATGTATAAACATGCTTGAAGAACCGACGGATGGAAAAATCTTATTCAAGGATCAGGAGGTAACTGCTCAAGCATCTAAAATCCAGCAAGTCCGAAAGAAGATCGGGATGGTGTTTCAGCATTTTTACCTCTTTCCGCATATGACTGTAATGGACAACTTAACGTATGCACCGGTTACCGTTAATAAAGTTTCTAAACGTGAGGCAGAAGCAGCTGCCCGAGAGCTTCTTAAGAGAGTCGGTCTTGCTGATAAAGAAGCCGAATATCCAGGCAGGCTTTCCGGTGGCCAGAAGCAGCGTGTAGCGATTGCAAGAGCTCTCGCGATGAATCCGGAAGTAATGCTCTTTGATGAACCTACTTCTGCTCTTGATCCTGAGATGGTAAAGGAAGTACTGGACGTCATGAAATCCCTTGCTCAAAGCGGGATGACCATGGCCATCGTTACTCATGAGATGGGCTTCGCCAAGGAAGTGGCGGACCGTGTTATATTTTTGGATGACGGTGTGCTTGTGGAAGATGCTGAGCCGGCTGAATTTTTTGAACAGCCAAAAACAGAAAGAGCGAAATCCTTTCTTGAAAAAGTATTATAAGAGGCCTTTTCAGGTCTCTTTTTTTGCTTCTTTCTATGTGCATGTCAAAATTCTTTCTGCCGCATGCTAAACATGAGATAATCGTTGCGAGTACAGCAGGAAAGGAAGGCTAATATGCCAGCAATCAAAATCGGCTACAGGACGGTAAAGACAGCAATCGGGACGGCTCTTGCTATCGGCATCGCTCAGTGGTTGGGTCTGGAATTCTACAGCTCCGCAGGAATATTAACAATTCTTTGTGTTAAAGTGACGCAGAAACGGTCCTTGATCAGTTCCTGGGAACGGTTTGCGGCATGTATCATCGGTATATTGTTTGCCGCCGTTTTTTTCAATGTTCTAGGTTATCATCCATGGAGCATCGGGCTGCTGATCCTGCTGTTTATCCCTGTCCTTGTTGCCTTAAACCTTAAGGAAGGCATCATTACAAGTTCGGTTATCATTCTTCATCTGTATACACTGGAATACCTCAGCTGGAAAGCGGTAGGGAATGAAGTTGCCCTGATTTGTATCGGAATCGGCATAGCCCTTTTTGTCAACTTGTATATGCCAAGCATGGAACATACCGTAAAGAAGATCCAGTCGGACCTCGAGGAACAATTCAAATCCATCTTTCTTGAGTTTCGGGACTATCTGTATGACCATAACCATCTCTGGGACGGGCATGAGATCACTAAAGCGGCTCAGCTGATCGATGAGGGGAAGGATCTTGCTTTCCGCGATGTGGAGAATCATACGGTACGCTATGAAAATGAATATTACCTTTATTTCAGGATGAGGGAAAAGCAGCTTGAACTGATCGAGAGGATGATGCCGATCCTTTCTTCTATTGATCAGAGATATATGCAGGGGTACATCCTTGGGAATTTTTTCAATGAATTGAGTGAAGCCGTACATCCGGGCAATACGGCAGTCATCTATCTTGATAGTATTGAAAAATTGAGAAGCAAGTTCCGAGAGATGGATTTGCCGAAAGACCGGGAAGAATTTGAGACAAGATCGAAGCTGCTTCATCTTTTAAATGAGATTGAGCGCTACTTGCAGATTAAGAAAAGCTTTAAGAAAAGTGATATTTAGTGCAAAAAAAATAAGCCGCAAAGGCTTATTTTTTTGGTTTTTATTAGAACAATGCACTTATCCCCGTCAGCAGGGTTGTCAGCAGCAAGGAGCCAAGCATGATAAAGACTATGGTTTTTATTAATTTTCGAGACATCATTACCCTCCTTATCCAATTATTATTGTACAAGGAATTGAACAGTGTAACAAGATTTCCTTCCATCTGTCTATAATTTTAGCAATTTTGGCAGGAAAAAGCGTTTTCAAAAAGAAAGTAATGTAAGAAAGAAAATGTCGAATGATAGGTTATAGGAGGCAGCCATATGAGCAAGCATCAGGAGAGAGTAAAGAATTGGAAGCTGGCAACAGAGAAAAGCATGCAGCGGTTTCCAGAACGAAAGCAAAAATTTGAAACGAGTTCAAAATTTGAGATCGACAGGCTTTATGGAGCAGAAACAGAAGATTACGATATAGAGAAACTTGGATTGCCTGGCGAATATCCCTATACTAGGGGTATACAGCCAACGATGTACAGGGCCCGTTACTGGACGATGAGGCAATATGCCGGATTCGGTTCTGCTGAAGAGACCAACAAGCGGTTCCGCTACCTGTTAAAACAAGGGCAAACGGGCCTTTCCGTCGCCTTTGATCTTCCTACCCAGATCGGCTATGACTCTGATCATGCGATGTCCAAGGGAGAAGTAGGGAAGGTAGGGGTTGCCATCGATTCATTGGAAGATATGGAAGCGCTTTTACGGGATATCCCGCTGGATCAGGTCAGTACTTCGATGACGATCAATGCACCTGCATCCGTCTTGCTGGCAATGTACATTGCTGTGGCAGAAAAGCAGGGTGTTTCTTCGGAAAAAATATCCGGTACGATTCAGAATGATATTTTAAAAGAGTACATTGCGAGGGGAACGTATATTTTCCCTCCTAAGCCCTCTATGCGCCTCATCACGGATATATTTGCATATTGCAAGGAACAGGTGCCGAAATGGAACACCATAAGTATATCAGGCTACCATATCCGCGAAGCCGGGGCGAATGCTGTTCAAGAGCTGGCATTTACGATCGCCAATGGAAAAGCGTATGTCGATGCAGCGTTGGAGGCCGGATTGAACATCGATGATTTTGCACCGAGGCTGGCGTTTTTCTTTAACGCCCATAATCAGTTCTTTGAGGAAGTCGCCAAGTTCAGGGCAGCCAGAAGAATTTGGGCCAAACTTATGAAAGAACATTATCAGGCAAAGAACCCGAAGAGCTGGCAGCTTCGTTTTCACACCCAAACAGGCGGTTCTACGCTGACGGCCCAGCAGCCAGATAACAATATTGTCCGTGTAACCCTTCAGGCGCTGTCAGCCGTAATGGGAGGCACTCAAAGCCTGCATACGAATTCGAGGGATGAAGCACTCGCCCTTCCTACCGAGGATTCTGCGAGAATCGCGTTAAGAACTCAGCAGATCATCGCCCATGAGAGCGGAGTGGCGGATACGGTGGATCCTCTGGCCGGATCTTATTATGTGGAGCACCTGACGGATGTCATGGAGGAAGAAGTCAAACTTTATCTTGAAAAAATAGAATCACTGGGCGGAGCAGTGGCTGCCGTTGAACAAGGCTACATGCAGCGTGAAATTCATCATACGTCTTATGAAATACAAAAGGCGATCGAAAAAGGGAATGAAGTCATCGTAGGCATGAATTCATTCACGGTTGAAAATGAAGTCCAGCCTGAACTATTAAGAGTCGATCCAACACTGGGGGAGAAGCAAAAAGAAAAGCTGAACCGTCTGAAGTCTGCGAGGGATCACGACCGAGTGAGCGCTCGGTTGGGTGCGCTGCGCCAAGGTGCTCAAGGAGCAGAAAATCTTATGCCGCTCATTTTGGACTGTGTGCGTGATTATTGCACGATCGGAGAGATCTGCGGCATCCTTCGGGAAGAGTTTGGAGAATTTACAGGAATATAGACAGACAGGAGTGGGAAGAACAATGAATAAAAAAATACGTGTGCTGGTAGCAAAGCCAGGGCTTGACGGGCATGACCGCGGAGCTCTTGTGATCTCTCAGGCTCTTCGTGATTATGGGATGGAGGTCATTTATACCGGCCTTCGCCAGACGCCAGAACAAATTGTAGCTGCTGCTGTGCAGGAAGATGTGGATGCCATCGGTTTATCTTGTCTGTCTGGAGCGCATAATGAACTGTTTCCCGAGGTGATGTCGCTTTTAAAACAGCGGGGAGCAGATGATATTATCGTGATAGGAGGCGGTGTTATCCCCTGGGAGGACATTCCCTTCCTTGAATCAGCCGGAGTAAGAAAAATATTTACACCCGGCACACCGACAGTTGAGACAGCCAAATTTATTGAAGCAGCAGTGCTCGAGCGGGATGGTTATCCAGCACCAGCAGGCATGGAACCGCCAAAAAAAATCGATCATATCGGCATTGCCGTTGAATCCCTTGATGAGGTCCTCCCTTTTTATGTGAACACACTCGGACTTAAGCTTGAAGCAGTGGAGGAAGTGGAATCTCAAAAGGTAAAGGTAGCTTTTTTGAAGATCGGCCAGACACGGCTGGAGCTTCTAGAGCCAATGGATGAACAGAGTCCGATCCGGCAATTTATTATCAAACGCGGACAGGGTGTCCACCATGTGGCTCTTGGTGTTGAAAATATTGCATCAAGAATTGAAGAATTGAAAAAAGCTGGCGTAAAGATGATCCAGGAACAGCCGGTGAAAGGTGCCGGCGGGGCATCCATCGCATTCATCCATCCATCTTCTACCCATAAGGTGCTGTTTGAACTGTGCGAAAAACCTGAAACGGAAGGAGGAGTGTCCTGATGGATATGTACGATAAAATGGACGAATTATATGACAGGAAACGTGAGATTGAGCTTGGCGGCGGAGACGAGAAGATTGATAAACAGCATGAGCGCGGAAAACTGACCGCAAGGGAGCGAATCGATCTTTTGCTCGATGAGGGAACGTTTGTGGAGTTGAATCCTTTTATTGAGCACCGCTGCACCGATTTTGGTCTGCAGAATATGAAGGCTCCTGGAGAGGGAGTCGTTACAGGCTATGGAAAGATTCACGGCCGGCCGGTTTATTTATTTGCTCAGGATTTTACGGTTTTTGGAGGAGCGTTAGGAGAGATGCATGCTCACAAGATCGCCAGTGTGATGGATCTTGCGGCTAAGAATGGAACACCGTTTATCGGACTGAACGATTCAGGAGGAGCGAGAATTCAGGAAGGTGTTGTTTCTCTGGACGGCTACGGGCAGATCTTTTACAGAAACTCCATCTACTCTGGTGTCATTCCGCAGATTTCAGTTATTCTGGGGCCTTGTGCAGGTGGAGCTGTCTATTCACCGGCTATTACGGATTTCGTATTCATGGTGGAGCAGACAAGCCAAATGTTTATCACTGGCCCGAAAGTCATCGAAACAGTAACGGGCGAAAAAATTTCATCTGAGGATCTTGGCGGGGCAAAGGTCCATAGCACGAAAAGCGGTAACGCCCATTTTATGGGGGAAACCGAGGCACAAGTTCTGGAGCAAGTGCGGGCGCTCGTATCGTTCCTTCCTCAGAACAATAAAGAAAAACCGGCCAGATCGGAGAAACTGGAGCATGAGAACGATGACCGCCCGGATATTGCCGAGGTGGTACCTGTGGATGCGACCAAACCGTATGACGTTCGTAAGGTCATCGAGCAAGTGGTCGATCAGGATACTTTTTTAGAAGTTCAAGCGTATTTTGCCAGAAACATAGTCATTGGTTTTGCCAGGATTAAGGGTGAAGTGGTAGGATTAGTATGTAATCAGCCAAAAGTTATGGCTGGCGGCCTTGATATTGATTCTTCGGATAAGGCATCGCGCTTTATTCGTTTTTGTGACGCTTTTAACATTCCGATTATCACCTTTGAGGACGTCACCGGATTTTTTCCAGGAATTAAACAGGAACACGGCGGCATTATAAGACACGGAGCTAAAATCCTGTACGCCTATTCTGAGGCTACTGTCCCGAAAATAACGATTATCACCCGTAAAGCATACGGCGGTGCCTATGTCGCCTTAAACAGCAAGTCGATCGGCGCTGATCTTGTTTTTGCCTGGCCGAACGCGGAAATCGCAGTGATGGGACCGCAGGGAGCAGCGAACATCATCTTTGCCAGAGAGATCGAACAAAGCGATGATCCTGAAGCGACAAGGCAGGCTAAGATTGATGAGTACCGTACGAAATTTGCCAATCCATACATTGCCGCCTCCCGAGGCATGGTCGATGATGTCATCGATCCACGGGATACGAGAATCAAATGTATTCAAGCACTGGAAATGCTGCGGACGAAGCACGAGGAAAGGCCCTGGAAGAAACACGGCAATATCCCGTTATAATGGAGGAAGACACAATGGTTAATGAGCAACGATTGCTAGAAGAGTTTTTGGAATTGGTACAGATCGATTCTGAAACAAAATTTGAAAAGGAAATCTCCAAAGTCCTTACTAAAAAATTCACTGATCTTGGTGTCGAAGTATTTGAAGATGATGCTGAATCTAAAACTGAACACGGCGCCGGCAACCTGATTTGTACGCTGAAAGGCAACAAGGGCGGGGTGGATCCGATTTATTTCACCTCTCATATGGATACGGTCGTACCTGGCAATGGGGTAAAACCTTCGATTAAAGATGGGTATGTTGTAACCGATGGAACGACCATCCTTGGGGCGGACGACAAGGCAGGCCTCGCAGCGATGCTCGAAGCCGTTAAACTTTTAAAGGAACAAAATATTAAACACGGAGACATCCAGTTCATCATCACAGTTGGGGAAGAGTCAGGGCTTGTAGGAGCGAAAGAACTTGATCCTTCCCGATTAACCGCAAAATTCGGTTTCGCGCTCGACAGTGACGGCAAAGTCGGTGACATTATTGTTGCAGCGCCGACACAAGCAAAGCTGATGGTTGATATCTATGGAAAGACAGCGCATGCCGGTGTTGCTCCTGAAAAGGGTGTATCAGCCATTACAATCGCTGCAAAAGCCATTTCTAAAATGCCGCTCGGAAGAATTGATGAAGAAACCACGGCTAACATCGGAAGGTTTGAAGGAGGCACACAGACCAATATCGTTTGTGATCATGTGGCCATTTTGGCAGAAGCCCGTTCTCTCGTAACAGAGAAAATGGAAGCTCAGGTTGCTAAGATGAAAGAGGCATTTGAAGCAACGGCTTCTAAGTTCGGTGGACGTGCTGAAGTGAATGTGAAAGTCATGTACCCTGGATTTAAGTTTAGTGATGGAGACCATGTCGTTGAAGTGGCTAAGAAAGCTGCTGAAAGGATCGGACGTTCTCACCGCTTGCTGCAAAGCGGCGGCGGAAGTGATGCGAATGTGATTGCCGGCCATGGAATTCCAACTGTTAACCTTGCTGTAGGGTACGAGGAAATCCACACTAAAAATGAAAAAATGCCGATCGAGGAACTGGTGAAAACAGCCGAGATCGTGGTTGCAGTCATTCAGGAAGTAGCAGGAGAGTAGAGCTAAGGAGCCGGCCATGAAAGGTCTGGCTCCTTTTTTGTTACGAACCTTCAAGTCGAGGTTGACATAAATAGCTCGAATTAGTATATTTGGTTGTAGTTTAATCATGGAAAAAAATGTCTAAATAGGATGGGAAGCCGGAGGGATTGGATGAGTGAACTTGCGAACATGCATATGATGATGAATTATTTGCGGGGAGTGTACAAGGTTCTTGAAGATGAATGGCAAAAATCAGCGAAGTCATTGGGATTGACTCAAGCTGAACAGCACATTCTATGGATTGTATCCTTTGAACGAGAGGCGACGATTTCCCGCATAGCACACCTCGGATTATGGGATGTTTCGACAGTCATGCAGGTTATAAAACGCCTGAAAGATAAAGGCTTAATACAATTATTGAAAAAAGATCATGATCGGCGAATTTCGTACGTAACGCTTACGGAAGAAGGTGCAAAAAAACAGCAGATGTCCTCTAAAGGCAGATACTCAGTGTACAGTTATCTGCAGGCCTGGAGCAAGGATCATGGGAACCAGGAATTTCTGGTGCAGCTTGTAAACTTACATAGGGATATGAATGAGCATTTCCACGGAACAGAATACGTGGAATGGATTGAAAACACAGGCAGGCAGCTGCGGGATATAGTGGAGACAAGGTGAATAAACCTTGTCTTTTTTATGGTGTGAACCCTGTGATAGTGAACGGCTTTCGCTTTTCTTATGTTCTCTCATTTCATATAATGGGAAAGGAAAAGGATTGAAGGAGATGGAACAACATGGATAGGTCTGCCAATATAAAACGAAGATTTATCCTGCATGTCGACATGAACAGCTTTTATGCTTCTGTAGAAAGTATGATGGATCCCACTTTAAAGGGAAAGCCTCTTGCGATCGCCGGCAATCCCGAAGAGCGCCGCGGCATCATCGTAACCTGCAGCTATGAAGCACGTAAGTTTGGAGTAAAAACTACGATGCCTCTGTGGCAGGCAAAAAAACTTTGTCCATCTCTTATCGTCTTACGGCCGGATTTTCAAAAATACAGGACGATGTCTCAGAAGATGTTTCAGCTGCTTCGGGAATATACTGAGCTTGTTGAGCCTGTCTCAATTGATGAAGGATATCTTGATATTACGAGGATATCCATGAGCCCTATCGAAGCTGCCGAGGAAATTCAAAACAGGCTGTATCATGAACTGGGTCTTCCTTCCAGTATAGGGATTGCACCGAATAAATTTCTTGCGAAGATGGCTTCAGATATGAAGAAACCTATGGGGATTACCGTCTTGCGAAAGCGGGAGATCCGGCAGATCCTCTGGCCGATGACCGTAGGTGAAATGCATGGGATCGGAAAGGCCACAGAAGAAAAACTAAAAAAATATAATATTCATACGATCGGTGACCTGGCAAAGGAAGACGCGTACAGTTTAAAACACCGCTTCGGAAAAAACGGAGTGAGGATGTGGGAGCGTGCGAACGGGATCGATGACCGCCCAGTAGACCCGGAGCGCGCCTCAGAATTTCAATCCGTTGGCAACTCGACCACTCTGGCTGAAGATGTGAGTGATGAAACGGAGCTTAAACGCGTCTTTTCAGTTCTGGCTGATTCTGTTGAACGCCGGATGAAAGGGAAGAAAGTCGTCGGTCAAAATCTTCAGATCGTGATCCGGTATGGAGACAGGAAGACGGTTACGAGAAGCAAGACACTGGAGAATCCCTTTCATGATAAGAGTGAAATCCTGGAACATGCCTGGTCCTTGTTTACAAAACACTGGAACGGTGAACCTGTACGGCTGCTCGGCATTACGGCCGCGGATGTTATCCCTAAAGAAAAAGCCTATAAACAGATGGACTTGTTTACTTTTGAACAGGAAAAAAAACGGGATGATGTAAATCGATTAATCAGCGATATTCAAAAAAAGTTTGGTGATCATTCCATTATTCGAGGCAAACTAACAGATGATCCATCATAGCTATAGGTTGTAGACAGCTTTTTTATCGAGCCAAAGGCCGGGTGATTATAATTGAAGAAAAGTATCCATCTGCCATACTTTCTTGGATTTTTGTTGCTTTTTATTTTCTTTTTTCTCCTTGCAGCCGTCTATCGGGAGGCTGGCGTAAAGAGACTGGATCAGACGGTGATTGATGCAGTAACGGCATATCAGCCCCACGAGCTGACCCGAGCTTTTATAGTGATCACAAACAGTGCAGCAAGGACCAATGAATTTATAGTGCTTGCCGTGTTCTCTGCTTTTTTTATTTTAGGGAGGAGAAGCTGGCTTGAACCGGTAATCCTGGGGAGCTGTTTGTTTGTCATCCGTTACGGAAACGCTTTTCTTAAAGGAATCTATGAAAGAAAGCGGCCATCCCTCCATCGTCTAGTTGATATCGGAGGATATAGTTTTCCGAGCGGACACGCCATGATCTCCATCGGTTTTTTTGGACTGTTATTCTACCTTCTTGTGAGACAGGCTAAGCATAGTTGGGTGCGGCGTCTTATAACCGCTGGGGGATGTGTTTATATCGTGCTTGTCGGATTAAGCAGAGTCTATCTTGGTGTGCATTATCCGAGTGATGTGCTGGCAGGATTTCTTGCGGGAGGAAGCTTGCTCCTTTTTTTCATTGTCACTTATCGCCTCATGATTTCTATTTTAAAGCATGAAAGGAATAGCTGATATGGAACTTCATTTTCTGGGAACGGGAGCCGGAATGCCTTCAAAGGAAAGGAATGTTTCTTCGGTTGCCCTTAAATTCCTGCAGACGGGAGGAGAAATCTGGCTCTTTGACTGCGGAGAAGCTACACAGCATCAAATCCTGCACACTTCTCTAAAACCGCGTAAGATCAATAAAATTTTTATTACTCATCTGCACGGAGACCATCTATTCGGTCTGCCGGGCCTGCTGGGAAGCCGCTCCTTCCAAAATGGTGAAGAGAGTCCGGTGTCCATATACGGACCAAAGGGAATAAAGGCCTTCATCGACACTTCTTTGAACATAAGCCAGACGCATCTTACCTATCCGATTCAAGTGATAGAAATAGATGAAGGGCTGATCTGTGAAGAGGAAGGCCGTCGGGTATATGCCAAGAAACTTGAGCACGTGATCCCTTGTTTCGGTTTTCGCGTAGAAGAGCAGGCACAGCCTGGAAAGCTGGAAGCCGGCTTGCTAAAAAAGATGGGCCTGCCGCCCGGTCCTTTATATCAGCAATTGAAAGAAGGAAGGGATATTACTCTGGAGGACGGAACGGTGCTCAAGAGCAGTGAATTTGTTTCCCCTCCTGTTCCTGGCCGGATTGTCGCTATCCTTGGCGATACGAAATACTGCGAGAATGCGGTGGAGCTGGGAAGAGATGCTGAGGTACTTATTCATGAGGCTACTGTTCTTCACGAACTGGCTGAAAAGGCAGCGGAATTCGGCCATTCTTCAGCCAGATCGGCTGCTGTTACCGCCAGACGGGCAAATGCAGCTGCCTTGATCTTGAACCATATCAGTTCTAGATATCATAAAGAGGAGAAGACTCTTCTTTTAAAAGAAGCACGGGAAGTCTTTCCGAATACGCAGATTGCCGATGACTTCAGCGTCTTTCCAATTGAAAAACTCAGCAAAAAATGAGCGGGCAGCCCGCTCATTTTTTTTTTAACTTATTATACATTTCAAGGATTAAGCTTTTTTGTTCAGTAATTTCTCCATTTCTAACAGCCAACGCCACATCGGGTACATCAGTGATGATGGCATCCACCCGCCAATTCATTAAATAATGCATCCATTTTTCTTGATTGACCGTATAAGGCCTGACCCGTATCCCATGCTCATGAAGGCTTTGCAGGATCACGGGATGAAGGCTCTTAAATTGAGGATGCACACTCAGCGAACCCATGCTTCTTGCATAGTTCCATGGCTCGTAGATGGCCGAAGAGTAGAGGGGAGCAATGTCAATGTAAGAGTCCATGCTCCTTAATTGCACAAGGCTGTAATGGTTAAAAGATGAATAGATCGTTTTTTCTTTCATTCCATAAGCATTTACGAGATCGTATACTTTTTTCTCTAAATCTTCATACATCACTTTGTTATTCTTCAATTCTATATTGAGAAGCAGCGGCTTGGTACAGATCCATTGCAGAAACTCTTCTAGTGTGAGGATCCGTTCATTTTGAAAGGTTGGAGAAAACCAGCTTCCCGCGTCCAGCTGTTTAATTTCAGCGAGCGTGAAATTTTTTACATATCCTTTTCCGTTGGTTGTCCGTTTGACCGTATCATCGTGAATGATGACAGGAACACCATCGCTTGTTAAATGGACATCAATTTCAAGTCCGTCTGCGCCCATTTCATAAGCCCGAGTGTAGGAGGCCATTGTGTTTTCGGGGCATACCTTGCTTGCGCCCCGGTGTCCAAAGATTTTTGTCATAGCGGGAAAAACTCCTTTCCTCTTTATATTTTACCTTTAAATAAGCAGGTCAAACGTTCTAAATCCAAGAAAAAAACAAGCCCATTTCCTTTCAGGGGCTTGTTTAGGTGGCTCGCGCCGATGTGCGTTCGATGCTCATATCATTTTTTACGATCCATTTTATAAAATCTTTTTCCTTTTTTGTCAGTGGCCGTGTAAGAAACTGCTCAAACTCTTTAAACAACAGATTGTACCGCTTGAATTCTTCTTGATCAAGCATCTTATACCTCCCGTTGCTGCTCTATAGTCGTTTTATTATAAAATGAAATAACAGAATTGTCAAACTATTCCTTCGGAAGAGGGCGGGGTGTACATTCTCCCGAGCTCTTCTGAGCGCTGTGCGGCACGCTTGACGCATGATTCAATCGCTTCTTTTACTTTAAAATGGTCCAGCATTTGAATTCCGGCTTCGGTGGTTCCACCCGGACTGGTTACCTTTTGCCGAAGCAGCAAGGGATGTTCGTCGCTCATTTTCAGCATATGGGCAGCACCCAACAGGGTCTGCGCGATCAAATCCCTTGCCTCAGTTTCACTGAGATTGAGCGAGGAGGCTGCCTGCTGCATCGCTTCTACTAAATAATAAACATAAGCGGGACCGCTTCCTGCCAACCCGGTTACTGCATGCAGGCTTTCTTCTTTCAAGCAGGTGGTCGTTCCGATGCAATTAAAAAGCTCTTCGGCCTGTTTTACATGTTGCTCTTCGGCATACTTTCCAGCGGCGAGGCCGGTTGCAGAATAACCGATCGCAGCAGATGTGTTCGGCATCGCCCGTATGACAGGGGCATCCGTATGAAGCAGAGTGGAGATGTGATCTGTTGATATCCCGGCAAGTACTGAAATGATAAGGTGCTGTTTATGGATAGCGTCCCTGATCGAGTGCAGGGCGTCTTCAGCATCTTTCGGCTTCATAGCAAGGATGAGGATTTCTGCCTCACTCACTGCATCTGCGGCTGAGGCGGAAATTTTTATCTCATACTTCCTTTGCAGTTCAAGAAGTCTTTTTGTGTTCATTCTGTTTGCGGCAATGATCTGTTCAGGTGAGGCCAGCTTGTTGGCGATCAATCCTGAAATCATTGCTTCTGCCATGGCACCTGCTCCGATAAACGCGATTTTTTTATACACGGCAATCCCTCCAACTTAGGTTAACGTAAAAACGCACTCCTCGATCCTTGGAAAAGGACGGAGGAGTGCGGTCCGCGGTACCACCTTAATTGGCTTGGTAAAAGCCCAGCTTATCGCCTGTATCGAAGGCATACGATCAGGTTCAATCCCTGATGGCTCGGGGGATAGGTTCATTCATTTCGCACTGCTGGAATCTTTCAGCCGGTGGATTCCATTCTCTTTCAGCCGTTTAATGAATTACTGGTCCCTTTCAGCGCCGTGTTCAGCGTTCAGTTATTACAACACATTATGCAATGAGTCAGTACAGTATGTCAAGTTTATAAAAAAGATAATTTTGAATATTTACTTTTTTATAGTGCTGATCTTTTGCTATACTGATTGATATATATATATGCATGAGAAGAGGTCAGGTGAAAATGTTGAACCAGTATATAATAACCATCGCGCTTCCGACACCGTTTCCGGTAGGGGATGTCAATGTCTATCTCATACGGGGAGAAAAGCTTACCCTTGTTGACTGCGGACCAAAAACGCCTGAGGCATGGAGCATCTTTCGAGAGAAACTGGCGGAGAACGGGCTGGAAGAAAACGATATTGAACAGGTGATCTTTACCCATTATCACCCGGACCATGTCGGTCTTTATTCATACTTTACGAGCCCGGTGCCTGCTGTGCTCGCAAGTTTAGAAGAAATACCCTATCTCAGCCAGCAGCAAGAATTTTTTGTACATAGAAATCAATTTTATGAGGGGTTTTACAAAAAAATGGGAATGCCGGAAGAAGCCGTCCGGTTTGAACATAGGAAATTAAAGAAGTATCTTGAGCTTTCTGCTGTGGTCCATGCTTCCCCGGCGTTATATGAAGGAGAAGAAGTGCCAGGGCTGCCAGGGTGGACAATCATGAAAACACCGGGCCATTCTCCAGATCATCTTTCTCTGTTTCATCAAGAGAGCGGTATTATGATTGGAGGGGACTTTTTGCTGCAGCGTATTTCGTCCAACGCACTCATCGAGCCTCCCCCTCTCACGAAAAGAGACCGGCCTAAACCGCTGCTGCAATACCGGGATTCACTTAAGACGGCAGCCGAACTCCCCATAACCGTCATCCTGCCGGGGCATGGCCTTCCAATCTCCAACAGTTCTGAGTTGATCGAAGAAAGGCTTGCACAGCAGAACAACCGGGCGGATGTCCTATGGGAGATGCTCGCCGGGCATAAGACGGCTTATGAATTAAGCAAGCTTTTATTCCCGAGGATCTATCAAAAGGAACCTGGGCTTACTCTCTCGGAAACCGTGGGGCATCTTGATCTGCTTGAAGAGGAGGGAAGGATTCAAGCGGAGGACATACAGGGTATTATTTATTACAAGCGGGCAGAAGGAGCGTAAGATATGAAGGATTTAAAAGGAAAAACGGTGGTTATCACAGGGGCTTCCGGAGGGCTTGGAGCCCGGATCGCGTTTGATGCGGCAAGCCTTGGTGCTAAGCCGGTGCTGATCGCCAGAAGCCTGGACAAACTAGTGAACGTAAAAAAAGATCTAAAAGAACATTTTGATGTGGAAGCGCTGATCTATTCGCTGGACGTTAGCAACGCAGAAGAGGTGAAAGCGGTTTTCGCAGAGATCACTCGTACGGTTTCTGTCGATGTTCTGATCAACAACGCTGGATTTGGAATATTCGACTACTTTATTGATGCGGACCTAAACGATCTTTCCAGAATGCTTCAGACCAACGTGGTCGGCCTGATGGCTTGTACACAGGCAGTGCTGCCGCAAATGCTGGAACGGCGTTCTGGCCATATAATCAATATTGCGTCACAGGCAGGAAAGATATCCACACCGAAGTCGAGCGGATATGCCGCTTCTAAACACGCTGTTCTTGGCTTTTCAAACGGATTGCGGATGGAGCTCGCAAACAGTGGAATATGGGTAACAGCCATCAACCCGGGGCCGATTGAAACGAACTTTTTTTCCATCGCAGACAAATCGGGTTCCTATGAGAAAAACATCAAGAAGTGGATGCTGTCCCCGGAGTATGTTTCTAAAAAAATCATTTCGGCGATCGGCCGTCCTGTCCGTGAGATCAATCTGCCTCTTTGGATGAATGCAGGCAGTACGCTTTATCAGCTTTTTCCCAAGCTTGTAGAAAAGCTTGGCGGAAATGCATTCAAACAAAAATAGACAATAATTATATTATGTAAACAAGAAAGATGCGTATATTAGCGCATCTTTTTTCTTTTCCTAAACCTTCACAAAAAGGAATAAAGTCTTAATTTAATAGGACTAAAGAAGCTATTTTGGTTTGTCTGAGGAGAGAACGGGTATAAGTAACTTACACGTTATAGACCGCAACAATAGAAAGAGGGGTAGCAGTTATGAATAAAAAAGTTTTATTTATATCAGACCATGGAGACCCGCTGGCAAAACTGGGCGGAAAGCAAGCTGGAGGACAGAATAATTATGTGTACCATTTGGCGCTTGCCATGGAAAATAGGGGATGGGATGTTGATGTCATAACCCACTGGTGTGATAAAGATGCTCCTCAGACGGAGGCATTTGGAAAACGCTCTAGAGTTATCCGCATCCAAGCCGGTATCAAAGGCTTTGTATCCAAAAATGAAATGTTTCAAATACTGCCCGGCTTTTTTAAAGAAATCGAGGAACTTGTTCCTGTTGATCAATATGATATAATTCATACTCATTACTGGCTGTCAGGGATATTAGGCCGCCAGCTTCGCAGAAAGTACAATATACCGTTTGTCCATACTTCACATTCCCTTGGAGCAGCTAAAGAACGGGCCACAGGAGAAAGGGATGAGCGCAGGTTCCAGTATGAACGAACCATTCTCCGTTCCGCTAACCGCGTGATCGCCACGACCAACAGCGAGAAAAGCCTGATCCATGACTTTACTAAACAGCCTGCACCTGTTGATGTCATTCCAATCGGTGTATCTCCAACTTTTTATCCTTTAAACCAAAAACCCGCGATAAAACAAAAATTGGATGTTCACGGCCCTCTCGTGTTTTATGCCGGCCGGCTGGAAGAAACCAAGGGTGTTGAAACCCTCCTCAAAGCATTCAGATACTTGATTCAATGGGGTGACGTCCCGTCAAACACTAGACTGATTCTTGCTGGAGGACAGAAAGAAGAGATCGGTGATGATCAGCTTCCCATTCAGGAAAAACAGCGTTCCTGGGTGAAAGGAATTGAGCGTTATGTTCAGTTTGTAGGGCCGAAAAGCCAGGAGCAGCTGGCGGAATACTTTAACGCTGCCAACGTTGCTGTCGTGCCTTCCTATTATGAATCGTTCGGAATGGTGGCTGCAGAGGCACAGGCATGCGGATGTCCAGTGATTGCCTCACGTGTCGGCGGGCTTCAAAATGTGGTGGTTGAAGGAGAAACAGGGCTGCTCGTCAACCCAAAAGACGCTCAGGATTTGGCGCTCACCCTGGAAATTATTTTAAACAATGACATCATTGCACAAAGGCTCGGCAAACAGGCATCCTCTCTTGCCGAACGCGATTACCGCTGGCCGAATGTGGCAGCGAGGGTAGAGCAGGTGTACGAGGAGGTTCTGTCAGGTGAAACGAGAAAACGTTACACATCTTTTAGCTACTGATCTTGACGGAACCTTGGTGGGAGAGAAGGAACTGACTTCTTTGCTGTTTGATTATTATAAAGAACGTCCCTACAATGTGCAGCTCGTTTATGTTACAGGAAGACACTATGCTTCTACCATGGAGCTGATCAAAGAGGAAGAGCTTCCGATGCCTTCCATTCTCATTTCGGATGTTGGTACGGAAATGTATGACTTGAATGATCCAGAGCTTCATGAGCGCTGGAAAAAAACATTGGAAGAAAAGTGGAATCCCGCTGAAATTTCTCGCATCGTCCAATCCTGCAGCGGCTTAACGCCTCAATCGATTCCATCCGTGCATCGGCTTTCCTATTTTGCAGAAAGCGATGAGGCGGTTGAGGAAGTGAAACGGAAGCTGAGCGGCAGTTCGGTGCCGTACAAGCTGATTTTCAGTTCCGGAAGAGATGTAGACATTCTTCCGCCAAATGCAGGGAAGGGAGAGGCGCTATCCTTTCTGCTTCGGGAAAAAGGCTGGGAGAAAGCAAATGTATTAGTTGCCGGCGATTCCGGCAATGACCGTGATATGATTACACTTGGATATCCGGCTGTCGTTGTCGGAAACTGCCAAAAGGAATTAAAACAGCTGCCAGACCACCCTATGATTTTCCGTGCGCAAAAGCATTGTGCAGGCGGAATTCATGAAGCGTGGGAGCATTTCTTTGAAAAAACTCCAGTTAAAAATAGCATATAAAGCAAGCACCCCCCCTATAAACCTCGCTTATAGGGGGGGTGTTTATTCTTTTGTAATAAAGCTGTATACGACATCTTGAACCGTCAAATAAGGATCTTCTGCTTCTTCAGTTTGAAGTTCTTTTTTTACTCGTTCCTGCAGGAGAGCATAATCCTTTTCAGTATAAGGGATGGCCTCTTTCTCGTAAAAATAATCCAGCAAAGCCTTTTCCAGCCATTTGCGCAGCAGCTGATTCTCCATTCTGCACTTCCTTTCCTCTCCCAACAATGTAGCCTACGTATGCTTGCCGGTCAATGGATTTTTTAAGCCGGAAAGCTCCCTGAAAAAATTTCCATTGAGAAGAGAACATATATTCGGTTAAAATGGGTATACATAATAAATGAGAACGAACGTTTGCTTTTGGAGGGGTGAAGGAAGTTGATCGATTATTCTATGATTCAAAATCGTTCAATTCTGTGCATGGACATGAAAAGTTTTTATGCCAGCTGTGCGGCTGTGCGCTTAGGGCTGGACCCGCTGACCTGTTACCTTGCTGTAGTAGGGAATACAGAGAGGCAGGGAAGTGTGGTCCTGGCTGCTTCTCCTTGTCTGAAAAGAGATTTTGGAATAAGAACCGGAAGCCGGCTGTTTGAGATTCCGAAAGACAGCCGTATTCACATCGTGGATGCCCAAATGGCTTTTTTTCTACAGCGTTCCATGGAGATCACGCGCCTGCTCAATCGGTTTGTTCCAAAAGAGGCCATTCATACTTACAGTGTGGATGAAAGTTTTATTCAGGCAGACGGGACAGAACGCCTGTGGGGAGGCCCGGTGCAGCTGGCCCAGGCCATCCGGATTGCCATAAAAGAAGAGTTCGGTCTGCCTTGCGCCATCGGAATCGGGCCGAACATGCTGATGTCTAAGCTCTGTCTGGATTTGGATGCGAAGAAGAAAGGCGTGGAAGAATGGACGTATGAGGACATTCCGGAGAAGCTATGGAAACTTTCTCCCTTGAGCAAGATGTGGGGCATCGGTTCCCGTGTGGAACGGACGCTTAATCTGATGGGCATTACAACCGTAGGCGACCTTGCCCATTATCCGCTGGAGCTCTTGGAAAAAAAATTCGGCGTGATGGGAAATCAGCTTTATTATCATGCGTGGGGAGTGGACCTCTCGGAGGTGGGGGCTCCCATCATGCAAGGCCAGATCAGCTATGGAAAAAGCCAGATCCTCCTTCGTGATTATACCGATCCGAAAGAGGTTCAGCATGTTATTTTAGAAATGTGCGAAGAAGTGGCAAGGCGGGCCAGAACAGCGAAAAAGGCAGGGAGAACAGTCAGTCTGGGAATCGGCTACAGCAAAGAAGAATGGGGCGGGGGTTTTTACCGTTCAAAGACCGTAGCTGAACCGACTAACATTACGATGGAGATCTACCAGGTGTGCCTGGAGCTCTTTCATACCTTTTATGAAGGAAAGACGGTCCGTAAAATCACCATTGCTCTATCCAATGTATGTGAAGATAACGAAACGCAGCTCAGCATCTTTACACTTGAGCATCCTAAAAAGCGAAAGCTTGGATACGTGATGGACGATATCCGCAGGAAATACGGCTCCAATGCTCTTCTCCGGGCCGTTTCCTATACGAGCGGAGGAACGGCTCTGCACCGCAGCACCCTTTTAGGCGGCCATAAAGCGTAAAACCAGAATGGAGGGACTCTAATGATCAAAGACCGCGGAAGCATCAAATGGACGGCAATGATGCTGCCTGAGCACGTAAAGCAGTTAAGGGACTGGGAGCGGGAAGAGGCGTGGCTTGAGAACACTGAGCTTGATGAACAGCAGTTGGAGGAAATGAACCAGCAGATCTTTTTGGCGATGGAAGAGGCAAGGAAAGTAGCCGTCCTTTGCCGTAAACCCCTTGGTGAAAAAGCAATACAGGGCCTCATCCATTACTATGACCCACATCACCGTCTGCTCAGGATAATGAATGCTGAAGGAAAGAGACAGGATGTTCCTCTCGATGCCATCATAGGGATAGAGATGGATGTTTAAAGACACATAAAAAAGCCAGCCTTATAAAACAAGGCTGGCTTATTCGGCCTCAGCAAACAGTTCAGAGGCCAATAATTTTTTCTGCAGGGAGTCAAGATTCGCTTCGCTTGAAATTTCGATTTCTTGCCCTGGCTGTATGGATAATGCGATAAGACCGAGCAGGCTTTTTCCGTCGGCTGTCTTATCTCCTTTTTTAACATACACGGCTTCTTCATAACTTCCCGTGAACTGGACGAATTGGCTTGCGTTTCCGGCATAGATTGGTTTTTTCGCAATAATTCTCAAGTTAATCTCTCTCCCTGCATATCCTTTTTATACAGCTTATGAAGGGTGAATAGAGAAATGTCATAAAATTTATTTTAAATTAAAGTGACTTCTATCGGAAAATAAAGGAAAATATAGAAAGTAAGATGGTGGAGAGGAGCAGTAAAGAGTGATTCGCAATAAAAAAAGAATAATGAACTATTTAATTATATTCAGTTTGGCAGGCTGCCTTTTATATATCAACCATCGGTATTTAAATTTAACGCCGGAGCGGTTTAGAGGCTGGATTCTGTCGTGGGGAGTTTGGGCTCCAATCGTTTATATCGCTTTATATGCCTTCCGGCCGTTTGTGCTGTTTCCATCATCCGTGTTTGCAGTGACAAGCGGCTTGGCCTTCGGGTTATATTGGGGGTGTCTGTATACATACCTGGGATCCTTGTCAGGCGGACTCATGACGTTTTTAGCAGTGAAATGGATCGGCAAAAAAAGCGTAAAAAAGGAATGGAAGGGAAATTATCAGAAGATCCAGGAGGGCATCAAGCAGCGTGGATTTATTTATGTACTGATCCTCCGCCTCCTGCCGATATTGAATTATGATCTTGTGAGTTACTTGACGGCCGCGGCAAACGTCAAGTTTAAAGATTACGCGGCAGCCACGGCCATCGGAATCATACCGGGCACATTGGCATACACCTACATAGGAGCTTCAGTGGCGAATACAGGGATGAAGGAAATTTTAATTTCATCCATCATCATCATTACTTTGATTATTCTTCCGGTTGTAACAAGGAAGAGATGGCAAAAAAAACTGGGCCTCTAGCCTCTCTCATGGAAAAAGAAGCGCTGAATGGCATTAGCGCTTCTTTTATATGTTTATGTAGTCGCTTTGGAAGGGAGAAGCTGATGAAGAAGCTGCTGGATGGCCGAATCAGCATCGGCCCCCTCGGTGATCAGCAGAAAAGATTCACCTTTTCGGAGCATCATGAAAAACGTAACAAGGCATGTTAATTTTTTCGCGTGCAGGGTGACTCCGTTTTTACATAAAAAGACGTTGGACTGAAACGATCTGGATATTTTTACGAAATCCGTAACCTTTTGAATGGTGAATTTAGAAGCGTCACTGGTAATGGAGACGGTTTTTGAACAAATCTTTTTCATATATAGGATCCTCCTGAAATGGATTGTAATAGTTATCTACAGCGTATCTACCCTGTAATAAATCGTTTCAAACCAGGTGAGATTGAAAACATCAGGAAAGGGAATAGTGAGGGGGAGAAAGAAGGAGGAGGATGCACGGATGTTTGAAATGATCTTTCATTTTTTAAAAGAGTTGGGAGCGGTCGGGCTATTTATCGGGACCGCCCTGGAGGCTTCCTCGATTCCTTTTCCCGGTGCGCTGGTCATTCTGATCTACGGATTTCTGCTGAAGCCAAACCTGATCGAGAGCTTGCTTCTGGCATTGGCAGTAAGTGCCGTATACACCATATTCAGCTATGTACCTTATATGATAGGTTATAAGCTTGAAAGCAAGATGAAAGAGAAGTTCAACGAGAAGAAAGTAGAGAAAACGAAGAAAGTGTTTAAAAAATACGGAGAGTGGAGCATTGCTCTTTCCCGGCCTTTGGGAATCGGAAATTATGTTTCCTACGCAGCAGGGATGAGCAAGGTCAATCGGTGGAAATTCGGCGGGCTGACCTTTATCGGCATCTTTCCTTTAGCAGTTGCCATGCTGTTTTTAGGCAGGCTGGGGGAAGTCAAGACCGTTAATCATGTGCTGCAGGCTTCACAGTCCTATATTCTTGCAGGGGCAGGAGTCCTACTGGTTGGTTTTTTACTGTATAAATTCGTTTATAAGAAAAGGAGGGCAAGCTAAACAGCAGACACATAAAAAGCGGAAACCGCTCAGGTTTCCGCTTTTTAGATAACTTTTATTGGTTTTCTCTTTGCTCTCTCTTTGCCTGTTTTCGGAAAAAGAGTTCATAGAGAACAGGAACAATGATCAAGGTCAGGAGGGTGGAAGTGGTCAAACCTCCGATCACAACGACCGCAAGTCCTTTTGAAATTAACGTTCCGGAAGACGAAGTCAATGACAGCGGGATGAGGGCAGCAATCGTTGCGAATGCGGTCATCAATATCGGGCGAAGACGTATTTTTCCGGCTTCGAGCAAGGCCACGCGAATGGTCATACCTTTATTTTCCCGGTTTTGGCCAATCCTGTCGACAAGGACAATGGCATTGGTGGTAACAATACCGATCAGCATCAGGATACCGATCATGGCACTGACCGAAAGCGGCTCATCCACAAGGTAAAGGCCGCCGATGGCACCGACCGGAACGAAAATCAGGGATGAAAGAATGATAAATGGAATCCGGGCACGGCCGAAAGTAACCAGCATTGTCAAGTAAACCAGTCCCACGGCAACCGCGATGGCTAAACCTAACTCCTTAAAGGTTTTCACCGTTTCTTCACTTCCGCCACCGCCTTCAGTTGATACATTCTTCGGCAGATCCACTTTGTTCTCTACATTTTTAATAACGTCTTGTGTAACCCCCTGGACGTTATTGCCAGGTACTTGGGCAGATACTTGCGCATACACTTTGCCGTCCAGCTTTTGAATGGCAGTTACAGCGTCAATATCTTTAATTTTTGCTACTTCAGAAAGAGCAACCGGCCCTTTTGTTCCAAACACTTTTAATTTTTTAATCTGATCCAGTGAATCCGGTTTTTTATCATACGTAAGGCGGACATCACTTTCTTTGCCGTTCAGTTCAAAATTTCCGACAGAAGCAGTCTTGGTGGCGTCATTGATAATGCTCAGCACTGAATAGCCGGATACTCCCGCTTCAGCCGCCTTTTTCGTGTCGATCTCTACGATCCACTGCCGCTGAGTATCCTTGAAATTGTTGGAGACATATTTCAGGTCATCACGGGACTTCATATATTTTTCTACCGATGCAGCCCCTTTTTGGAGCGCATCCAGGTCTTTGGAATACAGGTCGATGTTTACTTCATTATTGGAAGGCGGTCCTCCAGACTGAGCTTCCTGAAGGCTGACGACTGCATCCTTGCTGTCTTCGCTGACGATGGATTTGATTTTTTTCTCAAGCGACTTGATCTCTTTGTTAACGCTTGTGCCTTTTTTTAAGTTAATAAAGTAGTTGGCCACATTCTCGCGTTTTAATCCGGATTGGAAATCTCGGCTTCCGATTCCTGCCGTTACTTCTTTCACCGTATTGCGGCTGTCCAGCATTTTCTCGACTTTCAATGAAATGTCGTTCGTCTTTTCAACCGTTGTAGAAGCTGGAAGTTCAATATTGGCCGTAACGGTCTTTTGCTCTTCATTTGGAAGGAATACCATGCCAAGCTTTGTTGAAAGGAACAGGGATCCTGCAAGAAGAACGACAGAAACAAACAGTACGATGAACTTATGGTTCAGGGAGGAACGGATGACTTTGCTGTACGCTCTCTGCAATGGCCCATCATTGTTTTCAGGTTTTACCTTTTTAAAAGCAAATTTAGCAAGGATTGGCACTATGGTGATGGCAACCAGCAAGGAAGCCAACAAAGCGAATACGACAGTAAGGGCGAACGGCAGGAAGAACTCTCCTGTTATACCGCCGACGAAACCGAGCGGCAGGAACACAACTACGGTTGTCAGGGTGGACGAGACGATCGCTCTTAATATTTCTTTCGTTGAATCGATGACAAGTTCGTTTCGAGAGTATTCCCCACTGCTTTTACGAATACGGCGGAAAATGTTCTCGATGACGACGATACTGTCATCCACAACGCGGCCGACGGCTACTGCCATCCCGCCCAGGGTCATGATGTTCAGAGTAATACCCAGCTGATTCAAAAAGATTGCTGAGATAAGCAAAGACAACGGAATCGATATGATGGCAATAATGGTCGCCCGCACATTCCTTAAGAACAAGAGAACAGCCAATGACGCGAAGAGAGCACCGAAAAGCCCTTCTTTGATCAGGGAATTGACAGAATCCTTGATGCCGTCTGCCTGGTCAAAACCGATCGCGTAATCTATTCTTTCTTTGTACTTATCTTTGTTCAGGATGGACATGACGCTGTCGGCCACTTCGACCGTATTGGCATCCTGCTTTTTCGTTACGGCCATAGACAGAGACCGTTTTAGGTTGTAACGGGTGATTTCATTCACATCTTCTGATTGCTTGATGGAAGCGATATCCCCAAGCTTTACCGTTTGAGGCTGGGCAGCCGCTGCAGCAGCAGTTGCTCCGCTTTTACCGGAATTTCCAGGGCCTTGGGCTGCGCCCCCAGGTGCCTGCTGCTGTCCTTTTGCCCCGGGAGAAGCTCCGGATGGAGGCCCTCCGGCAGATGGCGGCAGTTCAAGTGATTTTAACTCTTTAATGGTTTTTAATTGTTCCTCCACACGGACAGGCACGGATATATCACCCGAAGTGACATTGCCGGCAGGGAAGGAAAGAAAGCGGGAGTTGATCGCATCTTTGATGGAGCTTAGAGAAAGGCCCATCTGCTGCGCTTTTTTCTGGTCGACTTGAATGGAAACGAAATCCTCCTTCACTCCGCCGACTGAAACGTTATTGATTCCCTGAACTTTTTTCAGCTCGGGCACCAGTTCTTTTTCTACGAACGGCTGAATGTTATCGCCGTTCTTGGGGAATAAAGAGATATTGTAGATCGGGATGGTACCGAATGAGAAGCGGTTAACCTCAATGCTCACTGTGTCGGGAAGGTCAGCTTCTTTAGTAATCGTGTTGATCTGGTCTTCGATATCATCCATGTTTACTGAAAAAGGAAATTCAAGGTTGATGATCGAAACGCTTTCAAGTGAAGTGCTTTTTACAGACTTCACATTATCGAGGCTTTTCAGCTTTTCCTCCAGTTCATCGGTTACCTGTTTGTTAACATCCTGAGGAGAGGCACCAGGATAAGTCGTTTGAACGGTGATTTGCGGAAACTCTACATTCGGAAGCAAATCAACCTTTAAAGAACTAAAAGAAAATAAGCCGCCGAGAATTAATAAAAATGAAAAAATAAAGACTGCGACAGGGTTTTTTAAACTAAACCGGGTCAACCAATTCATCGTTCACTCTCCTTTGTTTTGATATGTGTATTTTCACATATGTTCAAGTTTAGTATAATAAAAGTACTAGAATCATATCAAGCATTTTCCACCGATGATTGTGAAGAATATGTTAAAATAACAAACAGAGACGGAAAGAAGGAATGAAGAGGATGGCGTTGAGATATGCGCTGCTTGGATTGTTGGCCAAGAGCGAGGCAACCGGATATGAACTGAATCAGCAGTTTAAAGAAACGATGATCCACTTCTGGACAGCCCATCATACACAGATTTATCGCGAACTTGTAAAGATGGAGGAAGAGGAGCTTGTAACCTCGCAAGTGATTCATCAAGTGGACTATCCGGATAAGAAGGTATATCAAATCGAACCAAAAGGCTATGAGAGGCTGCTGAAATGGCTGCTGAGCAAGGAAATCTCACAGCCGAAACTAAAGGATGACCTGTTATTGCGTGTTTCATTGTTTCATCTTATACCTCCAGATACGGCTGTTGCTTTTTTAGAACGGGCCAAGGAACAGCATTCTTTTGGCCTGGGATTGATGAAAAACTGGAAAGACAGCCATTTTCCTGAAGACAGCTTTCAGCAGGAGGATCTGGGAGAATATTTAACATCGGAATTCGGAAAACGCTACATGCAAAACTGGATAGAATGGTGTGACTGGGCCATCCACGTTATACAAACCATGAACAGCAAGGAGAAATGAACATGAAACTGGAATGGACGGAAAGAGCGATTGAAAAGATAAAGAGTAAGATACAGGAAGGCGGCCGCATTCTGCTGAAATATGATACGGAAGGCTGCGGCTGTGTGGTCAGCGGGGTAGCTGCACTTTGGATTGTGGAAGAAGAACCTGAGGGCACGGTACAGCTTGAAACAAACTTCCTGCCCGTTTATATGGAGAAAAATAAGATGGTGTTCTTTGATGAACAGATGACCATTGATTTTAAAAAGGAACAGCATACGTTTCAGCTGAAAAGCCCAAATCAGATGCTCAATCCGCATCTTAGGCTCGAAAATAAAATAAAAAAAGGAAAAGACGCCTAAAAAAGCGTCTTTTTTTAAATCCAGTGTTTCAATACTGAAAAAAAGACGCCTAAAAGGGCGTCTTTCCTATTTTTTAGTGCTTCAATGATGATGAAAGACGCCTACCGGGGCGTCTTCTCCTGTTTTGAGAGAAGGTATTGCCTGCTTTGAAGGCCGCGGGAAACAAAAGGAGAGATAAACTCCACAGCCTCAAGGAGAAGATCAAGCTGGATGCCGGTCGAGATACCCATACGATTCAGCATGTAAACAGTATCTTCTGTTGCCACATTTCCTGTTGCTCCCGGAGCAAACGGACAGCCGCCAAGCCCCCCTGCGGACGTGTCGAAGCGGTCCACACCTGCCTGAAGGGCAGAAAAGATATTAGCCAGGGCCATGCCGCGTGTGTCATGAAAATGGGCAGCGATTAGCAGGGCAGAAGGAAGATGATGCTTAAGCAGGGCAAACAAGTCATAAACTTCCTGAGGATTAGCAAGCCCGATCGTATCGGCGACGGAGAGCTCATCTACTCCCAGATCTGAAAATTCCTCACATAGTTTCAGGACAGCCTGTTCGTCCATTTTTCCTTCATACGGACAATAAAACGCCGTCGAAATACATGCCCGCACAAAAAAGCCCTTCCGTTTCAGGTCTCTGATGAGCGGAGCAAGCTCATCCATGCTCTCTCTCGTGCTTTTATTAATATTTTTTCGGTTGAACGTATCACTCACACCGACAAAAAAAGCTGCGTTCTTACATCCGGAAGAAAGCAGGCGCTCTACTCCTTTTCCGTTCGGAACGAGCACGATATTTCGAGTGCTGTCATCGGTGCAATGCTCGATCACTTGTTCAGCATCCCCCATCTGCGGCACCCATTTGGGAGAGACGAACGAGGTAAGCTCCATTTCTTGAATTCCCGAGGATTTCAGTTTATGAATAAAACGGATCTTGTCTTCCGCCGGCACGAGCTGCTTTTCGTTTTGCAGTCCGTCGCGCGGTCCAACTTCAATGATGGTGACTCTTTGGGGTAGTTCCATAGCTCCTCCTAGTCATTGCGTTATGTATGAAATCTTTCCTTTATTTTACGTTTTACCTCCTTAAGTTGCAATACGGAGCATGGAATTATGGTATGATAATAAGGAATATTCAGAAAAAAATACGGGAGTGAGAAGAAATTATGGCAATACAAGATGCAGTGATTGTAAGCGCTGTCAGAACACCGATCGGCAGCTTCCTGGGAAGTTTGAAGGATATCCCCGCCACAGAGCTGGGAGCCATTGTAATTAAAGAAGCACTGTCGCGGGCAGGCGTTTCAGCGGATGAAGTGAGTGAAGTGATCATGGGGAATGTTCTTCAAGCGGGATTGGGCCAGAACCCGGCGCGCCAGGCGGCCATGAAAGCGGGACTGCCGCAGAGGGTTTCCAGTATGACGATCAACAAGGTCTGCGGTTCCGGACTGAAGGCTCTTCATTTAGCCAGCCAGGCGGTCATGCTCGGTGAAGCGGAAGTGGTCGTATGCGGCGGAATGGAAAATATGAGTGCGGCGCCATATCTTTTAAACGATGCAAGAAACGGATTGCGCATGGGAGACGGCAAGCTGGTTGATTCCATGGTTCATGACGGATTATGGTGTGCCTTTAATGATTACCATATGGGGATTACGGCTGAGAATCTCTGTGACGCCTATGGCTTGAACCGTCAGGAGATGGATCAGTTTGCAGCAGACAGCCAGCAGAAATGTGAAAGAGCCATGGAGGAAGGCAAATTTTCGGATGAGATCGTAACGGTTGAGATTCCGCAAAGAAAAGGAGATCCACTGCTGTTCTCAGAGGATGAATATCCGAAGAAAGGGACGACAGCCGAAAAGCTAGGTAAGCTGAGACCGGCATTTAAAAAGGACGGCACAGTAACAGCGGGAAATGCTTCGGGCATAAATGACGGCGCAGCTGCTCTTGTTGTTGTATCCAGAAAAAAAGCAGAAGAACTTGGCCTGACGCCTCTCGCAAGAATTGTAGCCAATGCAAGTGCAGGTGTTGATCCAAGCATAATGGGAATCGGCCCGGTAGATGCCACGAAAAAAGTGCTCGAAAAGTCAGGGATAACGCTTGAAGATATTGATTTGATCGAAGCGAACGAAGCGTTTGCGGCACAGTCGCTTGCTGTTGGAAAAGAGCTTCAGTTCTCAGATGAAAAATTGAATGTCAACGGAGGCGCAATCGCCCTTGGTCATCCGATTGGAGCAAGCGGCGCGAGAATCCTTGTGACCCTTCTGCACGAGATGAGAAGAAGAGAGAACCGGTACGGGCTTGCTACCCTTTGCATCGGCGGCGGCCAGGGAGTAGCTACAATCGTAGAAAATGAAAAATGGCAATAAGGGGGGAGCAGAATGAAATCTATAGAAACCAGTGCACTGCATGCGATTGAAGAGATTAAGGACGGATCAACGCTGATGGTCGGCGGATTCGGTCTCGTTGGAATTCCTGAAAAATTGATTCTGGCGCTCGTTGAAAAGGGAACCAGAGATTTAACCGTCATCTCCAATAACTGCGGCGTGGATGATTGGGGGCTTGGCTTGCTCCTGAAGAACAAGCAGATTAGAAAAATGATAGGTTCCTATGTGGGAGAAAACAAGGAGTTTGAGAGACAGGTGCTTTCCGGCGAGATTGAGGTCGAGCTGATTCCGCAAGGCACGCTTGCTGAACGGATCCGCGCGGGCGGTGCAGGTATTCCGGCCTTTTATACACCAGCCGGAGTCGGTACACCAATCGCGGAAGGAAAAGAAGTCCGTACATTCAATGGCAAAGAGTACCTTTTAGAAAAAGGGCTGACCGCAGATTATAGCCTGATTCGCGCGGCTCATGGGGACAAGGCCGGAAACTTGATCTACAACAAGACGGCAAGAAATTTTAATCCTATGATCGCAGCCGCAGGGAAAGTAACCATTGCTGAAGTGGAAGAGCTGCATGAAATAGGAGAATTGGACGCAGACAGTATTCATACACCGGGAATTTATGTGCAGAAGATGATTGTCGCACAGCAGGAAAAACGCATTGAGCGACTGACCGTTCAATCATAAGCAGAGAAAGCGGGGAATGGCGATGAATAATAGAGAAAAAATTGCAAGAAGAGCAGAAAAAGAAATTGAGAACGGATTCTACGTCAATCTTGGCATTGGAATGCCTACCATGGTTGCGAATTACATAAGTGAAAACAAGAGCGTCGTCCTGCAGTCCGAAAACGGATTGCTTGGAATCGGCCCATACCCGAAGGAAACCGAAGTGGATCCGGACTTGATCAATGCAGGGAAAGAAACGGTGACCGCCATTAAGGGAGCATCTTACTTTGACAGTGCCGAATCTTTTGCCATGATCCGGGGCGGCCATGTTGACATCGCCATTCTTGGCGGGATGGAAGTTTCAGAGAATGGTGATCTGGCAAACTGGATGATTCCGGGCAAAATGATCAAAGGCATGGGCGGTGCGATGGATCTCGTCCATGGCGCAAAAAAAATCATCGTGATCATGGAGCATGTGAATAAAAGCGGCCAAAGCAAGATCTTGAAGAACTGCAGCCTGCCGTTAACAGGAAAAGGTGTCGTACACCGCATTATTACAGACAGGGCCGTTCTCGATGTGACAGAACAGGGCCTTAAGCTGGCAGAGGTAGCTGCAGGTTATACCGTTGAGGACATTCAAGAGTGCACAGACCCTGATTTGATCATTGATGAAAATGTAAAAACGGACGCTTACTAACAGTTAAAACAAACGGGGAGGAAAATGATGAGTTCGGTTTATGTGGTGGAAGGGGCCAGGACACCCTTCGGAAGCTTCGGCAAATCATTGAAAAATGTCTCATCTATGCAGCTTGGAACAATAACCGCCCATGAAGCGCTTCAGCGTGCAAAAGTCAATCCTGAAGAAATAGGGGAAGTGGTGTACGGAAATGTGATTCATTCGAGCATCGATGCGGCTTACGCAGCAAGGCATATCGCACTAAGGTCAGATATTCCTGAAACGGTGCCTGCGATGCTAGTTAACCGATTATGCGGTTCCGGCCTTCAGGCGGTGATCAGCAGTGTACTCTCCATCCAGACAGGAGACGCCCAGCTGGCGCTGTGCGGCGGGATTGAAAACATGTCCATGAGCCCTCATGCGACCTTTAATCAGCGGTTTCAGGGACAGAAATTTGGAAACCTCCAGCTTGAAGATATGCTTCTTCACACCTTAACAGATCAGTATATCGGGTGCGGAATGGGGATTACCGCTGAAAACCTGGCAGAAATATACGGTATAACAAGAGAAGAACAGGATCAATATGCGCTTTTGAGCCACCAAAGGGCGGCAAGAGCGATTAGCAGCAGCCGTTTTGCTGAAGAGATCATTGCGGTTGCAGTTGATGAAAAGAGGAAGCTGCAGCTGGAAACTGACGAACTCGTCAAACCCGACTCCACTCTGGAACAGCTTTTGGCACTGAGGCCGTCGTTTAAAAAAGACGGAACCGTAACAGCAGGAAATTCAAGCGGGATCAATGATGGTGCTGTATCTCTTATTCTGGCAGGAGAGGAAAGCGTTCAGAACAAACGAGTTAAACCGATGTCGAAAATTGTGTCATGGGCAGTCTGCGGGGTTGATCCAAAGATTATGGGAATCGGCCCAGTTCCTGCCGCACAAAAGGCATTGGCCAAAGCAAACCTGACGATTGGAGACATGGACCTGGTTGAAGTAAACGAAGCGTTTGCTTCACAGTATCTGGCGGTTGAGAAAGAATTGGGGCTAGATCGGGAAAAAACCAATGTCAACGGCGGAGCGATTGCACTCGGCCATCCAGTGGGAGCAAGTGGAGCAAGGCTCTTGCTTTCATTATCTTATGAACTCCGGAACCGGGGCGGTAAGTATGGTTTAGCGAGCCTTTGCATCGGCGGAGGCCAGGGAATTGCCATGATTATAGAGAACGTTTCATAAATAAAAGCTTCACGGCCGCCCATGATGACAGCCGTGAAGCTTTTTTTATTTTATCTTCTATGCTGTTCATAGACGTTCTTTTTAGACAACGAACGGATAGCGCTAACCTCATCGGAAGCCAGTTCATGCATAGTGCTGGTTCCGATATTGGAAAGAAGCTGTTCCACAGAACTCGCGCCTGGAATAGCCGTAGCGACGGCAGGGTGATGAAGAGCATAACGGATCGCAGTCTGGCTCAAACGGATTTCACTTCCAAATTCGCTGTACAGGTGTTTGACGAGCTCCTGGATCTCCTTTCCTTCATAATCCAGGTACTGATCGCTCTCGTTGCGCTGCAGCGCTCGTTTAGAGAGCCAGCCTTTCGCAACAGGTCCGCGTGCGATCACGCTGATGTTTTTATCATGAAGAAAATCAAGCATCTCTTCCTCCGGGCGACGGTCAAGAATGCTGTATTGCATCATGACACTCACGATGTCTGAATGTTCAGCATAATACGATATCACGTTTGGTCTGATCGAGGAGATGCCATATTCCCGGATGAGGCCCTCCTTTTTCAGTTCATCGAAGGCGGCGATGGTTTCATCCATATTGTCTTCAATGGTTCCCCCATGGAGCTGATATAAGTCGATGTAGTCCGTCTGCAGGCGATGGAGGCTGTCTTTTACCGCAGTTTTTATGTATGCCTTTGATGGATCCCAGTCCCAGCCCTCTTTATCCGCGGTCCAGCGGTTGCCAACTTTAGTGGAGAGAACGACCTTGTCTCTGAAAGGCTTTACGCTTTTTCCTACAAATTCTTCATTCCAGCCGAAGTGATAAAGATCAGCGGTGTCGAAAAAAGTGACGCCTTCGTCATACGCTCTTCGAATCATTTCTCTTCCTTCTGTTTCATTACCAGGCTCAATGGACATGCAGCCGAGTCCGATTTCGCTTACAAACAAATCAGAGGCTCCAAGTTTATTCTGCTTCATGGGAAAATCATCTCCTTGTATGAATGAATTACAAAAAGAGTAGCATGAAAACAGGCAAAAAAAAACCTTCCAGCCTGGAACGGGTCAGCGTTTATGTCCTGGAGAGGAAGTGATCCACTCCTTTACAGTGGAATGCTGCTTCATATATTGCTTGAGCATATATTTAATCTGCCAAGCTTTTCCTACCATTGTTACACCATTATGCTGGATATACACTTTCACGGGTTTCCTCCTCAATATGGCGTTATCGTGTTCATCATTACCGGCTTATGATAGACTTTATGTAGCCAAATAAGATATAGAACCAGGAGTGAGACAAGCAATGGATCATTTAAAAGAAACGACACTATCAACAACCCCGGTTTATTCTGGAAAGATCATAGATTTAGAAATACAGGAAGTCCTGCTTCCCAACGGCAACAAAAGCAAGCGCGAGATTGTAAAACATCCCGGGGCAGTAGCTATTATTGCCCTTACACAGGAAAATAAACTGCTGCTTGTGAGACAGTACCGTAAAGCCTTGGAAAAGACGATCGTTGAAATACCAGCTGGAAAGCTTGAAAAGAATGAAGATCCGCTGGAGTGTGCGAAGCGTGAGCTGCTCGAAGAAACAGGCTATGAATGCGGATCGCTTGAGTATTTATCATCGTTCTATACCTCACCGGGATTTGCAGACGAATTGATCCACCTGTATTTCACGGATTCCCTTAAAGAGTGCAAAGAACAGCAGCCCGATGAGGATGAGTTTCTGGATGTTCTTGAAGTATCCATTGAAGAGGCGGAGGAATTCGTAAAAAACCAGCAGATTCACGATGCGAAGACCGCTTATGCCGTACAATATGTACTATTGAAGAGAAAGCTTGAGAAAGATGCTTAATACGTATTACGCGGACCTGCATGTACATATCGGAAGGTCGCGTTCTGGAAAGCCTGTAAAGATTACGGGGGCCAAATCCCTGATTTTATCTGCTATTTTAGATATGGCTTCTGCCGTTAAAGGAATCGATCTTCTTGGCATCATTGACTGCCACGTGCCGGAAGTGATTCAAGAACTAGAGGAGATGCTAGAATCGGGAGTCATGGCTGAACACGAAGAAGGCGGATTATGGTATGAGAAGGTGTGCCTTCTGCCGGGGTCCGAAATCGAAATCTATGATGGGAACTGCAAAGGGCCTATCCATGTTCTAGTGTTTTTTCCTACACTTGAAAAGATGAAACAGTTCAGTTTTTATATGGCCGGCCGGATGAAAAATATTACGTTAAGCTCGCAGCGAATCTACGAGTCGGCCCATAACCTTCAAAGAAAAACGAAAGAACTGGGAGGACTGTTTATCCCGGCTCACGTGTTCACTCCGCATAAGAGCTTGTATGGAAAAGGGGTAAACGCTTCTCTTTCGGAAGTTTTCCTTCCAGACCTCATAGATGCCATCGAACTCGGGTTAAGTTCGGATACGTCTATGGCTTTTGCTGTTGAAGAACTGAGGTCCTATCCATTTCTTTCAAATTCAGACGCGCATTCTCTGGAAAAGATCGGACGGGAATACCAGACAATCCGGATGGAGAAACCGACTTTTCTGGAATTCAAACAGGCATTAAAAGAGGAACAGGGGAGGCGGATTACAGCCAACTATGGCTTAAATCCGAGGCTCGGCAAGTATTATGAAACGACCTGCGCTAAATGCTCTGAGATCATCGATGAAGAGAAAGGGACCGTATGCAAGCAATGCGGGAGTTCATCAAAAATACGAGGTGTTAAAAACCGGATCAATGAATTAGGAAAATGCGCCCTGCAGCAGTCAGATCACAAAGAAAGGCCGCCTTATATCCATCAAGTTCCACTGGAGTTCATTCCTGCTCTTGGACCGAAAACGCTGCAAAAACTAAGGGATCATTTCGGAACGGACATGGCGATCCTTCATGAGGTAGAAGAAAAAGATTTAATGGAAGCTGCTCCGCAAACGATCGTGCATCATATTCTGCGTGCAAGGGAAGGCAAGCTATCTTTCCAGTCTGGCGGGGGCGGCAAGTACGGGAAAGTAGCATCAGGCAAATCTAGCAGATAAAAAATAGACATACCTCCCTCTGACTTTCATAGAATGAAATAAGAGATTAAGGGAGGAAATAGAGATGCGGTCTATTAAAAGGTTTGTACTGTTTCACCTTCAAGAGCATTATTCGCTGTATGTGTTTGTATCCGTCCTCTTGCTGATGGGCGTTATTTTTGGAGCTGTTATTGTAAACAGCCTGACACTGAGTCAAAAACAGGACCTGCTGAATTATTTGTCCCGGTTTTTCGGGGAGGTCTCCAAGGGGAGTTTTGCTGATCCAGAGGATATGTTCTCACAAAGCTACAGCCATTATATTAAATATATAGCGGTGATGTGGATTCTTGGGCTGTCTGTTATCGGACTGCCGGTCATCCTGATCATGCTCTTCATTAAAGGGGTAGTCATCGGGTTTACGGTCGGTTTTCTCGTGAACCAGATGGGCTGGCACGGATTCTTGCTCGCTTTTGTTTCCGTTCTTCCACAGAACCTCATTCTGGTTCCGGGTTTGATCGTGGCAGCTGCCGCTTCTATTCTATTTTCCGTTAAAATGATCAGACAGCAGTTTTTGAAAAAATCGAGCGACCCCTTTTTTCCAAAGTTCTTTAAATATTCAGCTCTCATTATCGCAGTAGGATTGTTCCTCGCTGTTGCATCTGCCTTTGAAGCGTATCTTTCACCGCTTCTGATGGAAGGAGTAATGAGTTTGGGGTCAAAATAATGAATGGAAACTATCATATAATAATAATTATAAACTGCAAATTATAATTATTTTAAATTGACACCTTTTCTTTCCATGCCTTATAATAATCATGTGAAACATAAGGGAGGATTAGGTATGGAAAGCCGTCTAGACCGGATCAAAAAACAGCTGCATTCCCAGAGCTATAAGCTTACTCCCCAGCGAGAAGCTACAGTTAGGGTCCTCCTGGAAAATGAGGAAGATCATTTAAGTGCAGAGGACGTCTATCTTCTTGTGAAGGAGAAATCACCAGAAATAGGTCTTGCTACTGTCTACCGTACATTAGAACTATTAACTGAACTGAAAGTAGTCGATAAAATAAATTTTGGAGATGGCGTATCGAGATATGATCTTCGTACAGAAGGAGCAGCTCACTTCCATCATCATCTCGTTTGCCTTGAATGCGGAGCGGTCGATGAAATCCAAGAGGATCTGCTGGAAGATGTGGAAAAGGTCGTTGAAGAGGGCTGGAATTTTAAAATTAAAGACCACCGCCTCACTTTTCACGGCATCTGCCACCGCTGTAACGGAAATGATAAAAATGATGAGACCTCTTGATGAAAGGTACTCATCATTTTTTATTTATTTACAAATCCGAAAGAATCAGTTAACGTAAAGTTGTAGTAAAATTAGAAAATGTGTATATAACCGCAATTCTTTGGCATAACCTGTACTAATATTATAGTACGGGGAGGCCGCTGAACCATGAGATCTTGGCTGAGGTTATGCTGGAACACATCAAAAATATTTTTATCTTTTACAGCCTGCACATTGTTATTCTACTTTGGGCTGCTTTGGATCAACCAGGAGTACCAGGATTATCACCGGTACGATGTGCCGAAGGGGAAAGCGGTCAAGGTTTTCCAAAGTGACGCTGCCACTACGAATAAAGAGGAGAGCAATTGGCTCATCCGATTGCTGTTTTTCTACGAATCCAGTGAATAAGGAGCGCAGATATGACAGATCATGTCCAGGATTTTATTCATTATTTAATAGTCGAGCGTGGTCTTTCTAAAAACACGGTGGATTCTTACCGCCGCGACCTTGAGCAGTATGTGCTTTTCATTGAAAAAGTGGAAAACATTTCAGATATCAACCAGATTCAGCGTGCAAATATAATAGGTTACCTGCTTCAACTTAAAGAAAACGGCAAGGCTACAACAACTATTGCGAGGAACATTGCATCTATCCGTTCGTTTCACCAGTTTCTGCTTCGTGAAAAGGCGAGCGAATCTGACCCATCTGTACATATTGAAACACCCAAAGCTGAACGCAAGCTTCCGAAGGTGCTGGCTATGAACGAAGTGGAAGCGCTTTTAGATACATCCGATACCCATGAAACGTTCGGGATCAGGGACAAGGCCATGCTCGAGCTGCTATATGCGACCGGGATAAGAGTGACGGAGCTGGTAAGCCTAGATCTTGCCGACGTCCATTTATCGATGGGGTTTTTGCGTTGTCTTGGAAAAGGGAACAAAGAACGTATTATTCCGCTCGGTAAAATGGCGACAGGAGCCATACAAGCCTATTTGGATAAGGGCCGTCCTGCACTTTCAAAAGGCAAGAGCGGGAACGCTTTGTTTTTGAACCACCACGGAAACCGTTTATCAAGGCAAGGTTTTTGGAAAATTTTAAAACAGCTTGCCAAAAAAGCAAATATTGAAAAAGAATTGACTCCCCATACGCTTAGACATTCGTTCGCGACGCATTTGCTGGAAAATGGAGCGGATCTGCGGGCGGTACAGGAGATGCTCGGCCATGCAGATATTTCCACAACGCAAATCTATACCCACGTGTCGAAAACAAGGCTTAAAGATGTTTACGCTGCCTATCATCCAAGGGCTTAGCCTTTTTTTCCACGTAGATGTCTGACTTCTGACATCATCGCTTCGAGTTTGTTCAGGCGGTTGTGAGGATATAGTATCTAAAGATGAATTTATTAGTTTTGGAGGTTTTTTAATAATGAAATATAAAAAGTTCAAACGCACGTTTTTGATTGTAATGGATTCTGTCGGAATCGGGGAAGCACCGGATGCCGGCAAGTTTGATGATAAAGGATCGGATACACTTGGCCATATCGCTGAAAAAATGAACGGGCTTCATATGCCGAACATGGAATCTTTAGGTCTGAGCAACATTCGGGAAATCAAAGGGATCAGTCCTGCAGAAAAGCCGAAAGCACATTTTGCTAAGCTTCAGGAAGCATCGAACGGCAAAGATACGATGACAGGGCACTGGGAAATCATGGGCCTTCATATCGAACAGCCTTTTCAAACGTTCCCAGAAGGATTTCCTGATGACTTGATTCAGGTGCTTGAAGAAAAATCCGGACGCAAGATCATCGGCAACAAACCGGCTTCAGGGACGGAAATTCTGGATGAACTGGGTGAGGAGCATGTGAATACAGGAGCGCTCATCGTCTATACCTCTGCGGATTCTGTTCTGCAAATCGCGGCTCATGAAGAAGTGGTCCCGCTCGAAGAACTGTACAAAATCTGTGAGATAGCAAGAGAACTTACCAAAAACGATAAATATATGGTCGGCCGCATTATCGCGCGACCGTTTGTCGGCAAACCCGGTGACTTCAAACGGACAGCCAACCGCCATGATTATGCGTTGAAACCGTTTGAGAGAACGGTTATGAACGAACTGAAGGACAGCGGTTATGATGTGATCGCGCTCGGGAAGATTTCCGATATCTATGACGGTGAAGGAGTTACGGAAGCGATCCGCACCAAATCCAATATGGATGGAATGGATCAGCTCGTTAAATCGATGGATCAATCGTTTACGGGCTGAACTTCATAAACCTTGTTGATTTCGACGCACTGTTCGGACACAGAAGAGATCCAAAAGGTTATGGACAAGCTCTTGAAGAGTTTGACGCCCGCCTTCCGGAGGTTTTTGAAAAACTTAACGAAGATGATGTTCTGATGATTACAGCCGATCACGGGAATGATCCGGTTCATCATGGAACAGACCATACGAGAGAATATGTTCCGCTTCTTGTGTATTACAAAGGAATCGAATCAGGAAAACCTTTAAAGGTGAGTAAAACCTTTGCCGATATCGGGGCGACGGTAGCCGAAAACTATAACGTGAAGATGCCTGAATATGGAAAAAGCTTTCTTGATCAACTAAATTAGGAGGAAAAGAAATGGGAGAATTGAAACAGATACAGACTGCTGCAAACTTTATTCAAGAAAAACTGTCCGCAAAACCGGAAATCGGACTCATCCTAGGATCAGGTTTGGGGATATTGGCTGATGAAATCGAAAATGCTGTTACTCTTCCTTACGGCGATATACCTGAATTTCCTGTATCGACGGTTGAGGGGCATGCCGGCCAGCTTGTTATTGGAGAGCTTGAGGGCAAGCAGGTCATTGCGATGCAGGGCCGTTTTCATTATTATGAAGGCTACACTCTTGAGAAAGTCACCTTCCCTGTCAGAGTCATGAAGGAGCTTGGTGTGGAGAGTGTCATCGTGACCAATGCGGCAGGCGGGATCAACACTTCTTTTGAAGCAGGAGATCTGATGCTGATTACGGATCATATCAATAATCTGAGCGACAATCCTTTAATCGGACCAAACGACAGCTCCTTTGGGGTCAGGTTTCCCGATATGTCTGAAGCTTACACTCAGAGCCTGCAGGAAATTGCGCGCAGTACAGCTTCATCCCTCAGCATAACGTTAAAAGAGGGAGTCTATGTGGCGAATTCTGGTCCAAGCTATGAAACACCGGCAGAGATTCGCATGCTCAGAACATTGGGAGGAGATGCAGTTGGTATGTCCACTGTCCCCGAAGTAATCATAGCTCGCCATTCAGGAATGAAGGTTCTCGGACTTTCCTGCATTTCGAACATGGCAGCAGGAATTCTAGATCAGCCGTTGACCCATGATGAAGTAATGGAAACAACTGAACGGGTTAAATCCAATTTTCTTGGTCTTGTAAAAGGAATCGTAAAAACCATTTAAGGGGAGGAAGAAAAATGGCTACACTATTAACCAAAATGAATGAAGCAGCAAATATGATCCAATCCAAAATAGAGGGGATGCACCCTGAAATCGGTCTTATTCTTGGTTCAGGTCTTGGGGAGCTAGCAGATGAGATCGAAAACGCAGTTCAGATCGATTACAGCGATATCCCTCATTTCCCGGTATCAACTGTTGAAGGCCACGCAGGTAAATTGGTCATTGGAACGCTTAACGGAAAAACAGTTTTAGCAATGCAAGGAAGATTTCACTTCTATGAAGGCTACAGCATGCAGGATGTTACCTTTCCTGTCCGTGTGATGAAAGGCCTTGGAGTAAAACTTCTAATCGTGACAAACGCTTGTGGAGGTATGAACCCTGAATTTTCAGCCGGTGATCTCATGATCATTGATGATCATTTGAATATGACAGGAGCGAACCCTCTGATCGGGCCAAATGATGCTGAACTTGGACCACGTTTTCCTGACATGAGCACAGCATATACGCCTGAACTTGTTCAATTTACGAAAGATACAGCAGCAAACCTTGGAATTAAAGTGCAGCAGGGAGTATACGCAGGGATCACTGGTCCGACCTACATGACCAAAGCCGAGCTTCGCATGCTGCGTACGGTAGGCGGAGATGCAATTGGAATGTCTACCGTTCCGGAAGTAATCGTTGCCAGCCATATGAGCTTGAAAGTCATCGGAATCTCCTGTATAACCGACATGGCAATCGCGGATGAGCTTGAACCGCTTACGCATGAACAAGTGGTGGCAGTTGCCAACCGGACAAAACCGAAATTTATCAACTTGGTTAAAGAATTAGTCAAAAATGTTACTTTGTAAAGAAAGCGGTGTTTGAATATGAGAATGGTTGATTTGATTGAAAAGAAGAGAGACGGCAAAGAACTGACGAAAGAAGAAATTAATTTTATTATTACGAACTACACTAACGGAAGCGTGCCTGATTACCAGATGGCAGCCTTCGCGATGGCTGTCTATTTCCAGGACATGACAACAGAAGAGCGTGCTAACTTTACCCTAGCCATGGTGGAGTCCGGCGATCAGATTGATTTGTCCGGCATTGAAGGAATCAAAGTGGATAAACACTCTACCGGCGGCGTAGGTGACACAACAACTTTAGTCCTGGCTCCATTGGTAGCTGCTCTGAATGTTCCTGTCGCTAAAATGTCCGGCCGAGGCCTTGGCCATACCGGCGGAACGATCGACAAGCTTGAAGCTGTACCAGGTTTCCACGTAGAGATCGATAACGAAGAGTTCATCTCTCTCGTGAATAAAAATAAGGTAGCCGTTATCGGCCAAAGTGGTAATCTGACGCCCGCTGACAAAAAATTATACGGCTTGCGTGATGTTACAGCGACTGTTAACTCCATTCCATTGATCGCAAGCTCGATCATGAGCAAGAAGATCGCAGCTGGTGCAGATGCAATCGTTCTTGATGTTAAAACGGGTGCAGGCGCGTTCATGAAAACCGTTGAAGAGGCAGAAGAACTCGCAAAAGCAATGGTTCAAATCGGGAATACCGTAGGCAGAAATACAATGGCTGTCATTTCTGACATGAGTCAGCCTCTCGGATTTGCCATCGGTAACGCACTTGAAGTAAAGGAAGCCATCGATACTTTAAAAGGCCAAGGCCCTGAAGATCTTGAAGAGCTTTGCCTAACGCTTGGAAGCCACATGGTATATCTGGCTAAACAAGCTGAATCTCTTGAAGAAGCACGCGGGAAATTAAAAGAAGTCATGACGAACGGCAAGGCATTGGAACAGCTGAAAACGTTCTTGAGTGCACAGGGCGGGGATGCATCCGTAGTCGATGATCCGTCTAAACTTCCGCAGGCGAAATATACGTTTGAAGTAGATGCCAAACAAGATGGATATGTTTCAGAGATCGTTGCTAATGAAATCGGAACAGCGGCTATGCTTCTAGGCGCAGGCCGTGCGACAAAAGAATCTGAAATTGATTTGGCTGTCGGACTTATGCTGAAGAAGAAAGTCGGTGATCAAGTTGCTGCTGGAGAATCATTGGTTACGATCTACAGCAACACAGAAGACGTGAAAGCAGTCGTTGAGAAAATTCATGCGGCTTACACGGTATCATCAGAAAGTGTTACAGCTCCTACTCTTGTATACAAAGAGATCAAAGAATAATTTTTTCTCTTGAGGATCATCCATTTGGATGATCCTTTTTGCTTTTCTTCCATCCCCTGTATAAACGGAAAATTAATGGAAAAAATAGGGGTATCATGAATTGGAGGGAAAATGCAATGAAACGATACATAGTGGTTGCTGTTGCGATGGCACTCCTGCTATCCGTTGGCGGAGGTCGTACGTTTGCTGCTGAAAAAACATTAAAGCTTGCTCCAAATTCTTCATCTGCCATTTTAATCGAGCGTGATACAGGTACGGTATTATTTAATAAGAACAGCCATAAAAAACTGCCGCCTGCGAGCATGACAAAAATTATGACGATGATTTTAATCATGGAAGCACTGGATTCCGGTAAAATTAAACTTACTGATCCCGTCCGGGTAAGTGAGTATGCTGCGTCAATGGGAGGATCTCAAATTTTCCTTGAGCCGGGCGAAGAGATGACCGTTCATGACATGATAAAAGGAATCGCCATCGGCAGTGCCAATGATGCTTCTGTCGCGATGGCTGAGAAAATCGGAGGATCCGAGTCTTCTTTCGTAGACATGATGAACAAAAAAGCAAAACAGCTGAGACTCAATGAGACATTCTTTAAAAATGTGACGGGACTGCCTGCAGCCGGCCACTATTCTTCTGCTCACGATATGGCAATCATGGGCAAGGAACTTTTGAAGCATGAAGAGATTACGAAATATACCGGCCTTTACGAAGAATACCTTCGCCAAAACACATCGAAAAAATTCTGGCTCGTGAACACGAACAGGCTTGTAAAGTTTTATCCAGGGACAGACGGTTTGAAAACCGGATTTACCCAGGAGGCCAAGTATTGCCTTACAGCTACAGCTAAAAAGCATGATATGCGTGTCATCGCTGTTGTGATGGGTGCACCGAATCCGAAGGAACGGAACAAGCAGATCACCGAAATGTTTGATTATGCATTCTCTCAGTACGCAACTAAGAAATTGTATGATCGCCATCAAATTGTGAAGCAGGTTAAAATCCAGAAGGGGAACAAGCAGAGGCTGGCGGTTGTAACTTCTGAAAGTATTTCTGTCCTTTCCAAACGCGGTGAAAAAGAAAACAAAGTGAATCCACAGATCACAGTGACTCCTGATCTGAAGATGCCGATCAAAAAAGGCCAGCAGGTAGGAACACTCAGTATTGTTAAAGGTGGAAAAACGATCACCAAAAGCCCGCTGCTTGCATCTGAGAATGTGAAGAGCGCTTCATGGTGGAGTTTATTTAAACGTACGATTGGCCATATGGCAAAATCGTCTTAATTGCATGATTTGACTAATATGGACGAATCCGCACTAGTTTTGTAATAGTGGAGGATTTTGTCCTTTTTTTATCGAAACATTTTCGTATCAAGAAAAAGGAGGAGAGAAAGTTGAGTCTTAACATCGGGCTGGAGATTAAGCATACCGTTTTATGTATACGCCTTGAAGGGGAACTGGACCATCATACTGCTGATGAACTGAGGTCAAAGGTTGATGATATTTTAAAGAGCAAAAAGATTGAACATATCATGCTGAACCTTGAAGGTTTGGCTTTCATGGACAGTTCTGGCCTCGGCGTTATCCTGGGCAGGTATAAACAGATCAAGAACAATCACGGTGAGATGGTGGTATGCGCGATCTCTCCGGCAGTTAAACGTCTATTCGACATGTCTGGCCTCTTTAAGATTATAAGGCTGGAAGAAAATGAAGAATATGCCCTACAAACACTGGGGGTGGCTTAACATGAGAAACGAAATGAAAATCCAGTTTTCGGCGCTGAGCCAGAATGAATCGTTCGCGAGGGTTACTGTCGCTGCTTTTATTGCCCAGCTGGATCCGACGGTGGATGAATTGACAGAGATTAAGACGGTCGTCTCTGAAGCGGTAACCAATGCTATTATTCATGGCTATGAGAATCGTGCGGATGGAGTCGTATACATTGAAGTCACTATTGATGAAGATACGGTTAAGCTGACAATCAGAGATAAGGGGATAGGAATCCAGGATCTCGACGAGGCGAGACAGCCGCTGTTCACTTCAAAACCGGAGCTTGAACGGTCTGGAATGGGCTTTACGATCATGGAGAATTTTATGGATGAGGTGGAAGTGATCTCAGAACCTTCCTATGGCACCACGATTCACTTGACTAAATTCCTGGCAAAAAATAAAGCGGTTATCAATTAAGGGGTATGCCTTATGGATGTCGAGGTTAAAGGCGGTAAGAATGAATCGTACTTTAAGGATGAGGAAATCAAGTTATTGATCAAACGAAGCCAGGAAGGCGACCAAACTGCCCGTGATTTGATCGTGGAGAAGAACATGCGCCTTGTCTGGTCAGTCGTACAGCGTTTTATCAACAGAGGATACGAACCGGACGATCTTTTTCAAATCGGAAGCATCGGCCTCCTAAAGTCGGTTGATAAGTTCGACCTGAGTTATGACGTACGTTTTTCTACGTATGCCGTTCCGATGATCATCGGAGAGATCCAGCGGTTCATCCGGGATGATGGTACAGTAAAGGTCAGCAGATCGCTGAAAGAAATGGGGAACAAAGTAAGGAAAGCGAAGGATGAATTGTCAAAAGGTCTTGGCAGAACACCTACTGTCAATGAAGTCGCCGAAAAGCTGGAGATCACCGTTGAGGAAGTCGTGCTTGCACAGGAAGCTGTACGTGCACCGACGTCCATCCACGAGACCGTCTATGAAAACGACGGAGATCCTATCACACTTCTTGACCAAATCGCAGATACAGCTGATAACAAGTGGTTTGACAAAATCACCTTGCAGGAGGCCATCGAATCTCTAGATGAAAGGGAGCGGGTTATCGTTTATCTCCGCTACTACAAAGACCAGACACAATCGGAAGTGGCTGAGCGCCTTGGCATCTCACAGGTCCAAGTCTCTCGCCTTGAAAAGAAAATATTAGCTCAGATGAAAAGCCAGATGGATTAACCAGTCCATTTGGCTTTTTTATTTTGTAAAGATTTTGCATAGATGGAATGTCAAGCTCGGCGCTTTTTCTTTTGGCAATTGATGGATAATCCAGGTATGAAGAATGAGACAACTTTACCAAATACATACTAAAAACGAATGTCGAAGAAAACAGGAGGCACAACCATGGAGGAATCTACTGTTTACATACGTATGAGACAAAAGGTTCAGGTTGTTCTTCATCAGCCCGTTACACTGGGAACGGCCGCACAGATTGTCGCATCATCTGCAGCTGCCAAAAAGCTGCAGGACCTGATTGTTCATCAAGTAAAACCGGCAGATAAGCATCTGGTGGTTCTTGATGTTATGAAGGTCGTGAAACAGATTCAGGATGTTCTGCCAAATTGTGATATCCAAACGGTAGGTCCAGCCCAAACGATACTTGAAATACAATTTAAAAAGAAGAAAATGGCACCTGTATATTTTGTACTTGTTTGGCTGCTCCTATTTATCGGTTCAGCCCTTGCCATTATGAATTTTCACGAGGATGTAAGCATGCAGGTGGTCCATCAGAAGATCTATTTTATGATTACCGGCAGCTATAACAATCAGCCTCTTCTTCTGCAGATTCCCTATTCATTTGGGCTTGGGCTCGGAATGGTCTTATTTTTTAACCATGTGTTCAAGAAGAGGCTGAACGAGGAACCGAGTCCTCTGGAAGTTGAAATGTTTAAATACCAGCAGGATCTGGATCAGTATGTCGTTATTCATGAGAACAAAGAGACCGAGAAGAAGATCCATGGAGATTAAGAGTGTTTTCCTTGCTTTTATCGGTTTAGGCGGTGGTATTGCTGTAGGATCGGGATTTGTTGCTTTTTTAACGGTTCTTGGGATTATTCCCCGGCTGATGCAGCTAAGTAAAACGTACTGTTTTATACGGGCTTATGAGTGGAGTGTTGTGTTAGGGGCAGTGATCGGGGGATGGCTGAACTTGAGAAATGCCTCCATCCATTCCTCGCCGCTGCTTCTCATTCCAATCGGGATCTTTTGCGGTGTATTTATCGGTATGCTTGCCGCGGCCTTAACCGAAGTGCTGAACGTACTCCCGATCCTGGCAAAAAGAATCGGGTTCGGAGAAAAACTTCTCGTGATACTAATGGCGATCGTATTAGGAAAAGTGTTGGGATCTTTGTTTCATTGGATGGTATACGTAAATCAATAAGACAGGAGAAATGAACATGTCCAGTAAAGAACAGCAGCAGGCTTATGCCGAAAAAATCAAACCCTTGCAGCCGAAACCACCTTATTTCATAAACTGCCTGAAGGCATTTTTGGTGGGTGGATTCATCTGCATTATAGGTGAAGCCCTTCAGAAGTTTTATATGACCTATTTCAACTTTAATGAACAGACAGCAGGCAATCCAACTGCAGCTACACTGATCCTCATCGCGGCTTTGCTGACAGGCATCGGGGTGTATGACAAGATCGGACAGTTCGGCGGCGCAGGATCAGCTGTGCCGGTTACAGGGTTCGCCAACGCTATAACGAGCGCCGCTCTTGAACACAAGAGTGAAGGGATCGTATTAGGAATTGCTACCAACTTATTCAAACTTGCAGGTGCAGTTATTGTTTTCGGAGCTGTATCAGCCTATATCTTCGGAATGATCAGGTATGCGTTTAAAATACTAATGTAAAGGAACGATGGATATGAAACTGCTCGGCAGACAAACGTGGAAATTTGGAGAACAGGTCTTTTTAAATTCAACAGGAACGGCGGTAGGCCCAATGGAAAGTGAAGGCCCGCTCGGAGCGATGTTTGATGTAAAGTACAACGAACTTCATTGTAATGAAAAGAACTGGGAACTCGCAGAGCGCCGTTTGATGGAAGATTCAATCACGAGCTGTCTGAACAAGGCAAAATTGTCAAACGAGGATATTAATTTTTTCCTTGCAGGCGATCTGCTCAATCAGGTTGTAACAGCAAACTATGTGGCAAGAGCTAATGAAATTCCTTTCCTTGGTGTCTTCGGAGCCTGTTCCACTTCGATGGAATCTCTTGCAGTCGGTGCTGCCCTGGTGGATGGGGGCTACGCCAATCGGGTAGTGGCAGCCGTAAGTTCACATAACGCTACAGCTGAACGCCAATTCCGGTACCCGACTGAATATGGCGGACAGAAGCCGGATACGGCAACGTTCACGGTGACAGGAGCGGGGGCTGCTCTCGTCAGCAGAGAACCATCATCCATAAAAATAACCTCAGCCACGATTGGAAAAGTAAAAGACTTTGGGATCAAGGATCCTTTTGATATGGGTTCAGCGATGGCGCCTGCAGCAGCAGATACTATCGCGGCTCACCTTAAAGAGACAGGGAATGACCCGGATTACTACGATTTAATCGTAACAGGGGATCTTTCAGCAGTCGGTTCACCGATCGTTAAGATGCTCTTAAGTGAGCAAGGAGTAGATATCTCAAAGAATCACAGAGATTGCGGTCTGATGATGTACCGTCCTGATCAGGAAGTGTTTGCCGGCGGAAGCGGCTGTGCCTGCTCTGCAGTCGTAACATACGGCCACCTTGTAAAAGAACTTCAATCAGGTAATTTGACCCGGATTTTAGTCGTAGCCACTGGGGCACTCCTGAATCCGACGATGATGCAGCAGAAAGAATCCATTCCAACGATTGCTCACGGAGTAGTTCTTGAAAGTACAAAGGAGGTGCTTAAGTAATGGAGTATTTATGGGCATTTTTAGTCGGAGGCGCCATATGTGTAGTCGGCCAGCTCATGATGGATGTGTTTAAATTAACTCCTGCACACGTCACCACCTCCTTTGTTGTCGTTGGAGCAGCGCTGGATGCATTTGGAATTTATGATAATCTTATTAAATTTGCAGGTGCAGGAGCTACTGTTCCGATCACGAGCTTTGGGCATAACCTGCTGCATGGTGCGATGGCATCAGCAGACGATCATGGGTTTATTGGAATAGCCATGGGAATCTTTGAACTGACTTCTGCCGGTATCTCATCTGCCATTCTATTCGGTTTTCTGGTCGCATTAATATTTAAGCCTAAGGGGTGAAAACATTGGGAAAGAAGCGTGTCATCCTCATTACAGACGGAGATTTATATGCTTTGCGAGCAGTAGAGCATGTAGCCAGAAAAATAGGTGGACGCTGTATTTCCCAGTCCTGGGGGAACCCTTCGAAAATAAGCGGGCACCAGCTTGTAAGAATGATAATGCAGACGCCCCACGATCCCGTCCTCGTCATGTTCGATGATTGCGGATTCCGCGGCGAAGGCCCGGGAGAACTCGCAATGAGAATTGTGTGCAGCCAACCGGACATCGAGGTCCTCGGCGCAATAGCTGTCGCATCCAAAACCCATCATTCGGAATGGACTAAAGTTCATTTTTCCATTGACCGGTATGGGAGCTTTACAGAATACGGGATTGACAAGAGTGGTGTTCCCGATTTTGAGACAGGCAGGATCAACGGAGATACCGTCTATATACTTGATGAATTGAACCTCCCGATCGTCATCGGTATCGGTGATATCGGAAAGATGGCCGGCCATGACGCAGTGGAAAAAGGAGCCCCGATTACAAGTATGGCGGTTGAAACCATTTTAGAAAGGAGCGGTTATAATGCAGGGGTCGAAAGAAAGGCAAAAGACACCAATCAGTAAAAAAATCCAAGAGAACGAACAGCAGCTGAAATCACGGCTGGGCATCGGAATCAGCTTTGATGTGGGTGTCAGGAAACTGCATCTATTAAAAAAGAAGTCCAGATCTATTATTGCACTGGACTATGTGACAGCCTTTTCATCATTGAGATCATGAGAGAGCTCATGGATATGGACCATGGGCATCGGGCTCCCTCCAATGTGAAAGAAATACTTCATGAACATCTGTCTCACCAACAGGTGGAACTGACCGATAATTTGGAGATAGCCATTGACCGCATGCTTTCTGGATTGATTGCTGTCTTTCTTGAAGGGGAAGACCAAGCTTTCATCGTGGATGTCCGTAGCTATCCGGGCAGGCAGCCGGAAGAACCGGACACTGAAAAGGTCGTCCGCGGCTCCCGTGATGGATATACGGAAAATATAATTGTCAATACTGCTCTTACCCGCAGGCGGATCAGAGATGAACGGCTCCGCCACGAAATAATGCAGGTCGGTAAACGATCCAAAACAGATATCTGTATCTGCTATATTGATGACATTGCCGATCCCGGGCTCGTTAAGCTTGTCAAACAAGAATTGCAGAGCATTGACATCGACGGTATTCCAATGGCGGATAAAACGATCGAAGAATTTCTCGTAAAGCAAGGATGGGATCCTTTTCCGCTCGTCCGTTATACCGAGCGGCCGGATGTCGCCGCACAGCATCTCATGGAGGGGCATGTTTTGATTATTACGGATACAAGCCCATCGGTCATCATTACCCCGACTACTTATTTCCACCATATTCAGCATGCTGAAGAGTTCAGGCAGACCCCGATGGTAGGAGCTTTTATCAGATGGGTCCGTTTCGCAGGGATTATCGCTTCACTTTTACTTGTGCCTCTCTGGTACCTCTATGCTACTCAGGAAAACCTGCTTCCTCCTAATATTGATTTTATCGGTCCGAACAAGACGACGCATATTCCTTTATTTCTGCAGATCCTCTTTGCTGAGATCGGGATAGAAATATTGAGGGTAGCTGCTATCCATACCCCAAGTCCGCTGTCGACGGCGATGGGTTTGATCGCTGCCGTATTGATCGGACAGATCGCGATCGATGTCGGACTGTTTGTTCCTGAAGTTATTCTCTATGTTTCTATAGCGGCGATCGGCGGTTTCTCGACCCCAAGCTATGAGCTGAGTGTAGCCAATAAGATGCTCCGGCTTCTGCTGCTATTCTTAACTGCCATTTTCCATGTGCCTGGCTTTGTAGGTGGGGCCACCTTAATAATACTTTATCTGTGCTCGATGAAGAACTTGAATACCCCTTACTTATGGCCATTCATACCTTTTAATGCAAAAGCCTTCCTGCAGATTGTCATCCGGATCGCTGTGCCGCTCTCAAAGATCAGGCCAAGCATCGTCCATCCGCAGAACAGAAAAAAACAGCCGACTTCCTAAGAAGTATTGCCGAAGGAATAAATTTGTGATAAATTTGTTCATAACAATTGGATATGCCTCATTTATTGATAATGGGGTAGAGGCGCAAAGCGGATCAGTAGGATGATGGAGTGAATGGACATGAAGAAATCATTTTAAAGGCCAATTTGCCGAAGTGTGAAGATGGTCCATACATCCTCATGCTGGGTCGCTGCCGAACAGACAGCGGACTGTCACTGCATCATGCAGTGGAGAACTATTCCGGCAAATGGGGGTACGGTGTAAGACAGCTAATGTACCTTAATACATTAGCTGTCTTTGTTTTTCGTCGGAGCAGAATCTCTAATGGAAAAGCAGAAGGGAGATTTTTTCATGTATTTACATGGTACTAGTTCAATCAATGATGACAATCACTTAACAATTGGCGGGGTTGACACCGTTCAGCTGGCGCGTGAATATGGTACACCGCTTTATATTTATGATGTAGAGCTGATCCGAAAGCGTGCGAGGTCGTTCAAGAAAGCGTTTGAGGAACAAGGGATCAAAGCACAAGTGGCTTATGCAAGCAAAGCGTTCTCATGTTTGGCGCAAGTCCAGCTGATGGACGAGGAGGGAATGAGCCTGGATGTCGTATCAGGCGGGGAGCTGTATACCGCTCTTTCAGCTGGTTTTCCGGCAGATCGTATTCATTTTCATGGAAACAACAAAAGTTACGAGGAACTTCAATATGCTCTTCAATCGGAGATCGGATGTTTTGTTGTCGATAACTTTCATGAACTCCGCATGCTCGAAAGCCTTTGCAATCAGCTGAACAAGAACACATCCATCTTGCTGAGGATCACTCCGGGTATTGAAGCTCATACACACGAGTACATCCTGACTGGGCAGGAGGATTCCAAGTTCGGTTTTGACCTTCAGAACGGCCAGGCAGAACAGGCGGTTCTAGAGTCGCTTGAATCACACTGTCTGAACCTCTTGGGCGTTCATTTCCATATCGGTTCACAAATCTTTGAGACCACGGGATTTGTTCTGGCGATTCAAAAGCTTTACGAATATCTCGGTAAATGGGACAAAGAATTTTCTTTCTTTCCTGAAGTCCTGAACCTCGGAGGCGGATTCGGCATCCGCTATACAGAAGAAGATGAACCGCTCGAACCGAAAGAATACATTGACGCGATGATCCAGGAGATCACCAGGTTATCTACTAGCGCCTCTGTTGCTGTTCCGGAAATTTGGATTGAACCCGGGCGTTCACTGGTCGGAGATGCAGGAACGACCATCTACTCGATCGGCTCTCAAAAAGATATACCTTCTGTCCGTCATTATGTGGCTGTCGACGGGGGCATGAGCGATAACATTCGTCCTGCTCTATATCAAGCCCAGTATGAAGCCGCGCTTGCAAACCGTGCCGGTGAAAAAGGGACGAAAAAAGTTTCAATCGCCGGGAAATGCTGTGAATCAGGGGATATGCTGATCTGGGACATCATACTCCCGGAGACGAAGAGCGGAGACTTGCTCGCTGTCTTCTGCACGGGTGCTTATGGATATTCCATGTCCAACAACTATAACCGCATACCCCGGCCGGCGGTCGTTTTTGCTGAAAAAGGGGAAGCTCGCCTCGTTGTGAAAAGAGAGTCTTACGAAGATCTTTTACGCCTGGATCTTCCTTTAAAGAACGGCGTGTTTGCCGGCAATTAAGATGAGCCTGCTGACCTCGCTGGACTCTGGGCTAAAAAAAGCATAAAATAATGAAGTATGTTGAATTCAGGAGGTTATATCTATGAAAAAAGGTTCTATCGAATTTGAAAACGGTGAAAAAATTTCCATCGAGCTTTTTCCGGAAGAAGCACCGGGGACAGTAGCCAACTTTGAAAAATTAGCGAACGAAGGTTTCTATAATGGGGTAACATTCCATCGTGTGATTCCTGGTTTCGTAGCACAAGGCGGAGACCCGACAGGAACAGGTGCAGGCGGCCCTGGCTATACGATCAAATGCGAAACAGCCGGAAACCCTCACAAACACGTAGCTGGTTCTCTTTCAATGGCACATGCCGGCAAAGACACAGGCGGAAGCCAGTTCTTTATCGTTCATGAGCCGCAGCCGCATTTAAACGGCGTTCATACTGTTTTCGGACAAGTTACCGAAGGCATGGACACGGTTCTAAGAATCAAACAAGGCGATGTAATGAAAGAAGTTAAAGTTTGGGAAGAATAAGAATAGTGAAAACCCCCGGTTTCCCGGGGGTTTTTTTTGGGGATTTTCTAGTTGGGCTTCAGCTCTTCTTTTTCATCCGCAGCTGCTTTTGCGCTTCACGTTCTAAAATAACTTCACTCCGGTCACGCAGTTTATGCTTGTGCATGATCGTTTCATCCGCCATATTGCTTTCATTGCCCCAAACCGAGCCTTGTTTTTCGATACAGCGGCAGCACTGGTCCATGAGTGCTTCATCTGCAACAGGGAAATTCAGGTCTGTAAAAGGCTTTCGGCATTCGATCTCATCCAATCTTATCATGAGCCTTTCTAGCAGCGCTGTGCCATCAAGACCGAGCCTCGTGAGATCCTCTTTATGTGCGGTCAGTTTACCGATTGCGCTCTTCATCATTCTGAACGCTCCAATGTCATTGCCTCTGCGCTGATGGTAGAGTGAGACCGCGACCTGGATCAATCCGACCCAGACGCCGTTTTGCTGACCTTCGCTTTTCCAATGCTCTTCAAGTACTTCATGGCATTCGAAAAAGTCCCTCGATCCGTGGAAGTAGGCAAGGTATTCAATGTATGCTTCTGGGTACATCAATGGCCTCCTGGTTTTCTTTTTACAGTCTATCTTACTAAAAATTTTAAGATGCAAAAAGGAACTGTGTTTAAAATATGGTATAATTCCGGTACAATATTGAATTTGGAAACAGGGGTTACTACTATGAAGTATAGCGTGAAAGTCGATGCATTTGAAGGTCCTCTCGATCTGCTCCTGCATCTGATCACTTCGTACGAGATCGATATATACGATATACCCGTTGCTGCGATTACAGAGCAATATATGAACTATATACATACGATGCAGGAATTAAAATTGGATGTCGCCAGTGAATACCTGGTCATGGCGGCAACGCTTCTCGCCATCAAGAGCAAGATGCTGCTCCCAAAACAGGACGTACTGGATCTTGATCAGCAGATGGAGATTGAGATGGATGAAGATCCCCGGGAAGATCTCGTACGCAGGCTTATTGAATATCGAAAATTTAAGCAGGCGGCAGTCGGCCTGAAGGAGAAAGAAACGGCCAGAAGCATGATCTTTACAAGAGAGGCTATGGATCTGACGTACTATGAAAACCAAGAAGAAGAGATCAATCCCGTAGCTAACGTAACGATCTATGATATGCTCGCCGCAATGCAGAAGATTTTTACTAAAAAACTCGAGAAGGCGCCGAGAAAAACAACGATTGAGCGCCAGGAGATCCCGATTGAGACAAGGATGAAGCAGATCATCAATGAGATCCGTTATTCGAGCGGCAGAAAGAAATTTTCCGATCTTTTCACCTCCTCAAACCGGGAACATCTTGTTGTCACTTTTCTGGCTGTGCTGGAGTTAATGAAGACAAAAGATGTGACATGTGAGCAAGAAAACAATTTTAGCGAAATTTTTATTTATGCAACAAAGGAGAATGAAGTTTGAGTCAATCAGCAGAACATAAAGCGGTCATTGAAGGGCTAATATTTGTTTCGGGGGAAGAGGGTATTGAAAAAAAGCAGATAGCAGACGTTCTGCAGATCAGCATGGATGCGGCTGAAGAGCTTCTTGATGAGCTGGTCAAAGACTACAAGTCTGATACGAGAGGCATGGAAATCATTGAAATCGCCGGTTCATTCCAGTTTGTTACGAAGCGCGAACATGCCGGCTATTATGAAAGGCTTGTATCTGCTCCCTCCCACTCCAGCCTGTCACAGGCCGCTTTGGAAACACTTGCAATCATCGCCTATAAACAGCCGATCACGAGGGCTGAAATAGAGGAAGTCAGAGGGGTAAAGACTGAAAAGCCGCTGCAGACGCTCTCTTCTAAAGGGCTCATCAAAGAAACAGGCCGTGCAGAAGGAACCGGCCGGGCTATTCTATACGGTACGACAAAGAATTTTCTGGAGCATTTTGGTTTAAAGTCATTGCACGAACTTCCGCCGCTCCCTGAGAAAGTGAACGATCAATCGATTGAAGAGGAAGCGGATCTGTTTTTTTCAAAGTTTCAAGAAACGATGGAATAATGGGAACAGGAGTTGACGGCCTTGAAAATTAGAGCATGTACAGGATATGAGCTGGAAAAGGAAAAGCCGAACTCGCCGGAAGATTTTTTTAACCGTTCAGAAGTATTCTATGAACAAGAAGGACAAGAAAAAAGTTTTCAGCTTCTTTACGTGAGATATTTTGAAGAACAGCTCCTGCCGCGCATCTCGGAACAATTAATCACGGATGATGGAGAGCAGCTGGCGATTAAAGACATAGCAGCCCTGGTTTGCTTGCTTCATTTGAAGGATGCCCTGGAAAGAAGAAGACTTTACATGAACAGGGAGGAAAACTTTCTTTCTCTCTTTCAGAACGTGGATTGGTCTGAAGTGAAAAAGATTTGGAAAACGGTAAAACAGCAATAAAAAAACGTCTCCTTAATGGAGGCTTTTTTTATTAGAAAGAAATAAGGGCGTAAAACCGGTATTAAAAGGGAAAACTTATGTAACTACCCATACGGAGGTTTCAACATGCCCAAAATTGTATCCGTTCAAACAACGAATCTTCCACATAAACTGGAACAAGAACAGGCTCTCGAATTTGCACGGGGATTATTTTCTCAGTCATTTAAAGATATTGAGAGACTTCTTAAGGTGTTTCACAATGGCGAGATTGCGACCCGCCATTTTGCGAAGCCGCTGGAGTGGTTCAAAGAAACGCACTCTTTTCAGGAGAAGAACGATTTTTACATCGAAACCGCAACCAAGTATGGCGGAAGAGCGATTAAAAAATGTCTGCAGGATTCTCCCTTTTTAAGAAGGAATATTGAATATAAGGAGATTGATGCGATTTTCTTTATTTCCAGTTCAGGTTTTTCCACACCGAGCATTGAGGCAAGAATCATGAATGAACTGCCTTTCTCACCTCATACAAAACGGGTGCCGATCTGGGGGCTTGGCTGTGCGGGAGGGGCATCGGGTTTTTCCCGAGCCTATGATTATTGCCGGGCGTATCCGAGAGCAAACGTCCTCGTACTGAGTGTGGAGCTGTGCAGCTTAACGTTTCAGCATGATGATCACAGTAAAAGCAACCTTGTAGGCACATCGCTTTTTTCAGACGGGGTCGGCTGTGCGCTTCTTTGCGGCGATGAGTCGGATGCGGCAGAAGCCTCAGCACTTCAAGCGATACCTGAAGTGAAAGATACGATGTCCACACTTATGCCGAACTCTGAAGAGGTCATGGGGTGGGATGTGAAAGATAACGGACTCTATGTGGTATTTTCAAGGGACATACCGAATATCATCCGGGGCTGGCTGAAACCGAACGTGGACGGGTTCCTCGAAAAGAACAGCTTAACCGGCAGGGATATCAAACACTTTATCGCTCATCCGGGAGGAAAAAAAGTATTAGATGCCTACATTGATGCTCTTGAGATACCGCCGGAAAAGACAGAGATTTCCAAAGCCGTGCTGAAGGAGTTTGGCAATATGTCGTCAGCTACGGTGTTTTATGTGATGGAAAGGTTTATGGCAAGAATGCCTGAACGGGGTGAAACCGGACTGATGGCAGCGCTTGGACCCGGTTTTTCTTCTGAACTGCTATACATACAATGGACATAAGGGGGGATGATCGTGTTTTTTCTTTTTCTAGGTGCACTGATTCTTCAAAGGCTTGCAGAGCTAGTAATCGCAAGGAGGAATGAAACGTTTCTTTTTTCTAAAGGGGCGTTTGAAGCAGGACAGGAACATTACAAATGGATGGTGGCGATTCATGCTTCATTTTTTGTCTCATTGCTCCTTGAAGTCCCACTATTCCATAAAGAGCCTGCCTCCTGGTGGTGGATCCCTTTCTCTCTTTTTTTACTCGCCCAGATGGCCCGTGTTTGGTGCCTCAGATCGCTCGGAGCCTTTTGGAACACGAAAATTATTATTCTGCCTGGGGCCCAAGTGGTGGCAAGTGGGCCTTACAAATATATCAGACACCCAAACTATTGTATCGTAACCATGGAGATCATCACGATCCCTCTTGTCTTTCAGGCCTATTTCACAGCTCTTCTTTTTCTTGTTTTAAACGCTGTTATCCTATCTGTCCGAATTCCGGCAGAAGAGAAAGCCCTTCAGGAGGCAACCGATTACGGACAGCGATTCGACGGGAAACACAGATTCTTACCTGGTGACGAAACATAATTGGATATAATTTACCATCATAACCGTCCTGTTTTTGCATAAACTTGTACAAAACAACTAAGGACGGGATACTAATGCTCTATACATCGAAAAAATGGATACTGCCGATATTAATAGCCGTAATGGTCTTTCCTTACGCGCCATTTTCAGCTCATGCTGATGGTCCTGGTGTTTCCGCGAGAGCTGCTATCCTCATGGATCAGGATTCAGGAAGAATCCTTTATGCCAGAAATGAACACCGGCCGATGCGGATCGCCAGCATCACCAAAATCATGACTGCTATACTCGCGATTGAATCCGGAAAACTTCAGGACCGTGTGACGGTCAGCGAAAAAGCGACCAAAACGGAAGGTTCTTCACTTTATTTAAAACCAGGTGAGCATATTTCCCTAAATGATCTGGTATATGGTTTAATGCTTCGCTCAGGGAATGATTCAGCTGTAGCCATCGCAGAGTATGTCGGAGGAAGCCTTGATGGTTTCGTTTACATGATGAATCAAAAAGCTCGGGAAATCGGCATGAAGAACACGCTTTTCCGCAACCCGCACGGACTTGATGATCATGATGACCATTACTCCACCGCCTATGATATGGCGGTGCTCACACGTTATGCCATGGAGAATCCTCAGTACCGAGAGATATCGTCCTCTGCTATCTACCGGTCTCCTCAAGAAGGCGAGAAGTGGGATCGGGTTTGGCGAAACAAAAATAAAATGCTTAAACGGTATCCCTATTCTACGGGAGGAAAGACAGGCTATACCAGGCTTGCAAAACGAACACTCGTATCGACAGCCAAGAAAGACGGAATGGGGCTCATTGCGGTAACGCTGAACGATCCGGATGACTGGGAAGATCATGCAGTTATGTTTAATTGGGGCTATCGGACGTTTCACCTTGCCAGCATCGTGAAAAAAGGGGTCGTTGACGGAATCAAGCTGAAAGCCTATAAAAATAAGATTGAAGCTTCAAGAGATTTTCGATACCCTCTCATGAAAAGCGAGAAAAAAGAAGTTCAGAAATCAGTCACTCTATACCAGCCTCCAAAAGGAGGGAAGTGGAAAGAAGGAGCCATTCCCAAACCGATTGGAAAAATGAAAGTCATGCTGGGGGAAACGATGATCGCCGATCTGCCTTTATATTATGAAGGAAAAGGATTGGTGAAGGAAGACAGCAAGACATTCTGGAGTGTGTTCAAGGACATGGTGGCTTCCCTTTTCTCAATCAGCTCAGGTGTAAGACATGGTTAATTACATCTGGGTGGGGATGATGGTGACAGGGTTCATTGTCGCCATGCTGACTGGAAACGTCGATAAGGTGAACGCGGCTGTTTTTAAAAGCGCACAGGAAGCAGTAACGATCAGTCTAGGTATGGTCAGTATCCTTGTTTTTTGGCTCGGCCTCATGAAAATTGCCGAAAAGGGCGGACTGCTGGAAATGCTTGCCCTTCTGTTCCGTCCAATCGTCAAGCGCCTCTTTCCGGATGTGCCCGAAGGCCATCCTGCACTCGGCTATATTTTATCCAATATGGTAGCTAATCTTTTTGGCCTTGGAAACGCAGCCACACCAATGGGGATCAAAGCGATGGAACAGCTGAAGAAACTGAACGGCGGGAAAAATGAAGCGAGCCGCTCGATGATCACCCTGCTGGCGATCAACACATCAAGCATCACGCTGATTCCAACAACGATTATAGCGATCAGAATGAATTATGGATCTTCCAATCCTACAGACATTGTCGGGACTACGCTGCTCGCAACGGGAGTCTCGACGGTGTTTGCACTTTGTATTGACCGTTTTTTCTATTATCGGTCAAGCAGGAAGGGGAAGAAATAGATTATGAGTTTCATAAATTCATTTTCAATCTGGTTTATCCCATTTTTGATCGGCTTTATTTTACTGTATGGAACAGTAAAAAAAGTTTCGACCTATGAAGCCTTTGTAGAAGGCGGAAAAGAAGGGTTCTCCCTCGCTGTCTCCATGATACCTTATCTGGTCGGAATGCTCGTTTCTATATCCGTGTTCCGGGCTTCAGGTGCGCTTGATCTCTTGCTTGATTTCGGGAAACCGTTCTTTGATTTTATTCACGTCCCCGGAGAAGTGGTGCCGCTCGGTCTGATGCGCACCATTTCAGGAAGCGGAGCACTTGGTATAACCTCTGATCTTATCGCTTCCAACGGGCCTGATTCATTCATAGGCAGACTGGCCTCTACGATTCAAGGAAGCACAGATACGACGTTCTATGTTTTAACCGTCTACTTTGGAGCGGTCGGCATCCGCAAGATGGGGTACGCGCTGAAAGTAGGACTCCTTGCTGACCTGATTGGATTTATCGCTTCTATCATCGTCGTTACCATCGTATTTTCATAGAACACACCGAACCCACAAATGTTCGGTGTGTTTTTGTGTGAAGAACATTGAAGCTCAGCTTGAGAAATGGAAGTGTAGAGAGTATGATGTTAAATGAGGTGAAATCATGGAACGTTTACAAAAAGTAATTGCCCAGAGCGGCATTACATCAAGGCGAAAAGCTGAAGAATTAATATTGGAAGGAAAAGTTAAAGTCAATGGAACCGTTGTGCAGGAGCTTGGTACGAAGGTTTCTCCAAAAGACCGCATCGAAGTAAATGGAGTGCAAATAGAAAGGGAACAGCCTGTATACTTTCTGATGTACAAGCCTTCGGGTGTCATCACTGCTGTTTCGGACGACAAAGGTAGAAAGGTTGTTACGGATTATTTTCAGGATATCGTGGAAGAGCGGATCTTTCCGGTCGGCCGTTTGGACTATGACACTTCTGGTGTTTTGATCATGACCAACGACGGTGCATTTGCCAATGAACTAATGCATCCGAAATATAAGGTGGACAAATCGTACATCGCGAAAGTAAAAGGTATTCCCGAACGTGAAGTGCTGAAAAAGCTTGAAAAGGGGGTCGTGCTGGAAGATGGCAAGACCGCGCCTGCAAAAGTGAAGTTCATCTCAGGGGACAGGAAGAAACAGACCTCTATTATTGAACTGATCATACACGAAGGTAGAAACCGGCAAGTCAGAAGAATGTTTGAAGCGATCGGACATCCGGTGATGAAACTGAAGAGGGAGCGTTATGCTTTTTTAGATGTGAAAGGGCTGAATCCAGGCGAATTCAGAGAACTGACGCCGCATGAAGTGAAACAGCTGCGCAACCAAGCTGTCACACAACCGTCAAAAAAGAGAGGCCATAAATAAAATTTCAAGCGTTATAGTTAAGTTGGGAACATATAAAATGGGGGCGTCATAATTGAAAAAGAAAAGAAGACTGGTGTTTCGCTCAATTCTTCTTGCCGTCATAGCTCTTGCCGTCGGTTATACCTTTTACAATAATGTGTTTCAAGATAAGAGCGGCAGTGTGCAAAAGGGCGATAAGGCACCTGATTTTGAGCTGACGGATCTGCAGGGAAACAAAGTCCAGCTGTCAGATTACAAAGGAAAAGGAGTGTTCTTGAACTTCTGGGGAACATGGTGCAAGCCTTGTCAGCGCGAGATGCCATATATGCAAAAGGAATATAAAGAGTATCAGAAACATGGAGTAGAGATTCTGGCCGTCAACGTTGGAGAATCCAATGTTTCTGTGAAAAATTTTGCGGACCGCTTTCATCTGTCCTTTCCTATTCCACTCGATGGTTCGCGGGAAGTGACGAAGGCTTATGGCATCGGACCGATTCCTACAACATTCCTTGTTGATAAGAACGGAAACATCATTGAGAAAACGAGTGAATCACTTTCTAATGAAACGATTAAAGAGTATATGGAAAAAATCAAGCCGTAACGGGGTGTGCAAATTTGAAAACGATACAATGTGAATGCGGCCACAAGAATCCGTTCGGAACTGAGATTTGTGAATCGTGCGGGAAGCCGTTAAGCAACGAAAATTCGCGCGAACTGATCAACATGAGGTATGAGGGCAGCGCGATTCGTTCCCAGACCTATAACAAAACGTTTATTGATAAGATCTGGAACTTCTTTTCATCCGTAAAAGTGGGCATTGGAATCATTATTGTTATTTTAATAGCAGCAGCAATCGGCACCATTTTCCCGCAAGAAATGTACATACCTCCCAATGTGGATCCAACGACGTATTATAAACAGGAATACGGGACACCGGGACAAATCTTCTATCTGCTCGGTTTTCACAACCTATATGGTTCTTGGTGGTTTTTACTGCTCCTTGCAGCTCTTGGTATTTCTCTCATTATCGTGAGCATCGACAGGGGCGTTCCTCTTTACAGGGCGCTTAAACACCAGCGGGTGACACGCCATGAAAGCTTTATGAAGAGGCAGCGTCTTTTTGCGGTTTCTGATCATGGGATCTCACTTGAGCAGGTGAAGAAGGTTCTGTCAGGCAAACGCTACAGAATTAAAGAAGATAACGGCAACATACTGGCAGAGAAAAACCGGTTTTCCAGATGGGGCCCTTATGTGAACCATACCGGGCTCATCATCTTTTTGATCGGAGCCATGCTTCGCTTTTTCCCGGGTATGTATACAGATCAGACTCTTTGGATCAGAGAAGGGGAAACGACTGCTGTACCTGGAACGAAAACAGACGAAGGCCAGTATTATTTAAAGAACCATAAGTTTGTTATGGAGCTCTACAATAAAAAGGACAAGCAGTTCTCCAACGCACTAAACCAGGTGGGCAACGAGGTGCCGAAGAACTATCAGAGCAATATCACGCTCTATCATGCAAATCCTGCCCAAGTTGTAGGAGCAGATCCGGAACTGAAGAAAGTTAAAGATGCTAAGATTAAAGTGAATGAGCCGCTGACATTCGGGGATTATGCCCTATATCAAGTAGATTTCAAGCTGAACGAGTTTCATAGAATGAACCTGAAGCTTGAAAAGAAATCGACGGGGAAAAGCTTTGGGGAAATCAAGATCAATCTCTTTAATCCAAAGTCGGCGTATGATCTTGGAAACGGCTACAAAGTGAAAATGGTTGAATACTTCCCGAACTTTAAGCTCGATGAAGACGGCCAGCCGACAACAGAAAACAGCGTGCCCGACAACCCGGCATTCGTATTTAAGATGTTTACCCCAGAGACGCCAAAAGGAGAAACCGCTTTTATAGGAATTCGTAAGAACGTAGAAGCCGGCAACAACAAGTATAAGATGACCTTCTCCGGTCTCGGAACGAAAAACGTATCAGCGTTAACCGTCAAGAAGGACAGAACACTTCCAATCATTATTGTTGGCGGAATTATCTTCATGCTTGGGGTGGTCCAGGGACTGTACTGGAATCACCGCAGAATTTGGATTCAGCAGAAAAACGGGCAATTATGGATTGCTGCCCATACGAATAAAAACTGGTTTGGCCTGAAAAAAGAAATGCAGGCCATTTCGGAGGAATCCGGGCTGGTCATGCCTGTTGACCAAAGTGACGAAAAAAGCGCTTAAGCCCTGACTGGAGGTTATTATGGCTCAACTTAGCAGTAATTTGCTTTATATTGCATTTATTATTTATTTAATCGCAACAGCTGTCTTTGCCATGTCTCTTTCTGACAAAAAAGGAAAGGAAAAAGCAGCCTATACTAAGAAATGGGGAAGAACTGGGTATGTACTTTCCATTCTGGGCTTCATCTCGCAGCTTGGATATTTCGTTACGCGATGGATCGCGAGCGGTCATGCACCGGTCAGCAACCTGTTTGAATTCACTACTTTCTTTGGGATGATGATGGTGTTTGCTTTCATCCTTTTATATGGCATTTACAGAACAAATGCCCTTGGGGTGTTCGCGATGCCGATCGCCCTGCTGGTCATCGCATATGGCAGCATGTTCCCGAAAGATATCGCACCGCTCATTCCGGCACTTCAAAGTGATTGGCTGAAAATACACGTAACGACTGCAGCCCTCGGCGAAGGCATCCTGTCCATCTCATTTGCGGCAGGGTTCATCTACCTGATTCGCGTGGTTGATCAGAGCATTTCATCCAAAAAGACAAAGATGCTTGAGATCATTATGTATCTGCTCTTGTGTGTACTCGGTTTCGTTCTTGTAAGTGCGATTTCTTCAGCAGCCGGCTATGAGACGAAGTTTGATTGGACGGACAAGAGGGATCAAAAAACGGAGTTGACGTACAATGTGCCGGCTCTCGTAGGCCCTCCAAACGGAACACAGACAGACAATCATTTCGGACCGCTACTGAAATCTCCATCCTGGATGAATGGTGATGAAGCACCAAAGAAATTTAACACATTCATCTGGTCCCTGCTCATGGGCGGAGTACTTTATGGCATCATCCGGCTGATCTTAAGAAAGCGGATCGCCGCAGCCATTCAGCCAAAACTTATGAATCTTAAACCGGATCTTGTTGATGAGATCAGCTATCGTTCTGTTGCCATCGGTTTTCCTGTTTTCACACTTGGCGCACTCATTTTTGCGATGATCTGGGCACAGCAGGCATGGACAAGGTTCTGGGGATGGGATCCAAAAGAAGTATGGGCACTGATCACTTTCTTGTTCTATGCGGCCTATCTGCATTTTCGGCTTTCAAGAGGCTGGCATGGCGAGAAGTCTGCCTGGCTCTGCGTCATCGGATTCGTCATCATCATGTTTAACCTTGTTGCGGTTAACCTTGTGATATCCGGTCTTCATTCCTACGCATAATAAGCGCAGGCCTATACCCTTCATGTCAGGTTTGTTTCCTGGTATGAAGGGTTTTGTGATATACAAAGTGTTCATGTATGATAG